>NZ_JAPDHW010000030.1 GCF_025971945.1 Chryseobacterium kimseyorum
ATCTAATATGATTGAGAGAACATTATTAACTTTAAAAATGCAAAAGAAAAAAATGGATTAAAAATAACACTTAACTAAAAGTTCTAATGCAGTATCAAATTATTATAATCGAAGTATCATTCTGATTGTCGTTCAATTTTTTGTAAGGCATCGATAAATAATGCAGCTGAAGCATCCCAACTTTTTTCACCTGAAAAATAAATGTTTTCAATATTTTCTGCCATCCTTTCTATCAATTCTTTATCATTATGAAGTTCCAAAATTGCTTGATATATTGCTTCAGAGCTTCTAGGTTTTATTATTAAACCAGTTTTATTATGTTCCACCATTTCAGGAAGCCCACCTACATCTGTAGCGATAACCGGTTTTTTAAATGCATAGGCAGACATTATAACACCGCTTTGTGTAGCATCTGTGTACGGACAGACAACCACTGACGACTCACTGATAAGCTGAGCCAAATTTCCGGGGCTTATATAGGTGTTAATAATCTTAATTCTGGGATATTTTTTATATTCATTGATATCAAAATCAAAGTCGCCACTTCCGGCGATCGTCAGTGTTAAGTTTTCGTAATTACTTTCTGCTAATATTTTCAAAAATGCATCTAATAAATATTTAATGCCTTTATATGGCGATATTCGTCCGAAAAAAAGAATATTAAAATTATCTGTCTGCACCGTTTCTCTAATTTTAAAACATGTTAGATAGTCGTAGACACTTAAAAAAGAAGAACTTACATTCTGAGCACATTCTTTATAATATTCTATAAAATCATTCCGTTGGCTCTCGTTGAGCAAAATTTTATTTTTGATGAGTTTAAAATGAATTTTTCTTAGAAAACTGTCAATCACAAAATCTTCCCCAGAATGTAGAAATGGATCATGAACAATCATCAACATTTTTTTCCTATATGCTAAAGTTGATAGAAAGTAAGTCAGCATATAGTTGTCGATAATAATAAAATCCGGATTTATTTTTTTTATATATTGATGTACTCTGTACGAATTGTAAAGTTTTTTAAAAATATTAGCATTCCGAGTTCCCTTCACAACATATGTTTTTTCTAATGCCAACAAATCCCGGAATAATTGCAGCTCGTTAACTTCTGTACCTTCAGATATCGTTTTATTAAGTTGATCCTTATTTAAAAAATTATAAATTTCATATAAAGCTTCCGTAAAAAAATAAACATCACATTTTTTCTTAAGCGCATTGACAATGGATACATTAGCATCGAGGGCGAATGTTGATAAAAAAACAATTTTCATTGTGCAAATATTGTTACTTTTTTGGATTAATAATTTTATCTAAGTGTTTATTTGCAATATAATAGGCTTTTCCGATTGACGGATTACTCCATAATATATTTTCATATTTCCTCGTAATAATGAAATTAGTTTTATAAATTCTAAAAATCCCAAAGACCAATAAAACGCATGCAAAAACCATTTTCGCCCACCTTTCAAATGACGCATAGAGATAAGGAAACAGAATCCAGTAAGAAACTGCAAATAGCGTAGTAATTCTGTCGATCAAAACAGAAAATTCTGATAAAAGCAGATAGGTAGATGTGGATAAAAACAATAAATTGAAGAAAATATTGACTATCCCTTCATCATCGACATATTCAACTATTTTTTTATAATAATTGTAGATTAATACAAAAATTGCAATTTTCTCCAAATAACCGACAGTGATACCATAACCACTGCTGTATGTGCTATCTTGAGAGTACCCCTCTGCCATTAATTCATAAACACCTCCCAGTAAGCTGCCTAATGCAGTAACAAGAGGTGTAACAAAGCGTACTTGACCCAAATACAAAACATTTCCTACAATGAAAACTCCCCAAACAAATGCTGGATGCAACCTTCTGTGAAGGAAAAAATAAAGAGGAAAATAAAAAATTGCAGAAGAATGAAATAATAGCCCAATACAATTACAGAGAAAGTATTTATATGGATTTCTTTCTTTAAGAAACTGCAAAGAATAAATAAAGATAAATATCGCTTTTGAATTTCTTAATAGGTTGATTTCAATAATTAATCCTGAAAAAATGCAAAACATTATAAATCCCAGAACATATTGAGGTGAATATTTTTTAAAAAAGTAATTTAAGAAAAGAACATCGATTAATGTAGAAACAATCTGCAGCAAAAAATAATTAGGTGAAATACTTTTTAAAATAACTAAAAGCACTTTAAATCCAGGTTCAATTTTTAAAATAAAATCATCTGCATTTACCGAGAAAAAGTTCGTAAGAGCTCGGGTATCCGTTATTACTGGAGTAGATTCATAGAGAGGATAATAGAGCATAAAATCAGTATCTAAGTATCCTCTAAAACCAAAAAAAATAAAAAAAACAGCCATGCAGACATAACGTACCACTTTAATATCTGCGTCTTGCTTTCTCAATTTATTTTCCCAAAGAAACAGGATGAAAAATATCAGAAAAAACACAATATATGGTAATGAGTAGATATAGCTGAAAGTAGGTTCCATATATTAAACTGTTTTTGATCTGCTTTTTTTCACCGCAAGAATAATAGCATAAACAATATGTTGCAGATTCAATTTAAATAATTTTCTTTTTTGAAAAAAATATATACAATCTCTAAAAAATTTTTTTTCACGTATTCCGTTGTAGGCAATTGTTTCTATCCTTTTTGTTAAAAAAAAATTGGACTGTTCTTTTTTTATACAATCATAAAAATATGTATCAATTTTATTGATAGGTATAGAAGACTCTATAAAGTTTTTATACCACTTTTCTTCTTCATCAATTGCTTGCAATTTTAAATCCGCAGATTCTGAATTTGAAATTGAAATATCTGATTCTCTATAACAGAAAACAGGCTTCTGCGTATGAATTATACCACTTTTTCCCGCTGCCTGGAAAGAAGTTATATCATCTGATGCCCACGCTAATGGAAGTTTATAAAATCCGTTATTATCATCAAGAAATTTTTTTTTGTAAACAAAGTCTGAAATAAATTGCTCTCTCAGATTGTTCATTCTATGCCAAATATTCTCATAGACCGATTCCCATTCAGGCCATGAAGGGCTCAGTCTTTTAACCTCAGACTTATCATCAATAATAAATGATCTGCAGTGATAAACATTCTGATCAGGATAGCTTTTAATAAGGTTAAAAAATGTGGAAAGGTAATCTGTAGTCATTTCATCATCATCACCCATTAAGATAAAATAATCTCCCGAGGCATATGAGAGACAGATATTCCAATTATCTACAACATTTTTGGCACCACAATTTTTTTCGTTTTTGAAATATTTAATGCGGTGGTCATCAAACAGCTTTATGATAGTCTCTAAATCTTCCGGCGAATTGTCATTCACAATAATCAGCTCAAAATCACTGTAATCCTGCTTGATAATACTATCAATACACGAATACAGAAACTTTTTTTTATACGCTGGAATTGCAACACTAAACTTCATCATTAGTAATTTAAAAGACTTTTGTTAACGGTCAACGCACTACTTCATAATTTATTGACTAATAATCAAAACTTTATTCATGTGTTAATGATACGACAAACCTTGAATAATGAGAAATCTTTATTTTTTATCAAATATCTGCCACCACTTTTTTTCATCTGCATGGTAACCGTAGCCAAACTTATTTCCGTAGCCAAAATTAGATTCTTTTACTCCATTCAAGATTATGCCTACATTTTTAAGTTTTTTGTCATCAACAGCATTATTCAGGAAGTCTATATAACTTTTCTCCGTCACCTCAGATCTTGTAACGTAAACAATGACATCACTTTTATCTGCAATCAGGAACGAATCTGTGACTAACATAAGAGGTGCTGTATCCAAAACAATATATTTATATTTATTTAGACCTTTCACCATTTCTAAAAGCTCATCTAATTTACCATTTTGTAAAAGATCAGTTGGATTTGGAGGTATAGCTCCTGAGTAAATAAATTCACAATTTTCGTTATAACCGCTTGGATGAATAATATCCTGTAATGCTAAGTTTTCGCCTCCTAAAAATTCACTTAATCCTTTAGCTAATTTCATTGAAGGATTGTACCTCTGCAGTTGAGGATTTCTTACGTCTGCTCCTATGATTAATACCTTGTCACGCGCTGACGCCAAAATAATTGATAAGTTGGTTGAAATAAAAGTTTTCCCTTCTCCTTTTACAGACGAAGTAACCAATATCGTGTAGGGAGCTTCTTTAGCCGGCAATAAAAATTTCAGATTAGTAACGAATATTCTGAATGCTTCAGCCATAGGAGTAACATCGTTAAATGACACCAATGCATTGCTTTTACTTTTCAATTTAGGAATTTCAGCTAATACAGGTATTTTGGTTATCCTGTCGAAGTCTGAACGAGTTACAACCGCAGTCTGCATAAGCTGTCTTATGTAGATTACTAAAAATGGAATTAACAGTCCTAAAAAAAGAAATATACCTAATATAACTAACTTTCTGGGAGCTACCGGCTTTTTATAAACAAATGCTTTATCAATGACTCTTGCTTTCTCAGCTGTAATTTCCATGCTGATTGCTGCTTCTTCTCTTTTTTGGAGAAGTAACAGATAAAGACCTTCTTTGATTTGTTGCTGTCTTTCAATCCCTCTGAAAAGTTTCTCGTAGGTCGGGATTTTCCCAATCATATTTTCGGCAGTTCCCAGCTGATTTTCGATGCTCCTTTGCGTGATTTCTAAAGATGTCACGTTCTTTTGTAAAGTCTCAGATAAGGAAGTTTTCATCTCTTCAATACGTCTTGTAAGATCACTTACAAGTGGGTTGTCTGGAGTCGCATCCTGAAGATATTTATTTCGTTGAATGACAAGCATATTGTATTCCTGGATTGCCTGTGATGCCGCCTCACTTCCTAAACCAATATTTAATGGTAAAACCTGGTCTCCTGTTTTTTTATTCAGCGTGTTCTGAAGAATCCTGTTCAGTTCAATCTGCGTTCCCAGCTGCATGATTTCAACTCTGCTTCTTTCTTTCATCTGAATACTCAGTCTTGTATCTGTACCTAAATCAGTAATTTCATTACTTGTTTTAAATCCTTCTTTCTGAGTCTCCACATCTCCTAATTCCTGAGATATAATTGTTATTCTTTTATCTATAAAATCTTTGGTTCTTTTAGACTCAATGTTTTTGTCATTAACGGCATAAATATTATACTGTCTTACCAGACTGTTTAGAAAATCCTTGGCTTTTTCCTTGTTTTCAAAATTCACTGCAAGTGTAATGATGGTACCATCTTTATCCAACAAATCAACCATAAGATTCTCCTGAAAATAATTTACTGTCGAGTCAAAATCGACATAGTCAAAAAATAAATCAGACATGTCCACCTTTTTCGGAGCCTTAAAATCAGGATTTTTACTAATCATGATTAAAGCAAATGGCAGATTAATGGTTTTGTCAAAAGTTGTTGTAATATCTTTCTTCCATTCTTCAGATGACAATATTAACTTATCTCCTTTCGAAAGTACAGAAATAGATTTTTTAGGTAAATCAACATCTTTTTTTTCCTGAATAACGCGAATAATATATGGATTTGTTGTTCCGTAAAGCTCTATATTATTAAATGTCTGCTTTGCATATACTGATGCTTGAAAGTTATGATCCTTAATTGCGTCTTCAACAATTGTTTTTGATTCAAAAACACCTATTTCATTTTCGATACTGTTTGTGCCCATACCGCTCAGCCCACTTAATCCCTGAAGCATACCCATATCACCGCCAGCTGCCATCGACATTTTCTTTGCATCTTTAATAAATACGGAAGTTTGAGCTCTAAACACCGGGGATTTTGTTTTGATATAGCAAATTGCCAAAATACCCATCAATATAAACATCCCTACGAAATACTTCCAATTTCTTACATACGGTGTTATAAGTTCTTTAATATTAATTTCTTTATTACGTTTGTTATCCATTTTCTTGGATTGTATTGAAAAATTTAGATTTTTTTTAAATAATTTTAAACTTTGCAAATATATTTATAATTTACAAATTGGAAGCATTAATATCATAAGTATTATAGTGAATCTTGATAATTAAGTTATCACAGCAGGACCTTTTGTTATTAGTTTTTATTCTGCATCAAATAATTGTAAATATGCCAGACAGTTAGAATTTTCATCAGAAAAAAAAGAGCTAACCCTTGAAGATAATCCCAGTAAATTATTCTTCTGCATTAACTTAATTATTCGACTTCTTTGTCATTAAATAATTGTTATAATTTTTTTACAGTTATGTCTATATAGAGATGATTTCCCAATCAGTCACAAACAATTTATGAATGTGGTACTACAGGATAAGAATTTAGATATTTACCTTTAGTGAAAAATGACCGTAGTGGTCTGACCATATAGAAAAGGTATTTTTACAGAAAAATTAGTTAAATTTATAAGTCAGCATCAAGCCGCCTCTTGTTGGAATGACTTCTCCGCTTTTATTCCAATTGCTTGCTTTGTCATAACGCTGATCATTATCTTTGAAATACCCTTTATAGATAGACTGACTCGTTCCAATTCCTGCATAGACATCCAAACCCAATCTTTCAGTGACGGTAAAATGATACCCACCGCTAACTCCAATAATCAAAGCCAATCCTTTCTGATATCTTTCCGTTAAACGTACGGTGCCGTCGCCTGACAATTGTGGGTGATCTTCATCATCCAAAACAGGTTCTGCTTTCAGGTAATTCCATTTCTGAAGATTATAGGCAGCAATGCTTCCATAGGCACCCACGTACCAGCCTTTCATCACTTCTTTAAAGTAATATCTGCCTTCCAATGTCCCCATGTAGATCTGAAGGTTTTTGCCTCCAAAAGATTTCCATGGAGATATAAATCCTTCAGCCTGTAAAGAAAATTTACTGTTTAAAGATTTCTCGACTGCAAGATTGATCATCCCCAACGGAAGAAACAGAGCATTTGCTTTTATTTCGGTTTGCGCATGTATTTTTAGGAAGAAAGAGGTAGCTGTAATAAACGTCATTTTAGAAAACAACTGCATGGTATACTTCATATAATTTGAATAACTTTATTTACTTAAAACCGAGAATGTCTTAAGCAAAATCTGTGCATCTTTTCTAAAAGAGAGCTGATGATAGTAATTTAAATTCATTTTTATCTTTTTCGGGAACAGAATTTCATCATTATACTTCAGAGAATCGCTTTGTTGACTTAAAATATCTTCTTCATTCCGAAACATAATTCCGGCTTCACTCGTCAGACCTGGTTTCAACTGCAGAACCAATCGGTCTTCACCCTGTAATCGGTCGTAGTATCCCGGAATATCGGGACGCGGACCCACCAAAGACATATCTCCTTTCAAGACATTAAAAAGCTGGGGAAGCTCATCTAATTTTGTTTTTCTCAGCCAGATTCCCACCTTCGATTTGGTTAATGTTTTAGAATGATAAGTTCTGAATTTATAGATCACAAATATATCTCCATTTATACCAATTCTCTGCTGTTTAAAAATACCTGAAAAACCTGTATCTACTGATGCTACGATTAATAAAACCAAAAATACAGGAAGTAAAACAATAACTGCTACGAAACTTAATCCGTAGTCCATCAATGCTTTCCACCATGGATATTTTTTCATTTGTGAATTCTAAAGCTGCAAAGATAAGGAAAGATGCCGTTTCTTAAATTGAAGTTTTTATAATAATCACCTTATTGTAATATAAAACAGATTTATTTATAGAATCGTAAAAATGCCAATTGAAAGTATGATTAAAAACAGATAATAACGTATAACTTTAATTCGTACAAATTAATTATTATTTTCAGTATTTTGAAACAAAAGACGAGCTTTTATACTATCCTGACAATAATACTCTTATATAAAATAAAAATAAATACAATCTCAAATTTGAACCAATGAATCTAAAACAACACCATAATTTATTTTTTCATGACATTACTTTTTCAGAACTTATTGCTTGACATTGCCGCTTCATCTATTGTATAAAATACGATACTTGTAAGAAACTTGTTGCCAATTATATAATTTTTCTATTATTTCAGGATATGCAAATTTGATAATTATCTTAAACCACTGTTTTTATCTTGTAGTAAGAAAACGATTTTTGAAATAAAAAACTCAGCAAACAAAAACATAAAAATGACATTTTTCCTATATAATTTTAATGACGACACTGGCATTAAGATGGACTTTGTGTGGAAATCACAAGTTAATTACGCAAAATCTTCGCATCATTTATCATTAATTCTGAAGATTATTAACCGTGATTAGTTTTTCTAATTTTCCTACTAGGATGCTGAGGATTTCATCCATTACTGCTAACTCATTATTTTCAAATCGGTGTGAGCGGTCTGTATACTTTAGAAACGAATTTGTCAACCTGAAAAATTCAGTAGAAATTTTCTCAAAAAGAAATTCAATTTTTTCTAAAGACGGATCGGCATAGAGGCATAAATTCCAAGTATCCTCCATTTTGTTGAAATTTGGGAAATAATTGTACAGTGAACAGTATAAGTAAACCCGCAGAATTCTCATTAATGCATGAGAGAACAGGAGTAAAAATAATTCGTCATTTTCTTCATCTGCCTTTTCCCGAAGAATAAAATACCGCTTTACCGTTTTTATCATTCTGTCGTAATATATACATAAATCTCCTTGCTCATCTGAAGACAGATATTCCCAATGTATCAGAGGATGATACTGATGTGATGCATACACCCTATTCTCCTCTGTCATAATCTTGTGCATAAATTCCTGAGACTGAAAAAGTCGATCTTGTATAGAAAACCGGCGATGTCCCAGAATAATAACATTCACTTTGCCTCGTAATTTATCTCGAATGGATTGCTGTGTATCATATAGTGCGCTATCTCCCAATCCTTCACCGACTACCAGCACATAGTAATATGTTAGCTTTTCCGTTCCGTTTTGCGGATAGTTTTCTTTTTTATGAAACATGAAAATTTCTTCAGGAGCCAGTCTTTCCACTATAGCTGCAACTACTTTTTCCAATTCGGCATCAAGCAGAACAGCAGTATCTTCAAAAGCATTGACGGAATATTTTGTTTTTTTGAAAGTTATCATTTTGCCGAGTTCCGAAAAACGTTCGGCTACCATTTTGTATAACTGTTCCTCTGCAGCTTTAACCACGTCAAAAGATTCTGAACTTATAAAAGATTCGTCACATTCTGCTGCCGCTTTTAGCGACTCCTCTATTTTGCCTATAAGGTAAAAGGAATGCTCGTCTTTCATTACGAATACTTTCTGAAGCTCGGGAATATAGCGAATCAAATGTTTCAGCCTAAGATGGATGTTTTTTCCAAAAGAAATCCATCCTGTGAAAAGGTTTTCCAAATATTCAATATTATGCTCAAACAGGGTAAGATAGTTTTGAAAAGCACTAGCATACATATGACTGGCGCGAAATTTTTTAGCTTCGGTCAAGAGTATATCATGGTCATGGTAAAATTTTCCCTTAAAAATATTGAGTTTTTTCTTAAAATCTTTCTTGGCACTATAAGTTTCCAACAGTTGATCCACATTTTCTCCCTTCCAAAATATTTCTGATGGATCAGCATAGTATTGGTAAAAAGGGTTGCCGTGTTTAAGCTGATATTGCGCCTTGCGATAATCAGATATATATATACGTACTTTATGTTTTTCTGCTGCCTTTCCTATCCACGGTCTTTTGCGGAGCGTTTCTGCGTCCTTACACTCTTCCAGCAAGATAAATACCTCACTATAGTCCGAATTTTCATTTTTGAACAAATGAAGCTGAAGCACCGAGAATTCATGGATAGTCTGTGAGATCTGATTTCTGATGACTTCATTCTGTAAAGGAATGTCCATTTTGTTTTTTGTTTCCATTGTGATGTATTTTAGATGTTACAACACAAATTTCATTAAGAAAGAGAAGGTATTCAAGTATGAAAACGGATATTATATTCTTGATTTTGAATATTTTATTCTTATGTTGAATCATTTGTTCAGTTACGAGAAAATAATTATATCAGCCTATACTTCAAAAGATTCAGTAAGGAATTTTGGTTTATCTATAATTTTGATGTTTGATTCTCGATCTAATTATATAATGCAAAAAATACTCGAATTGGAAGAGTTTACAGAATTTATAAATAACTTATTTATCATTTCAATTCATTTTCAATAATGGACTCTTCAGCGTCGAATTTTCGTGTAACATATGCAAGGTATAAAACCATGAACGGATTCGCAGATGCGTACGGAGCAAGCATTTCCAAAAAAGTGTTTAGAAACTAACTCTATTTAATTTCTCATTATTAAGTATTTACATAATCGAAAGGTGTCGATCACATCCAAGGGATTCTTTTATTTCGCATTCCCCAAAAATTCAACTTCGAAATTAGTTTCTTTTTTTGCCATATTGATCACTATTTCATGTCGTACCAAGTAAAGAAGTTATGAAAAGATATTAATTCTGAAATCGAATTATATAGTCACTGCATTAGGATTTTTACCTTATATTTTTTAACTTTACTATTCGTTAATTTTAACACAATGACTGTAGCTGTACAGCTTGGGAAATAAAGACCTATGGAACAAAAAATACATCAGGGACGCAACGTCAAACGCTTCAGAGAAATGCTGGGCATTAAGCAGGAGGCCTTGGCTTTCGATTTAGGAGAAGAGTGGAACCAGAAGAAAATATCTTTGCTTGAACAAAAGGATGTGATAGAAGATCCATTGCTTCAAAAGATATCAGAAGTCTTGAAAATTCCTGTGGAAGCTTTTCAGAATTTTGATGAAGAACAGGCTGTGAATGTAATTGCCAACACATATTCTTTCCAAGATTTTAAAGATAATGCAGTGGCTTCCGGATTTAGCTATCAACCATCTTTTAATCCTTTAGATAAGATGGTTGAACTATATGAACGTATGCTTCAACAGCAAAAAGAAATGATTGATAAACTTGAAAAGCTAATACAAGATAAATAAACAAATCCTGAGCTTACTCTCAGGATTTGTTCTTTACATTTTATATTGACTGTAAAATTATTTGGTTTTCAAGATTTTTTTTAAGAAAAGAACTTTGTAATTACCTCTTCAATTCTTGATCTGTCAGCATCTGACAAATTTGATCCCGATGGCAAACACAAACCATCATCAAATAATTTTTCTGCGACATTTGTTCCATAATATGGAGCGCTTGCAAAAACTGGCTGCAGATGCATTGGTTTCCAAAGTGGTCTTGATTCTATATTATCTTCAAGAAAAGCCAATCTTAGATCTTCACGAGCTTTACCCGTCTTTTTCCCATCTACCACAATTGCGGACAACCAGTGATTAGAGTAAAAATCTTCTGTAGGTTCACAAAAAACATCTACCCCGTCGATATATTTAAAAATTTCTACGTAGAAGTCATGCATTTTTCTGCGAGCTTCTACTCTATCTGCCAATATTTCCATTTGACCGCGACCAATCCCGGCCACGATGTTACTCATGCGGTAATTATAGCCAATCTGTGAATGCTGATAATGAGGTGCATTGTCTCTTGCCTGTGTAGACAAAAATACAGCCTGATCTTTATCTTCCTGAGTATGACAAACCAAAGCACCTCCGCCGGAAGTGGTAATAATTTTGTTTCCGTTAAAAGATAAAACCCCGAAACGACCGAAAGTTCCGCAAGCTCTGCTTTTGTAGGTTGATCCTAAAGCTTCTGCCGCATCTTCAATTACCGGAATTTCATATTTATTAGCGATAGCAGTAATTTCATCCATTTTTGCAGGCATACCATACAAGTGAACGACAATAATTGCTTTAGGTTTTTTACCTTTTGAAATTCTATCCTGAATTGCTTCTTCCAAAGCTACCGGACACATATTCCAGGAATCTTTTTCGGAATCAATGAAAACTGGATTTGCGCCGCAGTAAGCAATTGGATTGGCAGATGCGGAGAATGTCATTGACTGACAGATTACTTCGTCACCATATACTACTCCACATTGAATCAAAGCTAAATGCAATGCTGCTGTACCTGCAGAAAGAGCTCCCACTTTGACATTCGCATTCAAAAACTCTTCGATATCTTTTTCAAAACCATCTACATTAGGACCTAATGGTGCCACCCAGTTTGCATCAAATGCTTCTTGTACGTATTTTTGTTCGGTTCCGCCCATATGTGGGGAAGAGAGCCAGATTTTATCTTGCATAGCTATTTGTTTATCGTGTTTTTTGATTTATAATAATTTAGACAAATTGACGGATACGTTGATAATTCCATTTTTGAAATTACTTTCTGAATATCAAAAATAAATGATTTCAATTCTACAGTATTTTTTTCTGTGTCAACAATAAGATAATTGGCTACGTCCAGAAGTGCTCTGTTTTGTCCTAAACTTCCCGTATTATACAAGTTTTTACCATTGTTGACTCTGTGAAATTGCTGATGAGAATGACCAACTATTGTATTATCTTCAAAATTTAAGTTTTCGATATTTGTATCTTTAAAAATATATAATCCTTCAATAGAATGTGTTATTTTAAAATTCCCAATAGAATGATTTTTTTCAAATTTAGAGATAGTAGGTATAAATTTATCGTCAAATTGAGGAATGCAGAAATCAAAAAATGATTTTGCTACTTCGTTGGAACCCGGATAGTACTTTTCAAGATAATATTCTTCATGATTACCTTTTAAAAAAACTCCATTTTCCTGTTGAGATAAAAACTCTAAACATTCATTCGTCCATGGTCCATAATTTACTATATCACCATGACATACAAACTGATCGTAAGAATCTTTTTCAATTTTAAAAAGTTTTTCTAATGCAATTAAATTTCCATGCACATCACCAAAAACAAGAACCCTCATCAATCAATCATTTTTTTTACGCCATACTTGAGATCCATAAATGTCGCGGTCTTAATAATCTTTTCAAGTTTGCTGACATCAATTTGAGATCTATTTTCTACAAAGTCCGGGTCTTCGTGATTTTCTATTTCAATATTTTCATCAATACAATCTTTTATTATATTAGCTAAGTCTAAAATTGAAGTTTCCTTTGCAGATGCGCCATTAATAATTCCTTCTAAATTATTATTTAATGCAGAAAAAATAATAGCAGAGGCATCATCAACGTGCAGAAAATCAGCTGTTACCTTTGAGGCATTTTTTAAACTAATTTTTTTGTTTTTCCTCGCCTGATCAATAATATTACAGATTACACCGCTCCAACTCATACTTTCGCCGTAAAGAGCTGAAAAACGTATCTGAGACAAGCTGATATTTTTAGATTGTGCAAAAGTGTTAAACAAAAGTTCCTGGGTTAACTTTGAACTAGAATATAATACATGATTTCCTGTCGGATAAGTAGCATTTTCTTCAGATAAATTTAAAGGCCATGGTTTATCAACTACCACTAATGTAGAACAATTTATTATCTTTTTCATGGAATCTTGAGTATTGATCCATTTACAAATATTTTGAGTTCCTAAAATATTTGTTTTAAATATTTTTTCTAAATATTCGTTATCCAGAAAATTTCCTCCAGGTAAGATAGTCGCACAATTTACAACAGCGTCAAAAAAATTAAGTGGCAGTTGCGCAAATTGATTGATATCACTAATATCCAAATTATAGCTTGATTTTGGATCAGAACGAGAAACGGTATAAAACTCAACTTCTTTCTTTTCCAGTAAGTTACATAGTGAAGTTCCTAAAAAACCATTTCCACCAAATATTAATACTTTCATAACTAGTCATTAATAAGCGTGAAATTATGAAAAATAGCTGTAGGTTGGTCTAAATATTTCTCATCATTTAACTTACTAAATTCTTGTTCACTGATAAATAAATCTGACCAAGTTCTTAAAACTACACCATTTTTCAGTTGTGGCATTTGAATTTTTTCATTATAAAGATAATACTTTAGTAATGCTTCTACTTCATTAAATCCAAAGAAATGACGTAGGGGTGTTGTTCCACTAAATCGCCCATTGATTTCGAAAATAACCGGTTTACCGTCAGAAATTCTGAATTGAAAATTAACCGGACCGTCAGGATTTAATTTCTCTGCTATTGGTATGATAAATTTATCATATTCTGAGGTTTTATCATCTCTGTACGCTCTATAGGTATTACCATCGCGCAAATCTCTTTTTAAGGTTACAATAGCAACACATTCGCCCTCTATTACAACACAACCACAGGTAAATTCTCCTTCATTTTCAGGTAAAAATTGCTGTACAACCAAATTTGAATTAGGATCGTAAATCTCCATCAGTTCATCATGGCTTTCTATTTTTTTTATTCCTAATGATCGAGCTCCGTCAAATGGCTTTGCAAATAAGGGGAAACCCAATTTTTCTGCAATTCCTTCTAATTTATTCTTATCATTTGCCATTACTGACAAAGGAAACGGGAATTCATTCTTTTGCAAAAACTCAGCAGTAAGAAATTTATCATTCGCTATATTAATCACCTCCTCATCACTTACAATTATTTTACAGTTGTAATTCTCTAAAAATTCTTTTTTATATTTTGCGAGAATTGGTAATTCTACATCTGTTCCTACAAGTAATGCATCAATTTTGTGTTCGTCTACAATTTTTTTTATCGCATCTATATACGTTGCATCACTTACCTTTGGAATTGTAATGGCGTAATCTCCTAACCAATGTCCTGTCGAGCGAGGATCGGGATCTGCTGTGAAAATTTTCTTATCGAAATCTGAAACTTGTAAAAGCCTTAATATTCCTTGACCTAAAAGTGCTCCAGCTCCTGTTACTAAAATATTTTTTTTCATTTTGATTATTATATTATTATTTTTGATCAAGTTTGTCAAATCGAGGCATTGTTGCATGACCGTCGGCAGTAATTCCGTCAGGAAATATTATTTTTTTTATCGTTAGAAATATTATTTTTATATCAATTAGAAAAGATATATTATTTACATACCAAACATCATATTCAAATTTCTGTTCCCAACTTATTGCATTCCTTCCATTTACTTGAGCCCAACCCGTTATTCCAGATTTTACATTATGTCTTTGTTTTTGAAACCCCGTGTAAAATGGAAGATAATCTGGTAACAATGGTCGTGGTCCAACAATTGACATATCCCCTATTAATACATTTAGTAGTTGTGGAATTTCATCTAAAGAAGTTTTTCGCACGAAAGATCCAATTGCAGTCAATCTATCAGCATCAGGAAGCAGAACTCCTTTTGCATCCTTCTTATCATTCATTGTTTTAAACTTTATTATTTTAAAAATTTTCTCTTTCAATCCTGGTCGTGACTGAAAAAAGAATGGTTTACCATTATTCGAAAAATACAAACAGATTGTTACTATTATAAAGATAGGGCTCAGCACTAATAATCCTAATAATGCCAAAATAAAATCTAATAATCTTTTTAAAAAATTTTTATACATTTTACTATTTAAATTTAAGTAAATTAAGTATCGCAAAAATCAGAAATTTTTTATTATCTCGCATTAAACGAGTGTTATATTTCCAGATAATCTTATTTCTTTGGAAATAGTTTCCTAAAAATCGAGAATAAATTCTAAACTCTTCGGAATCAGGATTAAGAAGTTTAATATTGTAGTTGGCATGTTTCTGATAATATCCTTCTAAGACTTGCGTTGACTTTTCCTTAATTGTAGAAAATGATAATTGATTTAAATGACCATGTACATTGCTGTCATGCAATCTATATTGAATATATGAATTACCATCGATTACAACTTTAAAATTTCTTGATCGAGCAAAAAAATACACAAGCCAATCATGGGAAAATCCATGCCAGTCTGCCAATTCTATGTTATCTAAAAAAGTTTTTAACTCTATTGCAAACTTTTTTGTGAAAACATAAGTACATCCGGCACTTCCACCTTCAAACAAATAATCAAATTTTTTTTGCGGAAAATCCTTCTTCAAAACACTGTAAGTTTTTTTAGATGTATCCCACTTCGTTAAATTGGAACAATATAAGTATGAGGAAGTTTTTTCTAGTAAATCAGTTGCAGCAACCATTTTTGTAGGTAACCAAACATCATCTTGATCTGAAAAAGCAACATAGTCAAAATCTTCTTTAAAGTTTAGTTGGCTTATTGCTTTCAAAAAATTTTTAGCAGCAGAACCTCTACCTGGAACATTTTGGTGAATAGATATATTATTATTCTCTTCAAGGTTTTTAAGAATTTCTTTAGTGTTATCTTTACTTCCATCGTCATAGATTTTTATATTGATGTGGACATCTTCCTGATTTAGAATAGTATCAATTTGCTCTATTAAAAAACGTTCGCCATTGTAAGTGGCTAAAATCACCATTATTTTTTTCATTACTAAAGAATATTAATATTTGGATGGTTAGCGATGTAAGAATATATAAAATAAATTACTGCAATTAATGACAAAGAATTATAAAACTTCATTTTTCCAAGCTTCGTCATAGATGGAGCGAAAAGCAGAAACATTATAAGATATATAGAATATCTGAAAGCCATTAC
>NZ_JAPDHW010000031.1 GCF_025971945.1 Chryseobacterium kimseyorum
GTATAATATCAATTTTATCTCTCCCAAAATTGGTAGTACTTCAATTCATTCCGTGAAAAATCAACTAAAATTAAATTGAAAAACATTTTTGATTCAGCAATCACCATTAGATAATTGACATTCTAAATTATTTTTTCTCGTAATGTCAAAGGATAAATATTTTCTATTGTGTTTGTCATAATTACATCTTGATTTATAATGCACGCATTATCTTTTATTAAGTCGAATTTTCTTTTTTTAGAATGCAAAAAGGAATGTATTAAGAAAGTTTTTTAAAATATGCCAAATTTCAGATAGTTTCAGTAAGTGCTTACTAAATAAAAAGGAAAAATATTTTAAGAATAATATTAATATTATCTGGATTAAAAAATTTCTGTTTCTTTGTCCTTATATCATTCCCTGGTCAGCAAAAGAGAAATGTGAATCTGAGGTAAGAGTAAAATGACCTACCAAATTCATGTCTAGTATTTGTGCGGCATCTTTATCGACTCATCAATTTTTCGTGTATTGCAGAGGAATGGTAAAATAATAAAAGTAAACACTCTTCTCAGAGTGTTTACTTTTATTATTTTAAATTATACCTGATTACTCTTGACATAATTTTTTTAAATAAGACATCGCAGGTCCATTTATTAAACTTTCTCCAATATCAAAAGGTAAACCGTTACAGGGACAGTTACATGTAACTGCTGAAGGATTCTAGACGACATTATATCCAGTTAGTAGACAAACAGGAATCAGTAAATAAAGTTTTGATTTCATATCTCTTTATGCTGCAATAATATTCCCATCCAGCATTATTATTTTACCTTCCCCATCAGCAATCAGATAAAAATTTTTTATTTTTTCTGCAGAAATTTATATTTCACAAAAGGAGTCGTTGCATAAACTACTTATGAAATAACATTTTTAGCGTTAGCTACAGGTTTAATTCTTGATGGTGATCGTAAGTTGGCAGTGGGGTTGAAGACGTACAATGACTGGATGTCAACTTGTTCTGAGGTTACCCAACAATATATAAAGTGGCTCATGGTCATCATTCAGTTTAGAATCTACTCTCTATATGCCACAAAAAAGAAATTAATTTATACTTTGAGATACAACTCGATATCTTTTTAGTAGAGTAATACATTAGGTGTGTATGTAATCTATGTCTGCATCTTAAGAATGTCCTTCAGGTAATGGTAAATTATTATTTCTGATGAAATTGATCAGTTCGTTGTATTTTTCTTCGTAATTTCCACCAGAGCATTGGTCAGAAATACTGCAAATATCAGAAGGTCTAATCTCTAAAATACTGGAAATTTTTGTAAGAATGTCCAGATTGATCTTTACTTTAGAATTTTCAATATCGGAATATGCTTTTTGGGAGATTCCCATCTCAAAAGCCATGTATTCCTGCGTAAGATCTTTATCTCTTCTTATTTTTCTGATATTATGTCCGCATGCCTTCATCACTTTTGCTTTAGTAGTTTTTGGTATATTTTAGAAGTATAGCTAATAGTATTCAGCAAAGTTACACATTACCTTTGAAAAAACATCAAGAGCATCAAATGACATCTATATTGGCTTCTGCACATTGGTAATATTGGTATTTTGTACGAATTAAATAAGTTTTACATCTAAAAGGAATTATGAAGACGCAGCAATTTAACTATGACAATAATATTGTCAGGGCATTTCTCTATGCAACGATCGCATTTGGGATTATCGGTTTTATCTTGGGATTAACCGCAGCTTTAATGCTGTTTTATCCAGAGTTGCCGGAATTTTTATTCGGTACGGATGACACAACAATTCAAAGCTTGCGGAGTGGAAACATACAGGGATTGATTAATTCCCAGGGAGCGTTAGGATTTGGAAGAATTAGAATGCTTCATACGAGTGCCGTTATTTTTGCATTTGTCTGTAATTCATTTTTCTGCGGCGCCTATTACAGCATGCAGCGACTTCTGAAAACAAGAATGTACAGCGATACATTATCATGGGTTCACTTTTGGACATGGCAGATTATGATTGTTGCAGTTGTTATTACATTTTTAATGGGTATTAATACTTCGAAAGAGTATTCTGAGCATGAGTGGCCCATTGATATTCTGATAACATTCTCATGGATTATTTTCGGAATCAATATGTTCGGGACCATTTATAGGAGAAGGGTTAGACACCTCTATGTTGCTATCTGGTTTTACATAGCAACTTGGATTGCCGTGGCAATGCTGCATATATTTAACAATCTTGAAGTTCCGCTGTCATTCACAGGCTGGAAATCATACTCCGCTTATGCAGGAGTGAAAGATGCACTTGTTCAGTGGTGGTATGGACACAATGCAGTAGCATTTGTATTGACAACTCCTGTTTTAGGATTGATGTATTATTTTATGCCTAAAGCAGCAAACAGACCGGTATTTTCTTATAAACTGTCCATCATTCACTTCTGGTCACTGATCTTCGTATACCTTTGGGCGGGACCGCATCACCTTCAGTACACCGCATTGCCGGCTTGGGCTCAGGCGGTAGGAACCGGTTTTTCCATTATGCTTATCGCACCATCGTGGGGTGGAATGCTGAATGGGCTTCTTACATTAAGAGGTGCTTGGGATAGAGTACGCGAAAATCCTATTCTGAAATTTTTTGTGGTTGCAATTACCTGTTATGGAATGGCCACTTTCGAAGGTCCACTGTTAGCGACAAAATCATTGAACAAAATCGGTCACTATACAGACTGGGTTATTGGACATGTACATTTGGGAGCTCTGGGATGGAACGGGTTTATGGCATTTGGAGTTGTTTATTATTTAATTCCTATCATGTGGAGAACTGATCTGTGGTCTAAAAAGCTGGCCAACTGGCATTTTTGGATGGGAACTTTGGGAATTATTTTCTATGCTGTTCCGATGTACATTGCCGGATTTACTCAAGGTTTGATGTGGAAGCAATTCAATCCGGACGGAACTTTATTATGGAAAAACTGGTTGGATACTGTAACTGCAATTATTCCCTATTTTAAATTAAGGTTTTTGGGTGGGCTGTTTTATTTGGTCGGAGCTTTATTAATGGTAGTTAACGTTTACAAAACCATTAGAAAAGGTTCATTTCAAAAAGACGTTCCAGCTCAAGCTCCTGCTTTAGCAAAAATTAGCAACTCGAGAAAGGAAGGTGAAGGTGTACATCTTTGGCTGGAAAGAACACCGCACCTATTATCAATATTGGCACTTATCACGATCGCTATCGGCGGTCTTGTTGAGATCATTCCTACACTTACTGTGAAAAGTAATCTGCCTCAAATTTCAGCAGTAAAACCCTATTCGCCTCTGGAATTGGAAGGTAGAGATCTTTACATTCGTGAAGGTTGCAACTCCTGTCATTCACAAATGATCAGACCATTCCGTGATGAGGTGATGAGATTTGACGGAAAAAACGGACAATATTCTAAAGCCGGGGAATTTGTCTATGACAGGCCATTTTTATGGGGATCAAAAAGAACAGGTCCCGATTTACATCGAGAGGGTGACAGAAATCCGGATTCATGGCACTTTAAGCATATGTATAATCCCAGAATTACTTCTGCGGGCTCGATCATGCCTCGTTTTCCTTGGTTGATCAGCAATAAACTCGATCGTTCTATGATGGTCGATAAGATTAAATTAATGAAAAACACTTTTGATATACCCTATACCAAAGCGGAAATTGATTCAGCAGATCAATGGGCAGATCATCAGTCGAGAGATATTGTAAAAAGAATTTACGCTGAAGCAACAGATGTTAAAGATCAGATGGATAAAGAAAAAACAGTCAAAGGAGAGATATTTATCCCTCTTGAACAGAGAGAAATTGTTGCGATAATCGCATATCTGCAAAGACTGGGAACGGATATAAAAACAACAGAAATCAAAACAGCCAGTGTAAAATAGTGAATGACAAAAAAATAAGATGAAAACGAGAACACCAATTTTTATATATATAATCATCGTAGTAGGTTTAACGATCATGGCTTTCGAAATGTTCACAGAGAATTCGAGCTACTTTATGTCGCCTTTTTTCTGGATACTGCTTCTGATCGTAATGATCCTTATGATAATCTTAAATTCGATCGGAGATTTAATTGAAAACGAACATTTCAAAAATATTTCCGACGAAGAAAGACAGTTGTTTATAAAAGAAAAGTCAACTCCTTATTTTACAAAACTTTGGAATTCCGCTTTCACAAAGCAATCGCAGTCTGATGAAAAAGATATTCTGATAGATCATGGCTTTGATGGAATTACTGAACTTGATAATTCTTTACCAAAATGGTGGATCGGTCTTTTTTATTTTGGTATGGGTTTCTGCGCCGTTTATATGTTCGCATTTACCTTTACAGATTATGCACATCCCGATGCTGAGTATGATGAGGAAGCAAGAATGCAGATTGCCTCGATTGCGGAGTATGAGAAAAACGCACCAACAGTCAACATAGAAACTGCAAAATATAGCGCAGATAATATTTTAGAAGGTGAACAGATTTTCAAAACCAACTGCGTGTCTTGTCATGCAGAGGCAGGCAAAGGTGGGATAGGGCCTAATCTGACGGATAAACACTGGATCAATATCAAAGAAAAAAGTCTCTTCAAGAATATTTTTTGGATGCTTGAAAACGGATCACCCAATAATCCTGCAATGAGGCCTTTTATTAAAGAAGGCACAATTTCAGGACGGGACGCAGAAAAGATTGCAGCGTACATTTATCATATCAATCAAGAAAAAGATCCTGTCACACAGGCTGCAGGCGGTGCTGCACCACAAGGCCAGATAGCTGTCTGGGAATAATATTGCTGAACCAAATTTACCTATAAGATAAAATCCATTGCCCTTATCACAGTTGGCATCTACCTTTTCTATTCACTTTCTTCTTTTCAACCGACAGATTTGATAAGGGCAATTTAAGACTTATAAAACCTTACTTTATTTTAAAAAAAATGAACAAAAAACCTTTACACACTTTTCATATTCCTGTAATGGGTTTAGCTTATACGATCGATACTCCTATTCGTCTGGCTCATTATGGAATCTCTTCAGTCATCTCAATTATTGATGATGAAATTATTGAAAGAATGAGAGTTTTTTACAGCGAGAAATTCAAAATGAAATACGATACAATATCTGTAAAAGCTGAAGATTACCGTGCAGAAAGAATAACTGCATACCTGAATATGGTGGATGATATTGTACAGGAGAAGTTTAAGAGATTTAAAGAAACTCTTGCTGTCAATATGGATGCTTTGCGAAATTTCGTGAGCATGCTACCGAGTTCGACATCATTGAAAAAACAGTTGCAGCAATTTATTTCTGAAGCTACACCCGATAAGAAAGCAGTGCAAGACTATCTTGATGCGCACTTTTCACCAGGAAGTATAGACGTTAATATCATGACTAAAATTGATAAAGGGAATTTCTCAGATCATAAAGAGTTACCTATTATTTACAATGATGCACACGCTTCTCTACGTGGCTACGCGAAAAGTAAATTATCATCATCAATGATCTTATCTGCCGGTTTCAATCCTAAGCTGTTAAGCTATGTAGAGCAATTTGAAGATTTTTATCCTGATAGCAACGAGTACTTAAAGAAGAAGATTATAATCAAAGTCAGCGATTTTAGATCTGCTATGATTCAAGGTAACTTTCTGGCAAAAAAAGGGCTTTGGGTGAGCGAATATAGAATAGAGTCGGGATTAAACTGTGGTGGACATGCTTTTGCGACTGATGGTTTTTTATTAGGACCAATTTTAGAAGAGTTCAAACAAAAGAGAGAGGAGTTGGTACAATCATCTTTTACTTTAATGGTATCTTCACTGAAAAATAAAAATAGATTTGTTCCGAACGAGCCACCAGCCATGAGAATCACTGTACAAGGTGGGGTAGGCACTGCGGAAGAACATCAATTTTTTCTGACAAACTATCAGATGGACAGCGTAGGGTGGGGTTCTCCCTTTTTACTGGTACCGGAAGCAACATCAGTAGATTCTGAAACCCGACAATTGTTGGCAATTTCCAGAGAAGATGATTTTTATGTAAGCAACATATCACCATTAGGAGTACCTTTTAATACCGTGAGGGGATCATCCAACGAAATGTTGATGAAAAGAAATAGAGTCAAAAACAGATTTGGCAGCTCATGTCCTAAAAAGTTCCTGGCTTTAAATAAAGAATATTCACAGCAAGGCATCTGTACAGCTTCTAAAAAGTTTCAAGATCTAAAGCTCGAAGAGCTAAGGCGTTCTGGAGACATTGAAAGTTCTCAGATGCTGTTACAGCAGAAAGAAGAAATTTTTGAAAAATCATGTTTATGTGTAGGGCTGGCCAATGCTGCTTATATTGAGAACGGTATTAAAATGAAGGGCGAGCAGCAGGGAGTCGTGATCTGTCCTGGTCCAAATCTAGCTTATTTTAATAAGGAGGTTTCTCTTTCACAAATGATCAGGCATATTTACGGAGATGATCATATACTTTCTGATTCTTATCGTCCCCACGTATTTATCAATGAACTGAAAATGTATGTAAACTTTTTTAGAAAAGGATTATCGAATGCATCAAATGTAAATCCTCTGGAAAAGAAAAAATGGGAGAGTTTCAAAAAAAATATTCTGGATGGTATCGTTTATTATGAGAAGATGTTCAAAGATTCATCTGTCTTTAATTTGCAGAGAGTTCAGATTTTCGAAGAACTTCGTACATATAAACTTACTGTTCTAATTGATGAATTGAAGAATTAACATTTATTGTCTCAATAATTGTCAGGATTGATGGATGCCATTATGATGAAGTATAGTGCATGAATGTCAAGCAACAAGCAAATGTAGAAGTCGTTAATATGCTGAAAAGATATACGTAAGATTTCGTAAACATCGCAATTTCATTACAATCTGAAATGTTAAGGATTTATTAAACAGCATCTTAAGGAAAGTAAAAAATCCCCTGTTTTAAAAATGAAACGTTGGGGATTATACTATTAATATCGTAAATATATCTAACCAATTATTATGCCATGCATTGTAATTTTGGTAGGCATTTATATAGGATTGAGGGTGCCGTTCAAAGGTTATGATAAATATTTACCGACGACTGCTTCAAGATCCCACAAATCAAAAGGTTTCTTTAGGTAATCATTAGCCCCTGAGCGATTTTTTATATTGACGATGTTAGTACTGGCACTTACCAAGATGATAGGTATTTTACTGAGCTTTTGATCTCTACGCAGCTGTGTTATTGCTTCAACACCTCCAATTTCAGGAATCAGATAATCCATTAAAATCAGATCAGGCTGAAACTGATCTGTACATTCTACCACATTGTTTGAAGTATGTGATACAGCCACATCATAGCCATTTTCAAGAAAAATCATTTGCAATACATCAAGTATAGCTTCATCATCGTCAAAAATTAATATTCTTTTTTTGTACATAATCAAATATGTTTAATTGCATTCACTTTAAGCAGATATTTATATATGCGAATTACAGCTTAAAAATACAAATCTTTCAAAATAGTGAGAATAACACTTTTGACTATTTTAAAAGTTGTCGTAATTATTCATAAATTTTTACACTGGAAATCATAAGTCTTCGGTATGCGTAGATTTCCTGCAATAAATTAGTGAGCAAGTTGATTTTTTCAAATAGATTAATGTAAAAGATAGGATAAGAGCTTTCAGCATGTCTACTTAAGCTGATGCCACCTTGGTAATGCTCGCTGTTTTCTTAAATTTCCATTCTTCGACTTTTTTATTTTTTATATTATTTTAACAAAATTCAAAAAATTACTTCTCAGCGTGAGTAAAGTATTTCGGTAGCTTACGCTAAGATATCTTAAATCAGAATTTCCCTAAATTGTAGCAAATACTAACTTTTATGCGTCCTTCGTTTTTAAATCTCACATGCTTTAATCGATATCAATGTCCCGTGAAGTACAATGAGTTGCTTCAGATTTCCATGGTTTACCTGATTTTGATATCTCTGCTACTATGATAAATATGATGAAAGTCGAACTTTTCGACTAGCGAAAATCTTGAAGATTTTTAAAAAAATGATTATGATGAAAAGAAATTTTAATTATCATAACGGGCTGTGCAAAAAGAGTGACGGGTTTTCTTTCAATTCGAATTAAAAATTATGTGATCATATCAGAAAATATTTTTTTCACTCGAATTATAAGGAAAGAAGTCATGTTGATAACAGAATTAAAGAATTAAGGAAGATTAATTATAATGAGAGATAAAGGGTTATTGGTATAATATATTCATTGATAATAAAATATGAATGTGCTATTATCACTATAATAACAAAAAAAAACATCATTTTGTTTCTTATATCCAGTAATTGTGACTATCTTTGATAACGCACAATTTATAGAACATCTGGTGTGTGAAAATTATTGCCTGATATTTATTCTCCAATCATGAAAGTTTCAAATTTGAAGTTTGCGAAAAGGCAGTCGTACATACTGCTCTTTGGACTTATAATAACATCTTCTGCTGTGGTTATTTGCGGCTGGATGATTTATAACATTTTTATTATTCCACTATTACTTATTTTTATTTATCTGTTTATTGTCTGCAAGAGTACGTCTATTGAGCTATCAGGAGGTTGCTTTACAATTAGAAAAAGTCATCCTTTAACTTTCAATAGGTTCATAACACCATATTTTGAACTTCCGTATTCCCGACTTTTGGAATATAAAATGGACAAAAGCTTTAGCACCAGTAAACTAATTTTGAAAGTAAATTCAAAAAGAAAAAATAAATTTATACTTAAAATTTCGTTAAGGGGATTCACCAGTGTACAAATTGTAAAACTTGAAACGTCATTAGCAACCGTATTTATACCTCCGGACAATAGTAATAGTACAATTCAAAGAGTTGCTTAAAAATTATTTTCAATAACTGCATCTTTAATGATTTTATAACGTGTTCTTAAAATATTTTTTTTGATTAGTAAAGATATATTAAGGATCATTTAAGCATTTTTTTTAAAAATTCTGATAATTTAAATGTGGAGCGTAGAATATTCTTCAAATAACTTTTATATAATTCAAGTCGTCATTGGCAAAGCATCAATGTTTACAAATGATGGAATGCTTTATTGTTTTAGATAGTTTTTATGCTAAATGATCTTCACTATTATTGATTGAATCTAAGGCAGTATTGTAAGAGTTTATAAAAAACGATTTTTTCTGTGCTTGCAGTATTTTCTGAAGATTGATTCAATACATAAAGAATCTATTTGCGCCAGTGTATTTTGCTTTTAGAATTTAAAGATAAAACAGTCATAGCTGCTTGGTTACTTATGAATAATCTTTCATGTTCCAAAATATTTTAAGTTATAAGTATAAGTAGGTTTACTTTCTCATACAATATTATCTGAAAAATTAGATTGTATTTATCTATATTAATACGATTTCAAATAAATAATAAATAAATGATTATCAGTATAACATTATAAAGTAAGACATCTCTTGTATATATAT
>NZ_JAPDHW010000032.1 GCF_025971945.1 Chryseobacterium kimseyorum
ATAAAGATGACCGTTATTTTACAGATACTTTTCAGGCAATGCCAAAGAATGGTTATACTGAGATGTTTAAAAAAATGCTGTCGCACAAAAATATCAGCATTATGCTTCAGACAGATTACAAGGACATTGTTGATGTAATTCCTTTTAAAACATTAATTTATACGGGTCCAATAGATTCTTATTTTGATTACTGCTACGGAAAACTGCCTTACCGTTCTATTGATTTTAAATTTGAAACCCTGAATCAGGAAAACTATCAGGCGACCGGAACCGTCAATTATCCTACCTCAAATTTATACACCAGAATTACTGAATTTAAATTTCTTACAGGACAGAAAAACGAAAAAACAACCATCGTTTACGAATATCCGACTGCTGAAGGTGATCCTTATTATCCGATTCCGAGAAAGCAGAATCAGGAAATTTACAATCAGTACAAAAGGCTATCAGAAGATCATCCGGATGTATTTTTCACCGGACGTCTAGGTACTTACAAATATTATAACATGGATCAGGTAGTGGCGCAGTCATTGGCGCTTTTCAAAAAGTTAAAAAGTAGGGAAGAGTATGTTCAGTAATGATTTTCTGGCTTTAAATAATAATCCTTTTAAAAGCTTCCTGATGGGTGGTTTTGAATGTGCCGATCAGCAAATGCATTTAAAAAGTGAGTTGACACTAATATGTCAGGATATGACCGTTTATAGAAGAAGATTATGATCAATAAATTCTTTGAAAGTAAAACGGTTCACCCTAAGAGACCGCGCAGAAACGATACAAGATTGTTAAATTGGGGTTCTTGATGGAGTTTGGCTAAGTCATGAACAGAAACAAAATGTCTGAATGGATACACGACTTTTATAGGAAGCTAGGTGCACTGAATGTTATAAATAAAAAAGGGTCATTTTTAATGTCAACAAGTAAAGCCTTCTTTTTAGAAGGCTTTACTTGTTGACATTAGAAGCCAAATTTGCTATTCCTGATCTATTTTCTTAAGATCAGACATTGCAGGTCCGTTCAATAAACTGCCATCAATGCTGAAACGAGAACCGTGACAAGGACAGTCCCATGTAACTTCTGAAGGATTCCAGACAACATTACAGCCGGTGTGCGGACAGACAGGACTCAATAAATGAAGTTTCGATTTCATGTCTCTATATGCTGCAATAGTATCACCATCGTGTTTTATTATTTTACCTTCCCCCGCAGCGATTAGATCAAGATCTTTTAATTTTTCTGCAGAAAATTTATCTTTGACGAAGTGGGTCGTTGCATTAAAAACTTCCGATATAACATTTCTCGCACTGGCTACAGGCTTGATTCTTGCCGGTGACAGTAAATTTGAAAGCGGGGTTGTCTTACCTTCCATCAAATCGGGAATAATCAGTGCTGCCATAGATCCGAAAGTCATTCCATTACCATTATAACCTGTCGATATATAAATATTATTTTCTCCTGGCATCTGCCCTATATAGGCTAAACCATCAGCCGGTACATAGTATTGAGACGACCATTTTGCAACAATATTGTTGTATTTAAAATGTTCATCCAAATACGCTGTTAGATCAGTAAAATGTTGCTCAGTGTCCCCATCGTCACCAGTCATATGGTCAAAACCTCCTACAATAATAAAGTAGTCATCGTTTGATTTATGGTATCTGACGTAGTGATAGGGATCAAACAAATCTGCAGTCTGAGCCATCTGCGCCACAGGATTGTCTAATTTTGCGGTCAATGCATAACTTCTGTAAGGCGCCAGTAAAACACTAAAACGGTTGTTCCCAGGTGGGATATGAGTTGCCCAAACCAAATTATTTGCAGAAAAGTAATGGTCACTATTAGTGAGCACTTTGACTTTTCCGTCTCTATTTTCAAAATCTGTCACCTGAGTTTCAGATACAATAGTTCCACCTTCTCTTTCAAATTCTTTGATGAGTTTATTGATATATCGTAGCGGATGAAACTGAGCCTGTCCTTTAATTTCAATTGCATTTTCAAAAGGTATCGAAAACGGTATGTTATGAACTTTTACCGTTTCAATACCTACTTTCTGATGAGAATCAAAAATTTTCTCAAGTTGATCATTCTGTTTTTCTTCCGCACTGAAAAGAAATGAACTGCATTCATTATACTCACAGGAAATGTGATACTTAATGATATTTGATTTTATATATTTTATGGTATCCTTTGCAGCGCTGGCAAGTGTTTTGGCTCCATATTCACCAAAATCTGAGATGACTTCATCATAGGAGGAGTCGAAAAAGTTATTAATATGCGCCGTAGTTCCACCTGTGGTTCCAAAGCCGACATTTTCCTTTTCGATAAGCAGGCATTTTTGTCCTCTATTTTGAAGTTCCTTTGCTAAGGTAACTCCTGTAATTCCGGCGCCAACAATAATAGTGTCAAAATGTTGGGGAGCAAACTCTGTTGCAGATTGACTGTTTTCAGCGGCTGTAGTCGCTTGCCAGAAACTTGTTGTATTTCCGTCTCGGTTCATAGTGAATATTTTTGTGATTAGTGTGTCATTGTCCATTAGAAAAAATATGAGTGCATACCTTTCCCGTTACAACAGGCATCGATATGCGATATCAATTTTTATGCACTAGTATAATTATTTCGTATTGATTAAGAATTATTCCCGGCTTTCCAAATTACTGTTTGGGACTTACATAATCTATCTTAAGGTTTTGCATTCCCGTCTCAGTAATGACTCCTGCGAAAGCTTAGCCGAGATGGTCGCGCATGATTACCTATGAAGAACTAAAATTAAAATAGTTTTAGTTGTGTATATATGACCTAAGTCATAATATACTTTATCATTCTATAATAACTTTGAAATACACCAAAAAAAAATATTATGAAAAAAGTGATCACAGTAGCTATCATTATGTCTATCGCAATTGTTAGCTGTAAAAAAGAAGCGTCAACGGACCAGTCGAACAATTCAGATTCAGTATCTGCCTCAGATAATAACAGCATGCCTACCAACAACTCTTCAGGAACACCTACTGACAGTCTGCATACAGAATCGCAAAATGCTGCGATGCAAAAAACTACTTCATCTCCGAATTCATCGGATAATCTTCAAAGCGATTCTACAAATACAGGGGGAGAATCTAAATAAAAACCTTACACATTAATACGAAGTGTTAGTAAAGAAATTGACATGTTTTTAAAACCACAATCGGTTTTTAAAACAGGTCAATTCGTATCTATAAATTTATTAAACTTAAGCAAAACGATGGAAAAAAATAATAATGAATATGCTTTGGTGACAGGAGCAACTAGCGGAATAGGTTTAGAGCTGGCAAAGCTTTTAGCCAATGACGGATATAACTTAGTAATTGTAGGACGCAATCAGGAAACGCTAAATAATACAGCCGCTGAGTTAAAGTCTTTTGGAGTTAAAATAGCAACTTTTAATAAAAATCTATTTTACCCAGATGATGTGTACTCATTGTATGCTGAATTGAAAGTAAACAATATAAGTCCTTCCGTTTTAATAAATGATGCAGGTCAGGGACTGTATGGAAAATTTGTTGATACTGATTTGAACCGAGAACTGGATATAATTAGTTTAAATATAACTGCGGTCATTATATTAACAAAATTATTTTTAAAGGACAGGGTGGACAAAGGCTATGGAAAAATTTTAAATCTGGCTTCAATTGCCAGCACTTCACCAGGGCCGTGGCATTCTGTTTATCACGGAACAAAAGCATTTATATTGTCATGGTCTGAGGCGATACGGGAAGAATTAAAAGATTCCGGTATTACCATTACTGCATTACTGCCAGGACCTACAGCAACAGATTTTTTTAATAAAGCATTGATGAATAACAGTAAGATTATGGAAGATTGGGAAAATTTTTCAACGGCAGAGGAAGTAGCCAAAGATGGATTTACAGCTATGATGAAGGGAGATGATAAAATTATTTCAGGATTAAAAAATAAATTGACAGTCGCTATGAGCAATCTTAGTACTGAAAGTATGGCTGCCCACAGAATGGGAGAAATGCAAAAGCCACAGTCACAGAAAGATTAACATGAAACAATATTCGTTTTTTTATCGGAATGGATTAAGCATTGTATTACTATTATTGATGGTACTATGTTGGGGAGGTCAATTCTTCACAGGTTGGCGGACCCTGAATTCTGAATTACTGGAGAACGGAAAGCCTGCATTAAACCTGGTCAGCTACCTTTCGAGCGGTCATTTTATTCAGGCAACTTTTGAGAATTGGGAGAGTGAGTTTCTGCAGATGATGTTGTATATTTTGTTAACAGTATCATTACGCCAGAAAGGGTCTAGCGAATCCAAGTCATTAGAAGGAAAAGAAGATGTGGATCGCGATCCTGCTGCACACAGGGACGCACCATGGCCCGTAAAGAAAGGAGGATTTGTCTTGATGATTTATCAAAATTCATTATCCATCGCTTTTTTCATTCTGTTTGTAATCAGTTTTATTCTTCATTTTTATGGAAGCTTAAAAGAATTTAACAGCGAACAGTTGATGAAAGATAAACCCCTCCTTCCATGGGAAGCGTACATTCAAAGTTCTAGGTTTTGGTTTGAATCTCTGCAAAATTGGCAAAGCGAATTTTTAGCGGTTGCTTCTATCGTTATTCTGTCGATCTGGCTAAGACAAAAAGGGTCACCGGAATCAAAACCTGTGGATATGCCACATCAAGAAAATCCATAATCAACAAGCTTTCACTTCAACATTACACGATCCAAAATAACATATACGATCAACCACTTATAATATTATTATGAAAAATGAACATTTGAACGAAAAAATTGATCAGCTTCAACATGCGACCACCGACAATTCGGGTGAAATGCTGACAACTAATCAGGGCCTTAAAATTAATAACAACCAGGACTCGCTGAAGGCTGGCGAGCGTGGACCTTCTCTTTTGGAAGATTTTATTTTAAGAGAAAAAATTACCCATTTTGACCATGAACGAATTCCTGAAAGAGTTGTTCATGCAAGAGGTTCTGGTGCGCACGGTGTTTTTAAGTTAAATAAAAGTCTGGCAGAATATACCAAAGCAAAGTTTCTGAACAATGTCGATGAAGAAACCCCCGTTTTTGTTAGATTTTCGACGGTGGCGGGAAGTAGAGGAAGTACTGATCTGGCACGTGATGTCAGAGGATTTTCGGTAAAGTTTTATACCCAAGAAGGAATTTATGACCTAGTAGCCAATAATATCCCTGTTTTTTTTATCCAGGATGCGATTAAGTTTCCGGATCTGGTACATGCCGTAAAACCAGAGCCTGACAATGAAATTCCTCAGGCTTCTTCAGCGCATAACACATTTTGGGATTTCATTTCATTGATGCCCGAAAGTACACATATGATCATGTGGCTTATGAGTGATCGTGCTATTCCTCGTAGTTACCGTATGATGGAAGGTTTTGGAGTCCACTCTTTTAAATTTGTCAATGAAGAAGGTAAAGTTCATTTTGTTAAAATTCACTTAAAACCAAGATTAGGGGTGCATTCTGTTGCGTGGCCGGAAGCTCAAAAAATTTCAGGTAATGATCCGGATTTCCACAGAAGAGATCTTTGGGAAGCTATTGAAAACGGAGCATTTCCAGAATGGGACTTTGGGGTACAGCTAATCCCTGAAGAAAATGAGCACGATTTTGATTTTGACTTATTGGATCCGACAAAATTAGTTCCTGAAGAGCTAGTTCCAGTTCAATTGGTAGGTACATTGACTTTAAACAGAAATCCGGATAACTTCTTTGCTGAAACTGAGCAGGTAGCTTTTCATCCGGGTCATATCGTTCCGGGAATCGACTTCAGTAACGATCCGCTTTTACAGGGCAGATTATTCTCTTATACTGATACTCAGCTGACAAGATTGGGATCGCCAAATTTCCATGAGATTCCAATCAACAGATCAATTACAACTGTGCATAATAATCAGCGTGATGGTCATATGCGCCAGCAGATTGCGAAAGGAAAAGTCAGTTATGAACCTAACTCTATGGGCGGTGGCTGTCCTTTTCAGGCAATGATGAAAGACGGTGGTTTTGCGTCACAGGAAGAGAGAATAGAAGGACACAAAGTAAGAACACGAAGTGCGAGTTTTGTCGATCACTATTCACAGGCAAAACTTTTCTTTAACAGCCAATCTACATTTGAAAAGACACACCTCCAAAATGCTTTAGTTTTTGAACTTTCAAAAGTAACGATTCCAGAAATCCGAGAAAGAATGGTAGGGCAATTAGCTTTTGTTGATAAAGATTTGGCCAATGATGTTGCTTCTAGATTAGGAGTTGAAGTAAAGATTCTTAACCAGCCCAACCAAAGTGTCCCTGCGGATGCAGATTCGGCAAGCCTTCAAAGCAAAGAGATAGAGCCTGCAACAAAATTTTCTAAAGCTTTGAGCATGGCCAATACGGTTAAAGATACTATCGAAAGCCGCGTCATAGGTTTCATGATGACCGATGGTTTTGATGCAGCTTCAACGGACCGTTTAATTGAAAAATTAGAAGGACAAGGTGGAGTGGTACAATACATTGCTGATTCTGTAGCACCGGTGAAATCTTCAGACGGCCAAGCTTATATTCCCGATCACGCCTTATCCACTACATCAAGTGTCTGTTTTGACGCACTGTATGTCTGTGCTGGAGAGAAATCAGCCGAAGGATTTACCAGACCCGGAAATAAAAATATGACCGTTGATTTCATTAATGAGGCCTTTCGTCATTGTAAAGCCATTTATTTTGGTGAAAATACAGAGAAATTAAAGAATCTCACAGATATAGCACTAATGAAACATGATGATCCAGGAGTAATATCAGCAGATAATCCTGATGCCAATGATTTATTTGTAGACGCTATAGCTAATCATAGAGTCTGGGAATTTGAAAAAGAAAGAAATGGGATGGAAGGATAGAAATTTCTTCACTAAGATAACCTAACCAAAACAAAAATAAGAAATATGAAAGCAGCAGTTTTTCACGCTCCGGGTAAAATCACCTGTGACATCGTAGATGACCCGATCATCAAAGATCCTAATGACATTATTTTAAAAGTAACCTCCACGGCAATATGTGGCAGCGATCTACATATGTATACCGGAGGTATTCCGCAAGCACGTCCGATGGTCATGGGACACGAATTTATGGGGATTATTGAGGACGTAGGTGCCAATATCACTCATCTGAAAGTGGGTGACCGTGTTGTTGTTCCCTTCCCGATTGCCTGCGGAGGATGCTATTTTTGTCAGCATGATCTGCCGTCCGGTTGCGAACATTCCAATCCTCAAAACTATGGACCTGAAGGCGGTATTATGACAGAAAAAGGAGGTGGAATGTTTGGCTACACAGATTTGTATGGTGGTTATGACGGCGGACAGGCGCAGTATGTTCGCGTGCCTTATGCGAACTTTGGTCCTCGGAAAGTTTCGGACTCACTGACCGATGAACAGGTTTTATTCTTAACTGACATATTCCCTACTGGTTATACCGGAGTGATGTGGGCAGATTTGAAAGGGGACGAAACGGTGGCTATTTTTGGTGCCGGTCCTGTTGGGTCGATGGCGGTAAAAAGTGCTATTTTACACAATGCAAAAAAAGTTATTGTGATCGATACTCAGCAGTACCGTTTAGATCAGATCTCAAAATTGACGGGCTGTGAGACGATCCTCTGGGAAAATGCAGAACAAACCGTAGAACAAATTCGTGATATGACAGACGGACGTGGTGCAGATGTATGCATTGATGCGGTTGGTTTTGAACCCGATAGAGATCTCATTGACCGAGCTAAAGCCGTTATTAATTTTGAGAAAGGTTCGGTAAAAGTTATAGAAGCGTGTATGAGCGGTGCCAAAAGAGGCGGTTTTATTTCAATTCTTGGTGTTTATCCGATGAATTATGATAATTTCAGAGTGGGACAAATGTTTGATAAAGGCTTAACTATTAAAGCCGGACAAGCTCCCGTTCATCCGATTATTGACAAACTTCTGAATTATGTAGAAACTGGACAGGTTAAACTTGATGATATTATTACCCATCGTTTAGCATTGGATGATGTGGCTAAAGGATATGAAATATTCCATAAAAAGGAAGATGGTTGCGTAAAAGTAGTATTGGATCCGTGGAAATAAGGATCATAGTAGACTTATAGATTTTAAATAAGTGTTATGTATTTATTTTGATTGAAAACCTCTCACTAGAGAGGTTTTCTTATTTCCAAAAACCTCATCATGATAAATACATCATATTAGTATGTTTTTATTTTATAGCATGTAGCATTGGTCATCTCAACTTTAAGTAGATGTAGTTGCTCATGATATGACTTAGATCATAGAAGTTAGTGGGGTATTGTAATAGCTTTGAAATATTGAATTAATACAACACAATTAGTAGAGCGATTGAGCATTGTAAAAACTGATCGAATATGTCTAAAACCCCGAAATACCTCATCAACATTCAACATTTATTACCGGAACAGAATGCAGGGTCATCAACAGATGCCGTAGCCGTCAAAGTATGTACATCACCGTCTGGTGCGGAGGACTTATATAAAAAATTATCAGAACAGCTTTTAAATATAAATAGTTGGGAAATCAATGCAGGAAAGTTACCGGTGAGTTTTGATCTGATTGATTCAAAAGGTAAAGGTGGGCACTACCTTGCAGCGGAAACTTTATTTGTAAAAATTAAGATGCCGGCTCCAAGAAATAAAGCCGGACAGGGGTATGACTGGGTAGTTATTGAAAAAGTTGAGAAGCATCACGAACCTTTAATAGAGTATCTCCATATTCAAATGCGTCCATGTCCCTGTATAGACAATAAGGATGGGGGCATTGCTCATTTTTATGAACAAACTGCCACGAATAGTTTTATTCTGGCCCGCTCAGGTTGTGATATTCAGTTAAGTGTTCATGGCAGAAATGAAAGTCCGAATACCGCTAGTGTTGGTGTATGGGATTCGCTGAGGAATGTTTTCGTTGCTGGGGGTGGAATATTTGGTGGAAGTAGATTACAATGGGAGGATTTTGTAATAGAAATGATTAAAGTATAAAGATGCTCACAACAAATCACATATTACTGCAGAAATAAACAATGTTTATACTTTCAAAACATATCAAAATCAAAATGTAATTAAATTTTTTAGGTGAAAACCAAACGTCATACTTTCTCGTATATATGGTTGAAGTCTTATTTAG
>NZ_JAPDHW010000033.1 GCF_025971945.1 Chryseobacterium kimseyorum
TGGCTAATGATAAAGTCTGGATTATGAATGCGAAATTCTCGGAACTCACAGACAGTACCAATGTACCGTCTAAGAGATTTGAAATTCAGCATGCACGCCTGATGTCGCTGCCAAAATAAGTATCTGATCGCTTTTTTTTCAGACAACTCTCAAAACTATAACAATAACAACAACAAAACTTTAAATATCAAACCAATTAAAATTTATTATGAAAAAATCAATTGTAATGCTTTTAGCAATCGCAACAGTGGTTGCTTGTAACAAAAAAGAAACAACGGCTGCTGATCATTCGGGAGATCACACCGAAATGTCTGCTTCGACTGATTCTAGTATGACCATGAACAGTGATTCGACTGCCTCATCTGGCACTACTTCAGAAGCTGCCCCAATAAGCGATCAGGATAAAAAATTTGCAGATGTTGCGGCTAAGGGTGGAATGATGGAAGTAATGGCCGGTGAACTTGCAGTTAAAAATGCAACGAACCCAACTGTGAAATCTTTAGCAGATATGATGGTGAAAGATCACACTAAGGCAAATAATGAGTTGAAACAGTGGGCTTTAGCTAATTCGTATACTCTACCGGCAAATTTAGATGTAGAACAGCAGAAGAAGTATGATGAATTAAAAGCCAAAAAAGGAGCTGAATTCGATCGTGCTTACACAGATCAAATGGTGATTGATCATAAGAAAACAATTGCTGATTTTAAAAAGGAATCTGCAGAAGGATCTGAAGCTTCTTTAAAATCATTTGCAGATAAAAAAATTCCTGCTTTGGAACATCACTTGATGGAATCTGAAAAGGCAAAAACCGCCGTGAAATAATTTAAGACTTTATTTGAGAATTTTATACCAATTAAAATATTATCTGGATTATAAAAAAACAGTAGCAACATTAAATGACTTGCTTAAGATTACGAACGACAGAATACAAGGTTTTAGCAAAGTTGAAGAAAAGGTATGGGATCACTATCTCCACTTAAAAAATAACTACGAGGAGATGATTAGAGAATCTCAAACTATGAAATCTGATCTACTTGGTTTGATTACTAATAGGGGTGGAATAGCAGACGATACCTCAACTACTGCCGGTGCATTAAACAGAACATGGATTGATTTGAAAAATTCATTCAGCGGAGATAATAGTGAAGCTACTTTGGAAAATGTTATGTTTGGTGAGAAAGCCGCAATCCGCAGCTATCAAGCAGCTTTAGACAGCGGTGATCTTTGCTCAGAAAGCACATTTCTTGTGGCAAGTCAACTGGAGAAACTAAAATCCTCTTACAATAAATTCAGCAGTTTAGAGAGAAATTTAGATTAATTTTTATATTGTATAGTAAGTTAGTACTCCTGTCTACGAAAGTTTCAGGAGTTTTTTGTGGATTATAAAAGATGCGTTTTAATATCGAAATTTGTTACGGCACTTACCCGGAGTAAATTAGATAGGATCTCAATGACGCTTGTTATGCAGGGTCGGCTAATTTTTTTATTTAGCACCTCCGGACATCATCTCATAGACAATCAGCATTTCTGCATGCATCATCAGAATCGTACTGTTTCATGTAATAAAAACATGATTATTGATATCACAGATGCTGCAGAGATCTTCGAAATCTATATAAAAGGAGCAAGCTGTAATAAACTTTTACTGTAAACTTCTTGTAATCAAGAAGTAATTTTTAACGGTAAAAAATAAGCTTTATGACTATCATCATAGACAGCATATATACAACCGTTTATATTTGATATGAATATACAGACATAAGTAGATGGAGCATAATTAAACATTCACTACTTACTATACCATGTAACTAACCATCAATATAACCATGACTAAATTCAAGATTTTTGTTACCACGGCATTACTGTTCATCATTGTTGTTTCTTGCAAATGTGATCCGGACGATGATGATAATTATAATCAATTAAAATCAGAGGAAGCCAAAATAAAAACAGATCAGGACAGTTTGATTTTTAAATAACTATTAAGACGCCCTATCGAGAAAATTCAGTTTTGTTGAATTCCATTGCCAGAATTTATGTGATTCACCATCACATAAAAGAATATAGGACATAACAACTAGACAGGAAAAAAGCAGGTTGCAACGTACTGCCGTTTTATCCTAAGAATATCTTCCATTGCTCTGTGTTGGTGTGGTGTACATAAAAAATACCAATCACTTGATAATTTCGATTGCCTCAGGACTGGAAAAGTAATAAGCATCAATGAGATCAGCGAAATTTTGATGAATGGAAAGGAAACAGTCTCAATTGCTGAGAGCATGACAGCAGGTATTATGCTGGGTGCATTCTCTGAATGTCCAACTACAAATTATTCTACTAAGGAGGTATAACCGTTCATAGCCCTGAAAAAATCGTCAAACTACTGAAGGTCGATGTCGCAGAAAATAAAAACGGTAAGGACGTCTCGACATTTGTCGCCGAGACTATGGGTCGCCATGCCTGTAAGCTATTTGAATATGACTGGTATATTGCCGTATCAGGATATTGTATTCCGAAGAGGCAATCTGCCTATGAATTTTTGCCTATTATTCTATTTTCCATAAAAAAAAAGTCGTTTTTTCACATAAATTGGAGGCACTAAGTGGTTTGGATTCCCTACGCATTAGTTGTACATACAGAAGAGATTTTAACAAAATTTCTTAATCAGCTACAGTCGTATCATTAACTGAAAAGTAGGGCAAGCATCTGAATATTTTGTAATTAGATTTCATTTATAAACTAATTATCATATATTTCGACGTAAAGACGAAAATAAATTTTATCACAAGCTGCTATAAATTTATTGATTTGTGATAGGACAATACGTATTGAAGAAAAGCATTAATAACTAAAATTGAAGTTTAAACGGACCTTCGAAATACGTTTGATAGCTATCTAGCAAACTGCCATCTTCGCCATATACTCCGATGCTGATATTTTGTTTGGATAACTCCATTTCATTTTCAGGAAAACTGATGTTGATTGATCCCTTTGTAATTTGATCTCTTTGTACAATAATTTTACTTGAGGCACTGTACGTGATGTCACCGTTTTTTGGTTCTATGATTTTAATAGTTACTGTTTTTTTCTTGTTTGACTTGTTTAAAAAAGTATAATTGTAGGTATTTGTGATTTTGCTATCTCTAACGAAAAATGTACTTCCTGCAGGCTTGATGAATTTCACTTCCATTTCACCGCGGTTGTAAAGCATAAAGCCTAATAAAAATTGTAAACCAATAAGAATAACAAGAAAACTGGCCATTCTGGTGGTAAATCGAGTTGGTTTTCGTGTTTCGATCTCTGTCTCAGTGGCATATCTTACAAGGCCTCTGGGTAATCCGACTTTATCCATTACTTCATCACACGCATCAATACATGCTGTACAATTCACACATTCCAACTGCTGCCCGTCTCGAATGTCTATGCCCGTCGGGCATACAACTACACACTGGTAACAATCGATACAATCGCCCTTTCCAGCAGCTTTTCTATCTTCTCCTTTTCGCCATTTTGAACGGTTTTCTCCTCTGTTAAAATCGTAAAATACATTGATGGTTTCTTTATCAATGAGTACTCCCTGAAGTCTTCCGTAAGGACAAACCAATGTACAGACCTGCTCTCTGAACCATGCAAAAACAAAGTAAAATGCTGCACTGAGCAAAATCATTGCAATGAAATTGGTCGGATGAGCAAACGGTCCTTCGGATACTATTCTGATGACCTCTTTATATCCAACAACGTACATAAACATAAAGTGAGTAAAAATAAGAGACAGGATTACATAGACTGTCCATTTTAATCCTCTTTTCCATATCTTTTCTGTATTCCATTCCTGGCGATCAAGTTTCATCTGTCTGTTCCGGTCACCTTCAATGGCATATTCAATTTTCCTGAAAACATTCTCCAGAAAAATAGTTTGTGGACATATCCAGCCACAAAAAATTCTTCCGAAAGCAATGGTAAAGATAATGATACAGATCAGCGATACAATTGCTCCCAACGTCAGAAGATAGAAATCCTGAGGATAAAACGGTAATCCTATGATATAGAATTGTCGGTTTATCAGATCAAATTGTAAAAATGGATTTTCATTGATTGTAATAAATGGAACAGCAAAATAAAACGTAAGTAAGATATACGCAACAATATTTCTATAGTTGGTATACCTTCCTTTAGGTTTTTTAGGAAATACCCATTTTCTTTTACCTGACTGTTCCATCGTACCTATCGAATCCCGATAGGTTTCCGGATCCAGGACCTGACCTTGTCCACCACGAAGTTCTGTTTCTTCTATTTTTGACATGTGAATAATTAATTTGTATAATTCCCGTTTAATAGATACGATTTGTAGGAAAATGATGAAATTCTGCAATTCTAATAAAAAATTGTACTGTTTTCAAGTTTTACAATATTTTCTTTTTCCATTTGCTTAATCGTCCTGATAACAGTTTCAATTCTTATGCCGGTCATTGATGCCAGCTTCTTTCTCGTAAAATTGACTTCAAATGAATACTTTTCCTGAAAATTACTGTAACTTTTGAAATATTTAAGCGCACCAATGATCCGAATATCAGGCTGCAATGATATATTGCTTTGCATCATCATATACTTCTGAAATAGTCTTTCAGAAAGGAATTTATCCAACGAAATATCCGTATTTTTGGAAAGCAGTCGGAAGAAATTATCTTTTTTGATTTTTATAATTTCACAGGGTAAAAGTACTTTGGCATTTACCGGATATTTTTCATTAATAAAAAGCAGTAATTCACAATCGCTTAACCACAGCATCAGTATACTTTGTATGATCTCCTTTCCATTTTCATCAAAATGGTTCAACTTGATTCTGCCCCGCGGTATTTGATAATAGTGATGAGGATGATCTCCTTCTGAAAATATAACTTCTACGGAGGCAATAAGCAAAGTTTCAGCTCCAAAGGAGAACAAGAGGTTGCTATTAATCAGCATAGTAGAAAAATGTGTATTTATGACTGGTCTTATCTAAAGTCTTATTAAGGCACAGGCGTGTATCACCGGTCGTAGTAAAGTTATGTGCAGTTGAATATATATTTCATGACTTTAGTCATATTGTTGCAGCGGACTTGACGTGAAATGAGTCGATTGTTAGTCAATATTTACAGGTCGTTTATGACTGTGATCATAAATACAATTGTAAGAGTTAATCTACCTTCGTTATACGTAGACATTTTTAATTAATTTTTTAGTACTATAATTTGTAAGAACCTTCACCGAAGATATGGGCAAACACAAATAAAAAAAAATAAACGTAGGTATCTCTACATCATTACTACAATAAGTATAGCTAAAGGTCACTAAGATAGATGCGTCTGACTAATATTTTATATAACCTTTCAGAAATTCTTAGAGGTCATTAGCTGATTTTAATTTAATGAATATGAAATATAATATCCGAACAAGTTGTGAAGGTTTGATCATCATACATCCTTCTAAAATTTTAAAAATATGCCGACCAAACAGTATCGAAGGAACTAAGTCTTTAGGTGCACCAGTTATAATTAATGTAGATCACATTTGTCTGGTAAGTTTCAATCGTGAGGGTAATCCTTGTTATTTTTTGAGCAACGGTTTTGAAGTTGCAATCAATCTTCCGATCGATGTGGTTTCTAAGGCGTTTGAAAATGCCAAGTGTAAAAAGGACTCGGAGTTTGTAAGTGAACCTATTGAACATTAATCAATTTTGCCATTGCATCAACTAATACTATTTTTCACAACAAATAAATAGTTATTATACGCGGAGGACTTAACGGAACTATTGTTTTGCAGATATAGTTAATCATCGCGATTTCCTTTCGGGAGCATATTAGAGGCAACAATTAATTGTTGACAATTCTGTAGTCATGTATGTCCTCCTTAATATTCTTTAAGGTGTTTTTGTATTGTTATCTTGGCTTTTCATCCATCCGCTCCCTGCTGGAATTATTGCAAAAATAACCTACGTATCACAATTAATATTTATATTTTAGTATGCGTGATAATTAACTGATCGGACTGATGATTAAAGAATAATGCTGATAAAAAGTAATTGATAACGAAATGTATAGATGGTATTAAATTTTAATAATTATTTATCAAGTATATTTCTTTTAAATGTCCCGTCAAATTCTTGTTTCAAGATACCATTAATCCTCTCTGCTACTGCATTTTCTACGGATTCGAGTTCTGTGTCATGCTGCATTTAATGCTGTTTTTTTTCAGTTAATTTTGATACTCATTCGAGCAATACTGAAGACCTCTATCCGAGTGGTGAATCAACGATTCTCAGTTGACTTTTTTATTTTCAAAGCTTTTCTCAAGGCTATTAAACTGCTTTCTGTATTCAAATTATCTGCTACATGATGCCCCACGATCTACTTGGAATAAGCGCCTTGAGCTGCAACAAGGTTTGGGATTTTTGAATAACTGTATTGTAGATATACAGTATTCCCAAAAAATAAGCTATAATAAACTCGCTTATACGGTTGTAAAACATCATGATTTACTTGGCTTTGGTTTAGGAAGTGGGACCGTTCTCATTGTACAGAATGGTTTCGTTGGAGTGTGTAAAGGTGATGGAACGATCATGCTGGTAAATGCCAGAGAAACTAAACGTGTACGAAAAATTTTAGAAATCCAAATCGATCATTCTATGAGAGCGATTTAAAAGGTTTGGTAATGATTGATGGTTCTATAGTCAACCTTCACAGTGGTGGAATATATGAAGCGTTGTAAATGCAGTTCCAATCGGTATCAATGTAAATCAAGCGAAGACTTAGAAAATGTAATTGCAGATCATCCATTGAGTAGCATGTAGTGCCAATGCCGTGCATCAATGCTAATAAATCATGATTTCATCACGTTTCTATCTTTAAATTTTTTTTTAATGACCTTCTTAAAGTGACCTTTGTTATAAGCTTAAAAATGAGGAAGCGGAATCTATTTTGAAACCTTTTTGCCGATGATAAAAAATATTTATTAGATTCTCAGTGCTTTATGACTCTCCTCATAGTAATGCAATTTACTGTATTGTAGCTTTATCAATCATACTGGCAGACGGTAATCACCTCACATATAAAGATTATGAATACTAAACAAAATCTCAATTTAACATTAAAGATTTGGAGACAAAAAAATAACCGTTCAAAAGGTTTGTTTGAGATCTACAAAATTTCTGACGTTTCAACGGAGTCTTCCTTTCTTGAAATGCTCGATCAACTAAATGCCAATCTTATTGAGCAAAATTTAGAACCGGTAGCTTTCGACCATGACTGCAGGGAAGGCATTTGTGGAATGTGCTCTTTATATATCAATGGAAGAGCTCATGGACCCGATACGGGAATTGCAACTTGCCAGCTGCATATGAGAATGTTTCACGATGGGCAGACCATTGTTATAGAACCTTTTCGGAGTAAAGCTTTTCCTGTAATTAAAGACCTGATCGTCGATCGAAGCTCATTTGACAGAATTATGGCAGCCGGGGGTTTTATTTCAGTTAATACTTCTGGCAATACATTGGATGCAAACTCAATATTGGTTGACAAAGAAGATGCAGACAAAGCAATGGATGCCGCTGCATGTATCAGCTGTGGAGCTTGTGTCGCATGTTGTCCAAATGGTGCGGCCATGCTTTTTGTAGGAGCAAAGGTTTCTCATTTTGCATTATTACCGCAAGGGCGAGTGGAGGCGAAAAGACGTGTTCTTAATATGGTTAAAGCGATGGATGACGAGGGATTTGGAAACTGTTCCGTAATTGGGGCCTGCGAGGTTGAATGTCCAAAGCATATTTCTTTAGATAATATTGCCAGAATGAATCGCGAATATATGTCCGCCTGGTTGGATAAATAAATTCATTGATGTTGTTGCAAATTTGGCTAAGCCTTTATAACATGTAATATGGCTCGCAAATAAAAACTGAGCATTCAGATACCCACCAATATAATGATGCTTCTCATTTTTGTACGAATATTGCATATTGTAGTTTTTAGTCAGTTGACAGATTATATTTCAGTTAATTGATACCGAATTTTTTTAATATTGATGCCATTTCCCTATGACTATGGTCATATGAAATCATCAGACCTTTTACTAAAATTGTTTAACCTAAATTAACATTATTATATGAAATATTTACTATGCTTCAGCCATCTGTCGTGGAATTTTGTATTCCAGCGACCTCAACACGTTCTGACAAGGTTTTCAAAAAATTATCACGTATTCTATTTCGAGGAACCAAAAATTGGAGATTCAGACATGTATATTGTCGATATGCAGGATGGCGTTTCAATTGTTCAACTGTTGGTTACCAATCATAATGAGACGACCGCAGACCGTA
>NZ_JAPDHW010000034.1 GCF_025971945.1 Chryseobacterium kimseyorum
CCAATATAAAGTAGAATCATATTTACTATCATGATTAGGTACTTTCACTGTCGTTTTTTGAGGAATTGGCGGAGTTATTTGCGCCCTACTTTCACAACTAATTAAAAAAAAAGTAACTAAAAATACCAAAACTTTTAATGATAATAGTTTTTTGTTTCGTTTTGTATTATTTTCCATTGATTTTTATAAAATGATATTAATTTACTTGTATCTCTATAAAGTATAACTGGTGGATTTGCACAATCTGTTTCATAAGAATAATCCATAATATTATCAGTTGTAGCTTTTATAAATCTAAATGCATTTTGATTTATTACTTTTATTCGATCATTCTGCTTTTTCTCATAATCTCTGAATTGATTATTTAAACTTACTTTATTTTCATCGTATGCCTTTTATATTTAGCAATCTTATCTGGGTTTTGAGTAAAGTAGACAATATTCTCTTGTTTATATTTTAACCAATTGTTTTCCACTTTTCTTTTTGACTCTTCTATTTTCCTTTTGAAATCATTGGTTTCATTATTTATATTGTTTTTTTTTCAGCAGTTGTACTAATCGGATTACAAGAAGAGTCTTTATCTAAAAAAATATGCTCCAAACCTAAAGTGTGAGCAATTTCGTGAGCATAAGATTGAGGATGATTTAAATTAGTTCCAAAAATTATACAATGTTTATTGTTCAGTGGAATTGTATAAGCTGAACCACCCGCATCTTTTGTTTTAAGAGGACATAGATATAATAAGATACATTTCTCTCTATCAAGTCCATATAACATATTCAATTGCTTATTAAATAAATTAACACTTTTTCCTGAATCAAATTCAAAATTAGCTGGACTAGGGTTTGTAATTCCTTTCATACTTTCATAATCTTCATCTGCCCTTCCTGTTCTAGTATTAAGCCCTCTATTTGCAAGATTAAAAGTATTTGTACTTAATTCTATTTTTAATTGCTTTGAATCTCTTGTGTCAATTAAATTGACTTGAATTAATCCTTGATTCAAGCCGTTTTCATTTAGGTGTTTTTCTAATCCTGTTAAACCACCAATTTTTGAGAATTCTGCATCAATAAAGACTCTCCAAAAGTAGGATTATCACTTAAAAAAGCTTTTATTACATACACATTTATTGTATATTTAGGCTGGTCACTATTCTTCATAATCATCATTTTTCCCACCTCTTTTTTATCTTCTATTCCCGAGGAAGGGTCTTTAAGTTTTGCGAAGATTTTAACTTGTTCATTTACCGTAAAGGCTCGGTTACATTTTACTTTCACTTGATTATTTGCAAGATAATAATCTCTTGTAGCAGTACCTCCGAAATTTTTGCTTTGTTTACCTCCTGCAATCAAGTGCTCAATGCAATATTAGTCGGTGTTATTACCAAATCAGAATTACTGCTTTCAAACAAAATTTCTATTGCATCAGAAGATAAAGTTTCTGATTCTTCTACTTCTATATCTAAAGTAACCTCTTGATTCAGCATTAAATTCAGAAAACTGCAATAGTAGTCTTTTCCATAGGGCGAAATAACGTTAGATACATCTGTGTTGTTTTGTATTCTATTTTTAGTTTTGTTGGATCAAGAGATAATTCTTTATTTGTTCCTCCAACGTTTGTTATCGGATAAATATATTCATCCCGTATCAAATCAAACCCAAACTCTCCGTTGTATGTAGTATTTCTTCTAAAATGTATTAAAAATTTCTTTAAAACTATATTTGTTGAAATTATCGGAGGTTCTTCATTAGTAGCATAGCTCACTCCAGAATCAATTCCATTCTGTGTAAATTGATTTCCAAAGGAAGAGTTTTCAATATTTTTCCCTGCATAGGTTTTGGAAGCACCTCCGGTAGTTTCAATATAATCTCCCCCTATAAAAGATTCCTTGCCCATAACTAATGGTTTTTTGAAATTTCTGCAGAATTATTCTTAATCTCTTTTTGAGAATGCTGTTCAAAAACTCCCTGACTTTGATTGGTAATTTTACCATTAGCAACTCTTAATCGATCTTTTTCTGTATGCGATTCTTTATTTCCGGTAATAAACTCGGTCATTTTCCCTGTAACGTTTGTAATAAAATCAGTTCCAACAGAAAGCATATTTAATAAACCAACAGTAGAAGTTCTATTCATGCCTTCACTTTCAGAAATATTCATTCCCACGGTATTGTTTTGGTTCATTCCCACGTTTGTGTTCATACTTTCCGTCACATTGATATTCATATTCTTGCAATTGAGTGTTATCGTCTTTGGAGCAGTGATATTAATATTACTTCCCGTTGTATCCAGATGAATTTCATTACCACTTTTATCAGTAATTATAATACTTTCATCTTCCGTAAAAACAACCTTATGTCCGCTTCTGGTCATAATGGATTTCACACGGTTGTCTGCGAATCCTCCCAAACCAACGCCACCATGAAACATTCCCCCATCACAAATGGTCGGTCGGGATGATTGTGTACAAAATTCACCATAACCTGATCACCCACTTTGGAAGAAGTCAAAATATTTCGAAAGTAAATTTAGAATGATATTTAAATTTTTTTTTAACACGCATAATTTTCCTTTCTCAATTATGAAAAAATATGACGTCACCCGGCGTTATATAATGTATATATTATAAAATTATCTTAGTTACACCTTTTCTTTCCTGTTCTAAAACCTTACCATCAGCAGCATCTAAAATGTATATTTGCGTGTGTGATTCTTTATTATTTATCGATATGTAAAGTTCCAGGTTATAAACATATTTTTTGTATGTTTGACTGAAATTGCGCGAAAATGTACCGCCACCTTTAACCGAATCCCGTCCTTTTTTATTTGCAAATTCTATTACTTTTTGCAGCGAAAAAGGATAATTTTCATCTTTATTTATCTCGTTAATAACAAACCCATCTACATCATATACTCTCCATGTACCATACTCAATTTCTGAGAAGTGAAATTCAGTTTCTTTTATATTCCCATTTTGATAAAAACTATAGAAAGTGATGAATCCATTTTTATCGGTTTCTTTCTCTATGTATGAATCTACATATTTCTGGTCATAGGCTTTGTGATCGTATTCTTCTTTCAAAATATAATATTGTTCTACTTCAGCTTTATCACTCTCTCTTATAAAACTTTGATATAACGGGTTCTCTATTAATTTTTTTTCGTAATTCGCAATATCAAATTTTTTATCGCTGTTATTATCCTTTTTTTTCATGTGCTCTTTTTTTTCCAAACCTACAGTATTTGTTTGCCCATTTAGAGTGCTTTTTTCACATGAAATTAATGTGAAAATTAGTACAATTTTTATCGTAATATATTTTTTAAAATTTGCCACTGCCATCTGTATGTTTGTTTTGCAATTATATTAGTACTTAAGTCACTGTAGTCCATTATATTATCTGTTTCAAATTGTTGAAAACCATATTTACTGCTACTGTCAAAAGTATGATGAAGCCCCATTGCGTGTAAAAGCTCATGCATTGCTGTGCTCCTCACCAAATGAGCTGCTTCTGGTCTTTTTAAAGCAAATTTTTTCTGATCGAAGATGATAACGCTTGGTAAAACTGCAGATTTTAAAAATTTTTTATCTGGAATATCTTCTGCCCGACCCAACAAAAATCCCTTTTCATTACATGAAAAATCTTCGCAGATATCTGTGGAAAAAAATAGCCGAAATGAATCATCAAAAAACCCATTGTTTTTAGCACCATGCACGTTCACTTTATCTCTTAATTTTATATTAAGTATATCATATGTATCATTGTTTTCAAGAAAGTATTTTCCCAAATCAACTTTGGGATTAATGCTTATTGAACTATATTGAAAAGTTGGAATAATATAAGATTGTCGCAGAATTTTTTCTAAGAAATTCGTTTCTACAGATAAATTTGGTTTTTCCTTTCCTTTAATAATACTAACCAATGTAACTTTGATTTTCCTCTGATTGGATGTGCTATTTTTCACAACTATTAACTTTCCTACATCTTCTCCTTTTCCATCTTTAAATGCTTTTATGATTACTTCCTGATCGTTGGCAAACTCATTTGTACAAGTAATTTCCAAACACTGATCTATTGTATGTTTGCCTGTAGAAGTTGGAATAGGCTTGAGTAATTTGGCAGTAAAATAATTGGTGTCATATTCTAATTCAAAACTTTCAGGTTGCTCCTCAGTCTCTATTTTTAGCTGAAGTATTGCCTTATTATTTGGTAATAAAGAAAGATATGGAATTATGTAATAATAGGGATACTTCCCATTTTTCTTCCATGTAACAATCATTTTTCTAAATTCCGAGGTTACCAACTTATCATATTCTGAAGTTAAGTTGTTAAATTTTGGATTACAGTAATCAAATCCATATTCCGTTTTTGGATAAGTATAGTTTCCCATTATATCTCTATACCATTTTTTGTCACCACTTTGTCCTGTGTCTCCCGTTCTAATCCAATCAAACCCATATTCACCATTCCACTTGTTATGCGGTCTAAACAGCACAAGACATTTAGCTTTAATTTCTCCTGCTGAAGGTTTCGAAGGATTTTGGAAACTTATACCATTTGTTTCCCCCTTTTCGGTAATCAATTCTGTCGCGGTATCAACAATATTACTCTCAGAAAAAATGTTATAATCCTTCCCGACAACTTCTGTTATCTTACCTTTTACTATTCTAGTCCTGCTCATAGTTCTTAGTAATTTTTACTACGTTCACCACTGTTATTCTGCACCTCATTTTGAGCATGTTTACTTATTGAACCGTTTGAACTTGTTTCAATTCCTAAGTCAGAATTAATCACAGTTTTTCCCTGCTTCACTTCACTTGTTACATCTCCCTCAATCATTTCCGTCAGCTTCCCTGTAATAAACATACTCGTATCTCCCAAAACGGAAGTCATTTTCATTGCGCCAACACTTTGGGTCGCATTCATTCCGATACTTTGGCTTCTGTTCATACCGATGGTGTCAGACTGATCTTTGCCTACAGTGGTTGTCATATTTTCTCCCACATTTATAAACATATTCTTACAGTTCAGCGTCATCGTTTCCGGAGCTGTAATGTTAATATTACTTCCCGTTGTATCAAGATGAATCTCATTTCCAGATTTATCAGTAATAATAATACTTTCATCTTCCGTAAAAACAACCTTATGTCCGCTTCTGGTCATAATGGATTTCACACGGTTGTCTGCGAATCCTCCCAAACCAACGCCACCATGAAACATACCACCCATCACGAAAGGTCGGTCTGGATGATTGTGTACAAAATTCACCATCACCTGATCACCCACTTCAGGAATGGCAACATACCCTCGGTTCTGAGTAATCTGATCGGTTCCTCCTGCATCGGGACTCATCATTCTGATAAAATGAGTCGTGTCATTCGTCTGCCAGTCAAACCTCACCTGAACTCTGCCCTGTCCTTCAGGATCGGTGTTGGAAATTACGGTCGCAGTTTGTGGCTGTGCGATGGGTATGGTAAACTCAGGTTTTGGCATAAATCCTGTGTCTGATGCGATACCTTGAAAACTTCCGGTGTAATGACCAATCGTATCAATTTCATGCGTCGTTTCTGTAACCATTATCCTTGTGAAATACGAAGTTTCATTTGTATCAGGTTTTCGCATTTCGATATCAACAGCGCAACCCGGATGAAGAAAAGGAACCGTCGTAGAACCTGAAATTGTAAATACATTCACCGCTTCACTTCCAGCTGTGCTTTTCTGAGAATATTCTACATCTAAATGTGTGGTTGCTTTGATCGGAGCAACTCTTAGTGAAGGCGTTTTATAAATATTGTCGTTATGCTGATAAGCTGTTTTCGCCAAATCTCCAACATGCTGAATCGGTGTTGCGCCAGATTTCAGAATTTCATTTTTGTTGCTGTTGTAACCGTAGAACTGAGGCTTTGTATGAACTGCTTTCAGTTCTACTCTAATGTCATTCGCACTGCTTCCATACGTCAGTTTGATCGGTTGATTCTGTGGCGGAAGTTTTCCGAAGTGCAAAACTTCACCGTCGTAGTAGAACTGTTCGCCATATGCTTCTGCCATTCTCGCCAGATAATTGTAATGCGTTTCGTCATACTGACTGCTGTAGATAATTTGCGAATAATCATTCGTGTCAATTCTGATATCAAATCGGCTTTTATCCAAACCTTGCTTAATGACTTCTTCAGCAATAATTCCCATATTCACGGGCTGGGTTCCACCAAAGCTTTGGATATGAGGAGCGCCATCCAATAAAATAGTCGGACTGTAACCTGACAGGACGATATTTCCCAAACTCATTCTCTCCTGGCTGAAACCAACTCCCGTAATCACACCCACAAAGGTTCGTTCCGGACTTTTATCGATGTCTTTATAGGAAATAACCGCTGTTAACCTTTTCCCTAAAAATTTATTGGCTTCTTCTAAAGTATGGGTTTGGCGGTCGCCTAAAGTATCGTGAGCCAAAATCAGCGTAAACTCATGATGTTTCTGTGCGCTTTGGGTAAGTTTGAAATGTTTGTAATATTTAATCACTTTACCTTCAATTACCAAAGATAACTTGACTAATCGGTTGATGCCCATATGATGATTTT
>NZ_JAPDHW010000035.1 GCF_025971945.1 Chryseobacterium kimseyorum
AAGAAAAACAATTCGCCATGCTTTATATATTTATCATTCAGAATGCTTTAATAATAAGAATTCTCAAGCATTCATAATATCGTTGATTTTTTCTTTGACAATATCCATTCTTTCATCTATGATTAAAGGATGAATGTGTGTATGCAATAGCTCATCTAATAGACATTTGTCAATAATTTTTTGAATTTCCAATTTGAGAAACTCCGAAATCCGTTTGTCAGTTTTAGCGATTTCTTCTACAACAGTAGTTCTGTTATCAATAATATAGATAATATCCTCAATATCGTGGCTGGTTCTGTAATCTTTTCCCCGGCTATTGAAAGCTTCAAATTTTGTTGCCAGAAAGCACGGAGCAGACAAAATATTAATTTCCTGATCTTTTGCATTAACTTTCCATAGATCCTCGAAACCTATTTTATACCAGCGGTTTGTAGAACCAAAAGCGTTGTCTTCCGCAGGAATGATATCTACTGGGATTTTATCATACTTATAGCTGCATATAGAAGCTCCGAAAGGATCTGGGTGGATACCTAATTTTCCTAACTCTTCAATGGTCTTTTGAAATTTTCCTGTATCAACAATATTGATGGTTAAATCTATATCTTTTGTGGGGCGTATTTCATCTGCAGCAGGATCATCCGTGTAAAGGCTGATAACAGAACCGCCTACAAAAACTACTTGATCTTTATACTGTTGTAAAGCCTCGGCGACTTCTGCAACAGTGCCTATATTGATAGTCTTGTTATGCAATGTTCAGATATTTTTTAAGGTATTCTACAGCCATTTCTTTTTCTCTTGATCTTCCTACACGGATTGCATCTGTAATAGCAAGCAGTTCATACAGCTTTTCGTCTTTCAGTGCTGCTTCCGGAACTGAAAGATAAAGTGGTTCAATACTTTGTCCCCTTGCTTTTCCTTTTGCATAAGCCCAAACGTACTTTTCGTTACTTTCAATTTCGGCATTCAACGGTGATGCGCTATGTGCTGTTGGAATTCCACGCACAACAGCTCCCGGTTTTTGAGGAAAAACATAACGTATGCCATATTGTAAAAACTCAGCAAGTGCGTGTTTCATTACGATTTTGCCTTTTGCATCCAATAGTCCTGAATTTTTTGACCTTGCAACGGATTCGCTTATTTCAGCCTGGCTTATTCCCAGTTCAGCTGCTACGGAGGATTGATTCCACAAATTGTCATCAATACTAATGATTTTCAACAAGAGGACAATGTCTTGCGGTTTCATATTCTGTTTTGAAGTCTTCATATATTGCACATTGCGATATGCAATATTAATAAAAAAGATTGATTTTCAAATTTAAATTATTGCATATTGCAATACACAATAATTATCCCCACGCTTTGTCCATTTGTTCGTCTGTAAAAGCTTCGGTCACTTTCATATACTTATCCAAAACAGCATCCTTTTTAATGTTAGCAATTTTCTTTATTGCTTTGGGCTCCATTCCTAATAGTAATGAATTTGTAATAAATGTTTTTCTAGCTGTATGACTTGTTATGAATTTACATTTGGGTTGTGTGAGTGATTTTTTCTTATTACCCACAAACCAATGAGTTGTGAACAGTTGTGTGATTTCTGCTAGCTCACAACAATCTTTAATGTATTCATTGAATTTTTGAGCAGAGATAACGGGTAAGGGTTCATAGATAGTTCCTTTGTATTTCTCTAAAATAGCTTTTGCATATTTGTTCAACTTGATAGCGTGATTCTGTGTTTTAGTTTTCTGAATAGAAAGAACTAGATGGTCATCAGAAATATTGGCTAAATGTAGTTTAGAAAGATCAGAAAACCGTAAACCTGTGAAGCACCCCATACAATAGAAATCCCGAACCTGAGACAGCCGATCACTCTCAAAATCTTTTTCGTATAATTTCATTAATTCTTCAAAGGTTAAATACACAATGTCAATGTCGTGTTCAACAGCTCTAAATTTCTCGAATTCCCTGTTCGTATTATATCCCTTTTCGATTGCCCAATTTAGAAACGATTTTAAAACTTTAATCACTTTAGCAAAATAATTCTGCTTCATCTTTTTTGTTTGGTAAGAATAGTCTCTTAATACTTCAAAAAAGTCATCATCAACTTTGTCAAAAGTGAGAACGATTGCATTTTCTTTACAAAAGAATTCTAAATAATTTTTTATTGTGGTTTGCCCTTTAATTGTATTGGGCGTTTTGGTCAGCTTTCCTTTGTCTATATATTCTGTGAAACATTTGAAAAAGTCAAATTCATTAGATATTTCAATTTTCTCATTTGAGTCAAACTTTTCAATAAATAAATCCTTTGTTGGTTCAAGCTTATTTGCTCTAAAATAAAGCGAAATATCTTGAATCTTGCTTTCTATCTGTTGAAGTTTTTCATTTATTTCGTCATAGCCATAATAAATTTCTTTTTTTGAATTGGCTTTCACTCGATTATTTTGCCAATCCTGAAATTTACAGTTTAGCCCTGTATTTCTTTTTAAAACCGAACTATTAATCCTGAATAAAATCCTTATTGGCATTAAACCATCTTGATTGATTTTATCTTTTCTTAATTCAAAATTGTATTTTATCATTAGATTAAATTTATTTAGTAATAGGAAAGGGGGAACAAAAGGGGGAACTATTTTGAATTTAAAATAAATAAAATATGATAAATAAATATTCCGCAAATCATTTGTAATCCAAATGTACTGAATATAAACGAGTTAAATATAAGTGAAATATAGAAAGATTTTAAGTTACCTCCGTCTGGGGTACACAAAAAGACTGTTAATCATTGATTAATAGTCTTTTTTGTTTTTAGGGGTTAATTAGAAATATTGCAAAAGATTTAAATTAATTCCGATTGACTAATATATACTGATAGAATGCTTCTTAATGTAAGACAATTGTGTCCTGTACATTGGAATTTTGCTCTTTGAAACTAACAAAGAAGCCTTTGCTATAAAAATCAATTCCTAAAAGATCTAAATGGTCAACTTCTAAGATTAGAAAATACATACTAAAAACGTCTTTACAACCCTGTATTTCATTGTATCATTTATAGTGTACATGTGAATATCCACAATGTATTTTGAAATCATTATATCAATAACTTTATCATTAGGAAAATAAATGCTATCACATTTTAAAGAAGCCGGGACGTTTCTTTTGATAATCTGAAGTCTTAAGATCCGACTATTTCGGTGGTTCTCCCCAATCCTTGTGAACAAAGTTTTGATTTTGAGAGGTGATTTTTCACCAGATGATCTATTCTTTTATCCATGTTTCAATAGCTATTTTATACAGAGCGCAAATAAACTTTTGTTTCTTTTTAGCGAAAAAATTCAGACAATCATCTGTAAACTATTATCTGTAAAAACTCGGGAAATCTGGATAGGTAAAAGGAAATTTTTCTATAGATTTTTAAACCACAGGTCGAAGCTTTCATCTGCAGGAACATTAAGTTTGTTTCTGAGATTTTGTCGGCGGTTTCTCACTGTGTGTACCGATTTGAAAGTGTACAGTGCCACATCTTTTGGTGTAAATCCTAAAAAGAAATAGGCGCATAAAGTCAGTTCAGTCACCCTGAGTTGTGGAGCTATCTGTAAAATTTTTTCTACAACATGAGGATACACCTCTCTGAAACGGGTAAAAAACTCAGGACTGTTGTCTTTGGCAAGCTGAATAACCTCTTCGAAAGACTCATTAATTTTCTGCTTGAGATCGTGGTTTTCTTCCTCTTTTTGATGAATAATATTTTCTTTTTCAGTAATGAGCTCTTTTCTTTTTCTTCTGATAAAATAAAATATTCCAATAGAAGATAAAATGACGATAAAACCGACAACTGAAGATATTGTCATAAACCTTTTATTGCTAATTTGCTCCTGTTCTTCTTTTTCAAATTTAATAACTTCATTAATCAAAGAGTCGCGTTGTATCTTGTTTGCAATAGCTATGCTGTCATCTAATCTTTTATATAATAGCTGATATTCTTTTGCATTTTTGTAATCACCTTTCTTTTCATATGCCATCTCCAGACCTTGATAAGCCTGGCTTATTCCGAGTGTTGATTTACCCTCTTTCATAAGTTTTTTTGCCTGCAAAAAATGTTGAAGTGCATCGTCTACTTTATTTTGCTCTAAATCGACACTGCCTAAACCTAACATGGCAGGAACTTCATACAAATGACCTTTGCCTTCCAAAACGGAAATCGCCTGTGTATAATAATGTCGCGCTGAATCATTTTTATTTGCCATGTAAAAATAGTTTCCCATATTGATATCAGACAGACTTATATGACGAAAAATATCTTTTGATGTCATTTTATCAAGCAATTTTCTCTGTTTTTTAAGAAAGTAATATGCGGAATCTGACTCTTTTAAATCATCATATGTGTAAGATAATTCAGTGTAACCGGCACTTAAAGTGTATAGCGTTTTGTTATCTTTAGGTTCAATCTTATTTAGAATAGCTATTGATTTTTTAATATTTTCTGATGCTAAGGTAAAAAGTTCCAGACGATTGTAATTGGCGCCCAACAGATTATAATTTTGGGCGTGAAGCTGCGCGTCTTTTTCAATATCACTAGTATATTCTATAGATTTCTTAACATACTGAATACTTTTATGATAGTTTCCGATATGAAATAACACAAGAGCCCTATAATAATTACCCTGAGCTAATCCTCTCATGTAATCTATTTTTTCGGACTTTGAGAGAATATCTTTGGAAATTTGTAGCAGTTCTTTTGTTTTAAAATTCAGCGCATAATCACTTGCCGTTTGTATTTGAACATCAATTTGCTTTTCTTCCTTTGATTTTTGGGCAAAGGAAAAAAATGAGATCAGAAAAAATTTGAGAAAAAGAAGTTGAATAACAGGTATTCGTAATTTATGGCAATCACTTTTCATAATTTGAGATTCGGCTGGCTGATCAGTATTTTCATCAAATATAATAAATTCAGTAAAAACTTATTATAGCAAAAAAAAGCGGATAGATTGTAAACCTATCCGCTTTAGAATAATTATTTATTTTTTAAGGTTTCCAGAACGTCCATTTCTGGCCATTAAAGATAATCAGCCGATGATCTGCTGCTGTAAGTCCCTGCAAAAACGCCATCATTCCCGGGGAAGGATTTATGATTGCGGCATAATTGGAAACAATTGGTAAAACCATCGCTTTATCAGGAGAATCAAGAACTAAAACGCCATCTGTTGTAGAGTTGGAATCTCCTATAATTGCTTTTCCACTCGTTTGGTCCGCAAGTGGTAAAGCCTGAGGTACTTTTACAACGCTTTCAACAGCTTGTGAATAGCCGGAAATACGGCTAAGATCTGTCCAGCCTGCGTTTTCATTTTTGACTTTCACTTTGTATTCTGAGTTTGAAGAAACATCAAAGATAATGGTGCCCCCTTTGGCGTTATTTGCTCCTGTAGGTACGGTTTCTACGTACGGAAGAATAATTCCTTTGTCGCCATCAGTTCCAAATTCCAGTAACACTGAAGTATTGCTAATGTTTGACACTAAATTGACCGCTCCGATTCTAACCTGCGAAAACGTAGAAATAGAAAGAAAAACGGATAATATAATTGCTGTTTTGTGCATGATATTTTCTTTTTTATAAAACCTTCAAGATTTCAAAGCCCTGAAGGTTTAAAATTTAATTATTTTAATGGGTAATCGGAGGACAACCCTGAGTGTTGAAACATTTCCAACCTTCTCCTGCGCCCGCACCTGTGTAAATTTTCAGACATCCTGCACCTGCATTTTCATCCGTATCAAAAACCATCATTCCTACAACCGGAATTGCAATGCTAGCTTCAGGATTGCTGTTTCTGGTAATCACGAATCCTTTGGTTTTACTTTCCAGTGCTGTATAGGCAGAATTTCTTACCATCGGCCAATCACTTGCCGTATTGGTTGTTCCTGTACTGATTTTTCCTGACCTGCCAAGAAGTGTGATCCCATGTTTTACAGGATAGGTTTGTCCTGAAGCCAATGCGGGATCTTCGTAACATACTGCCTGAATCGTCAGCTTTCCATCCTCTACTTCACCTCCAAAAACAGAACCGGTGGGAAGTGTAATATCAGCGGCATTTTTTGCAATTCTTAATCG
>NZ_JAPDHW010000036.1:0-3202 GCF_025971945.1 Chryseobacterium kimseyorum
AAAAAAACTGGCGGCGACCTACTCTCCCGCTTTCGCAGTACCATCGGCGCTGGTGGGCTTAACTTCTGTGTTCGGAATGGGAACAGGTGAGCCCCACCGCTAAAACCACCCTAAAGGCTGTATATAACGTAGGGATGTATTGGGGTATCATGTATAAAGTATTTCAGCGTGTCGCTTTACTCTGTACATTGTACTTTTGTACATTCTACATATTTTAATCGATAAGAATATTCACAAAGAGAGAACCTTGAATGCGCAATTAAGCGGATGCCAATTAGGCAATAAATCTACGGGTAATTAGTACTACTCGGCTATGCTGTTACCAACTTTACACCTGTAGCCTATCAACGTCGTCATCTCCAACGACCCTTAAAAGATGTCTCATCTTGAGGCGAGTTTCGCACTTATATGCTTTCAGTGCTTATCTCTTCCAAACGTAGCTACTCAGCGGTGCACCTGGCGGTACAACTGATACACCAGAGGTTTGTTCAATTCGGTCCTCTCGTACTAGAATCAAGCCCTCTCAAACATCTAACGCCCGCAATAGATAGAGACCGAACTGTCTCACGACGTTCTGAACCCAGCTCGCGTGCCACTTTAATGGGCGAACAGCCCAACCCTTGGGACCTTCTCCAGCCCCAGGATGTGACGAGCCGACATCGAGGTGCCGAACCTCCCCGTCGATGTGAGCTCTTGGGGGAGACTAGCCTGTTATCCCCGGAGTACCTTTTATCCTATGAGCGATGGCCCTTCCATACGGAACCACCGGATCACTATGTCCTGCTTTCGCACCTGATCGACTTGTAGGTCTCACAGTCAAGCACCCTTATGCCATTACACTCTACGCACGGTTACCAAGCGTGCTGAGGGTACCTTTGAAAGCCTCCGTTACTCTTTTGGAGGCGACCACCCCAGTCAAACTACCCACCACGCAGTGTCCTTCTAAAAGAAGTTAGGCTCCAAGTAAGTAAAGGGTGGTATTTCAACGTTGACTCCACAAACACTAGCGTGCCTGCTTCAAAGTCTCCCACCTATCCTACACATTACTTACTCAAAGTCAATACGAAGTTATAGTAAAGGTTCACAGGGTCTTTTCGTCCCATTGCGGGTAAACGGCATCTTCACCGTTACTACAATTTCACAGAGCTCATGGTTGAGACAGTGCCCAGATCGTTACACCATTCGTGCAGGTCGGAACTTACCCGACAAGGAATTTCGCTACCTTAGGACCGTTATAGTTACGGCCGCCGTTTACTGGGGCTTCAGTCAAACGCTTCGCATTGCTGCTAACGCCCTTCCTTAACCTTCCAGCACCGGGCAGGTGTCAGACCCTATACAGCATCTTTCGATTTAGCAGAGTCCTGTGTTTTTGATAAACAGTCGCCTGGGCCTCTTCACTGCGGCCAACATTGCTGTTGGCGTCTCTTCTTCCGAAGTTACGAGACTATTTTGCCTAGTTCCTTAACCATGATTCACTCTAGCACCTTAGGATTCTCTCCTCGACTACCTGTGTCGGTTTTGGTACGGGTTGCTTCACTTCGGCTTTTCTTGGAAGCACTTTCCTTACAGCAACTTCGCCCGAAGGCTAGGTCTTGACTATTCCGTCAGTCTCCAGTAAGTACGGCACTCCGTCCCCTTTTTAGTGTGAGCAAGTATGGGAATATTAACCCATTGTCCATCCACTACCCCTTTCGGGTTCGCGTTAGGTCCCGACTAACCCTCAGCTGATTAGCATGGCTGAGGAAACCTTAGTCTTTCGGTGAGCGGGTTTCTCGCCCGCTTTATCGTTACTTATGCCTACATTTTCTTTTCTGTACGCTCCACCAAGCCTCACGACTCAGCTTCTGTGCAAACAGAATGCTCCCCTACCAGATATACCTCTAAGGTATAAATCCATAGCTTCGGTAATATGTTTATGCCCGATTATTATCCATGCCGGACCGCTCGACTAGTGAGCTGTTACGCACTCTTTAAATGAATGGCTGCTTCCAAGCCAACATCCTAGCTGTCAATGCAGTCCAACCGCGTTGCTTCAACTTAACATATATTTGGGGACCTTAGCTGTTGGTCTGGGTTCTTTCCCTCTCGGACACGGACCTTAGCACCCGCGCCCTCACTGCCGTGGAACATTTATTAGCATTCGGAGTTTGTCAGGAATTGGTAGGATTTGACTCCCCCGCATCCAATCAGTAGCTCTACCTCTAATAAACTTATACACGACGCTGCACCTAAATGCATTTCGGGGAGTACGAGCTATCTCCCAGTTTGATTGGCCTTTCACCCCTACCCACAGGTCATCCGAAGACTTTTCAACGTCAACCGGTTCGGTCCTCCACTTTGTGTTACCAAAGCTTCAACCTGCCCATGGGTAGATCACAAGGTTTCGCGTCTAATACTACTAACTAAGCGCCCTATTCAGACTCGCTTTCGCTCCGGCTCCGTACCTGAAGTACTTAACCTCGCTAGTAACATTAACTCGTAGGCTCATTATGCAAAAGGCACGCCGTCACCCAACTTGTGGGCTCCGACCGCTTGTAGGCGTACGGTTTCAGGTTCTATTTCACCCTTCTATTCGAAGTGCTTTTCACCTTTCCTTCACAGTACTTGTTCACTATCGGTCTTTCAGGAGTATTTAGCCTTGGAGGATGGTCCCCCCATATTCAGACAGGATTTCACGTGTCCCGCCCTACTCATTTATCACTTAAATATGCCTTTCATGTACGGGGCTATCACCCTCTATGGCTGTTCTTTCCAGAACATTCTATTAAACATATAAAAGCTTTTGGGCTAATCCGCGTTCGCTCGCCACTACTTACGGAATCTCTTCGATTTCTTTTCCTCAGGGTACTTAGATGTTTCAGTTCTCCTGGTTTGCTCTCCAAATAAATTTGGAGTGACATGTCTTCAACATGCCGGGTTGCCCCATTCGGACATCTGCGGATCAATTCGTGTGTGCCGATCCCCGCAGCTTTTCGCAGCTTACCGCGTCCTTCTTCGCCTCTGAAAGCCTAGGCATCCGCCATACGCCCTTAACGATTTCTTTCCTAATTATTAATTAGTTCAGTATTTTTTGCTTTGTATTGCTACAAAACTATTTTGTAAACTCAAACGCTTAATTGCGCTCGGTTTTCTCTTTGTGATATTTTTACCGTTAATGTCAATGATCTTAATGTCTTTCTGCTCGTCTGATAAATGGATATTT
>NZ_JAPDHW010000036.1:3302-5533 GCF_025971945.1 Chryseobacterium kimseyorum
TTTTGGCTCTATCCATTCTACTTTTAAATCAAACTCACAAAACTGTGGAGAATAAGGGAGTCGAACCCTTGACCTCCTGCGTGCAAGGCAGGCGCTCTAGCCAGCTGAGCTAATTCCCCCTCTAGTTGCTGTTGGCTTCTTGCTCATTGCTTTTGGCTTTCTTGCCATCAGCTATAAGCCATTCGCCAGCCGCCTTAATTAGTAGTCTCGGGCAGGCTCGAACTGCCGACCTCTACATTATCAGTGTAGCGCTCTAACCAGCTGAGCTACGAGACTCTGTTATGAGTAATGGGTGATGAGTAATAAGCGATTATTAAATCTCCTTTCCCCTCTTCATTCTCAATCTCTCTTCCCTAATACTAATTTCTAGTGGGTTTTGTATTTTTATAATATAAGCAACCGAGTAAAAACTAAAACGTTTTCTTTTAAGTAAGTGCATGGTACATTAAAGTACCTTTATTTGTTTAACGTCGAAAGACGCTCTAAAATGAGATGTTCCAGCCGCACCTTCCGGTACGGCTACCTTGTTACGACTTAGCCCTAGTTACCTGTTTTACCCTAGGCAGCTCCTGTTACGGTCACCGACTTCAGGTACCCCAGACTTCCATGGCTTGACGGGCGGTGTGTACAAGGCCCGGGAACGTATTCACCGCGCCATGGCTGATGCGCGATTACTAGCGATTCCAGCTTCATAGAGTCGAGTTGCAGACTCCAATCCGAACTGAGACCGGCTTTCGAGATTCGCATCACATCGCTGTGTAGCTGCCCTCTGTACCGGCCATTGTATTACGTGTGTGGCCCAAGGCGTAAGGGCCGTGATGATTTGACGTCATCCCCACCTTCCTCTCTACTTGCGTAGGCAGTCTCACTAGAGTCCTCAACTGAATGTTAGCAACTAGTGACAGGGGTTGCGCTCGTTGCAGGACTTAACCTAACACCTCACGGCACGAGCTGACGACAACCATGCAGCACCTTGAAAATTGCCCGAAGGAAAGTCTATTTCTAAACCGATCAATTCCCATTTAAGCCTTGGTAAGGTTCCTCGCGTATCATCGAATTAAACCACATAATCCACCGCTTGTGCGGGCCCCCGTCAATTCCTTTGAGTTTCATTCTTGCGAACGTACTCCCCAGGTGGCTAACTTATCACTTTCGCTTAGTCTCTGAAGCCGAAGCCCCAAAAACGAGTTAGCATCGTTTACGGCGTGGACTACCAGGGTATCTAATCCTGTTCGCTCCCCACGCTTTCGTCCATCAGCGTCAGTTAAAACATAGTGACCTGCCTTCGCAATTGGTGTTCTAAGTAATATCTATGCATTTCACCGCTACACTACTTATTCCAGCCACTTCTACTTTACTCAAGACCCGCAGTATCAATGGCAGTTTCATAGTTAAGCTATGAGATTTCACCACTGACTTACGAGTCCGCCTACGGACCCTTTAAACCCAATAAATCCGGATAACGCTTGCACCCTCCGTATTACCGCGGCTGCTGGCACGGAGTTAGCCGGTGCTTATTCGTATAGTACCTTCAGCTACTCTCACGAGAGTAGGTTTATCCCTATACAAAAGAAGTTTACAACCCATAGGGCCGTCGTCCTTCACGCGGGATGGCTGGATCAGGCTCTCACCCATTGTCCAATATTCCTCACTGCTGCCTCCCGTAGGAGTCTGGTCCGTGTCTCAGTACCAGTGTGGGGGATCACCCTCTCAGGCCCCCTAAAGATCATTGACTTGGTGAGCCGTTACCTCACCAACTATCTAATCTTGCGCGTGCCCATCTCTATCCACCGGAGTTTTCAATATTCAATGATGCCATCAAATATATTATGGGGTATTAATCTTCCTTTCGAAAGGCTATCCCCCTGATAAAGGTAGGTTGCACACGTGTTCCGCACCCGTGCGCCGCTCTCAAGATTCCGAAGAATCTCTACCGCTCGGCTTGCATGTGTTAGGCCTCCCGCTAGCGTTCATCCTGAGCCAGGATCAAACTCTCCATTGTATGTTTGTCTGACTCACTCAAAGTTTTGACGCTTTAGTTTTTCCTTACTTGGTTGTTATATCTATTTTTCAATGATCTCTCTTCTTACGCTTCCTCAGCTACCCTTTTCTGTCGTTGGGCTTTGCCGTATTTGCGTGTGCAAAAGTAAAACTTTATTTCTAATTGACCAAATGTTTTTTGAAGAAATTTTAAAGTTTTTTAAGTAACCCTAATCTCCTTTTTCAACACT
>NZ_JAPDHW010000037.1 GCF_025971945.1 Chryseobacterium kimseyorum
AAAAATGGATGTATAGAATTTAAGAGTGAAAATCGAACTTCTTAAAAGGTAGAGCACCTAAAATATTAATGACAAAATTGAGTGGCTTTGTTGTAATCTGAAATAATTTAAAATCAAATCCTTCCGAAGCCTTATTATTCTACAAATATACGCAGATTAATTGACATATCCCCTATCATTTTCAATATTCATAAATTTATGAAGAAAAAATTGAAAAATTATTATTATTTATCAGTCTAAAAATTATCTGTCCGTTCAAATCTGTGCAGGTTTTCAAAACATCAGCTCTTGTTAAATTCTCTGAATTTTCTCTGATTCCACTGTCTTACAAAAACTTTTCCATCTTCAAACCTGTAAAAACATGTTTCTTTCTCTCTCTCATAAGGTCTGATTAAGGTAAAGCATTCTCCTTCCGGAAGTTCAATAATCTCGTGGATGGTATACGCAGACACAAAGTGCGCGCTCCCCTCCTGTCTGTGGTGAATTGAGGAAGAGTAAGTTCCGTCTTCGTGGATTTCGTATATCCTTTCAACATAACTTCCTTTTAAAATATGCGTAGTAAAACTGAATGGATGATCATGGATATGTTCATTCTGATCTTTTTCGCTGAAGTGATGAATGACCGCATCAAAGGGTAACCCCCTTAAATGATGTTTCATAAACACCGCATTCATTTTTTCGCGTTTGACCTTTATATTAATCATATTTTTAAATTTATTGATGGGATAACAGGAACTTTCAGATATAAACTTTTTTTCAAGTTTCAGTTTAAAAAATTCGGGAAATGTGACAGTTATATAGATGTATCTATTCTTTACCGGATTGATATATTCTATAAAAATAATAAAAAATTAGCAGGAAAAACCTTAAGTCTGGCATTTTGTTCCAAAATTCAAATATATCGTTAAGGTCTTCAATTTTTAAATGTTAGAAAACTGTTAAAAAAAAACGGTGATTAGCTGTTTTATGAGATAAATGGTATTAGAATTGCAAATATTTGAAAGATGTTGATGCAGAGAAAAAAACAGCTGTGAAAGCTTATCTTAAAAAATATTCCATGAAAAATCCTTCAGAACATTTTAGCGATTCTTTATTTTTTGAATCAGAAATTTTGCCAACAGTAAAATTCAGTGTTGTTATTCCTGTGAAGGATGAAGAATCCTATATTACAAGAACACTCAAATCTTTTTCGGAGCAGGTAGATCTGTCAGGAAATGCATTGGATTTTGAAAAGTTTGAAGTTTTGGTTTTGGCTAACAACTGTACCGATAATTCAGTAGCATTCATTAAAAACTTCCAGGCTCAACATCCTGCGATTAACATTTATCTGGAAGAAATTACTTTATCACCGAAGAATTCAAATATTGGCTACGTACGAAGAAAATTGATGGAATGTGCGAATTCAAGACTGCGCAAAAATGATGGAGGTATTATCCTGACGACAGACGGTGACACCGTGGTTTCACCAGATTGGATCGCTCAGACAGAATATGAAATTGATAATGGAGCGGAAGCTGTGGGAGGGCGAATATTACTTTCCGAAAACGAATTGGCAGGTTTAGATGAGTGTACCCTTCTGCATCATTTAAAAGACGAGAAATATCATCTTTTAATTGCTGAGCTTGAGGGGCAGATCATGAATTCTAATGTTGACCCTTCACCAAGACATCATCAGCATTTTAACGGAAGCTTTGCCATTACCACTGACTGCTACACAAAATCCGGAGGTGTTCCTGCAGTTGAACATCTTGAAGATTGTGCCTTTTTTGAAAAATTAGAAAGTATAGATGCAAAAATCCGACACAGCCACAGGGTTTTTGTACATACCTCTGCAAGATGTGTTGGGCGCGCCGCGGTGGGTCTATCTTATCAGCTGAATGTCTGGAAAAATTTAAGGAATACTAATGAAAAATATTTCGTTGAATCATGTGATTCTATTTTCGAAAGACTCAATCAGAAAAGAAGTCTGATGACACTTTGGGAATCAGAAAACCTTTCCAGTGAAGAATTTCACTATAGAATAAAAAAAATCATCCCCGAAATTAAAGAGGATGAAGAAATTTATAATTCATTTGTTACCGCTCTCTATTTTGGAGATTGGTTCCAGAAAGTAATTAAACTTAAGCAATTAAGTACCAAAGAAAGATTTCCAGCTGTGCACATTGACACTGCAATTCTGGATTTACAATTCAGACTTCAGAAAGATAAAAATCAGAATTTTTCCCAAATATCAGTTCTGTAACTTTCGGCACGGCTTGAGAAAACTTTATTCATTTGATTGGCCATCAACCGTTCAAAACTGTCGTGCACTTCGTCACCGGTTTGCGGATAATCATGAACTTCAGGCAACCAGTGTACGAGAACGACAATTCCTTTTGATTGCAATCTGTCATATATAGCGCTCATCGCAATTTCCCAGTCAGCGGGTGACAAATAATACGCGACTTCTGAAATCATAATCAAGTCGTAAAGATCATCAGGAAGTTCCTTAGGAAAACTCATTTGCTGAAATGAAACATTGTCTAATTTCTCACAGCGCTTTGCAGCGATATTCAAAGCTTTTTCTGAAATATCAGTAGCTAATAACTTACCGCTTTTTTCTGCAAGAAGCTGCGTCAGAACTCCGATAGAGCATCCTATTTCCAGCACATTACCGTATTTTTTTTTCGGCAGAGATGCGATGGTAGATGCATATTTTTCAGCCTCATATTCGCTGGTTTCGAAATTCCACGGATCCTCACTGGCATCATATACACCCTTAAAGTAGTCTGAATCTAAAGATTTTTTTTCTTCCATTATTTTGATATAAAAAAGGTTTCATACGGTACATTAAATTGACTGAGCATCTCTTCTGAAAGGCGAAAGCCTTCGGGATCATCATTAATCAAGTCTGTAATCTGAGATTTGTGCTGAGAAATCGCGTGCTGCTTTTGATCAAGCACGCTGCTGATATTAAGTCTGAAAGGCATAGATTCTTCAGTGGTAGGTGCATCTCCGTCTCCGCCCAATTCCTCAAGCCATATTGGATATTCATATATTTTTGCGTTTAAAGTATCAGCGGCATCAATCAGCTGAAAGGCAGCCTGGTGGTCAGGATGTGGATCCCGTCTCCATGGTACGAAGACACTTTGTGGTTTTAGGATACTCATCATTTTGGATAAGTTTTTCACCGCAGCTTCAAACTGCTCACTTGCAGGCGTCGGAACATTTCTGTCTGAATATCTGCAAAAAATAACATGCTCTGCTGATACACCAAGAATTTCGCACGCGTCCAAAAGTTCTTTTTCGCGCAAATCTCTCAGCTTTTCGGCAGGAAATTCTCTGCTGTTGGGATGCGATAAAGTACCGTCGCTCAGCAATACGATATAAACATTCTGTCCATATTTTCGCAATAGAGAAATAACTCCACCACATCCTAAACTTTCATCGTCAGCGTGCGGAGCGATAATTAATGTTGTTCCAAATCCTGTAACACATTGTTCGGGTGCCAGTGGCAGCGTATCATAATTTAAGTTATTCATTTACTTTTGTTTCTGTTAAAATTTAAATTCCAGATATCCCCGGCTGACGTCTCGGAATGTAAGATATGCCCGCCAACGTCTGCCAATACAGCGTCGGGTGCGGGTTGCCGCAAATATGTATTCAGATCACGGATAATTCTTTCAAAATGATAGGGTTTATTGAGACCTCGGGCACCGACACATTTCTGACAGAGATTAATGACTTCTGTACAGATTTGCTCAATGGCAGTTCGCATCATGTTGGCATAAATAATGAAACTGTCACCATTCGTTTTCGTAGGTATTTTCATGTATTGATCCATCTGCAGTGCCGCCGCGGTCAGCCATTGATTTCCAGATTCTACAGCAATTGCCATCTGGCCCAGCCGCATTTTTTGAAAAGGGTCCTGCGTTCTGTTGAGGCTCACCAAATACTTTTTTGTCTCATCCAAAAGTTGCTCGGCTGCACCCAGTTGAACGGCAGCAAAACGTATTGCTCCACCGCTGAAACCAGGCTGCTGATAATATTGCCCTGCCAATCCCAAAAGATTTATTTTAGGAATATGAGATTTCAGAAAAGTGATTTTAAAACTTCGGCTTGCCTTCATGCCCATAGGATTCCACCAACTGGAATCGGTGATTACCGTAGATTTATCTAACGGAACTACACACATCTGCCAAGATCCGTCTTTTCTGGCAGCAGTTACAATTGGCCGGGTGACATAATCTGTTCCTGTCGCAAAAGTTTTTGCACCATTTAAATAAAAAGTTCCTTTCTCATTTTTTGATAAGAAGGTACCGTCTTCTGCCTGAGTATTCCAGACACCAAATAATTTTCCCTCAAACGCATCTGCAGCAAAAAGTTTCTTTTGTTTTTTGGTTCCAAACTGATTGATTAAAATTTGAGCATTGATATGTCCTTCTAAAACTCTTCCCATAACCAGATTTCCTCTGCCTATATTTTTCAGAATTGTAAGGAGAGCCAAATTCGTCCCTGGTTTTAATCCTAAATTTTTTCCACCATACGCTTCTGAAATGCTGGCAGTCAAAAGATTTTCAGATTTCATTTTTGCCAAAGCTATTTTAGGGAAAGAGTCTACAGAATCAGTATCTGCAGCTTCGGAAGCAGAGGTATCTCCAATGATTTTAGAAGAAATTATCAGTTCTGTTAATTTGGATTCCTGTAATTTGGTGTACTTGTTTTTCAAATATTTTATTTATAAAAATTAATTAAAGACTCTGATGAATGTTAGTTAATATATAACCACGATCTTGTTACAAACAGCAAAATCTTTTACTTTAAAAATGTGACAGGCATGATACTTTTAAATATTACCATTATCTCAAAGACTTATTTTGGCAGCGACATCAGGCGTGCATGCTGAATTTCAAATCTCTTAGACGGTACATTGGTACTGTCTGTGAGTTCCGAGAATTTCGCATTCATAATCCAGACTTTATCATTAGCCA
>NZ_JAPDHW010000038.1 GCF_025971945.1 Chryseobacterium kimseyorum
GAAATACTTCAATCATCTAATAAAAGAACATATCACTTTAAAGATGGTAACACAGAAATTAAATCATCTTTACCAAAAATTTTAAACAATGTGGATGATGTAATTAACATTGTTCAACTAAACTCAGAGAGGTTATTAGAAAAGGAATCAAATATTCAGGAAATTATGCAGAGAAGAAATATGGGAATAGAAATTCAAAAAGGTAGTCTCATGCATTTACATTTTTTTAAAAATGATGTAAATCAAATGATAATATGTAAGGTGGAACACGAGGAAATTCTCAATGAACAAAATTTCGAAAAAGTTAGAGGATTGAATATAAGAAAAAAAGTTTTTAAAGCAATTCTTATAACTTTCAATAAAAATAATGAAATTGACCAGAATTACATATTTGACAAGCACAACAGTAAATATTGGTGGGATGACTTTTTAGAACTTAAGCAACTTTATAATGACGATGACAATACAGAAAAATCTTTAAATGAAATTGATAAATCACTGACGCATCTCAAACACAAATTTTATCCTGATTATCTAATACTGAGAAATTCTATTATTGGGTATTATCGTACTAATGATAATTTAAATTATTCTGACATTGTTTCTAATGTAGTTGGAAACTACATTCCGGTAGATAATGAATTCCCTAAAGAAAAAATAGTACAGAAAATTAAACAATTGCCCGAAAAAAAAGGATTCGACACTCAATTTGCAATAAAGAAAAATAAAATAAATAAGAAAATATCGCATAGGATAAGATTAGCTAATAGTCTATATTTAAGTATTAACGATTATGTTGAAAACTTAAAAAACATAATCGAACCAGTTCAAGATAATCAAGGAAATAAATATGTGAAAATTCTCTCAACAGAAGGTTATGATAAAATTAAAGGTTGGATAAATGATAACTAATCTAATTAATCTTTTCAAAGACTCAAATATTATAAGTCATATTGATAATTTTAGGCAGTATGAGTTCATTGCAATTACGCAAGATAAAGAAAGTATTATTCAAGTTAATATTGATCTCTATCAATCCATTAATGATATCATTAATGAAATAGGATATAATTGGTCTTTTGAAGTCGAAGAAATAGAATATAAGATTGACACAAATGGTTTTGAAGTTGTAGATATTGAAGATTTAAATGAATTTGAGAGTTTCACAGTAATTTTCAAAATTTTTAAATCTAGCTCCAATATTCTAATTTTCGATGAAGAAATATTCTTTAGAAATCTTGAGAGAATGGATCTCAAAAGCATTTTATTAGTATTAGCGGAGATTACTACTCCAATTGTAATTAGAAATACTTTTACGACTCTTTCAGTATCTACAAATATTATCGGGTACAATGGAATTCCAAGTCAATTTGAAAGCAATCAAATTAGTATCCAATGTTTGTTTTATAATTACTCGGAAATAAAATTTTCACCCGAAAATTTTAAACTTGTGACTGATGGTGAAGGAGATCGCTTTCTTAATATCATAAATAAACTTTATCTAGTTTATATACTAATATACTTGTTTGATGTCTCAGAAATAAAGGATGATGAAATATACTTAAAAATTAAAGGTAGTAAAACATTTGAGTATAATATAAAATTCCAAGATCTGAATTTATCCAGTTTACAGGAGTATAAAAAAATTTATGAATGGACATATACAGAAAAAGAAAAAGTTGAGGATAAATTAGGAATTGTAAGAAACATTTTAGGTTTCTACATTACAAAAGATAGTTTGGAAATTGATACTCGAGCATTTCCATCTATTCTTTCATCAAATCAATTATATATAAAAGGTAATTTATCTAAATATCTAGATTCAAGGACAAAAATATTTGAACAAGTAGAATCAGTTACTAATAAAATTAATACGTCATTAGATACATTTTTATCAAATTTTCAAAAGTCTGTCTTTGTTTTTATTTCGTTTTATCTCACAGTTTTTATTTTAAAATTTTTCGGTAAAAGTGATCCGGCTACAGCCTTAAACAAAGAGGCAACCTTAGTAGGTTTATTTCTACTAATTTTATCCGTCATATATATGATTTTTTCACTTGTAATTCTAAATGGCGACAGAAATAGAATAAAAGATAAGTATTACTTAATAAAAACTAGATTTTACGATATTTTGAACGTGGATGATGTTAATAAAATTCTTAATAATGATAATGAATTCGAAAATGATATAACTTATTTTAAAAAGAAAAGGTGCAGATATTTAACGATTTGGGTACTATCAATTTTAATTTTGATTTGTATCCTTTTTTCAACATCAGATTACATTAATTTCAGATATCTTATCTCACAGAAGTAATATTTTTAAACAAACTTTGGAATTTCAAATTTCGAAGTAATTTCCGGTAGATCAAAAATAATATAGCAAGATTATATAAATTTTTGTTTAAAAAACCTTTTTCCAATTCTCACCTTTTAAAACTTTAAAAGACTGTATGTAGTCTACATCAGATATTAAATTAGGTTCTTCGTTCATCAGATAATATGATATTTGTGAATATGCATGTTCAATCGAATTGTAAAAAAATTGACTACTATTACGATTAGGTTTAAAAGGTGTCGATGTAACAATATCATTTTCGTCAACATTATACATTTCGTAAGCAAAAAGCTTACAATTAAGAAACCTTTTATTTTGTTTGTCGTAAATCAAATCCTCATCTGCTTTTAACATGTAAACATGTTTTTTTCTGGGATTACAATATAATACAAGCTTAATCCTGCAATTTCTTTCAAGTATAAAACGATATCTCTTTTTCAAGTTTAAAGATGGTAATGTGACAATCAGTTTTTGAATCAGTTTATCAATATTCACTAAATCGGTCTTATATTCGGTAGCATCAATTTGATAATGTGATAGTGGATGTAGTAAGATATACATATATTCTCTTAGCTCTTCTATCTCGGTAATTAATTCTCCACAATTACTTAGAAAGTTTAATACTAATTTGAATATTTGTGATAGTCTGTAAGAATCTACACTTATAAATTCTCCATCCCTTAATACAAATGTCGGAAAATTGTTAATGAATAATGATTCGATGCTTTTTCTAAAATAGTTAGCTGAAGCTGGATAATCAGGAATAGAATTGTAAAGGTGATAACGAGCCTTATCATAATCACTTTTAGAATAAGTCATTATAGGTAGATCAATATCTTTATCACCAATTTTATGATGACCTATATAAAATTCTGCACTTGTCCAATTTTGAGTAGACAATTTCAATTTTGCTATATTAAAAAAAGATTTATCATAAGTTGATATAAAAACTTGAAAATCACCAAAGCAATTTTTTATTATTTCAAGTATCGGTAATCTATTTGATGAATCGAGTCCTACAAAAATGTCATCTAAATACAATAATTTAAGATCAGAAGACCGGGGATAGAGAATTAAGGAAGATAGGTATATACAGATAGCTATCGAAGACAATCTAGCCTCATTCAACTTTTCCTTGTATGAAGCACCTAGTGGAACACCATTTTTTTCAAGAACGAGTTCTAAATTTTTATGTAATTTCCAAGATCTTTTACCAAATCTACCATATGATATGGTAATTGGATCTAACACGTAGCTTAATACTAAATCATCGTATCCAAAATATTGGCTCAACAATTCATTAACTTTTTCAAAAATTCTATCTAATGTACCCTTAAGATCTGTTTGGAACAACGTTAAACGAAAAATTCCGTTCTTATGCACTCTTTCACGTCGTGTACGAGGTCTTTTAAGGATATCATTTGTAATATCATTATAACTTTTTCCAATAGAAGTGGTTGAACCAGCCACTAGTGGTATAAAATCTTTTAACAAATTCTCGACAATTAAACTAAACAAATTGTCATCAGTGGTTGATTTTAAATAAATTTTTAAAAGGTCTGTATAATCTAAAAAGCCTTTTATTAGTGATGCCTCCTGAATAAATTTAATTTTATTATTAGAAACATATGAAGAAAAACGATATTCTTCTAATGATGATTCATCAATTGCATCATTTACATAATTTCCAAATTCAATTAAAACATTTCCATGTTCGGTTTCATTATAGATGTTTTTCTCAAAATTAATATCTTCAAATGAATTTCTGAAAAAAGAATTAATTGATTTATATAGGGAACTTTTACCTGCACCGTTTTCACCATAGACTAACAGGTTTTTACCTTGAATATTTATAGATTGTTTTTTGGCGTATGCTTTAAAATTATCTAATTCTATTTTCGTAATCTTCTTCATTATCCTAAAAGTTTTATTGAACTTATTATAAGAAGGAATTTTGAAATAAGAGAGTCGCCACTAGAAATATTTTGATATATAGTAGATA
>NZ_JAPDHW010000039.1 GCF_025971945.1 Chryseobacterium kimseyorum
ACATTTGCAAAATAATGAACGACCATTATCTCAAAAAACTCGACCGCGTCACTGCCATTCTTACCCAACTACAGTCAAAACCGATTGTACGAGCTCAGGATTTGGCCGAAAAATTTGAAGTTAGCTTAGCGAATTTTCACTTGCATTATTAACGTAAAGTTTAATTAAAAGCAGCCCATTTTTATGCAGCAAAAATTTCTACAAGTCGGCTTATCTTGAAAAAATAGCTTAAATCAATTTATTGATTACCCTTTGCTCCTTAAGATCTCGCACAAAAAAATAAATCTTTGCGTTTAAAAACTTACAGATTACATTTGCAAAATAATGAACGACCATTATCTCAAAAAACTCGACCGCGTCACTGCCATTCTTACCCAACTACAGTCAAAACCGATTGTACGAGCTCAGGATTTGGCCGAAAAATTTGAAGTGAGCGTAAGAACAATTTACCGTGATGTAAAAACTTTGGAAAACGCAGGAATTCCGATTGTGGGTGAAGCGGGAAGCGGTTATTCTCTGATGGAAGGCTACAAACTTCCACCGGTGATGTTTACAAAAGAAGAAGTTTTAAGCTTTATTACTGCTGAAAAACTGATGCAGAAATTTTCACATGAAAGTTTGGGGAACCATTATAAAACAGCAATGGAAAAGCTTCGTTCCGTCTTGCGACATTCGGATAAAAATTTAATTCAGAATATTGAAAATCAGATTGATATTTTTGATTACAGTCCGAAATCTGACGATTCTATCAAAAACGTTATTCCTATTATTTTAGAAAGTATTGCCGAGAAAAAACAACTTTCGATTGAATATCAAAGTGTTGACGGACAGGTTTCAAACCGGACGATCGAAGCCATTGGAATTTTTTACGAGTTCACCTACTGGTACATTATGGCTTTCTGTACACTGAGAAAAGATTTCAGACAGTTCAGAGTCGACAGGATTTTAAAAATTTCAAAAACAGAAATCTCCTTTTCACAGGAATACGGAAAGATCAATGATCACCGAAGAGTAGCCTCAAAAACGGTTACCAAGATAAAACTGCTGGTCGATAAAAAAATCATGGGATATTTAATCAATTCCAAAAGTTACTACGGATTAATCGAAGAAAAAGAAACTGAACAGGGTATCGAAATGACCTTCGAAACAGAATGGATTGATGAAGGATTTCCGCGCTGGCTGATCACTTTCGCAGACTACGCCACGATTTTAGAACCGGAATTATTGAAGACCAAAATGAACAATTTAATTACCAAGATTGCAAAAGATTTTAAATAAATGAAGACCTTATTTTTACGAAGCTTACTGTTGTTTACAATTACTTACTCCTCTGTTGTCTTTGCCTGTTCAGCATTTTTACTGAAAGGAAAAGATTACTGCGTGGTCGGTTTTAATGAAAACTGGAAAACAATGCCCGGAATGATTGTTGTCAACAAACGCAATGTTCAGAAAAGAAATATCAGCTGGGAAAATCTGACGACCTACCATGTAGATTCAAAAAAACAATGGACTTCAAAATACGGTTCAGTCACTTTCAATCTTTTAGGATATGATTTTCCGTGTTATGGAGTCAATGAAAAAGGACTATTCCTTGTTGAACTGTATCTTGAAGAAACCTCAAAAGTTTTTAATCCGAAACAGCCGAATATGTTTTGGGCACAATGGATTCAGTATCAGTTAGATCATTATAAAACGGTAAAAGAAGTCGTAGATCATCTGAATGACGGTCCAAATATCGACTGGTGGCCCAACGCAGCGGGAAGTCACTTTTTTGTCACTGATGCCAAAGGGAACTCGGCAACCATCGCTTTGCTTGACGGAAAATACAAAGTGCTTACTGATAAAGAAATGTCGATGCCACTTTTATGCAACAATCAGTACACAAAAGATTTTCAAACTGCTCAGAAATTCGATTTTTTGGGTGGGAATCAGAAGTTTGATTTTGCACAGCAGGAAAAATGGGAAGACCGTTACAACCGCGCGTATTACCTATTACAAAACTACAGATATGACCAGAAGCCAGTTGCCTACGCCTGGAATATTTTAAATTCAATTCATGCAGGAGAATGGCAAACGGTGATTGATGTTAAAAATATGAGTCTGACCTTTCGTTCTGACCTTAAAAAAGAAGTAAAAACCATTGATCTTAAAAAGCTTGATTTTTCTAAAAATGCTCAGGTGAAATTTTTAGACATTCATACAGATCAATTAGGTGAAGTTAACAAAGATTTTCAGATTTTAACTTTAAATAAAAACAGCGAATATGTTGAAAAAGGTTTTCCTATTGGCTATGACAATAAAGAATTTGGAACTTCTGAGATTTTTATTAAACTGAAAGAAAATATCAGAAAATTTTTTCAATCTGTTTTACCAGATTAGATTTTTTAACTCGTCAGGTCGAGTATTTTTCGCAGCGCAGCGTAGAAAAATGTATCGAGAACCAGTGAACCGCTGACAAAATATAGAGACTGAAACGCAAAAACAAAAACTTCTCGATACGGTTTTTTCAAAATCTACTCGAAGTGACGATAATATAGACTTTTAACTAAAAAGCTTTCAGAAGAATTCCGAAAGCTTTTTTTTTAGTTTGATTTTAAATGCTGAATCTCTCCCAAAAGAAAGGCGGCTCAATTCCCAACGCTCTCAGATAAACAAATCCCTGTCCACGGTGGTGCACTTCATTATCCACGAAATACAGAATATTCTGGTACACCGGAAATTCGTACTGACCGAATAAGTTGAAAGTTTCCTGAAATCTTTCTTCTGAAATCTGATTGAAATACTGATTGATCACTTCCGTTTCAGAATCCCATTTTGCTAAAATTTCTTCCTTCGTTTTCGGCTGAAAAGCTTCCTCAGAAAATTCTTCCATTTGCCCTTCAACGATTCCTTTTAAAGCAGGTCCGGCAATGCTGATTAATTCAACCGCTAACTTTGCAAAGGGTCTCATGCCGCCAATTGAAAACTCGAATAAGTCCTTTTCAGGAAACATTTCAATGACTCTTCTTGTCAAGTTTCTGTGTCCCTGCCAATGCTCCAAAAGCTGTGCTGAGGAGATAAACTGTGTAGTTGCTGTTGCTGTAGTTGTCATAACGTATTGTTTTGTTTGTTAATGTTAAGACAAAGGTAAGAGGTGATTATGACAACAGTTTGTCAGTAGGATTTTTGATGTTGAAAAAATATTTTAAATCTTTTCAAATAATACAATATTTTTCACGTTAGATGGATATCCGATACACAAATGTTTTCATTGTAAATATGTAGAGGTAGATAAATAATTTTGAATGAGGCCAGCCTTTCGGGGTTGGTCTTTTATTATGGGTCATCAATGATGAGCGTTTTTTTTAGGAGCTTAATCCCGCTTTCCGCTATATCTTTTTTGCGGCGGACTCATCCCGAATTTTCGGGAGAAGTCCGCCACAAAAAAGGATGTCGTTTCTATGGTAAGTTTGCATGAAGCAAAATAGATTAATAACTTGGTTAAAAAAATTAACCAAAAGAGCAAAAGCAGCAGGATAAAGACAGACGTTTCTTTGATACTTAGATATCGCCCC
>NZ_JAPDHW010000003.1 GCF_025971945.1 Chryseobacterium kimseyorum
TTTGCAACAAGCTTTTAAGGATCTGTTTCGGTGTAGTGAAAAACAAAATAGCTTATCAGGCAGATTATCAGAAAACCTTAAAATTTTAACTTAAAGAATTTGCAGATTAACATAGAACATCAGGGCTAGGAATTCAGTTTTTTTCAGAACATTTGGGTTTTCATTTTTTACTTTTTGTAAAAAAAACTATTTTAGTAAGGTGAAAAAAGCCGTATTAATTGGGCATTCAGAAAAAATGATAATTTACCTATGAAAATATACACCAAGACAGGAGATAAAGGCCAGACCGCTTTGTATGGCGGAACTAGAGTTTCGAAAGCCAGCGCAAGAGTTGACAGCTATGGAAATATTGATGAACTCAATTCATTTATCGGGATTTCGAAAAGTCATATTACGGATGAAGAGGTTTTAAAACAGTTGAAGAAAATTCAGTTTGATTTATTTACTGTTGGTTCTGAGGCCGCAACTCCGGTAGACAAACTGATGCTGGCGAACGGAAAATCACGACTCCCATTAATTATTTCTGATACCGAAATTGAAGAACTCGAAAACTGGATGGATGCTTTTGAAGAAAAATTAGAGCCGCTTCAATTTTTCATCCTTCCGGGTGGTGGTAAATCAGCGACTTTTTTACATGCTGCAAGAACGATTTGCAGGAGAGCAGAACGTTCATTGGTTTTCTTAAATGAATCTGAGGAAGTACGTCCTGAGCTGATTAAATATTTAAACAGACTTTCAGATTATCTTTTCGTCTTGGCAAGATACATTTCAAAAATCAACAGTGAGCCGGAAGAATACTGGAATCCGAATGAAAGATAAGATGAAGAAAATATTTCTGTTATTCTTTTTTCTGATTTCTTACTCTGTTTTTTCTCAGGACATTACGGTTTATTTGGATGAGGGTGATGAATTGATTTCGAAAAATAAATTTGCTGATGCCGAAAATATTTTCAGAAAAGGTTTGAAAGAAAATCCCCAAAATCCGATCTTAAAATCGCAACTGGCTTTGACGCTCATTAATCAGGATAAAAATGATGAAGCTGGAAAAATAATTGAAGAAATCCTGGCTCAACAACCGGAATTTACCGCGGCACTTTGGTATGGCGGTATTAATTATTTCAGTAAAAAAGTTCCGGATTTCAGAAAAGCAATTTCATATTTTGAGAAAGCGTATCCTTTGATTGATGCCAATTCTCCACAATATTTTGCTGTGAATTATTACATCGGCAGATCTTACAGAAAACTGCTGTACAGGGAGGGTTTAACGTATAATGAAGTCGACAGAATGCTTGAAACGTACAGGAAATATATCGAATTACAGCCCAATGCCGATGACCTCATTGACGCGAAGAGTTTTGTGAAAAAAGTGGAAGAAAAAAGACCTGGCAAAAACGTAGGGAAATGGATCATTACGACGGAGCAGAATGTTGAAGAATTAATAAAAAAGACATTAGAGTAAATGAAGAAAGTTTTGTTGTTCATCAATGGTGATGCCCCGAAATCATTCCCCGATCCTGAAAAATATGATCTGATTGCGTGTACAGACGGCGCATTTCACTATCTGAAACAGTCGGGTTTTCCTTTGGAAAAGTTAGATTTCATTTCAGGTGATTTTGATTCTCATTCCGGTGCAGATGAGAATGTTTATGAAGATAAGTTTATTTACACTCCGGATCAGGAAAAAACCGATTTCCATAAAGCGCTAGAGATTATTGAGGAAAAAGGTTTTAAAAATATCGACGTTTTTGGCGGAAGTGGAGGAGAGCAGGATCATTTTCTGGGAAATCTGACGGTTGCTTACAGCTTCAAAGAAAATTTAAACATCAAATTCTATGATGAATTTTCAGAGTATTTTTTTATTCCTAAAACTTTTGTTTTGGAAGATGTGAAAAATAAACTCATTTCATTGTATCCATTTCCCACCACAGAAGGTGTTACGACTACGGGTCTGAACTGGCCATTAACCCATGAAAATCTGAATATTACCACAAGAATCGGGACGAGAAATTTTGCCGTTGAAGATCATGTTTCAATTGAATATCAAAAAGGAGATGTACTCGTGTTTGTGGGTCGGAATTATCTCTGATTTTTACATAGAAAATAACGATTTCAGTAATTTCAAATCTGTGAAAACTTTAAGAAAATTTAAAACTAAAAAATCAAACTTTTTTAGCAATTTTGCATTCTTAATTCACTTGTCAAAAAATGAAAATAAAATACTCGGAACTTATTGATCAGACATTGTATTTTCCAACGGAAGAATTCAATGTTTCTGAGAACAATTTGTCTTTTCACGATATTCCTTTAATGGAAGTTGTTGAGAAGTTTGGAACGCCTCTTAAGGTAAGTTACCTCCCGAAGATTTCTCAAAATATTCAGAAAGCAAAAGGCTGGTTTAAGGAAGCTTTTGAGAAAATCGATTACAAAAAAAACTACAGATACTGTTACTGTACAAAATCCAGCCATTTCAAATTTGTGATTGAAGAAGCTCTGAAGAATGATATTTCGATCGAAACGTCGTCAGCTTACGATATGGATATTGTAAAATCGCTTTACAACGAAGGTAAAGTGACCAAAGATATTGAAGTGATCTGCAACGGTTTTAAAACCGATGATTATCTGGCGAAAATTTCAGATATGATCAACAGTGGTTTTGAGAACATCACGCCAATCTTAGATAATTACCGTGAGCTTGATAAGTTAACGGAAAGCATTGATACCACTTTCGACATCGGAATCAGAATTGCTTCTGAGGAAGAACCGAAATTTGAATTTTATACCTCAAGATTAGGAATTGGGTACAAAGACATTATCCCATATTACAGTCAGAAAATTGCAGAACACCCGAATGCAAGACTGAAAATGCTTCACTTTTTCATTAACACCGGAATCAAAGACACGGCGTATTACTGGAATGAATTGTACAAATGTCTCCGTGTGTATGCACGTTTAAAGAAAATTGCTCCCGAAGTTAATTCATTGAATATTGGTGGTGGTTTCCCAATTAAAACTTCTTTAAATTTCGACTACGATTACCAGTATATGGTGGAAGAAATCGTTTCTCAGATTAAAAAATTCTGCGAGGAAGAAGGAGTGGAAGAACCCAATATTTATACAGAATTCGGAAGTTTCACGGTAGGGGAAAGCGGCGCGAATTTATATAAAATCATCTCTCAGAAACGTCAGAACGACAGAGAAAAGTGGAATATGATCGATTCGTCTTTCATGACCACACTTCCCGATACCTGGGCGATTTCAAGACACTTTATCATGCTTCCGTTAAACCGTTGGGAAGATTCTTATGAAAGAGTTTTCTTGGGCGGATTAACTTGTGATTCTGATGATTATTACAATTCAGAACAGCACACCAACGCCATTTACTTACCTGTTTTCAGCGATACAAAACCTTTGTACATTGGTTTTTTTCACACAGGAGCATATCAGGAAACAATTGGCGGTTACGGTGGTGTACATCACTGTCTAATGCCACAACCAAGACATATTCTGATTCAGAAAGATGAAAATGGAGAATTCCAATATGAAATCTTTAGAGAAAGACAGGAACCTGAGGATATTTTAAAAATATTGGGTTACTAAGTCATTGCGAGAAGCGAAGGACGAGGCATTCTAATCAATAGAAATGAGTTTGTCAAAGGAAGCCCGTTTCATCAAATAAAAATTCAATTGGCTTTAGCCAAAACCTGTAACAAATGGCTCTCAGATTTCTGAGAGCCATTTGTATTTAAAAGAATTTTGACATCCTATCAACTTCCAATTCAGTATAATCCGAAACAATCATATTTGCCAGACTGTAATTCTGATTATGGGTATGATAACTCTTATAAGCTGAGCAGAAAATGCCAGCTCGGTGAGCCGCTAAAATTCCATTAGTAGAATCTTCAATTACCATACAGTTTTTTATATTTTCACCCGCCATTTCTGCTGCTTTAATGAAAATTTCAGGATGAGGTTTTGATTCTTTTAAATCAGCACCGCTAATTTTTCCGCTGAAATATTTTTCCAGTCCGAATTTATCGAAAACCATATTGATCGTGGTCATCGTAGCTGATGAAGCCAAAATTAAAGTAATTCCGTTTTCGTAATAATGTTGGATTAATTCTCGGACTCCCGAAATTAAATCAAATTCTGAGTCGTTATAAAAGTAATCTTTAAAGTGCGCTCTTTTGATTGCAGCAATTTCTTCATAGGTTTCAGAAAGACCAAATTTCTCAATTAAAGTATCGCAAACTTTTTTCGTAGAGGCGCCTGTGAGAGAGGTGTACAATTCTTCGGAAACGTCAATTCCCAGTTGATTAAATGTTTTGAAATACGCTTTTCTGTGCAAAGGTTCTGTATCTACAATAACGCCATCCATATCGAACAGCACAGCTTTTAAGGACATGTTTTGAATTTTGTACAAAGGTAGGGAAATTTGCATGGAAGCATTATGATGGGCGGGCAAGTTTAAACTTAGGTTATTTAAATTGTTACTGCAAAACTTTAAGCATCCATCTTCCGACTTTAAGCCGTCTCCAAAATTATTCATAACTTAAATCAATATTTTAATTATAAAACTGTTTCAAAATAGATTTTGAATTCCACATGAAATGGATTTTTTCTTTCAGTTTTTCTTTGGACATTTGTAAAACAAAACGGAATGAAAATGTCGACACAAGACGAAATAGATTATCAGAGAATTGCCAAAGCAATAGATTTTATTCAAAGCAATTTCAAGCTTCAGCCCAATCTGGATGAGGTTGCTGAGAAAGTAAATTTAAGTCCGGCACATTTTCAGAAAATATTTACAGATTGGGCAGGCACGAGTCCGAAAAAGTTTTTACAGTTTATCAGTCTTGAACATGCAAAAAGTTTACTGAAAGAAGAAAAAGCCACGCTGTTTGATGCTGCACTGGAAACCGGACTTTCAAGCACGAGCAGATTGCATGATTTGTTTGTGAAGATCGAAGGAATGTCTCCCGCAGAATACAAAAATGGTGGCAAAAATCTGAAGATTAATTATAATTTTTCTGAAAGTCCGTTTGGAAAAATCATTACCGCTTCTACCGAAAAAGGAATCTGCTATATGGCCTTTGAAGAAAACAGTGAAAAGGCATTTAGGGATTTGGTCAATAGATTTCCCAATGCCTCTTTTTACGAAAAACAGGATGAGTTTCAGCGAAATGCTTTATCAATTTTTAATAAAGACTGGACGAAACTTAGTACTATAAAATTACATTTAAAAGGAACCGATTTTCAGCTTAAAGTCTGGGAAAGTTTACTTAAAATTCCAATGGGAAAATTATCGACGTATGGAAATTTAGCCAATGAAATTGGTAATCCAAAAGCTTCAAGAGCTGTCGGAACTGCGATTGGAAGTAATCCGGTAGCATTTTTAATTCCGTGTCACCGAGTGATACAGTCTTCAGGTAAGATTGGCGGTTATATGTGGGGAAGCGACAGGAAGCAGCTGATGATTGGTTGGGAAAGTTCGATGGTTTATGATGGTAAATAGATTGTAAAGTGAAATTTTGTCTCACAGATCACACAGATTTTTATAGATTTTTGTGTCTGTCTGAGAAAATATTTGTGCTTTTTATGTTTAATATTAAAAGTAAATTTAAAGATGAATTTATTCGACGACTTACCAAATTTCCCCATCAGTATTCTTCCTATTGACGGAATCACGGAGTATTACGGCAGAGTATTTTCCAGTGAAGAATGTGAAAAATATTATCAGTATTTATTCAGTCAAATCCCTTGGGAAAATGACGAAGCAGTGATTTTCGGAAAACTGATTTATACCAAAAGAAAAGTCGCATGGTTTGGCGAAAAACAATTTGAATACACCTATTCCAAAAGAACAAAATATGCAAAACTTTGGACTCCGGAATTAATAGCTTTAAAACAGCGATGTGAAGAAGTTTCGGGCGAAAACTATAATTCATGTCTGCTGAATCTATATCACGACGGAAGTGAAGGAATGGCCTATCACAGCGACGGCGAAAAGGATTTAAAAAAGCACGGCGCCATTGCTTCTTTAACTTTCGGAGCAGAGCGTAAATTTTCATTCAAACATAAATTCTCCAAGGAAAGGATCGATTTGATGCTCGAAGACGGAAGTTTACTCGTAATGAAAGGCGCCACGCAGGAAAACTGGCTTCACAGACTTCCGCCTACTACCAAAGTGAAGACTCCGCGTGTGAATCTGACTTTCAGAACGATTGAGGAATAAGTCATAACTGTACAGTATTCTTGTCATGCTGAAAGCATCTCAACATACGTTTCTAACTTCGCTTAGATCCTTTAAGACAACTAACTGTATATTTTTATCTCGCAGATTGAGCAAATTTAGCAGATAGTTAAGAGGAAGAATCAGCTTCATCAGCTAAATCCGTGAGAGCTATAAAAAAAGCTGTTCAAAACGAACAGCTATAATTTTTATTTCAAAACATTAACTTCAATCGAAGAATCTTCAAACACTTTAATGAAAGCTTTCGTGTAATCTTCTTTCGTTGCCATGTTCGGATTGTCTAAAAACTTCTGCGGATTTACCGAGAAAAGCGGAAACCATGTTGAAGAAATCTGAATCTGAATTTTGTGCCCTTTCTTGAATGTATGCACCACATCCTGCAATCTGAAATTCACGGCCGTCTTTTGAATGGCAACCAAAGCTTCCGGTTTTTCTCTAGAATTTCTGAATCTTGCAGGCATAATTTCACTTCTGACCATTTGATGGTAATTTCCGTAAACCACACCTTCTTTCTTTTCCGTAGGTTTGAAATCTTCGGGATAAACGTCAATTAATTTGACCGCAAAGTCTGCATCGGAGGACGTTGTAGCAATATTTAATTTTGCTGAAATTTCTCCGGCAAACGTCATATCTTCTGTCAGAACATCTGTAGTGAAAGTCAGCACATCTGGTCTTCCGACAGCGAATCTCTGGTCTTCCGACATATAATTTCGTGGGGTAAATCCATTAAAATCTTTCAGATTGTCTGAACTTAATACAGGATTACTGGGGTCACTGTAATATTCCGAAGCACCTTGTCCGGAAGTATTTTTTAAGGTGTTATTTGCTAAGTAAAAATTAACTTTCTGAGCATTTTTCGGAGGGTATTGGGCAAATTCTTTCCATTCTTTCACTCCGGTATCGTACATCAGAGCTTCCGGCAAACCGGCGTCTTCTTTCGTATTTCCTTTTAAATAATGGTTAAAAAATTTAGTCTCGATATTTTTCTGATAGTATGTTGCAATGCTGTCTCCAAAATAAATCTGATTATGAAAATGTTTTCCCTGCTCGTAAGCCCACGCTCCATGAGAGAAAGGTCCCATGACGATGGTGTTTTTAGCTTTCGGACTTGTCTTTTCAATTGTTTTATAAATATTTAAAGGTCCTGAAAGATCCTCAGCATCAAACCAGCCACCTACAGTCATTACCGCATGATTTACGTTCTTCAGATGAGGTAAAAGACTTCTTTTCTGCCAAAACTCATCGTAGTTCGGATGATTCATAATTTCGGTCATGAAGAAGTTGTTTCTGTAATATTTTTCATAACCGTCTTTCAAAGTTCCCATTTCTCTGTAGAATTTCAAACCGTCCTCAGACGTAGATTTAATCATAGAATCAGAATACCATGCTTTCTGTTCGGGCTTGGTTTTCTGAACTCCGAAAACAGGAAACGTTCTGAAATACCCCAACATAAATTTCCCGTTGTGAAGAAAATCGTCATTCCAGAAATCAGAAATTGGAGCTTGCGGAGAAGAGGCCACCAATGCAGGATGCTGCGCTAAAGTTCCTACAGCAGTGTAAAACCCCGGATATGAAGTTCCGTATTGCCCAACTTTTCCGTTATTGTCCTTGATGTTTTTAACGAGCCAATCGATGGTGTCGTAGGTATCGGTGCTTTCATCCACATCTTTTTTGGTTTTACGCTCCACCTGAGGTGTCATATTGGTAAAAGTTCCTTCACTCATGTATCTGCCACGCACGTCTTGAAACACAAAAATGTATTTGTCTTTCATTAAATACTGATTCGGGCCCAACTTGGTTCTGTATTCATTTTCACCGTAAGGCGCAATACTGTAGCAGGTTCTCTGCATCAGAAATGGGTATTTTTGCTTTTTTGAAATATCTTTTGGAATGTAAGCAATCGTAAAAAGTTTAATACCGTCACGCATCGTGATGTAAAATTCTTTTTTGGTGAAATTATCTTTGACGAAAGTATCAGGTTGAGTGACATTCTGTGAGTTTCCAAAGCAGAAAACAAAAAGCAGAATGAGAGAAAAAGGAATCTTCATTTTTTAAATTTGTCGCTAATTTATTAATAAAAAACAAATGCTTCCGATTTATTTAAAAAGAAAATGACCAGAATTGCTTCTGATCATTTTCACATATATAATGGTTGGTTTGGTCGTTATTTGGCTTCAGTTTTTTTACCCGCGAACTTGTTCAGTTTCATTGTGAGTGAAAACATTACGTAACGTCTTAAAATCAGATCTTCACGGTCTTCAAAATTGGTTGGCGTAATTGTTCTTCTCACACTTTGGTTTTGGTTGAGTACATCATACACTTTTACTTTTGCCGTAAGCTGTTTGTTGAAAAATGAATATCCCAAACTCGTGTTCCAGAAGTAGAAATCTCTTTTGAAACCAGGTGCAATGTTCGATGTCGTGTTGTATTCAAAATCATTGCCAAATACCAGTTTTGTTTTGAAAATATAGTTGGTGAGTTCAAGTTTTAATATCTGGTTAGCAGTCTGAACTCTTCCTATATCGTAATTGGTGTAATCGGAAAAATTATATCCTAATGTATAAGAGGGTTTTACGGTAATTTTATCTTTGATTTCGTAAGTTAAATTAAATCCGGGATTGAAAGAGTACGAGTCACTGGTATATTGCACTGCATTAATAAATCCGCGGCTGTAATTGTAGCTCATATTAAATCTAGGGTTGAGTGTAAGTTTGTTTTCTTTCCATTTAAACGTTTTAGAAAAACCACCGCCCAGATTGATGTTTTTGTTACCGCTCACATTGGTATAGGTTACAAACTGTTTTCCTGAATCATCGAAATACGAGTAGTTGACGACATCATTATTTCCATAAATAAAATTTAGATTAATGTAGTAACTGATGTTTTTGATCATATTAAAATTGTTATAGTACACGTAAGAACGGTTACTCCACGAATTTTGAAGATTGGGATTTCCCTGGTAGGCAATCAGAGGATTTACAAAATCAACATACGGCGTCAGCTGGTTGGCTGTTGGAACTGTATATTGTGCACTGTGAAAGAAACTCAGTCTTTTATTTTTCGAAAAATGATACTGAAGATTCATACTATAATTGGGAAGTACGAAATTTTTCTGCAGATCAAAACGCTGACCGTTATAAATCGAATTCACCTTCATATCAGTAATTTCAAGTTCTGCATTGGCCCAAATACTGATTTTGTCTTTGTTGAGTTCGAATCCCAGTTCAGGTGAAATTTCGTTGATTTTCTGGTTCATCAGGTTAGATAAATCATTGTTATAGCTGGAGTACTGTCCGGTATTCTGATCAAAATCATTCACTTCACGAAGGTTTCTGTCGGATTTGTTTTCATAATTTAAATTCAGACTTACATTGGCAGAATCTGAAATGGGTTCTGTATATCCTGCACTGAACCTATAACTGTTGGTCTGATTTTTATTTTTTGCGAGCTGGTTTCGTATATCGTTCGGTTCCGAAGTTTGATAAAATATAGTCTCAGATTTATTAGTTTGATCCTGTTTTGCTTCGGAGATGTTAGAATTTAAATTGGCATATACGGATCTTCCTTTTTTTCTGAATTTTTTATTTAAATAAATATTGGGAGTGAAAGAATTGTTCTCGGAATCTGTGCTTATGTAAGAATCGCTCTCATTCAACAAAAGATTATTTCGCAGTGTATTTGATTTTGAATTGTTAAAATTAAAACTTTCTGTTCTGGAAAATGAGGGTGAAAAATAAATGCTCGTCATCGAGTCAATTTTTATCTGTGCTGAAGTATCAAAACTGTACTGTCTGTTTTCATTTTCACCATTGCTTTCAGCATTGGTTTTTAGCGTATAGTCCGGAAGTAATGTCGTCCGCGAAACCTTCGATCTCGTTTCCAGATTGCTGTCAGAATGCATTAGACTGAAGGTATTAAGATCTACATCTTTAGCAAGTTTGTCGCTGTAGTTAAAGCCTACAGTAGTAGATCTCAAAATTCCTTTGGTGTTGTTACCGCCCTGAGTATAGTAGATGTTATTTCCTACGGTCACAACGCTTCCACCCTGCATCATCCAGGAATTCCTGCCGTGTCCCATACTGTCGAAAACTTCATCATTTGAAAAACCTTGAGAGTTGATGTTATTTGATGATGCAAGTAAGCTGATTTTAGTGTCATTTTTAAAATAACTTAAAAGTGCACTCCCTTCGTATCTTTTATCTGAACCATATCCTAAGGTCAGTCTTGAGATCAGACCTTTATTCTTCTTTTCATCGATATTAAAATTGATCGTGGTATTGTTTGATTTGGCAGCTTTCCCGCTGAGTTCTTCTTCTTTTGTCTTAGTAGTTGTAAACTGAATGTTTTTAATGATATCTGCCGGAAGATTTTGAAGGGCGATTTTTCCGTCTTTATCGAAAAATGGTTTTCCATTGATCATAATCTGGTCAACTTCTTTTCCGTTAACGGTAATTTTTCCGTCGTTATTGATTTCCACACCGGGAATTTCTTTTAAAAGTTCCTCAATTTTACTGTCGGGGCGAACCTTTATGGCAGAGGCGTTAAATTCGATCGTATCTTTTTTGATTTTCACAGGAGAAGCGGAAAGTGTAACCTCTTCGATGTTGAAAACTGTATTCTTCTCTAGTTCAATTTCTCCCAAAGAAAAAGATGTATTGATTGTTTCATAGTTTTTTGAAAAAGAAATCAGTTTATCCGCATCAATTTTCAGTACTGCAGGTTCCTGAATGTCATTGGTTTTTAAAGAAAATTTCCCTTCACGATTGGTAGCAGTGTAGTTTATGATGGACGAATCTTTTTGTTTAAGAAGATAGACAGTGGCATTTTCTACAGGCTTTTTTTCGAAATTAGAAACTTTACCATCGATGCTGAACTTTTGTGCATTGAATAATAATGTGTTGAATGCAATGAACAGCAACAGTAGAAATTTTTTCATCTTAATATTTTTGATGCGCAAAAGTATAAAAAAAACATCCCCAAAAGGGGATGTTAAACGTTAAATATTTCTAAAAAGCGTGAGTTTTATATTAACTTAAGCTTTTAAATATCTTGAGTATGCGTAACCTTCCTGTCCGTCAGCAGTTTTTACTTTCCACCAATCGTCAGAAGTCTGCTCTACTAAAGTTACAGAAGAACCTTTTGAAGCTTTTCCTACAACAGCAGCTTCTGTAGAAGGCTCCTGTCTGATGTTTAGATTAGAATCTTCAGTAGCAATAGTTAAAGTCGCTCCCGCAGCTAAACCTGCAACCTGTACATCAATATTAATGTCTGAAGCAGAATAGGTAGAATCGATAGCTCCTAAAGCATTCCAAACCGCATCTTTCGCTGCAGTATTAGAGGCATTTCCAGAAACATAAAGAATTCCGTCCTGCTCCTGAACCTGAAGATTTGAAACTCCTGCAGACTGAGCTGCAGAAACAACACTAGAATATTTGTCTTGTAAAGTGCTCATGTCTAATTATTTTACGGTATAGTTAAAGTTTACTTTTCCAACTTTCAAAGCGTCAACAGACTCTTTGATTTTTCTTGCCTGTGCAGGAGATGCAGTTCCTGTAAGTGTTAACTCACCATTTACTGTTTCAACTTTTACAGATGGGAAGTCTTTCAACGCATCTTTTACTTTTTGCTGAACCATAGGATCTGCAGCTGTAGTAGTTGTTACAGGCTCAGATTGAGTTACGGCAGGAGCAATAGTTGCCATATCGTGTACGTCTTTTACACCTTTAATTTCTTTTAGAGATTTGATAGCTGCGTCTTTTTCAGCCTGTGTAGCAAATGTTCCGCCTAAGTGCGCAACACCTTCTTTAATTTCTACAGTTGCCGCAGGATTAGCTGCAACGATAGTAGTTGCTGATGTCTGAAGTTCAGCATCAGAAACTTTCTTTTTACACGAAATGGATCCAAACGATACTGCCAAAGCTAAGGCAGACATTGCGATTGTTTTTTTCATAATTGATTTAATTTAATGTTTTAATTAGACTCAAATGTAATAATAAAATCTATACCAATTATCTAAAAAATTAATAAATATGTGGCAATTTGGGCTTAATCCTTTCGCAATCTGTATTTTAATTTTACGAAATGCAAGTTTTAACAAAAATTTAAGGTTCAATTGAAAAACCGTTATATTTGTGACCATTGAACTCTACATATGAAAGGACAGAATAAATTATTTATAGCCATTATCGTCGCACTGATAGTTGGTGTAGTAATCGGCGGATTCGTACATCTACAGTATCCTGAAAGTGCGAAACCATTCTCTGATAACATTAAACTGCTCGGAACAGTTTTCATCCGTTTGGTTCAGATGATTATTGCGCCATTGGTTTTCACAACTTTGGTGGTGGGAATTGCCAAAATGAGCGACATTAAAATGATTGGTAGAGTAGGATCGAAAGCCATGCTTTGGTTTATTTCCGCTTCTCTGGTTTCTCTTTTTATCGGATTGGTTTTAGTGAACTGGTTAGAGCCTGGTCATGTAACGAAACTTCCTATTCAGGACGCAGCTTCGGCTGATGAACTTTTGAAATCCAGCAAAGGTTTTTGGATGGAAGACTTTGTAAAACATATTATTCCTAAAAGTATTTTTGAAGCTTTCGCCACAAATGAAGTGCTTCAGATCGTTGTTTTCTCGATTATGTTTGGTGTTGCTTTAGCCAATCTAGGCGACGAATATGCACAGCCTGTCATCAAATTATTTGACGTCATTGCCCATGCAATCCTGAAAATGGTCGGTTACATTATGTGGTTTGCACCTCTTGGAGTTTTGGGAGCGATTGCCGCCGTCGTTGCCACCAATGGTTTTGAGATTTTTAAGGTCTATGCGATTTATCTCCGAGACTTTTTCTTTGCCATAGCAGTTCTTTGGCTGGTACTTTTATTGGTAGGCTATTTCATTTTAGGAAACCGTCTTTTTGAATTATTAAGAAGAATAAAATCCCCATTATTAATCGCGTTTTCTACAACAAGTTCAGAAGCTGTTTTCCCAAAACTAGTGGAAGAATTAGAGAGATTCGGATGTAACAACAGAGTCGTATCATTTATTTTACCGTTAGGTTATTCATTCAATTTGGATGGAAGTATGATGTACATGACGTTTGCATCGATTTTTATTGCGCAGATTTACGGAATTGAGATGTCTGTGGGGCAACAGATCACCATGCTTTTGGTCCTGATGCTAACGTCAAAAGGAATTGCGGGTGTACCGAGAGCGTCATTGGTGATCATCGTCGCAACCTGTTCGATGTTCGGAATTCCGCCGGAAGGAATTGCATTAATTTTACCGATCGACCACTTCTGTGATATGGCGAGAAGTATGACAAATGTTTTAGGAAATGCTCTGGCGACGTCTGCCGTTTCAAAATGGGAAGGACAGCTGGACAATCATGGGGGAGATATGTAAAATGTGAATTAATAAAAGTTAGTGAATGGGTCAACAGTGAATTTTAAAACAGGTCACTGTTGTCCATTTTATTTTAGGAGCTTAATCCCGCTTTCCGCTACAATCTTTTTTTTCAAAAAAGGATTTCCATTACAATCGGGGCTAGGGTTGTAGTCATTAAAACTTAATTATCAAATTTTATTATATTTCGGAGTAAAATTCCTGTCAATTTAAGAATTAGTGTTTTGAATAGGAGGAAATTTTGATTTGAAAATGAAGGGGATTTTTGAGAATACCAAAAAAACTTTGCGAACTTTGCGTTAAAAGTAGATTAAAAACCTATAATTAAATGAACTTACAAAATCATAAAAATCAAATTGGTGATAAAGGATTTTCCGTCATCAGCGATGTTTTTTCTACAGAAGAAATTGAAAAAATAAGTGAAGTTATTCAAAATATTGACACCTCAAAAGAAACCTTCAGAAAATCAGAAGATCTTTTTGCAATCAGACAGTTTTTAAAGGAAATTCCTGAAGTAAGAGATTTGATTTTTAATGAAAATTTAAAAATAATCATTAAAGAAATTTTTGGCGAAAACTATTTTGTAGTCAAAAGTATTTACTTTGATAAACCCGAAAAATCAAACTGGTACGTTGCCTATCATCAGGATTTAACCATCTCTGTTGATAAAAAGGTCGAAATGGAAAAATTCGGACCGTGGACAACGAAACAGAATCAGTTTGCAGTACAGCCACCGTTAGATATTCTTGAAAATATTTTCACCATAAGAATTCATTTAGACGACACTGACGAAAATAATGGTGCTTTAAAAGTAGTTCCAAATTCCCATGCAAAAGGAATCTACAGACCCGAAACCATCGACTGGAAAGTGGAAACTGAAAATATCTGTAACGTTGAAAAAGGTGGTGTGATGATTATGAAACCTCTGCTTCTTCACGGATCTAACCGTACGACGAATGGCAAAAAAAGGAGAGTGATTCATATTGAATTTTCTGACCGGGAATTGCCGGATGAGTTGAATTGGTCGGAGAGGATGAATTAATATCATTTACAATTTATTTGTCATTCCGAAGGAATCTCAACAGAATGAGGTCATAATGCGGCTTAGATTCTTACGGAATGAAAAACTCGGCTTTTTTTTCGAATTCAATTCTCATGATTTAAAAAAAACAAGAAACCTCTTCCAAATCGAAAGAGGTTTCATTATTTTAAATTTAAATCGTAATTTCTATTTCACAGAAATCTCATCCACAAAAACATACGCTTCTCCACCTGCACCCTGATGCCATGCCGGAAGTTTCCCGAAGTGATACGCTTTCACTTTCAGATAACGTGCTTCAGTTGGAAGAATGTCTGTCGCAAAATCTTTCACCTGAACGGTTTCATCCTTCGCGTCAATGTTATTTTCGAGAGTTTTCAGAAGAATAAAAGTTTTTCCATCCATTGATGCGTAATATTCTACTTTTTTCGGCATTAAAATCCATGCACGGCTGTCCTGTAAGTAGGTTGAGGAAATATGATTCATCTGCTGAGGAGATTTAAAATCAATAATTGCTTCCACAGTTTGTCCCTGATAACCCTGCCATTCGCCTTTGCGCCAGTTTACATCACCGTTGATTCCGTCGATGATTGCGAGTTTTCCACCTGCTGTGTACTGAGGGTTTGCTGTTGCATTAATTGTCACATCCCAATGATTCGGGCGTTTGTTGAAGTGAGCTGTCGTGATTGCGCTTTTTTCGCCATTTCTTTCCGCATAAGTAGAGACCTGCGTCGTCTTGTTAATGGTGAAGGGTTCTTTGTACACTCTAAAAGTCTTTCTTACGTTGGCATCATTTTCATCCATCGTCATGTAGTAGACTTTATCTTTCGCATTCAAAGGTGTGATTTTTACCTGAGTAGTGAAATCAAAAAGTCTGTCTGCAGCGATAACAGGCGAAGCAGTTTGTTCGGTGTATTTTAAGTCTTTGGTTACTTTTACATTTTCAAAACCTAATTTTTTAAGTTCACTTTTAGGAGTGTTTTTCGTAATAATTCTTGTTGTTCCGTCTTCCAGGTGAAGTTTAATTTCATCAAAATAAGGCGTTACGGTTTCCCATTCAGGTTTTCCGGGAGTTACCGAATAGATTCCCATGGTGCTCAGGATATACCACGCACTCATCTGTCCGCAATCTTCATTTCCAATCAGACCATCAGGAGCATTTTTGTAAAAATTATCAAGAATGTATTTGATTTTCGCTTCCGTTTTCTGTGGTTTGTCGACGAAATTATAAAGGTAAGCGATGTGATGGCTCGGTTCATTTCCCTGAGCGTATTGTCCCATCAAACCAGTGATATCCACCTGTTCTCTTCCAGTCGTCTTGTCCGGAGCAGCAAAAATGGCATCAATAAACTGTTCAAATTTCTCCTTTCCGCCATGCGCCTGAATCAATCCGGGAATATCCTGCGGAACGAAGTAAGAATAATGCCACGAATTTCCTTCCGTGTAATTGTTATTCACTTCTCTTGGGTCAAACGGTTCGTACCAGTTTCCGTTCTTTCTCGCTTGCATAAAACCGTTATTTGGATTGTAAAGGTTTTTCCAGTTCTGAGAACGTTTCATGAAGTATTCGTAATCGTCTTTTTTATTTAAAATTTTCGCCATCTGAGCGATACACCAGTCGTCGTAGGCGTATTCCAAAGTTTTAGAAACACTTTCGTGCTCATCATCAATGCTGATGTAATTATTCTGTTTGTAAGCACTTAAACCAAAAATATCCTGCATTGCCGAATTTTTGGATGCTTCAAATGCTTTTTCATAATCAAAACCTGTAATTCCTTTTGCCATCGCGTCTGCAATTACAGAAACACCGTGATAACCGATCATACATTCCGTTTCATTCGAAGCGAGTTCCCAAACGGGAATTCTTCCGCCCTGTTCACGCTGTTTGATGAAAGTATTCACGAAATCTGCCGTTCTTTTTCTGTCGATCAGAGTCATCAGAGGATGTGCGCCTCTGAACGTATCCCAAAGTGAAAAAACAGAATGGTACCCGAAGTCTTTCGCCATATAGAACTTATTGTCTCTGCCACGGTATTTTCCGTCAGCATCCATGTTGATGTTTGGCTGCGTGAAAACGTGATATATTGCCGTGTAAAAAACGGTGAGTTTATCTTTATCATCAGACTTCACTTCAATTTTTGAAAGTTCTTTATTCCAGTCTGCAACCGCCTGAGTTTGAATTTCATTAAAATCATTTGATTTTCCTTCAGCAAGCATATTTTTTCCCGCACCTTCGTAGCCTGTTGGAGAAATTGAAACTTTTATACTGATCTTTTCACCACCCTTGACCGCAGTTGTAAAAGCTAAAGCCAATTTGGTTCCTGAGAATGTATTGTTTTCATTTTTACCATTAAATTCCTTTTTTGAAATTTTCATCGGTTTTGAAAACTCAATTCTTGAATAAATATATTGATTGGTTGCCCAAGCTTCACTTCTCCTGAAAACTTCAATCGTTTTGCTGTCGATAATTCTTACTTCACCTTCCAGTAATTTATCTCTGTGATTTAAATCTAAAACAATGTTGGCGTTTCCTGCTTTATTGAATTTATATTCGTGATATCCGACTCTTTTTGTCGTGGTTAAACGGACATCAATGTTGTGTTTGTCTAATTTAACAGAATAAAATCCGGCTGTTGCTTTTTCATTTTTATGAGAAAATTTGGATGAATATTCTTTCGGAGTCAGTCCCGGAGTTCCCATTGTCGGCATCAGCATAATATCACCATAATCTGAAACTCCTGTTCCGTTCAGATGCGTATGCGAGAAACCGTAAATAACCGAATCTGAATAGTGATAGCCGCTGCAGCCGTCCCAACTTCCGTCAATTCGGGTGTCGGGAGAAAGCTGAACCATCCCAAAAGGTACGATCGCGCCTGGAAAAGTATGGCCATGACCGCCCGTTCCGATAAAAGGATTAACGTATTGCGAATAATTTTGTGAAAATGAATTATGAGCAATTAATCCTAAAAGAACGAATAATATTTTCTTCATTGATATTAAATTTAAATCGCCCTAAAATACACAAATTTTGGCTTCACAAAAGAATTTATCTATCACCACGTTTATTGATTCTAAATAGCTAAAATTTCCGTAAATTTGTGCTCAATTTATATTTTTATGTTGACTAAAGAAAAAGTTCAGGATTTCCTTAAAGAAATAGAAGTAGATGACTTGGTAACAAACTTTCAGGTTATGGGCAGCGATGTGTACATCGACATGACCGCTCATTCACCGGCAATGCACGAAAAAAAGAAGCTTGAGGCAGCGATGAAACAGGCTTTCGCAAGTGAATTTGGAGAAGAAATTAATTTAAAACTTAAAATAGTTTCTCCTGAGCCAAGTGAAGTTCAGCTAAGTCAGATCAAAGGAAAACAAATCCCTGGAATTCAAAATATTATTGCCATCGCATCTGGAAAAGGAGGTGTTGGTAAGTCTACAGTTGCTGCGAACCTTGCGGTAACTTTAGCAAAAATGGGTTTTAAAGTTGGGATTTTAGATGCCGATATTTACGGACCGTCTGTTCCTACAATGTTTGATACAGAAGGGCAGAAGCCGATTTCTGTTGACGTGAATGGAAAAAGCTTAATGAAACCAATCGAAAATTACGGTGTGAAAATGCTTTCCATCGGATATTTTTCAGGAGCCAACCAGGCAGTAGTCTGGAGAGGTCCAATGGCTTCAAAAGCGTTGAACCAAATGATCAGAGATGCAGCTTGGGGAGAACTTGATTTCTTACTAATCGACCTTCCTCCTGGAACTGGTGATATTCATTTATCCATCATTCAGGAAGTTCCGGTAACGGGAGCAGTAATCGTAAGTACGCCTCAACACGTTGCTTTGGCGGATGTGAGAAAAGGAATTGCGATGTTCAATATGGAAAGTATTAACATTCCGGTTCTTGGACTGATAGAAAATATGGCTTATTTTACGCCGGAAGAATTACCTGACAATAAATATTATATCTTTGGAAATCAGGGAGCGCAATATCTGGCAGATGATTTAAATATTCCTGTGTTGGGAGAAATTCCGCTGATCCAGAGCATCAGAGAGGCTGGAGATGTGGGAAGACCTGCAGCACTTCAGGAAAATTCAAAAATTGCAGAAATTTATACAGAAACTGCAAGAAAAATGGTAGAGAGCTTAGTAGAAAGAAACAAATTTCTACCGCCTACAGAAGCCGTGAAAATCACGACAATGGCAGGTTGCTCACCAAAAAAATAAATAATGATTTCAAATTAAATTTTGAAAAACCAAATTCAAATATGGAGACAAATATAGCACACGAACAAACTGTAACCAAGGTAATGGAAGCTCTTGAAAGCATTCGTCCGTTTTTGAACAAAGACGGTGGTGATATCGAGCTTTTGGATGTGAAAGATAATACCGTTTTTGTAAAACTTCTGGGAAACTGTTCAGGTTGCTCTCTTAATTTCTCAACTTTGAAATTAGGGGTAGAAAATACCATCAAGCAACACGCTCCCGAAATTGAAAAGGTAGTGAATGTAGAGTAAAAAAATACGACGATATATTTTTTAAAGACAGACTTTTTGGGTCTGTCTTTTTTTGTTTTAAAATGTATGATGCGCAACCTTGTCAAGGTTAATCTGCAAGGTGATGGTAATCTTGACAAGGTTTATATTGAATAATAGCTGTAAATTTCAATAGGAACGGCCTTTAGCCCGCTTTCCAATTGCACATTTAAATGGCTTTAGCCAAAATTTATTTTTTAGAACTAATGTATGACTCAATCTCAACAAGGCTTTCATGGAATTTTTCCAAACGGTGATTATCATCCACTTCAAATAATTTTACATTGTTTAAAGCTTTCTCAAACAGCCAGTTCTGACTTAAAACTGAATCTTTTTTAGTAGCAATAATTAATGCATTTTCAGGATTATCAAATTTCTGTAGTTGAGGAATCAATGTCCCAGGAAATTCAAAATCTGCAACTCGTTCGTCAATATTCAGTAGCGGACTGCTTAAAATCAAAATTGAATTTTTGTCCTTCTGTGATCTTCTTTCACGAAGTTGATAAGCGAAATTTGCTCCGGTAGAATCTCCTACTAAGATTGGATTATCAATATTTTCTAATTTCAATTCGGCTTCATCGAGAAGTTCGGAAATGTTGCTGTCGTTTTTCCATTCAACAAAATCGTAATTGATTTGGTCTTTAAAATAGTCCTTTAGATTGATAAATTTTCTGGAATGCTGGTCTGAGCCGAGGCCGTGGATGTAGAGGAGAGTGGGTTTCATTAATGAGTCAAATTAAATTTAAATATAGTGATTTATAAAGGAAGCCAATTCAAATAACTGAAAATTGAAACAGAATCTTAGGCTTTTTCCTCACTTAATAAATAAAAACCGTAAAATTTCATTATTTTCATCTCGTAAAAAATATAGCTAACTAACAGATTAAATGTTACATGATGGCCAATAAACGCAAAAGCATTATTAATGAGGAAGTTATTGCTGATCTAATTGAGAAATCATATAACAATAGTTTTGGAATAGATTTAAAGAAATTTCACTTTTCGCAAAAGCCTCGGTATGCTAATGAGAAGAAGCTTATTAATGAAATTAACGAAAACGGACGGATTATTTTCCAAGATGGAATTAGCAAAGAATTCGAATTGTTAAATTATAAAGGACTTAATTATTTAGTCGGAGATCAAACTGCTTATCCATGCTCAGATATTATTAGAATCGGGAATGGATTAAATTGGTTAATGTGTTACGCTTTGCCAAATAATAATAAAATAATAGGAGAGACTGATATCAGGAAGTCTGGAATCATTCTTCATTACTTTTCAGAAATTGTCTCTAAGTTTAAGACAGAGGAAGACTTTAGGAGATTTTTGCAGGCTGTTGAATTCTCATTTTCTGAAAATTTGTGGTTTAATAAAAATAACTTTATTTTAAATCATTACCGAAATGTGAAATTTTGGAATAAAAGAGAAAAGATCGATAAGATTTTTGGTGAAGGATTAGTCTCACCGAGAAAATATTTGACGTATGTTCTTTTTAAAAAAGAGAATTTAAAAACCGAAAAAATTATTCATTCACTTTTGCGTAGTTTGTCATATAGTACAAAAGCAGTAATTAGTAATGAAGAATTTATATCTTTTTTAGGTCGGTTAAATTTCGAAGAAATCGAAGAATTTTTCTGCTTAGATTATTTGCGTATTCATGCTAAGATTGACAAGATTTCATACACTTTGTTGGGTGACATGTTAGTCATAAATTCCGGGTATACAAGAAAATATTCCGATTGGGACAAGAAAATTTACAGTTCTGACGAAATTAAAAATATTTTTTATTCTCGTTTGAAGAACAATTATAGAAGTTTGGAGAATCATATTCGTCAAGAAAAAGGTTTTGACGAAGTTGGAAGCTATGTTATGGAGAAGCATTTGCTGAATCTTCTTACAATTGAATTTCCTCTATACACAATTATTAGCCAGCATTCCCCAAAATGGCTGAACGGACAGCGATTTGATATTTTTATTAAAGAATTGAATTTTGCAGTCGAATACAACGGAATTCAACATTTCGAGCCAGTAGATTTTTTTGGAGGAATCGAAGGTTTAGCCAGAACACAATTCTTGGATACTCAAAAACGCGAGAAAGCTTTGAAAAATGGAGTGAAAATTTTTGAAATTAATTACAATCAAAATTTTAATGAGAGTTTTTCAAAGCTAGTTTCTTCACTTAAAGAATTGTTGCAGAGCTAAAAACCTTGTCAAGGTTATCAACTGCATAAAGATCAACCTTGATCCGCAACAAATTTTAATCAAACAAAAAAGCCCCGGAAAATTCCAAGGCTTCAACAAAATCAAATATGAAAATTTTATTTCACAATTACTCTTTTTACTTCGCCTTCTGAAGTTTTAATTAAATAAACTCCGGTGTTGAGTTTTGAGGTGTCGATGGTTAAGGCAGATTTTTCTTTGCCAAGAAGTTTGCCGCTCATATCGTAGAGTTCATAACCCTGAGCTCTGTTGAAATACAGAGTATTTCCTTTGTTCACAGGATTTGGGAAGATATTGAAAGTTGCTTTTTCAGTTTTTACTTCACCTGTAGATAATGTTGGTGAAAGGGCAACTTCGTACATTGATAATGTCCCACTGATCTCGTTGGCAACGATGACGTAGGCTTTTCCGTTGGTCATATTTGCGGCAGGAATGAAAGTGATTCCTTCCGGACCGTTGTCGCCACCAAATGCAGACGTGGATCTTGAATGTTTGTAATCAACAAATGTCACATTGTTGGGATCTGTCACGTTGTAGACCATGACACCTCCGGTTCTTTCCAGAGTGATGAATGCGAAAGTCTGTCCGGTGATGGTTCCCAACGTTACGCCTTCCGGTTCAGGACCTTTTGCACGGCTTCGGGTTTTGGCTCCGTTGGCTTCGTTATCGGCATTGAAAATCAGTGGATGGTAGGCTGCAGTGTGTCTTTCAAACTGATCACCGCTGTCGAAAACAATCTGTTTCGTATCTGCATTGAAAATCGAGAATGATCTGGCTCCCAAAGCATGGATTTCTTCGAAATCTGCGTCTCCATCAGTGTTTCCATTCACATTCGTTACTCTGAATCTTCCTAAATTATGTGAAGCTTTTAGAATCGAAGCATTCGGAAATATTGTTGAATCTAAGGTATATCCATTTGCTCCAACGGTTGTTCTTTCGCTGAATCCTCCTAAATCTTTTTCGTCACCTTCGTTGGCGGTCACCAGATAATTGGTGTTTCCAATTTTGTATGAAGCCATTGCATCCGGATTGTAATACGCTTTCACAGGCCAGTTGGCGATTAAAACTTCGCCGTTATTGTCTGAAGCATCGAAACCGTTTCCTGGAAGACTCATATCTTTTTTTCCTAATCCCCAAATTCCGGTTAATGCTTTTGTTGTTAAATTAACTTCAATAACTGCATTATTTTCCTGACATGAAACCCATGCTTTCTGGCTGTCCGGACTGATCGCGATATATTCAGGTTCAAGATCCTGAGCCAAAGTGCTGGTCGATTTTACTTTTCTTCCTCCGGTCGCAGCTAAAGTAGCTTCCTGTCCGTTAAACTGAGTGAATCCAAGTGTTGTTACATTCGTCTGCGTCAAAGCCTGGATTCCAGCAACCGTTAAAGTAGGCACATCAATAATACTTATTGAACCTTCCGGATCTACCGTGTAGGCATCGTTTGGTTCGCCTTCGTTTGCGGTCATTACCTTCGTTCCGTCTGGGGTGAAAGTAATCATATCCGGAAGAACGCCCACTTCAAGTTGTTTCAGGAAAACGCCGTTTATATCGAAAAACACAACCTTACCGTTCCCCTGAGGATTTGTGCCATTAGGAGAAGCGACTGCAATGATTCCGTTCTTTACAGCAATGCTTGTGATTCCACCGTACGGCAACATGTTTACAGTCTGGATAACCGTTGGGGTAGTAGGATTTGAGAAATTAATGATGTCAAAAACATCTGTTAAAGAACTGATGGTAAAAAGTCTTTGTGTGGCAGCATCATGAACTACAATTTCTGTTGAGCTTGTGCTGTTTCCTGAAGGATCAAAACTTCCGATGTAATTTAATGAAATTTGATTGGAAGGAACCGGAGCCGCTTTATCGTTATCAATAATATAAATGGTAGCATTGGCATCGCCAGTAATTGTTGTACCAACCGGATTTTCAAGTCCAACTACAACATATTCAGCCTGCTGTTCTTCCAAAGTATCGTCGGTAATCGGAATATTAACGGTAACGCTTGTTGTGGAAGGTGTAATATTGATGGTCTGATTAGCCAATGTATAATCACTGCTGCTTGCAGTGTTGAAAGAGGAAGGTTTTACCACTAAATTGACGGTTGCGTTTGAAGGATTGTTAACGTTGATTTTAAAAGCTAACGTTCCCGCATTTTCATTGACTTTAATTAAGTTTTTCTCCAATGCAATGCTCGTTCCTGCCGTAGTAAAAGTACTTGAAGTTGCTGCTGTTACTGCATTGTCGCTCGTATCTTCAACTAAGTTTGGTTTTAAAGCTAAATAATAAGCCTGATTTGGAACCAAACCTGCGGTTGGAATTACTGTGATTGCATTATTAGCAAAAGTTGTTGTGAAAGGCACCACTGCTCCGGTAGCATTGTTTAATTTTAATTCAACCAAGCTCTGAGCATTGGCAGAAGTGATTGCAGAATTGTCGGTCAATCTTACGTTTTCGTTAAATGTAATCGTAGGATTTAATGTTGTCGACGCATTACTTACGTTATTTGCCGGCAAATACGCAACAGAAGGAGGAGTTGTATCAACACCGCCTGCTGGTGTGGCATCTACCGTGAAATTGTCAAATCTGTTGTTTCCAACGGCGCCTCCTGAGCCAGCTGCAAATTCAACTTTCAGTTTAAAATTAGGGTTATTTGAAGCTCCGGCAATTGCAGAAAAATCTAAAGTCGTTAACGTAGGAGCACCATCCGGCGGAGAAACTGTCTGGAAAGTCTGATAAGTCGTTCCGTTGGTAGAATATGACCATGTCTGAGTTCCTGCTCCGGATCCTGATCTTCTGGTGATGAATTTTACAATTACATTAATATAACCCGTTGTAGGAATATTAAATTGTAAATTTCCAAAAGTTGGATAGTTGTATCTCAAGTGCGTACCAATTGGATCGCTGTTTCTTGCGTTTTCTGCAGTGAAGTTCTGCCCAGTTCCGTTTGCAAAATCTACAAAGGTGTTGGGTAAACTTGTCGACGCAGTAATTGATCCTGCTAAAAGGGTTGAAGTGGGAGCCAGCATGGCTGCTTCCGATGTACTGTTATTAAAGTTCCAGTAGTGAACTAATGTGGTCTGTGCAGTCAGCGCACCGTGAAATAATGCGGCAATAGGCAGTAAACCTCTCAAAAGGTATTTGTTCTTCATTTTTACAATTTATTATTTGTGCAAAAATGAACGTTACAGGTTGTGAGGGTTTTACGGGAAGGTTATGAAATGGTTAAATGTTTTGGTAGAAATCAGATGTGAATTTAAATATTTGTTAACTATTGCATGTTAAAAATTTCAGCTAAACTTTAGCTTTTCTAATTTGCGATTTTCTCGGAAATTTATTTAAAATTACGAAATATATTAGGTCAAGATTATCTATAATGTATGATCGTAAAATTTTGATTTTAAAAATTCTACCTTTTTTATATCACAACCAAAAACAAATATTCTGAAAACAGGTTTGTCAGAGAATGGAATTGTATCTTGAAAATACTCAATTTTTAAATTATCTAAAATTTCTGCGAGTTGATTACTGTCAATTTCGCTGTTTCCAAAACCAATACAATTAGCCTTTGCCCACTTGTCTGATTTTATTTGATTGAAAGCATATTCTACAATATCACTCTCGGACTTGAAATATTTTAAATACTCTTTTTTGTTATAGTCGGTATAATACCAAATGAATTTTTCACCTGATTTTTCAATTCCGAAACCTTCAGAAATTGCATTTTGAGATATTGAGTAACCACGAAAGTTGTAACAATTTTCTTCCATCCATAATCGAAGCTCTTTTTGTGTTTTAGGAATTTTATTATTTTTAAGCATATCCTCAGAATTTTTTTCTTTGTTATCCATTCGTAGATATCACGAATTAATCTATTCTCAGAGAAAATTCAGACTTAAATATAGTAGACTTTTAAATATTGATTTAATTACCATTCCCTCCAAGCTTCAGTTATATCCTCTTCAGGTTTATTATAACCTTTTTTGCTGCTTTCTACTATAATGATTTCAGCAATTTGTTCACGTTCGGATGTTTCGATAAGCTCAAAATCGCATTTTTCATTAAGTTTATTGAGCTTTTCAACGGTAATTTTTACGATTTCCAATCCTTCATCTTTCGATCCGGAATTTGATATTTCTGAAACATAATTATTTAGAATCTTTGCACATTCTTCAACATCAATTTTGGTGTAAGAAGGATTTGCGTTTTCCATATATTCCAGCATCGAATTTTTTAAAATGGAAATTTTATTTTCTTCTTTTGAAATCGTAGTAGATTTTTTAGTTTCGATTTTATCTTCTGATGAATTCACCTTTTCCTTAGGTCTGTCACAAGAAAGTGCAACAAATAGCAATGATAAAATAGAAGCGAGAAATTCGATTTTCATAGAGTGTAATTTAGTTCTAAATAGTCTTTAGATATTTATAGTATTGTAGAAATATCTTTTTATTCCTCCCCCGAAACCCTCTCATAAATATTGTGAATCAACCCATCCGCTACAGAAATTTTCGGAACAAAAATCTTGTTGATGTCCGCCCAGTGCATTACAAAATTGTAGATTTTCAGGGCGTGCACCAAAACATCCGCTCTGTCCTGTCTGAAGCCGTATTTGGTCATTCTTTCCTCAACCGTTAGGTCGTTAAATTCCTTATAAGCCTTCTTCAGGTAAGCAATAGACATGGGTTTTCCGTCTTTGGTTTTGCTCATGGAGAACACTTTGTTGATGTTTCCGCCGGAACCGATAGCTACAATCTGTTTTTTGCTGCTGATGTTGGCCTTGATTTCCTCTTTCATTTCCTTCCAGTTGTCGTCTGTTACGAGGTTGTTGAGAAGTCGGATGGTTCCGATGTTAAAAGATTTTTCGTAGACCATTTTGTCATTTTCGTAGAACGTTAATTCGGTAGAACCACCGCCAACGTCTACATAAAGATAGGCAAAATCTTTGTCGAGACCTTCTGCGACGTGATTTTCGTACACCAAAGTTGCTTCTTCGTCACCGGAAATAATTTCAATGGAAAGATCAGCGTAATTTTTTACTTTTTCAATAATTTCCTTGCCGTTTTCAGCATCACGCATCGCACTGGTGGCACAGGCTCTGTAATGTTCAACTTTATAGACTTTCATCAGATCACTGAAAATTTTCATTGAATCCAGGACCATTTTTTCACGCTCTTCACCAATTTTTCCAAGGGTGAAAACATCCATTCCCAATCGCAGAGGAATTCGCAGGAGATTTAATTTAATAAATTCAGGTTTTCCGTTTTGAATTTTCACCTCGTTGATTAAAAGTCGGGCTGCATTACTTCCTATGTCTATCGCTGCAATGATCATGTTCTTGATTGTGTATTTTATTGAATTTCAGTCAATTAATTAAAAATAAAATATTTATAAAAACCGAATGTACAAAAATATTTCGTCTGTTGTGATTTATAAGGTTAAAAAACCTTTGCAGAAGCTATTTTCCACCCGTTTTTGCTTTCAGATATTTATAGGTTTCAATCTGTGAACGGCATTCTTTTTCACCGTTACTGATGTATTCGTTGCTTAATTTTTTATCTAAAATTCTTGCTTTTACATTATCGCTCAGCTGAATGTCAAGTATATCTTTCAGTTCTTTCTTGAGGTTTTTGTCTGTGATTTTTGCGGCAGCTTCTATTCGGTAATCCAAATTTCTGTTCATCCAGTCGGCAGAAGAAATGTAAATGTCTTCAGCGCCTTTGTTGTAGAAATACATCACTCTGGCGTGTTCCAGATACTCGTCTACAATGCTGATGGCTTTTATTTTTTCTTTAAAATCCTTCTGATTAATGGCACAGTAAATTCCACGTACAATGATTTTAATAACCACTCCGGCGGCGGCGGCCTCGTACAGTTTAGTGATCAGAGCACGGTCACTTACCGAGTTGGCTTTAATGATCATCTGCGCTTTTCTTCCTGCTTTTGCTTCTTCAATTTCTTTATCGATATGATGTACAATTTTTTCACGCATGAACTGCGGACAAACCATCAGATTCTTGCAGGTTTTCAATACAGAAAGATAATCGTCTTTAGGTTTCTTCAATACTGTGAAGACTTTATTGATATCTGCCATAATGCCTCTGTCAGAAGTCATAATCAAATGGTCACCATAGATTCTGGCTGTTTTTTCATTGAAATTTCCGGTGCTGACAAATCCGTATTGTAACGTTTTATTGTGAACGCGTTTTTTAATAATACACAGTTTAGCATGAACTTTTTTATCAGGAATTCCTATTAAAACAGTGATTCCTTCCGGCTCAAACATTTCTTTCCACATTAAATTTGATTCTTCATCAAATCTTGCCTGAAGTTCGAGCATTACGGTCACTTCCTTGCCGTTTCGGGCAGCATAAATTAAGGCATTGCTTATCTTTGAGTTGCTTGCCAAACGGTACGCGGTAATCTGAATAGATTTTACATCAGGATCCATCGCCGCTTCACGCAGGAGGTCAATGACTGGTGTGTAGGTGTGATATGGAAAACTCAATAAAACATCATGCTTCATAATAACATCGGTGACTCTTTCCCCATGCTCAAAAGCCTGATGCGTAAATGATGTTCGTTCAACAGGTTTTTTGTAATATTCAAAAACATCAGGGAAATCCATGAAATGTTTGAAATTATGAATCTTTCCACCCGGAATGATGCTGTCTTTTTTGCTTAAATTTAATTTTCGGATAAGCAATTCGAGCAGAGCTTTATCCATATCTTTATCGAAAACAAATCGTGTAGGCTTTCCTTTCCGTCTGTTTTTCAGGCCTTTTTCTATTTTTTCGGCAAAATTTGTTTTGATGTCGTTATCAATATCCATTTCTGCATCTTTGGTTACTTTAAAAGAATTGGCAGAAAATTCATCATACCCAAAATAAGAGAATATATGTGGAAGATTGAAAGTGATGACATCTTCTAAAAGCATGACATTTTTTTCTTCTAGATCTTCCGTTGGCAGAAGCACAAATCTTCCGACAAATCTTGAAGGAATTTCAATAATAGCGTAATTACTGTGATACTGCCAGTCTTTTTTTCTCATCGCTACACCCAGATACAGGCTTTTGTCTCTGTAGTAGGGCATTGGCGTATTTTCGTGGAGAAGAATTGGGATAACATTAGATTCTACCACCTCATCAAAATATTGACGTACAAATTCTTTCTGTCTGGCAGTAAGGTTTTTTGAAGTTTTTATGAAGACTTTCTGCTCAGCCATTTCAACCTGAATTTTCTTCCAGGTTTTATCGAAATCAGCCTGTTGGGTGATTACGATCTCATTTATCCTCTGAAGAATTTTTGATGGCGGCTGATAGAAAGATTCAGCAATTACTTTTTCTTTAAAATCCATCGCACGTTTTAGTCCGGCAACGCGCACTCTGAAAAACTCGTCCAGATTGTTTGAGAAAATCCCCAGGAAACGAATTCTCAGGTGAAGAGGAACGTTTTCGTCCATTGCCTCCTGCAAAACTCGTTCGTTAAACGCTAACCATGTAATATCTCTGGGATTAAAATGTACGGACATATTTGTGTATAAAATTTCTCAAAAATAATAATAAAACTGCTCATTTATTTCATTCCAAAGTTAATTCTTAATTAAATTTTTAGTTGAAGAAAAATGTTTTTTTAAATAGGAATCTTTTAATTAATTTTAAAAACATTTTGTCATTGACTACGTCAAATCTTCGGTTTATGAAAGAATCTGCACATTTAAATAATACAAGAATCTTTTAAACACATCAGTCACATTAGTTTTAACGTTAAAATATTTGAAAATAATGGAACACATAAGTTTTAAAAGGCTTCGAGGGTTCAGACTAACGTCATTATTTATTGAATGATCTAAATAATGTCATCCTAAGGATTTAAATATATTAGTAAACATATCAAAATCTATGTCTCTTTTGCGGTAAGCAGAACAAGTTTATTACTGTCATCTTAGAACATATTATGTTTAAAATTTGTCTCAATTTTATCTGAAAATATTTGAAACTGTCAATTTGTCAGAAAAATTCCAATGGTACAGATATTGAGAAAGTGAGAGTGTAATTAAATTTAAAAATTAAAAAATATATAAATATTATGAGTAAAATAATTGGAATTGACTTAGGTACTACCAACTCTTGCGTTGCTGTAATGGAAGGTAAAGATGCTGTAGTGATCCCTAATGCAGAAGGTAAAAGAACAACTCCTTCTATTGTAGCATTTACAGAAGATGGTGAAAGAAAAGTAGGTGATCCTGCAAAAAGACAGGCTGTAACAAACCCTACGAAAACTGTATATTCAATTAAAAGATTCATCGGAACTCATTTTAAAGATGACGCTTCTGAAGTTTCTAGAGTTCCTTACGGTGTTGTAAGCGGACCAAATGATACTGTAAAAGTAAAAATCGACGATAGAGAATATACTCCACAGGAAATTTCTGCAATGATTCTTCAGAAAATGAAGAAAACTGCTGAAGATTATCTTGGACAGGAAGTAACAAGAGCGGTAATCACTGTTCCGGCTTACTTTAACGATGCTCAGAGACAGGCTACTAAAGAAGCTGGTGAAATCGCCGGTCTTACAGTAGAAAGAATTATCAATGAGCCTACAGCAGCAGCTTTGGCTTATGGTATGGATAAAGCTCACAAAGATCAGAAGATTGCAGTATACGATTTAGGTGGTGGTACTTTTGACGTTTCTATTCTTGATTTAGGTGACGGAGTTTTCGAAGTATTGTCTACAAACGGAGATACTCACTTAGGAGGTGATGACTTTGATGATGTAATTATCAACTGGATGGCAGACGAATTTAAGTCTGAAGAAGGTGTTGACTTGAAATCTGATGCAATCGCATTACAAAGATTGAAAGAAGCAGCTGAAAAAGCAAAAATTGAATTGTCTTCTTCTCCTCAAACTGAAATCAACCTTCCTTATATTACAGCTACAGCTACAGGTCCTAAACACTTAGTGAAGACTTTAACTAAAGCTAAATTTGAGCAGTTATCTGCTGACTTGGTAAGAAGATCTATGGAGCCTTGTAAAAAAGCGCTTTCTGATGCAGGTCTTTCTATCTCAGATATCGACGAAGTAATCTTGGTAGGTGGTTCTACAAGAATCCCAATCATCCAGGAGGAAGTTGAGAAATTCTTCGGTAAAAAACCTTCAAAAGGTGTTAACCCGGATGAGGTTGTAGCCATTGGTGCAGCTATTCAGGGTGGAGTTCTTACAGGAGATGTGACAGACGTACTTTTATTAGACGTTACGCCACTTTCTTTAGGTATCGAAACAATGGGTTCTGTTTTCACAAAATTAATTGAATCTAACACTACAATCCCTACCAAGAAATCTGAAGTATTCTCTACAGCGTCTGACAACCAGCCGGCTGTAAGCATTAGAGTAGGACAGGGTGAGAGACCAATGTTCAACGATAACAAAGAGATCGGTAGATTTGATTTGACAGATATTCCACCAGCACAGAGAGGTGTTCCTCAGATCGAAGTTACTTTCGATATCGATGCGAACGGTATCCTGAGCGTTTCTGCTAAAGATAAAGGAACCGGTAAAGAGCAGTCTATCAAAATTCAGGCTTCTTCAGGACTTTCTGACGAAGAAATTGAAAGAATGAAGAGAGAAGCTCAGGAAAACTCTGCAGATGATGCAAAAAGAAAAGAAGAAGTTGAAATCTTCAATAAAGCTGACGGATTGATCTTCCAGACTGAAAAACAATTGAAAGAGTTCGGAGATAAATTGTCTGCTGACAAAAAAACAGCCATCGAATCGGCTCATGCAGAATTGAAAACAGCTTACGAAGCTAAAAACGGAGAAGAAGTAAAAGCTAAAACTGAAGTGCTTGATGCAGCTTGGATGGCAGCTACAGAAGAAATGTATGCAGCAGGACAGCAAGGGCAAGGTGCTGATGCAGGAGCTCAGAATCAAGGAAATGCAAACGGAGCAGAAGATGTTCAGGATGCAGACTTTGAAGAAGTGAAGTAAGTAGCAATTATCATCGATTAATATCGATCGAAATAAATTAGCAAATCGCTGTAAATGTAATGTTTACAGCGATTTTTTTTGTTTTTGCACTTTTTCTTAATAGTTGATTTTGATCGATTTTTGTTGTAATTTTGTATCTCATTTGTACCGCCTCTTAATAACGGACAATGTGGTTCTTATTGTGTCTTAAATGTACTAATGCATATTTTTGAATTTAAAAAAATTGAATTATGGGTTTCAGCAATCTTAAAATACCGAAACTTTGTGAATTTTGTCAGAAGCCATTTGAAGCAAAAACAGTTGCCACCAGATTTTGCAGTAAGTACTGCTCGGAAAAGTTGGGAAGAAGGCAAAAACAATTGGCAAAAGAAATTCAAGCAAAAAAAACACTGTTAGAAAACTCAGTTTCTAAAATTGCTGAATTGCAAACACGACCTTATATATCTGTGAGTGAAGCAGAAATGCTTTTTGGAATTTCAAAAAACACCATTCACAGATTAATTAAAAGTAAAAAAATACCTGCCATCAATTTGGGAGAGCGACTTACTCGTGTAAGCAAAATCGATATAGAACAAATGTTTACGGCAGTTGAAATGCCAGATCAATCCAAGGAAATTCCTGAAAAACCCAATTTTGAAGTTGGTAATTGTTATACAATTTCCGAAATTAGTTCAAAATTCTACGCTGATCCAGGAACTGTAACAAACTTAATTAAAAGAAACAAAATTCCGACAAAGAAAGTTGGAAGTTTCGTGTATGTTCCTAAAAATTTAATTGATAAAATTTTTGACGGAAAATGAAAGAGTTATTAAAAACCAAAGTTACCGTACGATTGCGAAAATCCGAATTCCGAAAAGAATGGTTTATTTACTTGGAAAGTTATCCTGTGATGATTCCTGGTAAAGATAAAGTTCAAAGAATCCGGGAATATTTGAATCGAAGCGTCACAACCGTAGATTTTGATAAAAAAAGACCTGCAAGAACAACTCAAGAATCCGTCTCATTTAAACCTAAAAGAGATGACAATGGTATTATTGTTTGCAAAAGCGAAAATGACCGCGAGACAATGTTCTATGCAGATTCTATGCGTAAATTACGTCAGAGAGAATATGACAATATTGAACTTTACAGCGAACTCGACAAAATTCAATTAGAACAAAAAGAAAAATCGCAGGAGAATTTTGTGAGGTATTTTGATCGGTTGGTTAATAAAAGACATAAAAACAATTCCGAATCTATTCAGATAAATTGGTATCGTTCGATAGAATTTCTAAAAGATTTCGGAGGCGAAAAAATTATGTTTTCTCAGATCAACACAAAATTCTGTGAACACTTTAAATCATATTTGTTGACTGCAAAAAGTGGTAGCAATAAGGAAGAGATTATTTCTCAAAATACGGCTTCAACTTATTTTTCTGTATTCAAAGCTGCATTAAAACAAGCTTTTATTGATGGATATTTTACGACTGACATTTCTGCTAAAATTAAAGCCATTCCGCACGAGGAATCAAGACGAGAATATTTGACACTTGATGAACTTAATACTTTAGTTGCAACGCCGTGCGAACTTGAAGTTCTTAAACGAGCAGCACTTTTTTCAGCTTTAACAGGTCTACGACATTCCGATATTCAGAAACTAACGTGGAAAGACATAAGTCTTGAAAACGATCAGGCAAAAATAAATTTTACACAAAAAAAGACAAAGGGTGTAGAATACATGCCGATGTCTAAACAAGCATTACAACTTTGTGGTGAAGTAGGTCTTCCAAATGATTTGATTTTTAATAATCTGACCAATCCGGCTTGGATTTCCCGACCACTTAAGAAATGGATTGAAAGTGCAGGAATTAACAAAAAAATAACTTTCCATAATTTTAGACACACTTTTGCAACACTTCAACTTTCGAGTGGGACTGATATTTACACAGTGAGTAAAATGCTTGGTCATACGAACGTAAAAACTACGCAGGTTTATGCAAAGGTTGTTGATGAAAAGAAAAATAAAGCTTCAACTGCTATTCATCTAAAAAACTTATAAAATGCACTTGAAATTTTTCGAGTATATTGTCATCTACCTTTCCGTTCTATTAGCATGTATAGTAGGGGGAGCGCTAGCAAGAGTTTCTTTTCTTGGAAAAGGTGGTGACGAATATACCGCAAATATTGTATTTTGGTCAATCACAGCATTAAGTATATTATTTTATGCATTTATCATTTTATTTCTCGATGGTATAATTGTCTTATTCAGAAAGATTTTCCCTAAAAAAGGCAGTTCCGAAAATTCTACTGAAGATTTGATCCCATCTGAAAATCTTGAGCATGTAGGGGACAAGCAAAAGCAAATAATTGATGAAAATGCACCAATCTATTTAGTCGAAAATTCGGAGGAAAACATTGTGAATCAAACTACTGAATCCGTAAATCTGGAATCTATAAGAAAAACTCAACTCCTGCAAAAGCAACAGAATGAAAGTGTAAAACTACAAATCGCTCTGGATTATACTCGGAATCAATTTGCATTATATCTAACAGATGAAGATCTTGATGCAGTTTGTAATGCAGTAAGTTTATATTCGAAAAAAGAAGGGATTCCTAACGATATTTCTGTCCACACCAAAGGATTAACTAATTTAGATCTTTATCATTTCGGTTGGAATATTTGGAATTATTTTAGACCAATAAAACAGGAAGAAATTTCAAAATTATTAAAAACTGTATTTGTTTCGCTTGATGATATTGATTTAGACAGTATCAAGTCACATTTGAAAGATGAATCTCAAAAAGGTAATATCAAAATTCAGGAAGATTTGACAGACTACCAAAAAACATAAAAAATCACAAAATGAAGTGTATGTGTAGTGATTCCTCAGTGATCGCGTGTTTATAACGATCACTGAGGAATCACTTTTTTTCTTTGCACCATAACAATTAAAAACAATAGTTATGGATAGCAATGACATTTCATTTGAAAATCTGCCACGAGCAGTAGCGCATCTGGTTAGCGAAATAGCCGAAATTAAATTTCTGGTAGAAAGGAAAGAACCTCCGATAATTCCCGTAAAAAGAATTCCGATTGATATTGCAGAAGCTTGCCAAATTATAGGTAAGGCGAAACCTACTGTTTATACTCTAGTGCGGAAAAGACTGATTCCTTGTTATAAAAATGGCAAGAAACTCTACTTTTTTGAAGATGAACTACTGGATTGGATTTCAAAAGGAAAGAAAAAAACCTTACAGGAAATCCAATCTGAAGCGGAAGCCAGTTTCAGAAAAAATTCAAGAAAGGCAAATGTAGATTCTAACCAAAATCTACAAAGATGAGCCAAAAAATTCCTTATATAAGAGTTGGTACAACTTACTATAAAGTAATTGAAAAGCCACTAATTTCTGGCGATAAAACTTCAGTTTTGGTTCGTTGGAATCGAGAAACAATTGTGAGCGATCACGGCAAAACATATGTTTCAAATGTGCCAAAATTTGATGGTTTTTGTTGCATTCCGGAGCATTTAAATTATCAACAAATCGTTCAAGGTTTTTATAATATTTACAATGAAATTCCATTTGCTCCTTCATCGGAAACGGAAGATTTAAAATCTAAAATTCAATTTTCAATGAATTTTGTAGCGCACATTTTCGGTGAACAACTGGAAATGGGTTTGGATTATTTGAAAATTCTCCTGCAATTTCCAACACAAATTCTACCAATTTTATGTTTGGTTAGTAAGGAAAGAGCGACCGGGAAATCAACTTTTATCAAGTGGCTGAGAGAGATTTTCGGCTTGAATATGACTTACATCAAAGGAGATTCATTCGGAAGTCAATTCAATTCCGATTGGGCAGCAATGTTGTTGGTAGCAATCGATGAAGTTTTCTTTGATAAAAAAGAAATTACAGAAAGACTGAAATATCTATCGACAACTAATAAAGATAAGTTGGAAGCCAAAGGAAAAGACAGAGAAGAAATAGATTTTTTTGCCAAGTTTATTTTGTGTTCCAATAACGAAGAGAATTTTATTCAGATCGACGAAAACGAAATCCGATTTTGGATTTTGAAAATCAATCCTATCAAAACCGAAAACACTGAGTTTTTGAATAACCTCATTTCCGAAATCCCCTATTTTCTCCGCTATTTAATCGAAAGACCATTTTCAACGGAAAAGAAAACACGAATGTGGTTTTCTGCCGATGAGATCAGAACAAAAGCACTTCAAAAATTAGTTTTTAAAAACAACAATAAACTCGAATCTAAGATCATTGAATTGCTTTATGAGTTTTTTGAAAGCAACAATGATGAAGAAATTAATGTCGTTCCGCAAGACTTGCTGAATATGATGAATAGGATGTTTCGCCCAACTTACTGGACAAGAAATGATATCCGAAATCTTTTAAAGGAAACTTGGAAATTGAATCCACAAAATAATGGTTTGACTTACATCAGATACGACCTTGATTTTGCAGGAATTTTCTATCAAAACAATTCAGTTGGTCGCTATTTCACCATAAAAAAGGATTTTATTCTTAATAAACGTGTTGAAATGTTGAATTGATTGATAATGAATAGAAAATCAAACACTTTAAACTCAACAAAATCCTCAACAAACTTTTAAACCCAACTTTTTGTTGAATGTTTGTTGAGCGCAAAAACTCTAGTTTGTTGAATTGTTGAGACTTTGTTGAGTGTGTAAATTGTATTTAATCAACAAGTTAAAAGATTTACTCAACAATTCAACAAAAAATATTTTACTCAAAACACGGAAAATTTACAGCTATGAACTGCAAACAATTCAACAGCATATCGTTGGAAGAAGTCCTCCTTTCTCTCGGACACCTTCCAACGAAACAAAATGAAAAAGAAGCTTGGTATCTCAACCCTTTTGCCAGCGAATCCCAAGCATCTTTTAAAATCAATAAAAGTTTAAATAGGTGGTACTTATTTTCAGAAGGAATCGGTGGAAACAATACTGACTTTATGAAGAAGTATCTCGTTACTTCAGTAAATGGAGTTTTAATTTGGGCAGAAAATCAGAACTTTTCTTCTTTTCAAAATCAAGAAATTTCTAATCGGAAGTCAGAAAACCCAACTAAAAATTATGAGATACTTGACGTAAATGGAATCCAGCATCCTGCACTTTTGGAATATTTAAGAGAAAGAAAAGTTGGAAATCAAACTCAGTTCTTAAACGAAATTCATTACCGAATGAATGATAAAAACTATTTCGGAATTGGTTTAAAAAATGATTCTGGCGGTTACGAAATTCGTAATAAATACTCCAAAATTTGTTTGGGTAAAAAAGATATTTCTACTATAAAAAATGGATCAGAATCGCTTCGGGTTTTCGAGGGCTTTTTCGATTTTCTTTCCTTTAAAAATGTTGAGAATTTTTTAGAAAAAGAACCTTCTGATTATATCATTTTGAATTCGGTTTCGATGATTCACAATATTAAAAGTTCACTAGGAAATTATGAAAATATCGAGCTTTATTTTGACAATGATGAAGCCGGAAATCGTGCCGTTGAAATTATTAGAAATGAAAATCAAAACGCAGATGATTGTCGGGTTTTATATTCAGATTTTAAAGACTTAAATGACTGGATAATTCACAGAAATCCATCACCTGAAAGACATGTAAGACAAAGGCGAAGGTGAGTAAAATAAATACAGGTAAAATATGGTGGTATGTTAGTGCAAAAAGTACCCAAAGTTTACAATAAGCGTAACCGCTGATTGCAAAATTGGGATTTTTGATTTCTTCCTGTCGTCAGAAATGTTTTGAAATACACTAAAATTAATGAAATGAAAAATGAATTTTTACAAGATTTTATTAGACAAGCCACCAAAGAAAATGAAACCAAAATTGCTCAGGAAAAAAGAAAAAAGCATTTTCAAGAATTGGGTAGAAAAGGTGGCTTAAAAACCAAAGAAAATAAAAAGCTCGATAAGGTTATTTCAATAAGAATGACCAATCCTGAATATAAAATTCTGCTTGAGAAACAAGAAAAATATCCGCTAAAACTATCAACGTATATCCGATACGTTTTGTTCGAAAAAGAACTTAAAATCAATGAATTTCAAACCGATGAAATCTTGCTTCAATATGGTACTCATTTCAAAAAAATCACCAATCTTTTACGAAATCGAGAATGGAATGTTTTTGAGAACAAGAAGGAAATATTAATGAAAATTGAAAATCTAATCGAATTGATTCATCAATATTTATATTCAAAAATTCAGGAAAATGAATAATTCTGCAACCACAAGAACCATTACAAAAATTGCTTTGGAATATAATGGCAATGACAAGGGAACAGCCGAAATGGTTTCATCAAATAATCTTTTGAGTTCAACTTCAGAAGGTCAGTTTCACGAAATGAAAATTGTTGCAGAACGTAATCCAAAAGTGAAGAAATGGGCTTTAACAGGCTATATTTCTCAACCCGAAGAAATTGGAAGAAAGTTAACGGATCAAGAGTTTACAGAAATCGCTACTAAAGCTTTAGAAAAAATTGGAGTGAGCGATAAGAATCAATTTCGATTGGATATTCATAACAGTACGAAACAAAAACATATTCATTTTATCGTGAACAGGATTGATATTTCGGGAAAATGTACAGTAAAATCACACGATGTTGGAAGAAGATTCGGAGAAGCTGTTCGGGAAGTCTGTAAAGAGAAAGGATTGTTAACCGATGTCGAAATTGGAATTCAGAAAAAAGCGGAGATGCTTAAAAGCTTGACCGAAGCCATTAGGTCAGAAGATAATTTTGATAATCTCATCTCAGAAATGAAGAAAAAAGGTTTTGAAGTTCAATTGTCTTCAAATGTTAAAGATGGAATTTCGGGAATGCGCATTGTGATGGAAAAGGACAAAAATCATCAAACTGATAGGATTTATAAAGCTGGTTACAAATTATCTGAAATCTCAAATCAGCTGAAAATTTCAGAGATAAAATCTGTATTTGAAATGAAAAAAGTGGTCAGGGAAGCACAAAAACACACTGACAATTTAAAGGAATTTCGGGAAAATATGCAAGGAAAAGGATTCTCTGTAAAGATTAAATACAAAGGAGAATTTATAGCCGGTCAAAAAAATGAAATCCAAGACTTTTGGATAAAAAAAATTGGGAGTAGTCAAGAGAAAAACGGATTCTTTTTTCTGAAAAATGTCGGGTTCTCTCTTTCTGCAATAGATTTTGATCTTGGTGATGCGGTAAAATCATTGAATCAAAATAGTGTTATAAATGATACAAGTAATCATCTGAAATCAGAAAAAAATGAAAGCCTAATAGAAATTGCAGGTGGATTATTGGGTGACTTCCTTAATCCAACCTATGTTTCACAGGACGAAGATGAACTCTGGAAAAAGAAGCGAAAATTAAGACGATAATCAAAAATTTTAAAAGAATCAATATGGAAAATGAAAATCAAGAATCCAAAAGTAGCGGAATGGAAATTTTGGAAAACGTAATAAAATCAAATGAGAATAACATTGCCTCAAATTTGGAGAATAGGGAATCTAATGCCGAATTGAAATCCAATATCGAAGATTTCTTATTAGCAATTGGTCAACTGCAATTAGACTTTGGAGTCGTAAAAGAAATTCACAGTGAAACATTGGGATTTTATGATTTAGAGCAAATCAAAAGAGCTGAATTTCTTGCCAGTATTCCTACCCAGATAGAGACAGTGCTAGCTAAAGAAACTAGCGAAGGTTTACAAAATTTTGGAAAGGATGTAAAATGGAGGAAGAAATTTTTTTGGAGCGGAATTGGAGTCTTTGTCTTTGCGGTTTTAGTATTTGGTGCGTCCGTCGCTTTCGCAACCAAATGGTACAAAGAAAGTATCAAAGCCAAAAGCGAATTACGCCAAGATATATTAAAAGAAATTGCTGATGAAGGAAAAAAGATCTACGATGAAGATGAGATTAAAATATTGAGTGAAAATACTCAAGTGATGCAATTGTGGATTAAGAATAATCCAAAAAAAGCAGAAGATTTTCTGCGGTTTACAGATGGATATGAAGCTAGTATGCAATCAAAATAAATGGATAATGGATCCAATCAAATCTCAAGAAATGTAGTTCTAAAAATGCTGATTCTATCAAAAAACAAATAGTGAGCCGATTAAAAACATTAATCGGCTCATATATTTAAGTATATTTGAGCCAAATAAATTATTTAATCAGTTCATGGAATATATTTGGCAATCAGAAGATTTCCCGACATTCGTATTTAATAAGTCAGAAATCGTTCCGATGATTCAACAGTTTGCGCACGATTTGGGTGAAATATCTGGAATTATAATGGGCTTTTCTGAAGAAAATAAACAAGATTTATTTGCTGAAATTATGCTTTCTGAAGCACTAAAAACATCAGAAATTGAAGGAGAATATTTTAGTCGGGAAGATGTGATGTCCTCACTGAAAGCCAATTTAGGTATCAAAGATTACCATCAAAACAATCGGAACAAAAAGGCAAATGCCATTGCACATTTGATGATAGAAGTCCAAAACAGCTATCACAAGCCAATTTCTGAAAAAATACTTTTGGATTGGTATCATATCTTGATGGAAAATGAAAAAGGAATAAATGCCGGACAATTTCGAACAGGAATAGAACCTATGCAAGTGGTCTCTGGTAAATTTGGTGATTTCGTCATCCATTATGAAGCGCCACCTTCTGAGGATTTGCCACTGATGATACCGCAATTTTTGAAATGGTATAATGACTTTGAAATGAACGATATTGGAAAAATCGGAGAAGGTGTCGTGCTTTCGGCATTAGCGCATCTATATTTTGAGACGCTGCATCCTTTTGAAGATGGAAATGGGAGAATCGGACGTGCTTTAGCGGAAAAAGCTTTGTCCGAGAAACTTGAAACCCCTGTTTTTATTAGCATTTCAAAATCTATCGAAAAGGATAAAAACCGTTACTACGAAGAATTAAAGCTGGCTCAGCGAAATCTTGAGGTAAACAGCTGGATGCTTTATTTTTGCTCAATATTGCAGGATGCTTTACTCGATTCTAAAAATCAAGCACTTTTTACTTTGAAGAAAACTTTGTTTTTCGATCAATTTAAAAACCAACTTAATGAAAGAGAATTGAAGGCTATTCAGAAAATGACAGAAATGGGAGAAAATTCTTTTTTTGGCGGAATGAATGCGAAAAAGTATATGTCTATCAACAAAATTTCTAAAGCTACTGCAACCAGAGATTTACAACATCTTTCCGAAATTGGAGTTTTTCTAAAATCGGGTGGTGGCCGTTCCATTTCTTATCAGTTGAATTTGTAAATAATCAAATGTTATTTTGGGATGTTCGTTATTTCAATCAAAATAGATGTTTTCGTATGAAATAGCAATCATTCGTATTATTAACTATGTAAACCTTCTGAAGTTCAAACAACTGTTACAGCAAATGGGAAAAAATAATAAGCTCGCAAGAGAGCGAGTAAGACTCACAAACTTACAGGTTTTTGAAGAACAGACATTAGATGTTCAACATTTCAGTGCTAAAGTTTTGGTGAAAAAAGAAACCCACGCCGTTGTATACACCAGAAAAAGTAGTTAGTTTCCAGCATTTAGTGAGTGTTCAAAACCTCACCCTACGGGTTTACAAGCACCCTCAATTTTTTAGCTATCCGATGATCAATTCGATACCGGCCTTTTCTGCTTTGTATTTTATTTTGGTCTGCAATTCATAGTAGCTCCAATTGCGAAGTACAAACTCCTGTTCTTTTGCAATCCCAATTTTGTCTTCCTGATCTTTTAGAATCAGTGTGCCCGCCTGTTGCCGGATGCAGAAATCAATGAGCATACGGCTATACATATGAAGATGATGACTGACAAAACGATTTTCGAGATTCTCTGTTTTGTGCAGTGCCTTCTGTTTCCGTTTGGTTCCGTGTCCTGAACGAGAGTAAGCGACTCCGGCTCGAATCCTTTTATTACTGGCCTGGATCGCCAACCTGCGGTAGAGGAATTCCTCTTTCGAGCCAATATTCATTCGCACATTGTTGGCTTTTACCACAATTGGATGTTCTAATGATAAGGTAGCTTCAGCAATAATTTCGGGTTTTAAACCGTGGTCTTCCTTTTCAAATTCGAAGACGGCCAGCCAAAAGATTTTACCGTCTTTCAGTTGTACCTGTGAGTTGCACAGCTTGATCTCTTCTCTTAAAAGGCGTTCCAGTATCATATGTTTATCACTGAAATCTCTTCCTAAATACGTTTTAATCGGAATGGCAAACATATTGAAAGTGAATGCTTTCTTCTCAGAATTATATTTCATTTTGCTGATGCACTTGACAGGAAGCGGAATTGGAATGTCTTTTTTAAAGTTTCTCAGTGATTGTGATCCCTGCCAGTAGTCAGCTTTATTTTTAGAAAAGGTGGACTGGATTGTATTGTTCAGGCATCCCAGAATGTCGGTGGGGATTTCTCCCTTGAATCTGTCAAAGACTAAGCGTGCCGTGGTATTTGTTTTCGAACGGTCGAAGATTCCCATTTCGTTTTTTTTTTCATCAGCTAACTTATATTGGATTTCTTCTGTCAGGTAAAAGAAATCCTTGATCATTTCCTGTACATACAGATGGGAAACAATCAGATTAGCCGCCCGGAAGCAACGGTTCTGATACCGGTAGAGTTTTTCCCACATCTGGCTTTTATCATCGGATGGAACATCAATTAACAGTTGAATTTTCCGGGTCAGGGTTATCGTGGATTTTTCCATATCAAAGTGGTATTTCAGAAGTGTTTTGATTTTGCAGATGCTGATAGGCGTACAGAAATTCCCGATGAACTTCTTTTTCCGGTAGTTGGAGTTCTTGTGCAATCACTGCAAAAGAAGATTTCTGTTCAAATCGTCTTTTGATAATCTCGAGCTGCTGACTGCTGAGTTGTTCTGACTGCTCTTTTTTAAGTGCAGGTTTTTCCTCTGGCTGCTCAAAAGAAGTGACTTTAAGAATTTTCCGAAGCTCCTCTATTGCTTTGCTCACCTCTGTGCTGATGCCTGTCACGCTGCTTCCCATAGCTACTGCAATGGGTTTATATTGAAAGCCATATTCAAGGCAGAGTTCTATCAAGTGTTTCCTTTTGGGGTTCAGTACGGGTAAAACCTTTGTGATTTCATCAAATCTTTTCTGGTCGGATTCCTGACTATGTAGATACTCTTTATCTTTCAGAGGATCATAACCTGCAAAATAATCCTGATAATTCTCGAAACTATCAAGAGAAGCCATTAAGCGGCTGAATTTATTCCGGGGAGCACTGACATATGCTATACAATCCCTTTTCATTACAAACCGTAAAAAGCCTGTAATATGATCAGGTGTCTCAATGGTCTCGCGGTGCAGCCACAATTTGAGAAAGGTATCCTGAACAATAGTGTCCACTACAAAATCATCCTTCAAAACCTGCCATCCAAGCCAGAAAAGAAGTCTCTTGTGGCGTAAATGAAGATGTTCGAGAGCAATGGGATTTCCTTCTTTCAACATTTTATACAGCTGAAAATCGGTTAACTTTCGAGGCAAAGTGTTTGTTCTTTTCATAAGCAGCGTATCTAGCTAAATTATTGCTGGAAGGAACTGCTTATATCTAAAGAAGAATTCTAATTACATCTTAACCCTCATTCTTTTAGTTTAGCAAAAAAGAAAAAGCGTGGAACTCAACTTACCGATTGGAGGTACTGGCATACCGAGCAACGATAAGAGAGCCCACGCCGAAGTCGTGGGCACATTTACTTATCAACTCGTTGCTTTTTGAAAAGTGCCAGTTTTCCAATCGAGAATCTAAGCAATAGCTTCTTTATTTCTTTGAACTATCGCAAAGTTACAACCTTGTAACTTATACCACAAATGTAATAAAAAAAGTTTAATTACGGTCGAACGACCGTAAAATTTCATTAACAAAATATTTCTTTTGTCATATGATTGACATAAACGAGAAAATTTGCTCTTTTATAACCAAGAATTGGTTACTGCCATGGCTTAAAGAAAATAAGTCACAAAACTCGTTCGCTAAAAATCACGATGTGGAAGAAAGTACTATACGAAAAATTAAAAGTGATAATACTTATAGAATTCCTGTTGAGACACTTTACAAAATTTGCAAAGCGAGAAAAATAACTTTAGAACAATTTTTCCAACTAATAAATGAATAAAATACCGACGAGAGTTGGTATTTTTTGTTTTTAGAAAGGTGCAACATGACTATCTAAAATTAGGTAAAAACACTGAGTTTTTAATTTTCAATTTTCTTTATTTTTATTCTTCCTTAAAAATAAAGAAATAGCTAAATCGTCATTCTATAAAAGGAAGCATTTTGATTACTGCTATAAATATAAATTGGGATAAAATTATTTAAATTTTTTTTACAATTTACGGTATCACGCAATTTGTTAATGATTGGAATAATTATCTTTGAATTCTATGTATTCGTGAATGATCACCAAAATATAAGCGGCCATTTATTAAGATAAGACACGACAATCAAACCAAAAAAAAGCCACAAAGTCAATTTTTAATTGACTGGACATATTTGAAACTAAAGAAACCATATGGAAAAAGAACTTAATAGCGGAAAAGAAGTTGTTAAAAATTTCATTTCACAGATGGACGACATTCCGAATGTTGATAAGAAAACAGCAGAAGTTATTTCGTCTTTGCACGAACAGAATAAGCTTACCGAAAAGAACTTGCAAAATGCCCTGGATAATTTATTACTTGAAGAACTAAAGAAAACTCAATCTGAAAATGAATAAAATCAAAACCATTTCAATAACAGGATTACGCGGTGTTAAAAAAACGCTCAATCTTATGTTAGACGGTAAATCAATGCTGATATACGGTGATAATGGAACTGGTAAAAGTTCTGTAACCGATTCCGTCGAGTGGCACTACAAAGATGGGGTCGGGCATTTATCTAATGAAGAAGTCGGAAGAGATGGCAAAAATGCTCTTAGGAATATATTTCTTAAACCCGATCAAGAGGCAAATATTAAAATTGGATATTCGAAATCCGTTTTGGATAATAAGAAATCAATTGACAGCTCATTAAAAGTAGTAAACTCAAATAGCTCAACAGATTTTTCCCAGTACTTTGAAAAATCTACCTCAGAAAACTTGATTCTTCGATATAAAGACTTGGTGAAATTTATTATCGCAACAAAAGCAGATAAGCTAAAATCGCTTCAAGAAATAATTGGATTTAGTGATGTACAAGAAATGCGAGCTTTACTAAAATTGATGACAGGTAGAATCGCCAGACAAATTAAAGGAAATTCTTACCGCGACAAAAAGTCTTCACAGCAAGCTATTCTACTTGAAAGCATCAGCCAAAACATCACGTCTTCTCAACAATTCTTTGCAAAAGCATCAGAATTAGTTTCTTCACTTGGAATAACAGCAGATATCAAAACATTTAATAATGTTAAGATAGCCTTGAAGTCTATCGAAACTAATGAAGAAACAAAAACAGTCGAAGAAATTGCATTTTACAATAAAATCTCTGACAATCTCAATACAACATTAATTGAATTAGAATCTTTACAAAAAGACTATAAAGCATATTACGATGCATATTGTACATTAGGAAAAGATTCATCGAAAGTCAGTAATCTTCAGCTTTTAGCATTACTTCAAGAAGGTGTTAAAGTCATCGAAAGCGAAATTTATAAAGAAGATGCCTGTCCATTGTGCGAACAAAGTTTAGATAAAGTAGAACTTTTAAAAAGTTTGAATGAAAGGATTGAACTGTTACAAGAAACTAAATCTGAGTACGACAAATTGAGTCAAGATTCTGAAAGGCTAAAAACAAACTTGCGAAACGTTTATTCTTCGTTATTGGCATTATTAAGGGAAAAGAATTTTACCCTAGATAAAAATATCGATTATAAAACAATATAAATCTAGTCAAAGATAAAGTCGCCGATATTGGAAAGGACTTAGCTAAAAATCTACTATCAAATCAAACGCTTGAAGATTATCATGCCTTGATTATTGATCTGGAGATTATTAAAACGGCGAGTAAAAATGCGAAATCACAAGCAGAGCTTTTGTCTGAAGTAATTAAAGGAAATAATAAACTGCAAATCCATACAAATCTAACACGCGCCTACGATGCCTATTTGGCATACAAAAAAGTTGAGAAAGAAGAAGAAGTATTAATCAAGCAACAAAATACACTAAATGCTTTATACTCTGAATTTGTAAAAAAACAGGAAGAAGCTTTGCAGGGATTTTTAACGAATTTTTCAGCGGATATAAATCGCTATTATGTAGAAATGAACCCTGATGAATATGTTGATAACATCCAACTTGTCCCGCTAAAAGATAAGTTTGACGATTTATCAGGAATCACGATTGAGTATTATTTTTATTCAACGAAACAGAGTCCACCAGTAGCACTACTTAGCGAAAGTCATTTGAATTGTCTCGGTTTGGCGTTTTTTCTTGCATCGATTAAAGCTTTTAATAAAGAAAATAAATTCTTTCTGCTCGACGATGTGATTTCAAGTTTTGATCGAGCACATCGTACAAGATTCATCAGATTGCTTTTGAATAATTTTAGCGAATATCAAATTATTTTATTAACCCACGAAAAAGATTTTTTTGAGATCGCTGCAAGTGAAGCAAAGAAAAAAAACTGGTTAATCAAATCTCTTTTTTGGACCGCAGAGGAAGGTACATATTTTGAAGAAACGATAATTAATCTTAAAAATAGGATTGAAGAAAAATTCAAATCTCGAAAAATTGATGGTTTAGGAAACGATATTCGAAAATATGGGGAACGCCAAGCAAAAGCAATTGCTTTTAATATTGAGGCCAACTTGGCATTTCGCTTCAATGATCGAAATGAAGAAAGAATGATGAACGAACTGTTATCTGGAATACAGGGAAAAACAAACAAACAATCTCCTCGAGACTTAAAACCAAAAAACATTGTCGATCGCATAATGGCCTCGCCAATGCTTATTGGAAACAAAACTTCACATGATAATGATTTTACAGAGGATATTAATGACTTAAAAGTTTTTTACGATGATGTAGAATATTTTGTTCAAACTTTATATTGCTCTCAAGACGGCTGCAATTCATTTGTATCGATGAAAAATTTTGATCTGGTCAATGAAAAAATAAGGTGTAATTGTGGAGCTTTAAATTTTGATTGGAAGAAATAGAGCACAACCGCAAACATACGCTAAACTACCATTGCTAGTGGCTTAACTAACCAAGGTTTTTACTTCTGAAACTCTCCTCTTAGCTTATAGATCCAAGTCGTCTCCTAGCGCAAGTAAATTAGCGGCAAGTTCAACAAAGACATAACTTTTAGATATAAAATGAAAATCTAAAAATTTAAACGATGATAACACCCGAACAAGCAAACGACATTCGAGCCTTTCTAATTAAGGAGCTAAACAATAATGGTTTTAGCGACGTCGTGACACAAGTTAATACGAGACTTGAAGAAGAATATGAAGAAGAAAAATTTGAAGGGCAATCCCGTCATCTTTTAGATTTTTATCTAACTGAAAGCATTGAAATTTTAGAGAATTTATCAAATAAAAATTTTCAAGGATTGATAAATCGTTTGAATGAATTCACAAATGGTAAAGAAAAAATTAAAACAATTAATGTTGAACTTTTAAATTCTGGGGAACAAGTCTATTATAGCTTGAGTGAATTACCAAACTACGAAAAAATTATTTCCACCTTCCGAGAAATTTTACAAGAAATTCGCAAAGAAAATTAACTATGACAGTAGCAGACGTAGCTAGAATAAAAGGACAGATTACAAAAATTCTTCAAGCGAATGCAGGTATTTCACCTGCACGGACAGTAAATCTTTTGCCTACAAGAAGTTTACAAGGCAAACTTTATGAAGCTCATGTTCTCGCAACTATAATTGAAAATTTAGTATCTCAAGAAGGGCTTCAAATCACTCTTATCGGCGGTAGTGTATTAACACTTCGTCAAAAGGGCGGACAAATTAATCGTGCTTACCCATATTTTGAAGTAAGGAATGGTGGAGTGCTTTTAGGTGAATTGTTTATGGATACATACTTTGCAACTATTAGCTTTCAAATGCGTGGTGCTCCAATTAGAAAAACAAACGGAGATTATCACGAACTTGACATTGCTTTACTTCGACCAAATCTAATAGGATATCCTCAACATACAGACGTAATACTAGCCGTCGAATGTAAAAATACTTCCATAAAAAAAAGTATCATAAGAGAATTACTAGGTTTCAGGCGAGAATTAGCTTTTTATACCGGTGAAATGCAACCGACACCTTTCAATGTTTATCCTACAAATCAGACTATGTCTTATCCAAATTCTGTGCATATGCTTTATTGTTCAGACAGTAGAATAAGCAGGTATACTGAAAATTGCTTACAATTTGGAATACTTTTACAACACCACAGAATTTAAAATGATGATTTTCGACAGTTATATTCTACGAGACAAACGGCAACTCAGCTAGAAAGCGATATAGATTAATTTAAATTAAAAGAATTTTATGAATTTGCATTGTTAGGCGAAATGTATCAGCTCACATCTTTATAGTCGGTAGTTTGTTAAATGTTCCTTTATTTTAATTTGTAAGTTTGAAAAAGAAAAAAAGTAGTTACAAACGCTAAATTAATTACATTCGAAATATTTAAAAATCACTTTTGATAGATATTTGCAGTGACAATCTTTTGGTGGGTTGTAAAAATTAAATCAAAATTAAATTTTGTAAAAATGCCTCAGAGAACTAAAAATCATATAATAGAAGATGAGTCGCGATTAGCATTTTATAATTCGCTTCCAAAGCATTGGGTTTATAGAGATAAAGATAAAGATTATGGAGTCGATTGTGAAGTAGAAATTTTTGATGAACTTGGTAACGCATCCGGGTTGATATTTTGGGTTCAGTTAAAAGCAACAGAAAGCCAAAGTCTCAAGATCATCGAAAATATGCTGTTCAAGCCTGAAAAAGTTTATCAATATCATAGTTACTCCATACCTGTAATGATTGTTCGATATTCTAAATTTCAAGATAAATTATATTTCAGATGGGCAATTGATTATACCAACCAGAAAAAAACTCTAAATAAAATAAAGGTAGGTTTCGATGATAGTCAAGTTTTGGAAAACGATTTTGAGCAAAAAATCATAAGCTATTTGCAGAGATATAGAACTGTATCCAATAGCAATATTACTTTTCCAATTAATACTGTAGTCTTAAGACATAATGGTAATTACAAAATACCAGCAGTAACTATTGAGTATATAAATAAAATAATTTATAAAAACCCCAAATACTTTAAACTCGTAAGAAAAGAAGATCAATCTTTACTTCAGATAAAAGTGAAAGAGGACATAATTTATTACACATTAACAGATAAGAATTTTTCTTCCTCTTCATATGAATCTAAAAGTCTTACTAATGAAAGTTTCAATTTTTTTAATGAAGTTATATTGAGTAGTATTTCCATACTTCTTTATACGTGTGAAAATGAGAATTTGGGCAACGAAATTTTTTTTGAAAATAATTTATTGCAAACAATTAAAGACAACAATGATTACCTGATTCATTTTCTTCCTTATCTACTTTCTGGAAATTTCTATCAAGAAGTTCTTAATAAATTAGATAATATGTTTGATGAGAACTCGGATAATATGATTCAAATTATTTCATTGGTAGTACAGATGTCTGCAACTAATGGAGATGCAGTACGAAGAAAAGTTTTTGAGGACTTTCTTCATAAACAGTTTCAATATTCAATGCTGAGAGGGGAGGATTTATCTTTATCCGCAGCAGCGTATAATTTAGGAAATCATTATAAATCACAAGGCAAACACTCTGAAGCTTTATTCTACTATTTAAAAGCTAAAAGATTCAATCCTTCTTATTTACTGCAAAACTATTATTATTTCGAGTTAGGAGGCATTTTCTTTTCACTACAAAAATATTCTCTTGCGATAAAATGTTATTCAAAATCGATAGAATTAAATTCAGATAATAAATATGTGAAAGCTCATTTAGGTGATGCCCTTATGTATGATGGGAAATTTGAAAAAGCTGTTGAGTCTATAGATGATTTCTTAACTGAGCAAAGTCAAACGGAAATAGAAAAAAATGAATGGTTTTTAAAATATTTCTGTTTAAAATCACTGCTGTTAAGTGGTTATCCAACTGAGCAAAAAAGAAATTCTTTTGCAGCGCAAAAATCATTAGAAATAGATAAAATTCAAGAAGCATTAGATTATGATATGTTGTACGAAAATGCTTGGAGAAAAAACGGGGTGTTAGCATCAAAAGATCCAACAAAAAAGCTTGAGACCTTTATTTCTTTTTGTATGAACTCTATTCTTAATACAGGCGATATTATTGCTTGGGTGAATGCAATAGTTTCTGGCTTCTCCACCGATGAGGATTCTAATATTGTTTATCAAGTCATTAAAGTTGCTTATTATTATAATGGGCAGGATCTAATCAATTATTTAAACGAGGAATTTTATATTAATAATTCCAATTTGATAGAACCTTTACTAAATATAATTGACAGTTTGGATTTACCTGAACCCAAGAAAGAATTTGCAGTAAGAATATTTGGAGATGAAGTTAATTATTTAAAAATAGATTTAATATAATTGATTGCTTTGACTATTATCCCAGGAAAAGCTAAGGCTGTTTCAAAGTCTGAAAATATTGATAAATTCACATAGTGATTTTTCATCAGGTAAAAATTCGTTATTATGATAAAAACATTTTCAATAATTACATATACATTTTTTGCTATTAGCTGTTTTGGACAAACTAAAACAAGTACTCCTTGGTTTACTTGTTATTTACCAAATGGATTAAAGTGTTCAAATATATTACCTACAGATAATACAATTGAAAAAGTAGGATTTCATTTTGAGCCGAAGGCGAGAACATGGACAGCTTCCACAGATTTGGACGAATACATATAGTTTTTAAATCTTTTACAATGGAGGCGCTTTTCATCTTAGCTGTTAATAAAAAACCTTACTCCTCAGAAAAAATCAAAGAATTTGTAAAAAGTATAGATGAAGATAATAGCAGTTATAATTACTATTTCGGAACACACAAGTATGGTCATCATTGGGGAGTTAAAGCGAATATACAGACATTCATTAAAGAAAAAATATTAGATGAATCTTTTTTATTATCCGCATTAGGTAGTCCTGTAGAAATAAAAGATTCACTATTCGATGGAAAGCCTGCAAAATGTTTTGTATACCTTATAGAAGGTGTTCGTATCTATTTTGTTGAGGGTTTTGCTGTGGGGATGGATGAATTAAAATAAATTAATGAGATTCTAAAATTAATTATACTTTCATTTTTTAAAATTGCGAGTATAAACTCAATTTTTAGGAATCTCAAAAACGATTAGAAAACCAAAACTATGGAGTTTATTCATTTCGTAACTAAAGCGACCTTTGATAGCTTGGAAGATAAAGATATTAGAGCAGAAAATCATTCCCAGGGTTTTGGAATTTTTATATACCCATTGATTAAAATTGATTTTAAAGCACCTAACCCAGAGTTTGTTGAAGAAGAATATGAAATTAATTACAAGTTATCGATAGAAGAATCATGGGAAGCAATTGGTGCATCACACATCAGGCAAGCAAATGAAAAAGTAATTGGTCTTGTTTTTAATCTTAGTCCTGAATTTTGGCCAATCGAAATTAATATTGATGTGGGAAGTGATATATCGAAACAATTTGCAGCGAAATTTGATCAGCTTAAGTCAGATGAGGTTTTCTATAAGAATAATTTAAATCTTTTGGAAGTTGTTGAAAGTATTTCAGCGAAGAAGTATTCCCTTGAGACGAAATTCAAGGTTTTATCAGAATCAGGCTTAAGATCATTAATTGAATGCTATAAAAATTCTGGGGGAGGAATTTGGGGAGCGATTTCAGTATATTGTTTAGTGACAAAAAATATTGAAGCGAACATGATAAGTCGAATCGTGAAATTTTAAAATGTCTTTGCACGATATGATATGGACGTTATAAATTAGTTAACTGATAGTAAGGCTAAGCTGCAAAGTTCAACAGCAGTTCTTTAATTGAACTTTTGTACAAAATTGAGGATTTTTGCTTCGATTGCCCAATCATCGGAAAGTCCCCAAACGACGAACCTATTCGAAATAAGAAATACGTGATTAAAAAAATAAATAGAAAATACCGACGAGAGTAGGTATTTTTTGTTTCTTGAAAGTTGCGACATAACTATTTAATATTAGGTAAAAACACTGAGTTATTATTTTTCCATTTACTTTATTTTTATTTTTCCTTAAAAATAAAGTAATAGCTAAATTATCATTCTTTAAAAGGAAGCATTTTGAATATTGCAGAAAATACAAATGGGGAGATAAAAAATTTAATTTTTTTTTGCAATTTACGGTATCACTCAATTCGTTGATGTTTAGAATAATTATCTTTGAATTCTATTATTTATGAATAATAAGAAAACATAGGACGAAAATAGCTTGTAATTAATTCACTATATAATGAAATATGAATATAAATAGATTTACGAAAGTTATGTAAATCAGATTAATACAATGTGTAAATTAGCAAGCTAGGCAAAAGCATAAAAAGACAGTATGAGTAATAAACAAACAGCACTTTTTGAAGACAGATTTTTGGAATCTTTTGTGGGTAAGGGTATAATTTCTGACCCAAAAATTGCAATTATCGAACTAATTGCAAATGCGTGGGATGCTGCTTCTACACGGGTTGAAATCACGTGGCCCGTTCAAGATGGTGACAATTTTTCTATTTATGATAACGGACACGGTATGACTGAATCGCAGTTTAACAAACGATTTAGGACATTGGCCTATGATAGAAATAAGGAACAAGGAAGTTATGCTGAAGTTCCGACTGACCATAAGTCATCAATAGGTAAAAGACCAACTTTTGGAAGAAATGGTAAAGGTCGCCTTTCAGGCTTTGCATTTGGTGAATTTTTCCAAGTAAAAACGTGGAAAGAAAATAAAGAAGTTCATTACAAAGTGTTTTCTGACAACACTAATATTTTAGCATTTCAAAAAATAGGTGAAGTAATTAAAGAAGGTCATGGAACTCAAATTTTTGTAAATAATGCGATCAAACCGCAAATTAGTTTTGAACAAATCAAAATTGAAATTGGAATGCGTTTTATGACTGATCCTCATTTTGAAGTTATTATAAATGGCGAGAAAATTTCTTTCCTTGATGTCCCTGAAGAAAATATTGATGAAATAGCAGTTGAAATAGATGGTCTTGGTAATATACCCATAACAGTAATTGATGTAAAAGATACCGACAAATCAACGCAACAACACGGTATAGCTTGGCATGTGAAAAACCGCTTAGTAGGCGAATGCACTTGGAAAGGTAGCGGAAATGAGCATTTGCTTGATGGTAGAAGGATTGTCGCTAAAAGATATATTTTTATTGTAAAAGCTGATTGCCTCGAAAAAGCAGTTACTCCCGATTGGACAGCTTTTTTTCAAAATGATAGTAACTATAAAAAGGTCTTTCCCATAGTTCAAGAAAAGATTAAGGATTATATTCTTGACTTATATAAAGAAAATAGAGCAGAAACATTCAAAGAAATCGAGAATGTTACCAAACCAATTTTGAAAAATATCGGCTTAGTAGGAAGGGAAAGATGGGAAATATTTATTACTACCGTTCAAGAAGAATGCCCATCTATTTCTCAGAATGATTTAGAAAAGGTGGGAAAATTACTAGCTAATTTAGAACAGACTGATTCTAAATATAATTTGATAGGAATATTGGCTAGTTCTACTCCGGAAGAACTAGAGAATTTAAATAATGTGCTGAAAAAATGGAATATTAATCTTGCTAAAGTTGTTCTTGACGAAGTAGAGTATAGAATGAGATTAGTAGAGAAATTACAAAGTCGTGTGATTAATAGTTTAACAGACGAAGTACACGATCTACAACCATTATTTCAGCGTGGGCTTTGGATATTTGGTCCCGAATATGAAACGATTGAGTACACTTCGAATGTTGGAATGACAAAAGTAATTCAAGACCTTTTCGGAAAAGATTTTAAAGGAACCAGAATTAGACCAGATTTCGCAATTTTAAGAGATAGTTCAGTTGGTCTCTATAGTTTTCCATTTTATGATGAGGATGGTGGTGAAGTTGGTGTTGACAGAATGACAATAGTGGAATTGAAAAAGCCCGGAGTACCATTGGGAAATGAAGAAGTTAATCAGTCTTGGAAATACGTAAAAGAGTTACTTGACAGGGGATTGCTTCTGAAAAAATCAAAAGTTATTTGTTTTGTCCTAGGTTCAGAATTAGTTCCATTTGAAGCCGAGAAAACTACTAAAATGGATGGTCAAGTAATTATTCAACCATTGTCATATGACACAGTGATGAAAAGAGCAAAAAGCAGACTTCTGAACCTATTTGACAAAGTGAAAAACGCTCCATACTTGGAAGACAGTAGAATAAAAGAGTACTTGCGTGAAAAGGAACAAGGTGAGTTATTCTAGAATACCGATGCCTAACAGACCCTGTTCAAAATCGCTGATTATTTTGTTAACTAAATAAATACTTCTATTATTTTTTAATTTTTGCCGACATTAAAGCTGTTCAAACATCCACATTCGGGTAGCTAATCTTCAAAACTTTAACTCACAGCCCATAAAAGTTGTCTGATGAAAATCGGGTGGCAAAAATGCAATTTCTTCCTGTGGTCGAAAACGCATTTTTGCATATATAGAGCAACACCATTTTAAAACAATCCTCCCATATTCTATTCCTAATGTTTAAAAAAAGGTTGCGTTTTTTCAATTTTTCCTTGAAAAAGTATTATTTTAGTGAACAATAAAAACTAATATTTTATGGAAGAAATTGAACTTTTAAAAGTTTTCAATGATAGAATTATTGAAATTTATAAAGAAAATAATTTGGTATCAATCTCAGGAAAAGACGGTAGTTTAAATTTACCTAATGGCAAACCATTGCTTTCTTGGAGCAATAGTATAACTAGGCACAGAAACTGTGCTTTTGAAACCGCCAGAATTAATTATCATCAGCTAATCGATGATTTGATGTTTATATCAGATGAACTAGTCTATTTTACGGCACATCTATTTTTATACCGTGAATATATTAATGATCCCCTAAAAGATGCACAGAAGACTGATGGTGGTCAGACTTATTATCCTGTCTTCACTAATTTTCCAGGTAAGCGATATGCTATGTATCTTAATGTTTGCTATGAAAAAGTTTATAATTATTGGGACAGGATTGGAGATTTAATTGCTTCTTTTTTTCCCGATGATTTTACTGGGAATATTTATTTTTCAAATGTGATAAGAGATTTACGTGGAGCCTACGATGGAAATGATGATTTCGATTGGCTATCTGATTTTGCATCAACTATATTCAAAGATTACAACGCCAATAGAATTAAAACCGTACATACCATTTCACATAGTACAGAAAATAAATGGAAGCAGTTAGGTCAAGTGGCTGATGAAGCTAAAACCAGAGAGCTGTCGGAGAAGATTCTAAGTTATCCTGAAGAGTTTAAAAAAATGGCAGACTTAAGTATAGAAGGTTTAATTAGAACACTAAACTTTCTTGAGTCTGTAAATAAGGATAAAGGTTATCAATGCCCGCAGTAGAGAAAAAATGTTGCCCGATGGCAACATTTTTTATTTAAATGAAAGTTCATAATTGAAATCAACTTCGTATCTGGTTTTTTCATCAATACTTTCAAATCTTTGCGCAACCTCAGGAAATTTGTTAACAATGTTTTTTATCATTATATTGGTCATTAGATAAGAATAAAAAAGCATCAGGTAAAGATTTTCCTGCATATATTGATTATCCATAAGATGCTTTGTCTCTTTTAATTGGAGAGCGAGAATTCCTTAAGAATGAGCGTAAATTGATGCAGTGTAATAAATTTTTGAAAAGACTCCACCTTTGGCAAACTTAGATTCTTTAAAAAGGGTATCCCAAGTTTTGAACAGCTTTCCGCTCCCAGTTTCCAAAAGACTCTTCTGCTGTTTTTCCGACAAGAATTTGAAATTCTCATTGTTTTTAATACTTTCTCTTAACATATTAATTTCTGCCACTTCGTTATCAGTTTGTTCTTGATTATAGGTTTTTGACTCGGCAAAAACCGTCCTTCTTAACATCATAGAAGACATTATCCAAGACTGAAACCTTAATTTTTGTTCGTCCTCTAATTGTGTATTGACATATAGGTGCTGATACATCAGCAACGACTCATACTGAGACCTCATTATGGTGATTATAGATGAGATATCTAAAAATTTTATATGAGAAGCTTTATTGTTAAAAAATCTTGATTCTATCGGATGGCCTTCAGACAGCTTTAAAACACTAAGATTTTGTAGATGAAATTTTATGATCAATTGTTCAGAATACACATCTTTCTCCTGAAGTTGTACATTTTTTTCAGCTAATATTTCGTGGAGGTAAATTAGTAAATCTGTATTCTCAAACAACTTTTTCTTTATCGCCACTGTATTCCTTTTTTCATACAACGAAAGCAGTTCAATTGCCCATAAATCCTTTTGATCCATTTTGTTTTATTGTTTTTTAGTTTTCTAATTCTATTATTTCAAAATCGTTTCGTTTTCTGTTTTCAAAATTAGAAATCCTGTTTCAGCTCAAAAAAATCTTTTTATTTTCTTAAAAATTATTTCCGGTACTGGGCAGCATTTTTTATTGGAAAGAGAGTTTGTAGCTGAAGTCAACCTCATATTTGGTTTTTCATCAATACTCGTATTCTGCCACCACTTCTGGAAATTAATTGACAATATGATCGCCAGCACAATTTTATAATATAATCTTAATAACTCACCTAATTGAAGTTGGTTAATTGAAAATATTCTTTGAAATATTTATTATTGATAGCAATATCTATATTATTCTGAAAAGAAGCTGTATTTACTAACAGATATTTTTTATCATCAAAGTTGATTCTAAAAATATTTTTGTAAAAATTCAAATTTACCATAAGTGCGTAAAATTATTGCGCACTTTGCTTGTAATTTTGCTTCAAAATTTAAACTCATTAGTAATAGCTTAAGTTTTTTAGCTATTCTTAATAATTAACAAAAAAATAAAACTATGAAACTAATTGACATTCTCGGACTGAAAAATTTTAGAATTTTCGACAACATTACGGGATTTAAGGAAGAATTATCTGCTATTAATTTATTCACTGGTGCAAACAATTCGGGAAAAAGTTCTGTAATAAAATCTTTACAGATGTTGAAAAATAGCATTAAAGAAAATCAAAATGTATTTGATTTAGACTTAAGTCTGCAAGAGCACCTACTGGGAGATTTTGATAATGTACTACACGATAAAGAAAATAAATCGGTTGAAACTTCTATTCCATTTGCATTTCTCGGATTATCTAACTTATATATATCCCTAACATTTCATATTCCTGATGCTCGCGACAATTATAAAGCAAAACTTAGAGGAATTAAAGTGATAGACAGTCAAGACAGTGCAGTCTTGTTCTCATTTTTTTACCGTGATGTTACCACAGAAGAAAATAATGAAGATATTGAAATATTTGAGAAAAGAAGCAGAGAGTCAGCCAGTAAAGCAAAAAGCAGGGAGTCTTACACTTTGCAAGAGCAGATTTTTGCACAAGAAGATTACCCTTTCCCCTCATTTTATAATCCTTTAATGGGCTATGTAGAATGGCAGATTAATTTTGGTAAACTGAAAGCGAAATTAAATGAAGTAGAAGAGTTTTACCAATTTTATCTTGAAAATAAAAACAAATATAGGTGGTTGGAGAAAATGGATGAGGTCGCTTACAATGGTCATATGAATTTTGTTCCGTCCATTCTCATAAAATCAATCAAAGGCGAGATTGAAATTAATGAGTGGAATACATTTGCTAACTCCTTGCCGGATGAAATTATAAGTGATAAATCTGATGTTAGAGAAATCGATTTTGAAACAGATGATTTTGCTCCAGCTCCAGAAATTGCTGAAGTTCTCTACTCAAAATCACTAGATATATTACGAAGCAAATTCAAATGGGAGACTACTGAAGAAAACGAGACCATTAAACATAATGTTATAGAAAATTGTTTTAAAAATACTTGGAAAAGTTTAGTACAAAGAATTTCAACAATCAATTATTTATCCACAGTTAAAGAACAAAATTCTAGAGTTTACAGTACAGCAAGTAATTCTCCGTTTGTAAACTTACTGAAGGAGTATGATAAATATGAAGTTTATCATTCCAGGTTTCTGAATGAATACCTCCAAAAATTTGACATAGGTAAAAGAATCAATGTTAACTATCAGTTAAAGTATCAAATGATTTCAATTTCTATTACAACATTCGATGATTTTGAGCGTGATTTGGTTGATTTTGGTTACGGTATTAAGCAACTAATTTTAATTCTTATCCAAATCAGCATTTTGGCAGAAAGAAATAAGATTACGAGAGAGGAATATCATGATGAACATGGTTCGGTTATGGTTGATTACTATAACCCAAGTCTTCTAATTATAGAAGAACCGGAGGCAAACCTTCACCCTAAATGGCAATCCTTGTTAGCTGAGATGTTTGAAAGAGCTAATCAAAATTTTAAAATACAATTGGTGATCGAAACACACAGTGAATATCTTATTCGTAAATTCCAAACCTTAGTTGCAGAAAAAAAATTGGATGGTAACAAAGTGAAAATCTTTTATCTGCGAAATAAACGAAACGCCGGCGATTTACCGCAGATGTCAAGTTTAAATATCGATCAGGATGGAAGTATTGACTATAAGGTTTTCGATAGTGGATTTTTTGATGAATCTAATAATCTAGAATTAAGTCTTTTAAATATTCAGCGTGACCAATTTTTTGATGATTTTAAAAAGCTGAAGATTAGTGAAGAGGAAAATGAAAATAAAATCACGGAATTAGAATCAAGAATTGATGAATATACTAATAAGTTTGATTCGCAGTTTTCCAGAAGAGAAATTGGTTTCCTGTTCAACACTTCAAAGCTTGAAGTAAAGACTGTCGATTATTTGGTGTCAGGACAATTATTGCTAGGACTAATTGAGGATGGTAGTGATTTTTCACCTGCAATGCTACAATTTGGGAGGGCTGTAGAGTATGAACTCAAACAATTATTCCCGGGCATTTTAGATCCACTTCGTCACACTATAGGAGCAATGCAAAGCCATTTATTACGCTTTACAAATCAACAAGGTGAATACGCTGCTCGTAACGGAACATCGGCACTTGAGATAGCTTTGAACAGCAGATTCCATCATCCTGAAAATTTAAGAACTAATTTGATTGAGAATATTCGTGTTGGCAGAAATGATGCAGCGCATTCAGGTACTATTCATAACAAACAAGATGCGGAGACTTATTTGGTCGATGTTCAGGAATTTTTAGAAAGTTTAACTAATGAGAGAAAATAATTTGATTTCTTTTCGATTATAACAAAAAAGTTAAAAAAAATCCCAAGCCAATTTTGGCTTGGGATTTTTAGTCAGAGTTTAAACTTTTGTCGTTTTTGTATTAAAAAATATCAGTAGCCTTTTGATCCAAATTTTTTCTGGGTAGGTAGTGAATAATATTTTCAGTATTTATAAAAAAAATTCATAAAGTTGATCACTGATGAAGGCTTAAAAACAATGAGTTAGTTTAAGAAAATTTATTATGACGGAGTATAGAATTGATAAGACATCTTGTCGATTATTCAAATCTTATACATTGCTAAGAATTTTAGAAGATTTTAAGTTACTAAAACTTAAGTGAATTTTTAATCTCTTTACTTTTTCCCTTACTAAAAATCGTTAAAAACCTTTACCTTTATAGAATTGATTATTAAAATCTTTTTCTAATGCTTTAAACTGCAAAAAAAAAACGTTATAATCTGACACTTAATATTGAGATGATCAAAGAAATCAGATTCCAGTTGATAGAACTAGCAAGAGCAAAAACATCTGGGAGTTATTCTCAATTGAATAGTCAACTCCAGCTTGGATTGAACTTCAATAGTGCTTACGATAGAGATTTGATAGGATAATGGCTTGGCGAAGTTTCCCTACATGAATTTAAAAGGGTAGACCTCAATTAAGTACATTAATTATTCATAAATCACAAGATAGAGAGCAGGGTGATGGTTTTTATAAATTATGTGGAGAGTTATACTTAAAGAAGAGAAAGATTTTGAACTAAATAAAATGAAAGAATGCGACTCTTACTGGAAAGATTCTGATTATTATAAACAATTTAAAAACGACTATTAATCATGGTAGAAACAACAAATTTTCAAAAATTTTTAGAGCATATTCTTGATATTGAATTTGATGATGTCAATCAGCTATATGAGACAATCGCTTCAAAAGTCAATCATGGTCCGTTTAAATATGCGGAAAGAGGAGATGATATTTTAATTGAAAATACCACCAGTAATATCGCGCTTAAATTAACTTCCGAATTGGCAAAAAAAACTATTTTGGGACAACTAGATAGAGATTGGGGTGGGCCCACACAGGACGTTTTGGCATATTGGAGCTACTTGAGGGAATTAAAGAAGGATTAACCCACGATAATTTAATTTCTTACATTCATTTAGAACGAGATCATCAGTATGTTATGGTCTCGTTTTTATCTATTACTACTAAATTAAAAACTATCGCAATTTCCTGATAATTATATTAGGTTTAATCGGTGATTTATTTTTTTTTTAACAAATCAACTCTTATTTAAGTCATGCAAAAAACACATCAAGTCAGTTTTCATTTTTTAGATGTAAATGGTGGAGATGCCATTCATATTAGATTTTTAGGAACAGATGGCAAATGGCATAACATTTTAATAGATGGTGGATATGCTAAAGAATATAAAAATGCTTTTGGACCATTGATCAGAGAAATCGTAGAAGTTGGTGAAATCATCGATTATTGGATTGTCAGCCATATTGATCAAGATCATATTGGAGCGGTACTAGGTTTTTTTAAAGATAAAAAAATTGAAAACAAAAAGGAAATAGTACAAAATTTTATTTTCAACTATTCACCTGAAAAAATTAATATTCCTAACGGAAAAATTTCTGTTAAAGAGGGAATTGATCTTCGTAATTTTCTTAAAATCAATGATATTCCCGCCATCAGTCCTATAAATACATCTACAGAATCATTGGATGTTTTTGGTTTAAAAATTACAATTCTCTCACCGAATCCTGAAAAGGAAGCTATAGCGACGGAGCTATGGAGAAAAAAAGAATTCAGCGGAAGAATTGGACGAAAAGCTTCTGAATCTGATCACAAAAAAAATATCAAGGATCTGGAGGGTATAAAATTTAACGAAGATGACGATCCCATTAATGGAAGTAGTATTGCTATTTTGGCAGAATTCCAAAGTATTAAAGCTTTGCTGCTTGCTGACAGTCATCCATCGGATATTATAGATAGTCTTGATCATTTGACATATTCAAAAGATGCACCGTTAGCAGTCAATTTTATGCAACTCGCACATCACGGAAGTAAGGGCAACACAAATCCTAAAATTTTAGAAATAGTAAAAACAAAAAATTACGTAGTAACGGGTAATGGTATTCATAACAGACATCCTGATAAAGAGACTCTTGTTCGATTGATTACTCGTGAAAACAAAGGATCAGAAATATTGAATATCTACTTTGTCTGTGACACTCCGGAATTAAGAGATATTTTTGGAGTGGATCAAAATCCCTTTAACAATCATAAGTTTAATTGTGAATATTCAAAATTAGGCGTAGAAAGCTACACATTGGCCTATTTACCTTTAAAAGATTAAGTATGTATAAAAATATACCTCAGTTAGCAACAGTTAAAATTAGTTGTAATGAAGTTGGAACAGCAGTAATTTACTTTCCTGATCCGAATGTAGATTATGTTTATGTACTAACTGCCAAACATTGTTTAACTGGAAAAAATTTCGATAAAGATTTTGAAAAGACAGATATCATCTTGGAAAATATTTTTAATGAAGAGCAATCACAATATTATTCTTATAATTTAACTGATTCGGACATTGTCCACATTTCAGAAAATAATGAGGATATAGCATTACTTATTCTTCTAAAAAAGAATATTCTTCCACTGACCGGAAAACAATTTTTCTGTCAGGTTATCGATACCGATGAAACGATACTAGAATATGAAATAAGAGGGTTTGCCGGATTTAATGATCAGGAAGCGGATCGATCTTTTAAACTCAAATTTGATGAAGATCAAAAAGATAACCGTAGTAGATTTATCCTCCGTTCCGAATCCTCATTAGATACTTTTTACCAGCAGGCTCTTGAAAATGTGGAAGGGCTATCAGGCAGCGGTGCATATTCTGTTTTATTTGGAAGTTCTTATTTTACAGGGATTGTACATTCTTATGAAAATAATGGAATCTTTTTAGCGACAAAAGCTCTAGCATATAATAAACTGATTCCCCAAGGTTTTAATTTAATAAAAACAGTTAAACCAGAAACTGATCAGCAAGTTCTCTCTAGTTACGAAAAAATTGAAACTAATGAGCATACTGTTAATGCAAGAACACGTGAAAAAATAGGGAATTTTAATGTTCCACGTGATGCAACGGATCTTTTAAAGTCTGTAAAAAATAATAGTGTAACTGTAGTTCATGGTAATCCTGGTGTAGGTAAATCTGCATTGACAAAATTTGTTGTTGCAGATATGAAAGCATCACGTGAATATTCGATATTAACTTTTACTGCAGAAAATCTTTATTGTGAGACTTTGGCTGAAGCTTTAGCAAATGTAGGCAGTGAAGCAAGTATTCCGCAGTTGATGGCAAGTCCTCTTTTAAATAAGTACTTATTAATTTGGATAGAAAGTTTTGAAAAATTAATTGAATCCAATTTTTCAGGAGCATTTAATGAATTACTTCAATTACTTTCTGGAAATAAAAATGTCTCAATAATTTTAACGATCAGGGATTACATTTTACAGAAATTTAAAATTAACTACCAGTTTGAACTTCCTGAAAGTATATCTTATTTTCAGGTAAATGAATTTAATGATCAAGAGATTGAATTAATACGCACAGAATTCCCAGAGCTTCGGGATTTACTTGATAACCCTAAGATTGAGCATTTGTTGAGAAATCCTTATTATCTAGATAAAGCTGTTAGAATTATACCCCAACTACTTCGTGAAGAACTTTTAGATGAATTACAGTTTAAAAGGTTAATGTGGGAACATATTGTAGAAAATAACAATCCAAAACGGGGAACAGTATTTTTAGATATTTGCCTAAAACGATCAGAAGAAATGTCGCTTTTCACAGCTTATGTTAAAGATGCTAAAATTACAGCTGATCTCGTTAAAGATAATATACTTCAGATTGACAAATTTTCTAATGGAAACACATTTAGTCCATCTCATGACATTTTAGAAGATTGGGCTTTAGTTCGTTTTATAAGGCAGCAGAAAACTGAGGCAGCAGAAGCAAAAGATTTTATCTTATCAATTGAATCCTCTCCTGCAATGAAAAGAGCATTCCGGCTTTGGTTGGAAGATTATTATACAAACGAACCTGTAGATTCAGTAAATTTTGTGCATAAGCTATTAAATGACAGTGCGCTAAAGCAATCATGGAAAAATGAACTTTTAATTGTTTCTCTTCGTTCAAATCACTCTAATATATTGCTGGACAGTTTAAAAAATCAATTTTTGATTAATTCTGGACAATTATTAAAGGATATAATGTTTCTCCTTCAGACTGGATGTAAAAAAATAAATCCAGCAACAAAAGATTTTAATCATTTACTTCCTGTAGGAAGTGGTTGGGATTATATTATTGATTATATTAAAGAGAATTCTGCTGAAATTAAAAGTATTGAAGGTTTTCAAGCCAGGTATTTAAATCTTATTGAAGCCTGGAGTCAGCAATTGCCGAATTTTAATCAAAAATTACTCCCACCATCAGCTAAAAGCGCAGCATTTCTTTTAGAAGATTTTATTTATCATGCCCAATCCAGAACTACAGAAAACAGATTAAATCGTTCAGGATTTACATTTCTGAAAAAATATGTGGCGATATTCTTTAAGCTTACGGCAGCGGATCCCGAGCTTGTTAGACTTCTTGTAGAAGCTATTCAGAACCCGGGAATTGGTAATGCAAGGTGGACTAATACCGCTATATTATTCGCTGTAAGGGATTTGGTTGTTGATGGGGTGAATGCTGATCAAATTTGCCGCTTTTTTCCGGATGCAGTTTTTCAAATGGCGAGGGAAAATTGGGCTAAAAAAGAGGAAAGGCATCAGCCAGGAAGTTTAAACAGTATGATTGTTCGACAGCCAAAATTTGATGATTTTGGACTGAATGAGAACATAGATCATCACTATAAAAACCCTAGTGGATATCAAACATTCTTCTACTGGATGTTTTTGTATTATCCTGAAAAAGCTCTTGATTTTATTATACCGTTTTTGAACACTGCTTTTAACCACAATCAGGAAGTATTAAATCATTTAAATCGTGAGATTGAAAATATAAATATTGTTTTTGAAGATGGCACTCATCGTCAGTACTATGGAAATTACGATTATTGGACAATGTATAGAGGGTCTAGAGTGCTTAATGATGTTGTGTCATCATTGTTGATGGGACTTGAAAAATCGTTACTAGACATTATAGATGGCAATAAGCCTAATTCACTAAATCAATATTTGGCCAGGATTATTAAGGAATCTAACAACGTTGCTGTTCTAGGTGTTGTATCTAGTGTTTTGCAGGCTGACCCCAGTTTACTTGATGAATTATCAGCATCTTTATTAGGAGTACCATCATTTTTTAAATGGGATTCCTCTAGAAGTACCCATGAAATGATTGACAGAACAGTGTTTAATACTGATCCTTTTGAAAGAAAAGAAAGGATTCAAGCTATTGCAAGAAAACACCGTACAAAATACAACTTAGGTTTGATTGGATTTGTAGTTGAGTATTTGTTCTACCAACGAAATCATAATAAATTAATCTTTAAGCAGATTGACAAAATGTGGCAGAGTACATCTGGTGATTTAATATCTAAAAAGTTCTTATTTGATATGGACGTTCGTAAGTACGAATTTAAACCGATAGATCAGCAAGGTTATGAATATTATATTCAATTAACTCCTGATTACGATGAGGATATTCAGAAAATGATAAAAAACCCAGAGGAATATCCTAAAGTCACTCTTATTTGGGCACGAGATGCATTTGACAATAAAGTTATGCCTAATCATAATTATGCAACTTGGAAAGTTGGATATAATTTTATTATTGGACTAAATGGCCGGTCTAACCCTATGGTTGCACCAGGAACTATGGCCGCTGTAGCTCTACGGGATTTTTTGGAAGATCTTACACCAGAAGAGTTAATATGGTGTCAAAATACCTTACTTAATTTTGCTTGTAGGAAGTTGGGAGATGCAGATCCCGATTTTATTGATTTTGATGCATTAGATAATGGACCCACATTAACAGGTTTATCTTTTCTCTTTAAAACCAAATTAGATTTGACCTTAGAGCTTGAAGCAAAAAAATTAATTTTCAATCTTCTGTTGGCAAAATTGGATGACAACGAAAGTATTGCTTTTCAACAGGGACTATCCCAGTATTTATCTACTTATCAACCTCAATTTGTAATGAATTGCTGGTTCGGGTTAATGGAAAATTTTCGACGCACGAAAGGGTTAAATGATGAATATAAGAGAAGAAAAGAATTGTATCATCAAGGAAAATTGACCGCAGATGAATTACAAAATATTCAGGAGGATTGGACAGACGAATTAGTAACCTCTGTAGTTAACGGTACCATTCAAGAACCAGCGCAAATTTCTGTCGTATTAGAAAAATCAACTTACAGAGTTCTTGAATATGCTTTGCGTATTATTTCATGGAAAACAGAATCGGCATCGCAGCAGCAATTTATACAAGATATTTTAGAAATGCATTTGGACTTTTTAAAAAATCCACATTTAAGAAATTATCCTGATTTTTTTGAGAGCAGAGCTGCTTTCATAGTTTTCTACCCCAGATATTTATTAAATCAACCACGGATAATTGCTGATCCACTTTTCAATAAACTGCTCAACTTGGTACTGGATTTTAATGAAAAAGAGTACAGTGCACAATTTCTTATATTTATTAAAGATATGGTGGAAGAATTTATTGTTGCAGTTTATCAAGGTGCTGATGTTGGTAATTTTTGGTTTTTCTGGGAATGTTTAAGAACTTGGACTGTTAGTAATAAGAAAATATTTTTTATACCTCCATTCCTGATGGATATCAAGTGGTCTGCTAATATGGATCAATGGAATGTCTTGGAAGGCAAGAATTTATATTACAAAGAATTCATAGAAAACTGGGGAAGCAATATGGTTAATGAGTCTATCAGATTTATCAGTGGCATTGCATTTCATAATTTTATGCCTGATTCCATATCGTGGATAGCAATTTTATTGTATTCGAAAGGTGAAGACATTGATACTGATCTTTTAGAAAAGTTTGTTGAGAATGCTTTTCATAAATATGGTGGTAAAATAAAACAAAATCAAGAGATTTTGTTATACTTTCTTTTCATCCTTGAATTTCTAATTCGCAGGGAATCCCCGAGGGCTTATATGTTAAAAGATGAACTTCTTCAGTATAAAGTTAAAATTTAAGGCTTTGATTGCTGGACTAATTAAAAAAGAGAGCTATTAAAAACAATTGATAGCCCTCTTTTTTTAAGGTTAAAATATTTTAGCTTCTGAGCTGTACTCTTACATTTTCTTTTAGTCTTACATTTTGATGAACAAAATTATAGCTATCTAAAAGTTGTGTAACTTCATTGTAAATATGACTTTCATTTCTTGTATCCTTTATTGTGATAATAAGACAGAACTCTTGGCTTGGAGTTATTCTCTGCATATCGGCTTTTGTTTCGATAAAATCTCTAAAAAGACCTTCCACTTTAAGATACCAATTTTTAGGGTTCTTCAGGAATTTTTCCTTATTTGATCCTGTAAATTCGTCCAAATTAACCGACCATTTTTTTACAGGTTGGAATTTATCTCCATAAGCTACCAAAACTCGTTCTTTGGTGTACGGGCTTTCAGTATTCTTGATTGCCGATTTACTATAGAGGCTATGAGATAAAAGATTCTTTGCGCCATCTTTGCCTATAGGATTTATAATTCCACGTTTTGATGTGTCTCTGTCAGTCTTTTCATCATATGTTCCCAGCAAAACTTCAATATTTGATTGGCAATATTCTGCGCCATTTGCCGAATCAAGAATTGGAGAGGTTACGAGGGTTACACAAATTTCTCCGTGAAAATAACCATCTTCGTCAACCATCGACTGAGGATACGGGAAATCAAGAATTTCTATAAAATTACCTTTTTCTAAATTATCCTGAAGTATTAAAGTAATTTCATTTGGCTGGTTGAAAAGTATATCCTGAATATTAGAGGGTACACCAAACCCAACATGTTTTAACTTCTCATCAATAGCAATTTTTAATTCAGCAGGATACTTGGCAGAGTGAATTGTTAAAGCTTTTAATAGAAGAGGGTTAAAACCTTCATTTAACAAATGATCAAGGCCTGAGACAATTGAAGAAATTCTTGGCGTTGAAAAACTTGTTCCCACAACACCTTTTCTGTCACCAGTTTTTGAAAAAGTGTAAACAGGATTCAGTATTAATTTATTATTTTGATCTAGTCCTACGTTGCCTCCGAAATGCGAAATTTCAGGTTTTATTAAAAAAGATGGACCAGGTCCAATTCTGGAAAATGGTGATGAATGATTTTTTTCTGATAAATCTGTTGAGTTTTTACTTTTTGCAATAGATCCCACAACCAGACCTCTGATTGTATCTGCAGATTGTGATATTCTGCTTCTTGGACTATTTTTTTGAAAATTTCCGCAATTACCAGCTGATTTGCAAATCAAAACATTGTGCTGTTCCTGAATTTCATCCAAAGCTTTTCCAAAGTCTGAAAATTCAATTTCGTCGGCCTCTTTGTTAGTTCCTAATGATAAATTCCATATGTTAATGTGGTCATTTTCGCTAATCGCTTCACGTATATTTTCTATCAATTCTTCTTCTGAAACTCCTTGAGTAGTATTGTTTGGAAATACAATGGCTTCAAAAAGCTTTGCACCTTGAAAACCTGTATAATTTTCTTCCTCTAGCTCATCACCATATAGCAGAACTCCTGATACAGCGGTTCCGTGACCTTTATCAACGTCATCTCCATGATATTTTGTGAAATTATCCTCCAGTAACCACGGAGATAAATGGGGTATTTTTGCAATACCACTATCAAGAATTCCTATAGTAGGATAGTCCTTTCCTGCTTCTGGCATTTTAATATTTATCTGGCCGTCGCCATCTAACTCGTCCAAAGTAACATAATATCTTGGCATTTCCGAAATAAGTTGAACACCGTCAAAATCTTTTAACTCCTCAACAGTATCAAGCGTTGCGTGGCTGATTTTGAAAATATTTAAATCTGCAGAATATAATGTTCTGCTATAATCAATACCTCTATCTCTACAGAATTTTTCAAAAGCTCTTATGGCTATTGTGTTTAGTTCCGGATCACCATAGTTGAATAATTTTACTTTAAGCTCTTCAGCTTCTTCAAATGTCTCAATATCAATACTGATTTCTGGATAATGCTCTTCAACATCATCAATAGCAGCAATACCTAATTTTACTCCTTGCTTTGCTGATTGTTTTAAACCTTGTGCTAGTTTTTTTGTGATTTTATTTACTTCTTCTGCACTCTCAATTTTTACTAAAACTTCGTCATTTTGACTCAAGCCAATCACATTCATTTTTTGAGTATTAAATATCTGACGAATTTCTTTACGGTAAGTTTTTGCTAATGCATCTTGATTAACTTTTAACTTGATAACATTAGGAATGTAATTGTCATTGCGTTGTTTTGCTGATATTTTCTGAGATACATCACTTAGTGTATCAATAAATTGCTGTGCCTTGCCGGGAACGACAGTTTCATCAAACCATTTTGGTGGATCTTGGTTTCCACCGCCTTCAGTGTTTCTTTCGTCATTAATTCGTTTTTGAAAAAATTTTATTGGTAAATTCCTTTCCATGATTTATGTCTATTTTGTTTTTAAATTATTTCTAACTTGTCTGATCGATATGTTCATTATTTGTGTTATGCGCTCCTGAGTTATACCACTTTCATTTAAAAATATGATAAGGTCTTCAGGCTTATAATCTTTGTTATTAGTTTCGAAAATTTCTACAAGAACATCTTCGTACGAAAGAATTTCTTTGTTTCTAATGATTTTTTGAGCAAGAATATTATTGAATAAAGTTTTGATAAACGACGGTGTTTTCCCTTCCAAGTTTTGTAGAATCCTACCCAGTTTTTTTTCGTCGTTCAAAAAATCGTTTGCCGATCCTTGAATGAACTTTTCTATAAGCCCCTGTATTTCATTTTGATTCGGAAGCCCAACTTCTATAATTGTATTGAATCTTCTCCAAATTGCTTTATCTAAAAGTTCTGAATGGTTTGTAGCAGCAATTAGCAGATTAGATTTAGAAAAAGTATCAATGTTCTGAAGTAGACTATTTATTACTCTTTTTAATTCTCCTAATTCATATTGGTCATCTCTTGCTTTAGCTATTGCATCAAATTCATCCAAAAATAGAATGCACGGTTTTTCATCTGCATATTCAAATATTTTACGAATGTTTTTGGAGGTATTACCCAAGAGAGATGATACGATAGCATCAAAACGAGCAGTGATCAAAGGAAGCCCTGTTTTATATGAAATATATTTAGCAATCGTCGTTTTTCCACCTCCCGGAATTCCATACAGTAATAGAGAATTCGAAATTTCAAGCCCATTCTTGATAAGCTCATTTTGATGGCGATATAAGTTAACATAGTCTTCAACTTTATTAGCAATGCTTGGCGGAAGAATAACCTCTCCATTGTTTTTAATTGGCATTGAAATATCAACAATACTCATACGGCTTTCCTGATCGACCGGACTCGAAAGCAAAGAATCCATTGATACCATTGAAGAAGGTTTATTATCCAGTGTATTAATAATTAATTTTGCCAATTTCCCATCTCCATCTTTTTCTAATTTTTCAGCAAGAATCTTTGAATAATTTGTTATTTTTTTAATATCCCTGTTTAAACCTCCTTCTATTATCCTTAAAATCTCAGTGTACATTTTTTAGTTTTAGTGTTACAAATTTAATGTTTATTGTAATATAAAACATAATAAATGTAAAATATTTTATATTTAGTGTTATTATTTTGAGTTAAGTTGTTATATTTGTGGTAAATATTATGCAAATGAGTGGTAGATTACAATTGATAGAACAAAAATTGGTAAGTATCAATGATGCTGAATTTCAAAACCTATGTGATGTTTATTTGAATTTAAGAGATAATCAAGTTCAAAGCATTAACAGAACAGGGAGCCAAATTGGTAAAAAGAAAACGGTGAAGGGAACTCCAGATACTTTTTTTAGAAGTGAATTGGGGCATTTGTATTTCGTGGAATTTACTACTGTTGCTAATAAAGGGATTGTTAAGAAATTAAAAGATGATATTTTAGTCTGTCTGGATTCTAAGGTGGTAAAAATTGATAAGGAAAAAATAGATAAAATAATTTTATTTTTTAATTGTAAACTAAAGGTTGATCAGGAAGAAAGCGTGATTGAATTTAGTAGAACACACAATATTGATATCGAACTTATTGGACTTGATAGGCTCGCCTTAGATATTTTTACGGAACATCATATTATAGCAAAAGACATTTTAGGTATTCCGTTTGAGACTGGCCAAATTTTACCTGTTGATAATTTTATAGATGAATACAATAATAAAGCTGGTAATCTTTCCACTCCTTTGGATAATCCATTTTTAGGAAGAATTACAGAGTTAGAGCAAGTCAGAATATCTCTAGAATCAAAAGATCTTGTGGTGCTATCTGGATCTGCCGGAGTTGGTAAAACAAAATTTGGACTTGAAGTAATTAAGGAATTTTTAAGTAAAAACCCTGATTATACATCATATGTTATTGTTAAAAAAGATATTGATATCTGGGAAGACCTTATTATTCAATTAAATTCCAAAAAAAATTACATCCTTTTAATTGATGATGCCAATAGACAGGTGCTCAGTTTTTCGCAAATAATGGGAGTCTTTAGAGAAAAGAGAAAAGGAAATATTAAATTAGTTATAACTGTCAGAAACCATGCTCTCCCTGACATTAACACAATATATGATAATTTCGAGCCTGAGCTTGTAGAGCTTTCTAAGTTTTCCGACGATGAAATCAAAAGTATAATTAGTAATGACTACTTTCAAGTTAAGCACTCCAAATATCAAGATAAAATCATAGCTCTTGCAGATGGCAATAGCCGTTTAGCTGTTATGGCAGCAAAACTTGCAAGGGAAAAACATTATGAATTTTTAAAAGGAGGGGTTTATCAACTTTATGATATTTATTTCAAAACATTTGTAAAAGATTTTAGCCTGTTTGATAACACTGCAATGCTAAAGACAATAGGAATAGTCTCCTTTTTCTTTACACTTAGAAGAGATGACAAGTTATTCTTAGAACAATTACTAAAAAATTTCGATTTAAACTATTACGATTTTCAAGAATCTCTGGATGAGCTTTCAAGGCGTGAGCTTATCGAGATTAGTGGTCCCAATGTCAGAATTTCAGAGCAGGTCATGTCGACTTATTTCTTTTATAAGATTTTTATAAAAGACAAGAAGTTATCATTCAACAAATTATTGTTTGGATATCTTGATGATTTCAGCCATCGATTTACAGATACTGTTATAATTTCAAACAATACCTTCGGTTATACAGAAGTATTTGATCATATTAAAGATGATCTCAACCAATATTTTTCTTTCTATCAAAATGATGACGAGAGGATTGTAAGATTTATTAAGTTGTTTTGGTTTTATAAGCGTGATGAAACTCTGGCATACATTTATAAAAAAGTGAGTCAAATAGAAGAAGCTGAGAACCCTATATATAATTCTATCTATGCGACTAATGATTTTGTGTTTGCGGATGATAAACTATTGGCGATAATGACACCCTTCTTCAGATCTTACACTGAAGATAGCTTTAATTTAGCAGTAGAACTTTCTTTTGAATATACCAGAAAAAGCCCAAGTGTATTTCCTGAACTGATAAGAAGACTTAAAGAAAATACAAGTTTTGAGGACGACGATGAATTCAATAATAATTTTGAAAAACAAAGGGAATTATCGAAATTACTTATTGCTAAATCAAAAGAAGAACTTCCACATTATCAGGAAGCGTTTTTAGGATTAGCAACACTTTTTTTAAAGCATACGAACAGAGTTTTTAAAACTTCACGTAAAAATAATGCATTTATTCATTACAACTATATGGTTCCGTTAAACGAAAAGGTTAAATGTATGAAGATAGAAGTATGGAATTATTTGTTTGAACTGTTTGCAAAATTTCCACAGAGAGTCTTAAAAATTATCAATGATTGGAAACCGCATTATACTGAGGTAAATAAAAAAACGTTGGCTTTAGATCTTCCTTTAATTCTGGGATTTATAGAAAAAAAATTGAAACCAAAGAAATTCGAAGATGTATATTTCGTGCAACAATTCCTGGATTCATTAAGATTTATTAAACCAAGAAATATAAAGTATCAACATTTATATAATCGTTTTATAAATGATGAGTTTGTTGATTATTCAAAAGTAGAGTGGACAAGGAGATTTCGAACTAAAAATCGAAAGATTGATCATAATGAATATAGAAAATTAAAAATAAAAGAAATTAGTCAGCATTTTGTTTTCAAAAATAAATCTGAATTTGGAAGGTTTGGTAAGCTGATCAAAAATACTTTACTTGTGTCACCTCATAATCATAGTAATTTTAACTCCCTTTGTATTATAATGGAAAACACATTTAAATGGGATAAGGTTTTAGGATTTGAAATGTTAAAGTATTTTATCCGTAATAAATCTTACACAAATACACCAGTGCCTTATAATGTATTTTCACTAATTGCTAATGATTCAGATTATGGTTTGATTCTGTGGAAATTTTTAAAACGTTTGCAGCATAAGAATTCAAATCGGTTTAAGTTGTCTTTTTTTGAACAATTGAATGATGAATCTGTTAATGATTATTATACTAAAGAATTTTACAATACGACCAAATATTTAGATTCTCCAGAATATTTTAATTTTAGTTGGCTTCATAAGTTCGGTCCATATTCACAAACCATTTTCTCGGATTTTCTTAAGATTATTTACGATAAAAAACTTCAGGGTATTGGTATTTATATAGACGATGATTTTTTTGAACATTGTATAACTCATCTAGAGACAGATAGAGATTTGGTGGAGAAACTATATATGCAAGAAGCTTCATCAAAACAGCGGACAGATTTTGACTATGAAAGAAAAGGGTTGAAATTAATTTTAAGTTTTAATAAAAATTTCATTTTTGAATTTGTTACTCTATTTTATTTTAACGGTAGGCTGATGAACGTAAATATGGAGAATCTAAATTTTATCTGGAATTTCCTTGACGAGAATGATATGGAAAAATTATTCTTTGATATTATTTCTAATTCAGTACAAATTGGAATTGGTGACGATGAGTTTGATATGTTTTTCCAAGACCTATCTGGAACTAAAAAAGACTTAGCCTTACAATTCTTAAAAAATATGATTGTAAAATGGCCAAAAAATATCAGTTCTGTGAATTGTGTTATACAACTGGTTAGAAAATACTTTTCAGATCAATTTGAAACGTTTTTGTTTTTGTTTCTTGAAAATAATAAAGACATTGAAGATTTTTCATCAATATCATGGAATGGAATTGGAGGGTCGTACTCTGGAAATGTCATCGTAGGAAATGTTCGAGCAAACGAGTGGCGTAGTATATTTGAGATTTTAAATAAGGGTAAGTCTCAACTTCACTTAATTCCAATTAAGAATTATGTTAAACAAAAAATTGATAACTCACTTGAATATGCTGAATATGAACGTCTTCGAAGGTTTAGAAACCCCATTTATTGGTAATTTTTGCAATTCTTTTTGCTCCTTATGTGTGTTGAAATGTTGTGGATATTCTGTATCTTATTTGTACCTTGAGATTATAATTAATTGGTTTTCAGCGTAAGTTATTTTTGAAGAAGTAAAATAATTAATAGCTGTATAAGCTTAATAATACCAACCGCTTTAGATTAAATTCTAAAGCGGTTTTTTTATTACTCACTTTCAGTTCATTAATTGCATTGTAGAACTTTACAGAGCATTAACCTTTAAGAAACTCCAAGGTTATGAATGACTTGCCATTCGGTAAGACGTTTTCTTCAGATCCGGAGAGTTTAAATCCAAACTTCGATGCTGTTTCCTCTAATGCATGCCTGCTTACAGTTTTAAAAATATCTTTAACAGATTTAATACTTTCAACACCGGTTTGGCTTACGGAACCTGCACCATTATTGGATTGTATGGTAATGATAATATTTGCAGATTTGTTGATATTATTTTCAATAAACAAAAACGCCTTTTGAAGGTCGACATATTCAAAAATCAAAGCAGCCCAAATAAAATCTGCGCTGATGATTGATTGCGTAGAATTGCCAATATCTAAATTGAAAAGTTCCAATTGTCCGAGTTTGTTACTGTATCTTTTTTTAGTTTCGTCGAGATAAGTTTGATTGATGTCGATACCGCAAACCCTTTGAACTTTATCTGCATCCATGTGCTCTAAGCCATTTCCACCACTGATCCCTAAGAATAATATGTTTTCAGGATTATATTTCTTCAGGTATTTGTAGATGAGAGCGTTGAGTAATTGTGCCTGTGCAACATCATCCTCATGCTGCATATGCTTTTCATAGTCCTCCAAAGGAATGTTATTCCAGGGATTGGTGTGCTTCATCTTTCTTGTTTCATATTTTCGTTTTTGAAAGTTACGTAATATTGTCCTACGTTGATTCTGCTTCATTGAGCTTGATCATTTCTATATCAAACAACTTACGTATAGATTCTTGAAATTGATCTTAATTAAACAAATTCATGAAACTGCAATTTTTTCAGACATTTTAATTTACTCTATACAAATGCAAGTTTAAAAAAGAAAATTCTTCCTTTGGTAGCATATTAATTGTATTCAACAGGATAAATTGTTGTTCAATAAAATATCTAATTTATGAAACACGCGTTAAGTATTATATTTTTATTTATTATTCACCTGTTATCTGCACAAACAGAAATTAAAGAATATAAAGCTCAGGACAATATTTATTTGGTTGGTGACCGTGTGTTTTCACTGTATTACATCACTCCAGAAGGTGTCGTGGTCATTGATCCTATTAATGATCAGATTGCAACCGAAACCTTAAAGTCTATTAAAAAGCACACAGATCTTCCCGTAAAATATGTCATTTACAGCCATAATCACTGGGATCATAATGCTGGTGGCAAGATCTATAAAAAGCTTGGTGCAAAATTCATTTCACACGCAAAAGCCGCTGAAAATATGTCGCCAAATGATCAGGTCGTTGCTGTTGATTCTACATGGAAAGGTAATAAGACTGTTTTTAGTTTAGGAGGCAAGAAAATTGAACTGTTCTACTATGGTAAAAATCATGGTGATGGAATGATTGTTTTTAGATTTCCGGAGAAAAATACCGTTTTCACCGTAGACCTCGTTGTGCCGGATCGCGTTCTTTACGCATATCTGCCTGACGCCAAACCTCAGCAGTGGCTCGAAAATCTTTATGATATCAAAAGACTGGACTTTGACCAGTTACTGATGGCTCATGTGAGACCGATTGGCAGCCGTAAAGACTTAGATCTGCAAATCGGGTACTTTGAAGATCTTTATAAAGCGACTGAATTGGAAATGAAAAAGGGGACGAACTTATTTGATATTCCTAAGACCGTAAAATTACCGCAATATCAACATTTACAAAACTATGATGAATGGCTGCATATGAATGTCTGGAGGATTTTGATGGAAAAAACAATCGGACAGTAGATGGCTTAATTAATTTATCACAAAAACATAGCAGTGTTTACTACATGATGTTGATTTGTAATATATTTTATTTAAAATAAACAGGATTAACAAAAATAGATCAAGCGATTCTAAAATCTCCAGACTAATGTTTGGGGATTTTTTTGTTTCTAACTGAAGCATCTTTAACTTCTTTTTTAGTGGTGAGAAAACAATTGACAAAATTATAGGGCTAACAATGAAATGGTTAAATGTAATTCTATGTTGGGAGAAGTGAGCAGGTAACTGCAGGATAGCAGAAATTTATGATAAGTATACTTTTAGGGAAATAAAAAATATGAGAAATATCATGTCGGTTGAGTTCGGCCGTTTCTTATGTTTTGATTTTATAGAAAGTAATTATTAAATAATCACCAATCACAGAATGAAGAAATCCATAGTAGCTCTGGGTATTCTATTGAGTACCTCAAGTTTGATCTTCTCACAGGAAAAACAAACGGCCGATCCGGTCAAGTCTCAGGATAGTATCCAGAATCCTAAGAATAAAACGAAAGACATCGAAGAAGTGGTCATCATCGCTTACGGTACTCAAAAGAAGGGAGAAGTCACCGGTTCTGTAGGCAGGGTAAATGCCGAAAGTTTCAAAGACCGTCCTATCGCAAGAATTGATCAGGCGTTAACAGGTCAGATTGCGGGTGTAAAGACAAGGGCAACTTCAGGAAAACCCGGAGAGCCTTTAGAAATCAGAGTACGTGGTACAGCATCAATCTCAGCGAGCAATTCACCTCTCTATGTAATAGACGGAATGGTCGCGGACGATATGGCCAACGTTTCTCCGGATGATGTGCAATCGATTGAAGTACTTAAGGATGCTGCATCCACGGCGATGTACGGATCCAGAGGTTCTAACGGTATCGTCATTGTAACAACCAAAAAAGGAGTGTCGGGAAAGCCGTCATTTTCATTTTCTCAATATTACGGTGTGCAGACTATTGAAAAAAAGTTAGACATCATGACTAGTTCAGAATGGATTAATTATGCCACCGAATCGATTAATAAAAGATGGGTAGCTTTGGCTCCGGGAAATTCTGCTTCAGACAGTTATGCAGTGAGAGCGAATTATTTTAATCTCGCTAACACCACCAATTATAATCTGGCCAATGTCAACTATATGATCGATCCTCGGTGGGGAACTGATCAGGTTGCTTACATTGACTGGCAGGATGCGTTCTACCGTCCGGCATCGATTCAGAATTATCAGTTGTCAGTGCGGGGAGGCAGCAAAGATGTAAAGTATGCAATCTCAGCTGCATATTTTGATCAGGAAGGTTTGGCTCTCAATACAGGTTTCAACAGGTATAATCTAAGTGCAGTTGTTGACATTAATATCTCTGACAAATGGAAAGCCGGAATTACTTTGAGACCGAGTTACTCACAGAGTTACGGAGCTGCAGTCGACGGAAAAGACAATGAAGCTCATAAAATGCTGTCTATGGTTCCTGTAGCAGAACTGTCAGCGGGTCTTTACAGCAATTTTTGGAAAAATGAACGGTACCGGTGGGCAAGTTCTTCACAAAGTTCAATTGGTGTTTTAGAAAATACAACCAATAATACCAATGAATTCAGATTACTGTCGAGCTTATATATGTCCTACGATATTTTACCGGGTTTAAATTTTAAAATCTCAGGGGGTGCAACCAATAATTTTAATCTGAATAACAGCTATACGCCGACTTTCAATTTGATCACCAATATTCCGGGTCAGGTAAGTATTGCAAGCCGTAGAACGATTAATTATAACCGATATTTAGGTGAGGCATTGCTGAATTATAAAAAGACTTTCGGTAATCACAGTGTAGCAGCACTTGCGGGATACAGCGCAGAAAATTACAGAACGACAAGCCAGTATAACCGGAATAAAGGTTTTCCTAATGATGATTTAAAAACATTTAACTTCACTCAGTCTGCATCAGTGCTCAATTCAGAATATACCGCTTCAGAGTGGATGTTGATTTCAATGTTTGGCCGTGTAAACTATGATTACAAAAAGAAATATATGTTGTTTGCAAGTACTCGTAGAGATGGTTCTTCCAGATTCGGATGGAATAATCTTTATGGAGTTTTCTCTGCATTTGGTGGAGCCTGGAAAATGGATGAAGAAGAATTCCTGAAAGATAGATCTTGGCTGAGCAACTTAAAACTGAGATACAGCTGGGGAGAAAACGGAAATAATAACATTGGCGATTACAGAGCATTTGGTACGCTTTCCGGCGGAAACTATTCTTTCGGAGGTAATTTATCCAACGGTTTAATACCCAACACAATTGAAAATCCGAATTTGACCTGGGAAAAAACGCAGTCTTCAGATTTCGGTTTCGAACTTGGACTATTTAACAGAATCGACTTTACAGCAGATTATTATATTAAAAAAACCAATGACCTGCTTTTGCAGCAACCCATTCCGCTGGCTACAGGTTACAACATTATGTGGAAAAATGTAGGATCGGTTCAGAATACCGGTTTGGAATTGGATTTAAGCACAAAAAATTTAACAGGAGCATTTAAATGGAATACCTCCGCGAATATTGCTTTTAATAACAATAAAGTCTTGCAATTGGGCGCTGACAATGCACCGATTTATACAGGATTCAGTAGTAGCACCAACATTATTCAGGTTGGTGAGGAGCTTAATTCTTTTTACCTGTATGAAGCGATAGGAGTACTTTCTACAGCAGATCTAAGCAATGCAGCAGTTGCAAAAACAGCGGGAGCCATTGCAGGTGACGTAAAATACAAAGATGTGAATGGAGATGGAATCATTAACGAAAATGACCGTCACATCATAGGCAGTCCCACTCCGGATTATTACTGGGGTTTCACCAATACTTTTTCTTATAAAGGTTTTGATCTTTCTGTATTTTTTCAGGGTCAGAAAGGTGGATACAGTTATGCACTGCTTGGCCGCGCAATCGACCGTACCGGTATGGGAACTACCACCAATGTAATGGGGAACTGGGCAAACCGCTGGCGTTCAGATGCAGATCCGGGTGACGGAAAAACACCGAGATTAGACGGAACTACAGGAAGTCTTTTAGATACAAGATGGCTGTATGATGCAACATATATTCAGTTGAAAAACATTACTCTGGGATATAATTTTGAACAGGAATTGGTAAATAAATTAAAAATTTCCAACCTGAGAGTGTATGTCAGCTTAGAAAATGTCTGGCGAAAAGACAATTACTACGGTGGTTACAACCCGGAATCTGTACAGTCTGACGGTACCGATTATGGAGCCTATCCGAATGCGAAAGTCTATATGATGGGTCTAAACTTTAACTTTTAAATCAAAAAAAATGAAAATTAATACAATACATAAATCTTTTCTACAGGTAAAAATGAAATCTCTTACTAAAGCAATAATATGCGGAACCATAATGTTGGGAATGGTCAGCTGTGAAGACGATTTGATGCTTGAGCCAGAAAACAATATTACCCAAAATTCATTCTACACCACCGAACTACAGATCCAGCAGGCGTTGTCTGGAGTATATTCTGCAATGGTAAACGCTTCATCGCGAGGTGGATATGATGTGAATTTTTATTTACTGGCATCAGAAGTCCGTTCTAATAATTTCAATGCGATTTCACAGAATGGTAACAGAGATTATTACGCTATCAACCGTTTTCAGGACACCTCTTCAACAGATGAAATGGAAATTCTCTGGGAAGATGCTTATCAACAGATTTCGTATGCGAATCAGCTTCTGTCAAGAATTGATGCGGTACCTTTTGCTGATCCGGCGACAAGAGAACAATACCGTTCCGAAGCCCGTTTTCTAAGATCATATGCCTATTTTGAATTAATGAGAAGTTTTGGAAAAGTTCCTTTAATCGAGAAGCCGGTCAGTCCGGAAGAAGCAGCCAAGATACCGAGAACAGATTTGGCGACGCTGTACACTTTCATTACTTCTGAGATTGAAGCATCGGTTGCAGGCTTGAAAAATGTATACGACGCAGCAAACAAAGGAAGGATCACTAAATCTGCAGCCCATGCGATGTTGGGAAGAATTTATCTTACAGGATCAGGTTTTCCTTTAAACAACAGTTCTTATGTTTCTAAAGCGAAAGATCATCTTTCTGCAGTGATTCAGGGCGAAGGTCAGTTTGTGACTTTCGCACCAAACTATGCAGACTTATTCAAAAGTGTCAATGACAACAAGTATCATATCTTTGAGATCCAGCATATCAGTGGAGGTCTGTCTCAGGGCTCTTATTTGCCAAGTTATGTTTCACCAAACTTTGGTACTGCCGATCCATACTATAATCCACAGGGAAGTTTATTTTCTTCAGCTGAGTTAGGAGTCTCTCAGTCTTTGATTGATACTTACGAGCCGGGAGATTTAAGGCTTCCTTTAACCATCAGAACAAGTTTTATCGCGACAAACGGACAACCCGATCAGGCGAAATTTTTTGTAAAATTCAGAGAAAAGGGAATTGTTTTAACCAACCGTTACGACTGGCCTATTAATTTCCCAATTATAAGATACGAAGATGTACTCCTGATGTATGCTGAGATTTTAAATAGTGAGGGATCTACCAGCATGGCAGTTGGTCATTTAAACCGAATCCGTCAGAGAGCAGGTTTAGCTCCGCTTTCCACCTCAATTTCTGCAGCAGATTTTACAACCGCACTTCGTAAAGAGAGAAGAGTGGAATTTGCCGGTGAAGGTGTTTACTGGCATGATTTAGTACGCTGGAATACAGGTGTAACGGTGATCAATCAGGCTGCTGCTGCTTTAAACTACAATTACACCATTACCACAAATGATTATCTGTATCAGGTGCCGTTATCCCAGATTCAGGTTGCGGGATATGATCAGAATCCATAGAAATATCTTTTTTTTTTAATTTTTTATTATGAGTCCCCACGCATTAAGCTTGGGGATTTTTTTATTTAACGCAATCATTTTAAATTAATTAGCTTTGTGTAAATAACCACAAAACAAATTAAAATGAAAAATCTAAAAGTTTTATGTACAGGTGTTCTTTTAGTGATGAGCATCTTCTGTTATTCTCAAAATGATGAAAAGGCAATTCAGGCGCAGGTTAGCCAAATGGTTTCCGACTGGAATACCCATGAATTCAAAAATATGGATTCTTACATGACCGAAGATGTAGAATGGATCAACATTGTCGGTATGTGGTGGAAAGGCAGGGATGAGGTAAAAGCCGCGCATAAGGGAAATTTTGGCGCTTTTTTTAAAGGAGTTCCATTTACGCAGAAAAGTTTAAAGACCCGTTTCTTAACAAAAGACGTAGCCGTTGCAACATTGGTTAGCAGCGTAGGGGAATTTTTTCCGCCGGATGGAATCGATCATGGAAATAACAGAATGCCGGCAAGTGACGATATTCTTACTTTGGTTTTTGTTAAAAAGAATGGAAAATGGCTAATCTCTTCCGGACAGAATACTGTAGTAGATGCTCGCGCGGCAGGAAACAATCCGGCAAAAAGATAACATTTCAATCTTATTTTATCATATTCTACACCTTTTTTAATGATGAAATGTCTAAATTGTGTATTTAAACCGTTCAATACAATTAATATGACGAAAGCAAGAGCCGTGATTTTAGGAATGATAAGTACCGTTATTTTTTCCTGCAACGAAAAAAATGACAGAAAAGCAGAGATTGAAACATCCGAAAAACAGGAAATGCTGTTTCCAAAAGGTGATAAAGTGGCCAATGACAAATTCGTAGGAAACGTGTATCAGGCAATTTTAAGTGATGACGGAACACGAGTCAGCAATGTTACTTTTGAAGCAAATGGACGTACAAATTGGCATAATCATCCGGGCGGACAGACACTTTTAGTGACTGACGGTGTGGGTTATCATCAGGAAGAAGGGAAGCCTGTTCAGAAAATAAAAAAAGGTGATGTGATTAAAATCGGCAAAAATGTTAAACATTGGCATGGAGGAAGCGAGAATCAGGCAATGACGCATATTGCCGTGAGCATCGATCATGAGAAAAATCCTTCACAATGGTTTGAGCCCGTAACTGACGAACAGTTTACTAAAGAAATCTCCAAGAAATAGATTGAATATCTACCGATATAAAACGACGGCGCCCAAGCTAAAAGCTTGGGCGCCGTCTATTGCAAAATTTAATTCTTCTTAAACATGATCTCATCCAGTCTTGTCTGGTTAAGATAGATCTGTTGAAATTCAATGGGCATATACTGGTAAAGAATATTCCATTGCTGGATGTCAGTATGCTTCTTAAGACTTCCAAACGATCTGATAAACAGATTTTCAATGATGTGTTTTACACTGAATGTTCCGTTTTTGTAAAGCCATTCCATCATTTTGATGTTCCTGTTAACGATATTAATTTTAGATTCCTGTAAAAGAACTTTTAGGTAATCAACCGTCGACTGAATAATGGCTGGAAAATTGTTTTGTGCAGATAACTGCGAAATTTCGTTCTGAATTGATGGATAAAATATTTTCAAATGCTCGATTGCCTGAGTTTCATTAATAGTATCCGCTTCAAAATTCTTCATTGTCTAAATATTTTTAAAACATACTAACACTTACTAAAACTGTACCAAAACCCATCAAAAATTTAAATTAAACTGACTTTGTTTGACTTGAAAATTTGAAAGATTAATTTAATCAAAATCCTTTGTCAATCAGTGTTCTAAAGCTTTTAAGTGAAATGTTGTTTTTGTAAGTGTTTGATTTTTAAGTCTATTATTTTAGATTAGATCAATCAAATATGTAATCAAACCTTTAAAATCTGTAATGAAACGGAAAACTGACGAGCAGAGTATTATTTTTTCCAAATTACAATTTCTATAAGTCAGTGCTTCTTCGGGTTGTAATGCGTCAGCTTCGAAATAATTCAACAGAATTTCTTTGATTGTTAATGGGATTATTTTTTTAAGGATAATTTGACCGTCAAATTTCATAAAATTTTTTATCAATAATGATCGCTGATATTTTTCGTAAAAAGGACATTGAAAACTGTTGTTCTAAGGTTTGGATTAAAAAGTATTTATCGGTTTTTAATTTTCCTATTCTCTCATCGTGTTTTTTTTAGTACTGGAAATCAGCTGTTTAATCTTTTGTGGTTCACCAGGTTTTGTATTTTTAATTCAAAATTTTGAAAAGTTATTTTTTGTCGTTTTTTAATCTCAAGATTGAATATATTTGCAGTCCACAAAAAATCAAAGATGTTTTCAAAAATTGCAGTACACAGAGTAGGAAATAAAATCAACGGAGAATCTCTATTGCTTTCTCAGGAAGAACTTGAGCTGGACGAAGGAACCGTAGAAATGCTGGAGAACTATTTTTTAGGTTCATTTAAAACCGAAGAAACCTATCAGTTTTACAGCGATTCTTATTTGGTAAATAATCCTGTTTACAGTTCTGTTTCAGAAATTTTTGAAGACAAAGCCAAATTTCTTTGGGAATCTGAAAATTTAGCAAAACATCTTTTTGAAGCTGCTGAAAACCCAAGAGTGCAGGGCGGAGAATTGTTCGTTGTGTATTTTGAAGACGATCGCGAAGGGGATGAGAAAGTGGATAAAATAGGAATTTTTAAAACAGAAAAAAGAGAATCTTTCCTGAAAATCTTTCCTAAAAATGAATCTTTTGAACTGGACAAAGATCAGGGAATCAGCCTCACTAAAATAGATAAAGCCGCGTTGATTTACAACAGCAGTAAAGAAAGCGGATACGTACTTTCTGTGGTTGATAACAACAAAAACGGTGATATGTATTATTGGTTTGAAGATTTCCTGAAAGTAAAACAGCGTGATGACGAATATTTTCACACCCAGGAAGCTTTGATGGTGTACAAAGATTATATCACCAAGCAGCTGCCGCAGGAATTTGAGGTTTCAAAGGTAGACCAGGCAGACTTTCTGAATCAGTCGATTAATTTCTTTAAAGAAAAAGAAGAATTTAAACTGGACGAGTTTGCAGCTGAGGTTCTGAAAGATGAGCACGTGATTGAGAGTTTTAATAATTTTAAAACCGATTATGAGCAGGAGATGCAGATCAACATCTCAGAAGAATTTCCGATCAGTGAAGCGGCGGTTAAGAAAACGCAGAGACATTTCAAAAGTATTATTAAATTAGATAAAAACTTCCATATCTACATTCACGGAGACAGAAAAATGCTTGAACAGGGTCAGGATGAGAAAGGGAAATTTTACATGCTTTATTTTGATAAAGAAGTTTAATTAACAGTCAACCGACAAATTCAGTATCAGTTTGTGAAATAAGCGTAAAATTTCTGGCAAAGTCCTCTCAAATTAATTTTTCAATTATTGTTGATTAGTATCGTTATGCTTGAAATAGTGTTAAAGAAATACTAAAAAAATACAATTATTATTAATTATAGGTGTAAAATTGACATGAGATACCACAAAGTAAATTGTACGCAAAAAAATCACTAACTTTGATTTCTTTAAGTGTTATTATGAATTTTGTTGAATGTCATGAAGAGCCCATCCATATTCCGGGTTACATACAGAGTTTTGGTTATTTGATTGGCATAGATGCAACATCTCATACCATAACTTTTTTCAGTGAAAATATTGCGGATATTTTTAATATTGACAATACTGAAATCTTCTTTGGAAAGAAATTAACAGACTTTCCTGAGCTTTTTCAGACTGTTATGACTGCTGATATTTTTCAATCACTGGAAAATCTGACAAGAAGAGAAAACGAAACTTATTTTGACAAGATTTTTATCGGAGCAAAGCAGTATCATTTTTCTGTTTTTCGCAGTCAGAATCAGATTTTTCTTGAGTTTGAATCTCTTCTAGCAAATCCTCACAAAAGAATTACCAATAAATACGATAATTTCTACATCATTGATAATGATCAGGAAATTTGGGATCAGCTTCTGAGCACGCTTTTCAATATCATCAACTATGACCGTATCATGGTCTATAAATTCATGGAAGACGGTTCTGGGAAAGTGATCGCCGAGAAAACCAATGATAATCTTGAAAGTTATCTGGGACTTCATTACCCTGAATCTGATATTCCGAGACAGGCGCGTGAACTGTACAAAAAGAAACGAAAAAGAATTTTCAGTAATGTACACGCAGAGCCCGTAAAACTGATCAGTAAAGCAATTGATTATATTGACCTGAGTTTCTCGTCACTGCGTGCGATGTCGCCTATTCATGGGCAGTACATTAAGAACTCCGGTGCTTCTTCAAGTTTCAGTGTCTCAATCATTATTGACGACAAACTTTGGGGATTGGTAACCTGTCAGAATTCTGAACCGAAACATATCGACCTTGAGGACCGTGTGCAGGCAGGGATTTTCACAGTGTTGGCATCCAATGCCTATTCGTCTTTCAAATCAAAAAAAGAATTAGAATACCGTCTGGATCTTAGCTTGAAAGCATCACAGCTGAAATCTGAATTTCTAAAATACAATACTTTATTTGAATCGCTTGTAGAAAATAAGTCTGAAATCAGAAATCTTCCTGAAGCAGACGGTTTGGCCGTGATTTCAGAAAATTATGTCGTGACTGACGGTGTTACACCGCAGCGTGATGTTATTCACAAAATCGTTGATTGGGCGTACCGAAATACCGAAGAAACCGTATTTATGAGCCGAAGTTTTCTTAAAGACTTTGGGGATGAACTGGGGCTTGATGCAACAACAGGCGGAATCGTTATTTATTTTGTTGAAAAAAGCAAAAACGAAATGCTGATATGGTTCAGAAAAGAATTTGACGACCATATCAACTGGGCAGGAAATCCTGAAAAGAAAATTGGGGTCTTTTCTCAGAATGGCGAAGAGCGAAATATCGTTTCGCCAAGAACGTCTTTTGAAGCTTTTAAAGAAGAGATCAAAGGCAATTCCAGAAGATGGAGCAGTAGAAATGAAATCGCTATACAGGCAATCCGTGATGTGATTTTGGAGACTTCTCACAGACAGTACGTCACCATTAAAAGGCTGAATGAGCAACTTAAAAAAGTTAATGAAGAATTAGACAGTTTTTCTTACACCATTTCGCATGATTTGGGAACACCGCTGACGGTAATGAAACTGAATGCGCAGATGCTGCTGAAAAGTCTTTCTGATACTTCAGATAAAAACAAAAATAAAATCAGTTCTATTATTGACGAAATCGACAATATGGCTGAAATGATGAACGATGTACTGCAGTTAAGCAGAGCCAAGCACAGCGAAATCGAACTTGAAAAATTAGATACCCAGCAAACCATAGAAAAAATTACGGAGAATGCGAAGTTGACTTTTGACACGCAGAAAAGTGAAGTAGTTGTTAAAGACTGTCCGAGTGTTTTGGCTGATAAAACTCTGCTGCATCAGGTATTTTTAAATATCATCAACAACGCGATTAAATATTCATCTAAACAGGATCATCCGAAGGTTCTAATAGAAGGGATGGAAGATGGAGAAAATATCATCTATAAAATCACTGACAACGGTATCGGAATTCCCGAATCTGAAAAGCACAGAATGTTTAAGATTTTTAACAGGATGGATAATGCCAGAAAATTCAAAGGAAACGGGATCGGACTTTCAATTGTTCACCGAATTATGAATAGAATTGGCGGAAATGTTGATTACGAAAGCAATAATAACGGTACATGTTTTATTTTAACGTTTCAAAACCCTAAATTTGTGAAACAACTATAATTTAAAACAAAACAATGGTATCTGAATATCTAAAACAAAACACGGCTGAGTTTCATGATGCAGCTGAAAAATTATTTAGTTCTGATAAAATTTTCAGCAAAACTTTCACTTTAGAAGATTATAAAAAAATCATCAATACCAACTATCTGATGCTTCTTCACAGTGAAGATAAAATATTCAGCAGCCTATCTGATAAATTTTCTGATAAACTTCATTTAGATCAAAGAGTAAAACTTCCTTTAATTGAAAAAGACCTGGCGAGTTTAGCTTTAAAAAACCAAACGGCAACTCACGATCTTGAATTTGCAAACGAACACGAAGCTTTGGGAGCTATGTATGTGATAGAAGGTTCTACTTTGGGTGGAAATGTTATCGCAAAACAGCTTTCTAAAACGGAAGGTTTTGATAATGTAACTTTCAACTTTTTCGGATGTTATCAGGAAAATACAGGACCGATGTGGAAGAACTTCAAAGAGGTGTTAGATACTGAAGTTACTGAGGAAAACTACAACGAAGTATTGTCAGGAGCTAAAAAATTATATACGTTTTTACTAAACGTTAATTAATTTCCTTAAATAATAATTAAAATTCCCGAAAGATTGCTCAATTTTTCGGGAATTTGTACATTTGGGAAGCAAAAATTAAAACTAACAAAATAAATAATAAAAAAGTAAATATTATGAAAGTAACCGTAGTAGGTGCAGGTGCTGTAGGAGCAAGTTGTGCAGAATACATCGCAATGAAAGACTTCTGTTCAGAGGTAGTTTTAGTAGATATCAAAGAAGGTTTTGCTGAAGGAAAAGCAATGGACTTGATGCAGACAGCATCTCTGAACGGATTTGATACTAAAATTACAGGTACAACAGGAGATTACAGCAAAACAGCAGGTTCTCATGTAGCAGTTATCACCTCTGGTATCCCAAGAAAACCGGGAATGACAAGAGAGGAATTAATCGGTATCAACGCGGGAATCGTGAAAGAAGTTACTGAAAATTTAGTAAAAAATTCTCCTGAAGTAATTATCATCGTGGTTTCTAACCCAATGGATACTATGGCTTATTTAGTACACAAAACTTCAGGTCTTCCTAAGCACAAAATCATCGGTATGGGTGGTGCTTTAGATTCTGCAAGATTCAAATACAGATTGGCTGAAGCTTTAGAAGCTCCAATCTCAGACGTAGACGGAATGGTAATCGCTGCTCACAGTGATACAGGAATGCTTCCGTTATTAAGCAAAGCAACAAGAAACGGAGTTCCTGTAACTGAGTTCCTTGACGATGCAAAACAAAAATATGTAATTGAAGAAACGAAAGTGGGTGGAGCTACGCTAACTAAACTGTTAGGTACTTCAGCTTGGTATGCACCGGGTGCAGCAGTTTCTGTAATGGTTCAGGCTATCGCTTGTGACCAAAAGAAAATGATCCCTTGTTCATTAATGCTTGACGGAGAATATGGCGAAAGCGATATCTGCTTAGGTGTCCCTGCAATCATCGGGAAAAACGGTGTTGAAAGCATCGTGAACATTTCTTTAACTGAAGAAGAGAAAGCTAAATTTGCCGAAGCTGCGCAGGCGGTAAGAGAAGTAAATGGTGATTTGAAGTTTTAATTGATTAAAACCATAATAAATAAAAGGTCTGGAATTTATTTCAGACCTTTTTTCATTTCAGTCAGTGGTTGTAGCCACTTATATTAAGTGTGTACAGCCCTTTCACTACAGGGTTGTACACACTTCCGAAGGGGGTATAACCCCATCATGATACTAGCTTCACCCCCTTTATTTACTGGCCATATGTGCTTATGAAGTATCCTAAAGGACTTATGCTAATGCATGCAGACTCTTTAATAAGTGGCTGTTGATAGTTTGAAAGAGTAGCGTGATCTTTTCCCTGATTGAGTTACTGCATTGACAGATTATAGAATGCGTATTCATCAATAGAGTCGGGCTTTAGCCCGACCACAATTAAAGATTTTCAAATTTGGCTTTAGCCAAAACTTATTTTAAGATTGAAGAAATCAAGATGATCAGGAAAGTCACAAAAGTTCTCGATACCCTGCGCTACCCGAAATGAATGAATATTGAAATTCTCTCTTAAAGTGAAAATTACTTTACAACCGTAGCTTCCATTTCCACTGTCAGCGTTTCAAATAATGTTTTAACTTCGATTACGGTAGTCGCCTGCTGAATACCATGTTTTGTAATCCAACTCTGTAAAATGTCGAAGTTTTCAAAAAATGCAGGATGATCTGTTGTGAAAACATTTAACCGTACAATATTTTTCAATTCGAAATCTGCTTGTAAAATAACCTTTTCAAGATTTTCTATGGTTTTTGTGATTTGTGTTTTCATATCAGCATCGCTTGAAATACCGTTTTCGTCGATGGCGGTTTGCCCGGATACGTAAAGCGTGCTCTGAACATTTTTGACTTCCACAGCCTGTGCATAATTTCTGTCGTTCTGCCATGTCCACGGGTTGATGATTCTTTTTTCCATGTTGAAATATTTAAATTTTATTAATGGAACAAAGTTCGGCAGTGTAAGAAAATATATGCTGTGACCTACATCACTATTTTAAACCGGATTCTAAGTACAGTCTGCTCAATGTCTCTCTGGAAACGCCAAGATAGGCGGCCAGCACGGTTTTAGGTAAACGTTGTTTAAGGGTAGGGTAGTATTTAAGAAACTGTTCGTATCTCTCTTTTGCACTCATCGTCATCAGAGAAAGTATTCTCCTTTGGTTTGAAATATGCCCTCCTATGGCTTTTTTTAGAAAGAAATCGGTCATTTTGGGAACCTGATTAAGAAGTTGCTGATAATCTTCAAAGGAAAGTTTTAAAACAAATGTATCTTCCAGACATTGTAGGGACTGAGTAGCTTTTGTTTGAGTATAAAAAGCTGCGTAGTCGCTTTCCCACCAATCTTCCATGGAAAACGAAATGATGTGTTCTTTAGCTTCAGCATCAGTATAAAAAAGCTTCAGAAGACCTGAAATAATGAAATACACGTAATCAACCTGATCATTTTCACTGATGATCATTTCACGTTTTTTGAAATGTTGTTCTTGGAAAAATGATTCAACGATCAAAAACTCTTCGTCGGTTAATGAAACTGTTTTGTTGATATGATCTTTTAGGACATTCATTTAGTTTGATTTAATAATCAGTTTTGCTAATTATTGATAAAGTTCAAGATCAAGAAAGTTATTGTTTTTTATAATTTTTTTCTTCGCAATTTCTCTCTCTTTCTTACGGTATTCATTTATGTCCACTTCTTTACCTTCAGCATCATGAATTTTAAATCCGGTAATGTCAGGATTCATTAAAGCAAACTGTTCATTCAGTCCGATCGGGTTTTTTCTGAATTCGTTCCACTTTTTGTTGAATTGTTTCCGCGTTACTTCATACGTTTTAAGAATTTTAAGTTTCTGTTCCATATTTGTAGGAGCATCTTTGGTTTGGTAATTGGCAATCAATCGGAATGAATGGTGCTTCTTGGAGTCTTCCACGGAAACAATCAAACCTGGAAGTTTTCTGAATATATTTGGACCGTCCTGAAAAGGTAAATCAGGAGTAAACCAAGCTGTCCATTTGCGGCCACCAAATTTTAAAACAGCTTTCTGACAATTGTAATTCTGAATTTTTTGAGTTTCATTGATGAGTTCCCATTTCAGACTGCCTTCTTCCGTCACTTTATAAGATTCCATACCGATGAATTCTGTCGAATAATTTTTAATATCATTTTTATTCTTCCAGAAGACAGATCGTATATTTCCGGGCGAAAGATTAGTTCCGATTTCCCCTCCTTTTTGAGAAGATTTTTGAATGGCAGAATCTCTTTTCGCTTTCATTTCGCTTAAAAACTCAGAATGGTTTTTAAAAATGGTGAGACGCATATTTTCGGTTAAAACACTGTCAACCTTTGAAGAATCTGGAACATATTTGTACTCATAGATAAATCGGTGATTCTGCGCATTCAGCTTTAGAAAAGCGATGACGAAAATTGCAAACAGGAAAATTTTATTCATTGAGATTTGATATAGGTATTCAAAACTACAAAATTGAGCGAATAAAAGGTCTCTGTTTTAGAAACATTCTGTCACCAATTCCATATTCACCATTGCTCCCGCAACATTTCCGGTCATCACTGCATTAGAAACCGAACGCATCATTGCAGAGTTATCTCCACAGACAAAGAGCCCGGCAACATTGGTTTTCTGAAATAGATCTGTTTTAATGTGCCCCATTTCTGTGAACTCACATCCTAAATTTTTTGGAATTTCAGAATGCTGTCTGAAAGGAAAAGCTCCGTAAACTGCTTCAAAATCGATTTCTTTTCCGTCTTCAAAAACCAGGCTTTTTACATATCCATTTTCATTTTTCAATTCCGAAATTTCAGTTTCGATAATTTCAATTTGATTATTTTTAAGTTTTTCTAACTGTTCGTCCGTGAACTGGGCTTTTCCTCTTGTAATAATTGTAACCTCCTCCGTTAAGTTTTTTACCAGAGAAGAGATGTGAAAGGCTTTGTCTCCATTGGCAATAATAGCTGTTTTCCTGCCTCTGTATTCATAACCATGGCAATATGGACAGTGAATCAGTGATACTCCCCAGGATTCTTTGAAACCTTTAATGTCCGGTACTTCATCAATAATTCCGGTAGCAACGATCAGTTTTTTAGAATTAAATTTTTGACCATCATCTGCCGTAATTTCAAATCCAAGATCTGTCTTTTGAGCTGAAATAGCTTTTCCGTTATAGAACTGCACTGTTTCATATTCCTGAACCTGACTTTTCGCTAAAGTTGAAATTTCTTTAGGTGTTTTTCCATCCTGAGTCAGGAAATTTTGAGAATGTGGAGTCTGTTCGTTACACGGTTTTCCGCTGTCAATCACCAAAACGTTTCGGAGCGAACGTCCCAAAGCCATTGCTGCAGAAAGTCCGGCATAGCTTCCGCCAAGGATAATAACGTCTAATAAATCAGGCTGTTTCATATTTAATAGTTGTAATTTCTTGTTTATATTCTTGTCAAAGTTAAAATAAATTTTTATTATTGCAACATAATCGCATTAATAAAAAATGAAAAGAAGAAGTACACCCAGCAAAGAAGCCATTCTGAATGTGTTGACAGATTCAAAAAAGGCAATGAGTCAGGATGCTATACTTAAAAAAGTTTCTCTGGATATGGACAGAGCTACAGTGTACCGTGTACTAAACCGGTTCTGCGAAGACGGAATTCTTCACAGAATTGTTGCCGAAGACGGAAAACAATATTTTGCGGTCTGTATTAAATGTGAGGAAAAGAAACTGGCAGACCATCATTTTCATTTCAGATGCATAAAATGTGAAACGATAGAATGTTTGCCAGTTGCTGTACAGTTTTCTCTGGAAAAAGGGTATGCGGTTAAAAGTGTTAATTGTGTGTTGACGGGAGTTTGCAAAGATTGTGCGTGATATATACTCCAAAATGCTACCTGATTTGCTCAGAGATAAAAACACCTTTTTGATTCATTTCTAAACTGTTTTCCGGCTCAGTGTACCAATCGACAAATTTCTTGTATTCTGCATTATTTGCGGTTTGCCATGCATCAAATCCCTGCTCATCTCCAATTTGAAAGAGATAGTGATTATATGCATTAAAGACTCTGTTATCTTGCATCTGTTTATGATATTCAATCAGAACGTTCGGATAGATTTTAATATCTCGTACATAATATTCTTTAAGAAATCTCTCTCTAATTTTAGCAAAAGATGCAAGGTTAAAACTATCGTGACCTATGACAGAGAGAAATAGATTTTTCTCAAAAATCATGCAGTAAGGCAACTTCTTGTTATCCAGTTCAGATAGATCTATTTGTACCGATTTACATAGAGCCACCTGTATTTCATTGTTGTTTGTAAATTTTATGGCTGCTTTATATGTATCAAAAAGCATTTTACTAATTTCTCTAGTGCGCTCTGTTGTTCTCTCGAGATTTACGAAGATTTCACCATAAATAAGTCCTTTCATAGTGTTTTGAGAATTCATAAAAAGTCTTCCTGCTCTGTAATAATTTGACGGATAATTTGGCTCCACACGCATTCCTTTCTCATAAGATGCGATTGCCTCATCGTATTTTTTTTCAAACTCGAAAACAACGCCCCGCTCAAGATAAAGTCTTCCCGCATCCGGAAATTTTTTTAAAGCTTCATCATAGGTGGCAATGGCCTTCTCAGGTTTTTCAAGATAATCATAATTGTTTCCCAGCAGCTGATAGTAATCGGCGCGGAGGTTTTCGTAATTTTTTATTTTTAGGAGTTGATCTATTGCTTTGTCGTACTGTTTATTATAGGTGTAAGCTAAAGCAATTTCATATGAATAGGTATATTCTTTTGGGTCAATTTTCTCGCATTCTCTAAGCATGCCGGTGGCTTCATCATATTTTTGTTCATCAATCAGTTTTATAGCATCAAAAACTTTTTCACATTTAAAGGTCTTCTTTTGAGCATGGATGTGACCGAAACTGAAAATCAGAATGCAGTAGATAAGTTCTTTTTTCATGGAAATAAATGGATTTAGTTTTAGGTAAATATCTAAATTATTCTTTGAACTTTTAATATTTTACCTGAATTTATTGATAATATTTTTTCTTTCAACTGAAGGATTTTTGAATAATAGGAGGCAATTTAAACATTATGTAAAATTTTCAGCAATAATCATATTGAATTTTCATTAAAAAAATTCATCGGAATTTCACATACCAAAACCTTGAAAACCCTTAAATTTGTCGTCACAAAAAAAGTTATTCAAATGCTAAGGAAAATTACGATTGCAGCGGTTACTTTCATTTCTTTAATGACGGTAAACGCGCAGAAAAACAAAAAATCACAGTTAGAGAGACCAAAATTGGTGGTGGGTTTGGTGATTGATCAAATGAGGTGGGATTATCTTTACCGTTTTTACGAAAAATATGGAAATGACGGTTTCAAAAGATTGCTGAACAAAGGTTTTTCTTTTAACAATGTAATGATACCTTACGTTCCGACGGTAACTGCGATTGGACATACTACTATTTACACAGGTTCTGTACCTTCAATTCACGGTATTGCCGGAAATGACTGGACAGACAAAGCAACCGGAAAAAATGTTTACTGTACAGCCGATACCGAAGTAAAAGGTGTGGGAACCAATGATAAAATCGGTGGTCATTCCCCGAAAAATCTCTGGAGTACAACCATTACAGATCAGTTGAGAATTGCCAGTAATTTTCAGTCAAAAGTAGTTGGTGTTTCGCTGAAAGACAGAGCTTCCATTCTGCCTGCTGGTCATAACCCTACCGGTGCTTTCTGGTTTGATGAAACCAACGGGAACTTTGTGACAAGTACTTATTACATGAACAGTTTGCCGGATTGGGTGAACAAGTTTAATGAACAGAAATTAGCCGAAAAACTGGTTGCCAACGGATGGAATACGCTATTACCAATCAGTGAATACACAGAAAGTACGAGAGATGATGTTCCCTGGGAAAAGCCTGTTGGAACAGCCAAATCTCCAACTTTCCCTTACAATAATCTTGCAGCAGATTATGCCGTAAATAAAGGGGTTTTAAGAACAACACCTTTCGGAAATACCTATACTTTAAAATTTGCTGAAGCTGCTATCGACGGCTATCAGCTGGGTGCAGATCAGATCACAGATTTTCTTGCCATCAACGTGGCATCTACCGATTATGTTGGTCACGCTTACGGACCGAATGCGATTGAAGTAGAAGATACGTATCTGAGACTGGATATCGAACTGGCAAATTTCTTTAAAATGCTTGATCAAAAAGTAGGGAAGGGCGAATATCTTGTGTTCCTTTCGGCAGACCACGGTGGCGCTCATGCTGAAGGCTATATGAAAGAAAATAAAATGCTGACCGGCTTTTTTGATGACGGTATGGAAAAAAACCTGGGTGCCGAACTGGAAACAAAATATGCAGCCAGCAAACTGATTTTAGGAATTGATAATTATCAGATTTATCTTGATCATCAGTTGATCAAAGATAAGAAACTGGATGAAGCTGCCATTAAAAAAAGCATCATCGAAAATTTAAACAAAGATCCCCGTGTTTTATATGCGGTGGATCTGAAAGATGTTGCCAACGCATCGATTCCTGAGCCTATTAAAACAAGAGTGATTAATGGTTACAACTGGCAGCGAAGCGGTGATATTCAGATTGTTTCCCACGACGGAATGCTTCCGAATTATGCTAAAAAAGGAACCACACACAGTGTCTGGAATTCTTATGATGCTCATATTCCTCTAATTTTTATGGGTTGGAAAGTTCCTCACGGTGAAAGCAATGCTTCACATTTTATGACAGATATTGCCCCAACCATTGCACAGTTTTTAAGAATTGAAAACCCGAGTGGTAATGTCGGACAACCTTTGACGGAAGTTTTAGGAAAATAAATTTTTTAAAAATAAAATTGAGATGCGCTTACATTGTATGCGCATTTTTTTGTTTGCTATGTAACATCTCAGTGAAATTTAATACCTATCCAAAAAAAACTATGGACAACATTATAGAAATCAAGAATCTCAATTTTGGTTTCGACAGTCAGAAACTTATTCTGAAAAATGTCAATTTAAAAGTTCCAAGAGGATCAATCTACGGATTTTTAGGTGCAAATGGTGCTGGTAAATCAACCACAATGCGCCTGATTATGGGACTTTTTAATGATGAAAACAATGCAGTAAAAGTATTTAATGAGAATGTTTCTGACATCTATCCCAGAGCTTTACAGAATATTGGCTCACTCATCGATTATCCGGCTTTCTATGATCACCTTTCGGGCTACGATAATCTGAAAATCGTATGCATCATCAAAAAACTGAATCCTAAAACGATTGATGAAGTTTTAGAAACTGTCGGCCTTTCTCATGCCCGAAATATTAAAATGAAAAAGTATTCTCTGGGCATGAAGCAGAGACTCGCCATTGCTTTGGCGTTGATCAGTAATCCTGAACTTCTGGTATTGGATGAGCCTGTAAACGGACTTGATCCCAATGGAATGCTGGAAGTGCGGGAACTTCTTATCAAACTCAATCGTGAACAGGGCGTGACCATTTTTATTTCAAGTCATCTATTGTTGGAAATTGATAAAATGGTAACTCATCTCGGAATTATTTCAAATGGCGAAATAAAATTCGAAGGAAGTAAAGAAGAACTGAATGACCTTTATAAATTCCAAAAAACAAAATTCCAATTGAATGACGCTGAGAAATTTAACGAAATTTTAAAAACAAAATACGAAACCGAACTCAAATCTGAGAACGAAATTGCTATCGTTACCAATTCGCAAATGGAAATCGCAGCGATCAATACGCTCTTAGTCAACAGCGGTGCTCAGATTTTTCAAATTTCAGCAGCAGGAGGTCTTGAAGAATGGTTTATGGAAATTACAAAACAAAACTAAAACATGAATACAGAATTTAAATATATAAAAACTGCATTTGCCGCAGAATGGCTCAAAACAAAAAATCTGGGACTGCTCATTTTGGCAGTAATCTTTGCCGTTTTACTTCCGGCTCTGAGTATTTTATTACAGATTTTTAATGAAGCTTCAAGAAAATATGATGGAGTGGTTACTACAACCACGCAGGATTCTCTGGGAGACAGCGTAGGACCTTTCGGAACTTTCTTTATGCTGCTTTTCATCATTATTGCCGCGACCAGAATTGCACAGACCGATCATAAGAATAATGGGTGGACATTTTTAGAAACCCAGCCTTTAAGCAAATTGAGTATTTACACAGGGAAATTTCTGGTGCTTGTAGCTCTTACAACAATATCTCTAGTGGTATTTTTCGTGGCAACAATTTTGGAAGGTTATCTTGCTCAAGCGTTATTTCCACAGGAAAACTTAAAATATTCTATCGATTTGTACTGGGTGTTTCAGACTTTTGCTAGGGTGTTTGTGCTGAGTTTGGGAATTATTTCTCTGCAGATGATGTTGTCGGTCATTATACCAGGTTTTGTATGGCCTTTTGTCATCGGCTTTGTAGGCTTCGTTGTAAATGTAGTGGCTAGAATCAGAAAAGAAACCTATGATTATTCTCCCTATAATAATTTAGATACTGCGCTGTCATATAATGATTCTTATCAACTGAATCACTTTTTTAATTATACTGAATACCTGAGCCTGTTCTGGACAGTTTTGTTTTTCGTGACAGGATATATTTGGTACAGCAGAAGAGGTTATAAAAATGCTTTTTTAAGAAATAAGACCACGATTATAAAAACAATCGTAGGAATTGCCGTATTTGCTGTAATTTACTTTCTGATTACCAAGCCATTTTATCCGCAGAAAAATTCGGATTTAACTTCAATCGAAGGAAGTATTGCTGCTCCAAATACCATTAAAACGGTTAAAATTATTTCTAAAGAACTCCACGAGCCCTTAGCGGAAATCCCTGTAAGAGACGGAAAATTCTCATGGAAATCTAAAAAAAATGTGGACCTGGCTTCTTATATTTTAATTGTGGACAAAAAGCAGTATCCGTTTGTTCTATCAAAAGGTGATGATATCTTTTTTAATATTAAGACAGATCCGAAACATTTTGTAGTCACCCTGAAAGGAACGCGAAAAGCCGAAGATCAGTATATTATTTCAACAGCTCAGAAATTCTCAATGTTTTATTCATTTGTGGTGGCAGATAAGCAATATACCAATGAACCGGATAAATTTTATGATGCAGCTCAGGAAGAATGGGAAGACGGCGAGAAGTATTTAAGAAAGTACAGAACAAAAGAAAATATTTATTTTTCAGATGACTTCAGAAAATTTCAGGAGCAGATAAATGCAGTTAAACTTCTGAATGCCATATATGATTATCAGAAGATGACATCTTTTGCAGATAAAAAATTTACACCGCCTGCAGATTTAATGAACGAGCTTCAGCAGATTGTGAAAAAACCAGTTTCTATGTTGCTGTCTAGCGAAGAATATAAAAACTGGAAGATCAAAGGATTTCTTCCGAAAGAAGGATCTAAAAATCCTGACAGCATTGTTTTTGTAAAACTTTCACAGATGCCTAAAAGTCTTGAAAAAGATCAGCTGCTGTCGTTTCAGATGTTGAAGATGATGAATCTTATAAAAGATGAAAATCAACGCGTTGAACTTTTTAAGAACAAATTTTCTGAATTTCAGAATCCAAAATATGGGAGGTATTTGGGCAGTGAACTGCAGATTATCAACAACCAGCAGAAAGGAAAACCTTTTCCGGTGATAGCTTTTGAAGATCAGTCAGGGAAGAAAGTTAGCTTAGATAAATTTAAAGGCAAATATGTGATTCTGGATCTTTGGGCAACCTGGTGTGGACCGTGTCGTGAAACATCTCCGGTTTTCGAATATCAGGCTAATAAATATTCTTATAATGATAAAATCGTATTTCTTTCTGCGAGTATCGATGCCGATAAAAATAAATGGAAACTTGATCTGAAGAATAAAAAATCTGCTGTTGTACAATGGTGGATTTCGGATCCGAATGTTCTGAATAACTTAGGAGTAGCAGGAATTCCGCGCTTTATGATGATTGATCCTCAGGGAAAAATGTATAATGCCAATCTACCGAGACCGGACGAAACGAATTTCCAGAATATCATTGATGAAATTTCTGAAAACGATGATGTAATGATTAATTTTTAATCGAAATCTCAGTTAAATTAAAAGCCGTCTCACTTTGATGTAGTGACGGCTTTTTCAATTTTAAATATTTTAATTACTGCTCGGTTTCTTCGTCAGCTTCTCCTTCTCCTTCTTCATCGTCGTACTGCTCCAGATAGTAGGCAAAAGAGAAATCTTCCACTTTATCTTCCACATCTTCTAAAGTAGTTAATAAATCTTCAAAAATTTCAAGCTGATCGACGCTCATATTGACAAATTCTAAGTGGAGAGGCAGTTTCAGTTCGCCCGAAATAACATCCGAAAGTGCATCCAGATTATCCCCGAAATGTGCTGGAAGTTCTAGCTTTTCTTTAAGCTGAGTGTAAAAATCTTCGTAATCCCCTAGGTCTGCGAAGTCGATGTATATTGTGTTCATAATTTAAATTTAATTGCAAATGTATGGGTTTTAAAAGTCTTTCTGAAGAAGCGAGCATCTTGCAGCGCATCTCACGATCTTAGTTAACGCTTTCAAGTCACTAAAATTTATTGCTACACTTCTCGCAATACTGTTTTATTTCTCCTCAAAACTTTTATAATGATCCTTCGTTAAATATACTTCACCGTTTTTGGTGAAAACAATCCGGTCGCCGTTTCTGTTTCGGCAGTGGTAATTCACGTCGGCTTCAAAATATTTTTTACCTTTAGGAAGTTTTCCTTCACGGTTTCCAAAGTGATCTCCGCCAATGGCTTTTCCCGGCAGAACGTCACAGAGATTTCCCTGCGAAGGATTCCAACCCTGTTTCTTTGCTTCGTTTTTAGTTAAATAATAATCTGGAAGCTGATGATTTTTTTTGACAAAATCAATAACGGTGTTTTCAGCCGTCAATTGACCAATTGAAAGTGTTTTGTCAACTTTATTACCTAAATTTTGTCCGGCATTTTCAGTTTGAACCGGAGCTTTCTTCTCTGCGATAAATGTATTATAAATGTACATCGCAGACATCCCGAAAAGAAGTCCCATGCAGGCAAAAAGTACCGAACGTGTTTTGGAATTCATTGTTTATATGTCAATAGTTAATCTAACTTCGTTAGTCAATGGTCAAGTAATAGTCCTAATTGCAAAAATTCACAACTGACAATTCACTTGCATAGCAAAATTCACTTTTACAGTCTCCATTCTTCCGGAATATCACATACTGGAATCGGGTTGATTTTATGCTGTGCAGCTCGGTTCATTCTGCTGAAAATTTTAAAAACTTCCAGATCTCTTCCGCTGTAGTCGTTTTCTGTTTTCGTTCCCCATTCTTTCTGAATTTTTTCCAGTTCAGGATAGGTTGCGCCAATCTGCATTTCGTCGGTTCTTTCAGCATCCCAAAGTCCGTCTGTAGGAATAGCTTCCTGAATGTTTTTAACTAAATTTAAAGCTTTTGCCAATACATAAACTTCAGTTTTATAAAGGTCAGCGATAGGAGAGATATCGACCCCGCCGTCGCCATATTTTGTATAAAAACCGATTCCGAAATCTTCAACTTTATTTCCTGTTCCGCACACCAAAAGTCCGTTGATTTGACCGTAATAATATAAAGTCAGCATCCTCAAACGGGATCTTGTGTTGGCAAAAGCCAGTTTTTCGTTTGGAAATTCATCATCATGCACGTCAAAAGTTTTGTACAGTTCCTCAAAGGCAGGGGTAAGATTCACCGACATCGCTTCAACATTGGGGAATTTAGATTTTAAATCATTCATGTGTTCCCAGGCACGGTTGACCTGATCTTCTTTCTGACGGATCGGCATTTCGATCAACAGAGTCTTTAAGCCGGTCATTGCCGCCAAAGTAGAAACCACTCCGGAATCTACACCTCCGGAAACTCCCAAAACATAACCTTTTACTCCTGATTTTTCGGCATAATCTTTTAGCCACTGTACAATATGATCAATTACTTTTTGTGTCTGCATTGTATATTTTTTAATATTTAAAATTTTCTTTTGTAAGTTCATACCAGAAGCACTGGTCGCCTTCATCGGTGAACGTTTCTTTTTCTTCAAAACCCAGCTTGCTCAGAACGTGATTGGATGCATCGTTCTCCACATCGGCGTATGCAAAAATGGTATTGAGTTTCATTTCATTAAAACCATAGTTCAAAACTGCGATCGAAGTTTCCGTGGCATAACCTTTTCCCCAATATTCAGGGGTAAAACGATAGCCAAGATCGTGAATATTCTGGTGATTGTTGATTTCCTTAATGAGTTTAAGACCGCTCCAGCCGACCAGTTTTCCATCTTTTTTTCTGATGACCGCCCAGCGCCCTATTCCGTTTTCTGTATATTGTTTCCGGATGCTTTCAATCATTGCGATACTTTGGCTGATGTCGGTGAGAGGCTTTATTCCCACATATTTTACCACGTCAGGATTGCTGTCCATCGCAAAAAACGCATCGGCGTCTTCCGGAATTATTTCTCTTAAGATCAGTCTCTTTGTTTCAAGATAGATATTCATCGTTGGGTAAGTCTTAATTTTTAAGATTTTGTATACATCTTATAGCCACAAAAAATCCTTTTTCGGCATAAGTTTATATTTATATCCTTATTTTTGTAAACTTTAATTTCATGTAAAAATAATGAAGATTTTTAGAATTGCCGCACTTTCATGCCTATTAGTTGTAAGTTTAAACTCCTGTAAAAAAGAACAGGAAACTGATTGGAAAGTTGAAATAAAAAATCCTGCCGAAAAGGTAGAGGTGTCCGATATATCAAACGAATTTTACGATCAAAATATCCCGTTAACTCAATTTGCGGCAAAGTTTCCATGGTTTCAGGGAACGGTTTCAGATGAAGATTTTAGCAAAAGAAGAGCGGATGCTCAGGAAATAAAAATTTACAAAGAAGCGGCTGCCAAAATTGATCAGCAGAAATTGCAAAAAGATCTTCAGGATTTGTTTTCGCACATAAAATTTTATTTTCCGCAGTTTAAAAGTCCCAAAGTTTTTCTTTTTTCATCGGCTCTACAGATGATTCAGGATCCTCTTATATACGATGAGAAAACCAATTTCCTATTTATCGATATTTCAGGATTTATGGGAGATAAAAATGCGAATTACAAAGGTTTAGAACTGTACTTTCAAAAATCAATGAACCCAAGTAATATCGTTCCGAAAGTATCAAGAATGTTTGCGGAAAATATTGTTCCGTACACGGGAAATAGTCAGAAATTTATTGATTTGATGGTTTATAATGGAAAAATCATGCTGTTGCAGGATGCATTTTTACCGGAAACGCCTGACTATTTGAAAATGGATTATACGAAAGAACAGTATGACTGGTCGAAAGCAAATGAAGCCAATATTTACAATTATTTTGTAGAGAATAATTTGATTTTTGGTGACGATCACCGGTTGGCCGAGCGATTCATTGCGCCGGGTCCGTTCTCAAAATTTTACACAGAAATTGATAACAGCTCATCACCAATGGTTGGAATTTTCACCGGATGGCAGATTTGCAGAGAGTATTTTAAAAAGAAACCTGAAACAAAATTGGTAGAATTTCTGAAAATGGATGCTACCCAAATTTTTAACGAGGCAGGTTACAAACCGAAATTGGAAGAATAAGTATGGTTGATGGGGATTGGTTGTTAGTTGATCGCTTTTGATATTATGATTCTATCAACTAACAACTGAAACCTAAAAACTAAATTAAAAATATTAGAAAAAATAGAAAAAATGAGAAAGACTCAGATAACAATAGATGTAGAGCTGGACGAAAACCACATCCCAGAACTGATGACTTGGAATGCAGCTGATGGTGGAGTGGAAAAGGAAGAAACCAAAGCAGTAATGATTTCAGTTTGGGACGAAAAAACCTCAGAAGCTTTACGTATCGATCTTTGGACTAAGGATATGCCGGTAGACCAAATGAAAATGTTTATGCACCAAATTTTGGTTTCGATGGGAAATACCTATCAAAGAGCCACTGGTGAAGATGATGTAGCTGCATGGATTGAACAGATTGCCGAAGAATTTGCAGTGAAATCTGCAATTAAGATGTAGGATGTTTCTGTTGCAAGATTTTTTCAAATATTTGAAATTAAAAAATAGAATCAATACATTTTCTTTTATTCTTGCTTTTATTTTGAGTGTAATTTTTTTCGCTGTGTTTAAGCTCACATCGAATAAAATTGTTTGGTTTGTAAGTGTTATAATTTTTTATTTAGCATTGGTTCCTCTGCTTGAAAAAATGTTTGCAAACAAATATTTCAAGAATAAGAAAAATCTTATCGGATATGTATTTTACAGGGAATACTTTGGAAATGAAAAATATGACATTCATAAAAATTTTTCAAAAGCGGAGATTGATGAATTTATAAATGACTTAGATTGTGAAGAATTTATTTTAAGAAATAAAATTCAAACCAAATATTTTTCCGTAAAAAATGAAAATTATAACGTACTGAGTTTTGAAAAGGATTATTTGAAACATTACACAAGAACAATCCCATGGAAAATTTTATTATGGAAATATTCTTTTCAGGACAACGATGGTATCGACGAATATTTAGAAATTGAATATGTCAATGAAAGGAATGAGAAAATTAAAGAAGAAATTATTACTGAAAGGATAAGGCAAAAAACTTCATTTCATTTCTTTTTGTTATTTGTAATATATGATTTGAAATATGGACAAAGATTATCTCTTCGCAGAGATTATTACATAAAACATAGAAGTTCTTTTAAAATAGATGTATTTGGAAAAGATTAAAACAGAAAAATAAAACAATAAATGGAAAACAACATTGGAAAAGGTCATTGAAAGTTGGCGAAACATCCAGCTTCCATCATCCTTCCAACCAAAATTATAATACAATGAATTTCAATACAAAAGTTATACACGGAGGACAACACCACGAATCTGCAACAGGTTCTGTGAATGTTCCTGTTTTTTTAACATCCACTTTCGCACAGAAAAGTCCAGGAGTGCATTCAGGATACGAATATTCAAGAGCGGCCAACCCTACAAGACAGGCTTTGGAAGACTCTTTGGCAAGCATCGAAAACGGAGCGAGAGGTTTGGCTTTCGGTTCTGGCTTGGCTGCCATCGACTGTGTTTTAAAATTATTAAATCCTGGCGACGAAGTGGTTGCTGTGGACGATTTATACGGTGGGACTTACAGAATGTTCACCAGACTTTTTGAAAAGTACCAGTTGAAATTTACTTTCGTGAATTTTGATGATGCTTCAAAAATCACAGACGTAATTACAGATAAAACCAAATTAATCTGGGTGGAAACTCCAACCAACCCATTGATGAAACTGGTTGACATCAAAGCAGTGGTGGAAATTGCAAAAGGAAAAGATATTCTGGTTGCCGTTGACAATACATTCGCAACGCCATATTTACAAAGACCTATCGATTTGGGAGCCGATATCGTAATGCACTCAGCGACAAAATATTTAGGTGGTCACTCAGATGTAATTGCTGGAGCTCTGATTGCTAAAGATGCTGAACTGGGAGAAAAACTTCACTTTATTCAGTTTGCAAGCGGTGGAATTTTGGGACCTCACGATTCTTATTTGGTTTTAAGAGGAATTAAAACACTGGCATTGAGGGTTCAGAGACATTCAGAAAACGGGATGGCAGTAGCGAAATATCTGGAATCTCATCCGGCAGTTGCGCAGGTAATTTACCCAGGATTGGAATCTCACCCTCAATACGAGTTGGCAAAATCTCAAATGAAAGATTTTGGAGGAATGGTTTCTTTCACTTTCAAATCTGGGAAAAAAGAAGATGCGATTAAGTTTTTAGAAAAAGTTAGAGTCTTTACTCTGGCTGAATCTTTAGGTGGAGTGGAATCTTTGGCCAATCATCCGGCATTGATGACTCACGCTTCCATTCCTGCAGAAAAACGTGCAGAGTTGGGAATTACCGACGACCTGGTTCGTCTCAGCGTTGGGATCGAAGATGCAGTAGATTTGATTGCAGATTTGGAGAAAGCATTTTCTTAAAATAATACATTATCAACATCCGTCTCACAGCGGATGTTTGTGTATCTATTTTTATACTGTCTTTTCACTACAAGGAAAATATGAATTTTAAAAAGATCACAATTACCTTGTGAGCCTTGTGAGCCTTGTGAAAAACCTTTGTGCTCTTTGTGGTAAAATATCTAAGACAAATGATTTGTAGATATGATAATCTAGGCAATCAGTTATTTTTAATTAAATTTTAAAATGAAAAACACAAGAAAGGCTACCCTTCAGGATCTACCTCAATTGGCCGAACTGTTTGATCAGTACAGAATTTTTTATCATAAAGCTTCAGATATTTCTGCTGCTGAAAATTTTTTAAAGGAACGAATCAAGAACAAAGACTCTGAAATTTTTGTTGCTGAAAGTGGAGGTCAGTTAGTTGGCTTTGTACAACTGTATCCATTGTTTTCTTCAACAAGAATGAAACGGTATTGGCTGTTAAATGATCTGTTCGTTAACGAAAATTCTCGTGGGAAAGGTTTTTCAAAAGAACTGATCGACGAAGCCAAAGAATTGGCAAAATCAACAAACTCTGCAGGTATTCTCCTCGAAACCGGAAAATCAAACGACATCGGAAACAAACTCTACGCATCTTGCGGATTTGAAATCTACGATGAGGTGAATTTTTACGAGTGGACAAATAAAGTTTAGTGAATTGTCAATCGTCAATCGTCAATTGTGAATTTACTCATTACCAATTACTCATTACCCATATTAAGATGACAGATTTCGAAAAATACATTCAGAGATATTTAGATTTAATTCCATCTGAGAATTGGCTCGAAGAATTGAAACTGGTTGGTGAAAAAACCGTTTCCCTGTATTCTTATTTGACCGAAGAACAGTCAAAGTTTGCCTATGCAACAGGAAAATGGACTTTAAAGGAAGTGCTTCTGCATCTGTCAGACACAGAAAGAGTTTTTCAGTATCGGATTCTGGCATTTGCTAGAGGTGACAAATCTGAATTGCCTGGCTTTGATGAAGAGAGTTACGCAGCCCATTCTTTTGCGAATGAGAGAAGTTTAGAATCCTTGTTGGAAGAATATCAACTGGTGAGAAACTCTACTCTGATTTTAGTAGAAACATTAAGCCCCTCAGTTTTAAATAATGTCGGAACAGCCAATGGAAACCAAATTTCTGTACAAACGATTTGTAAATTAATTGTTGGACATAATATTCATCATTTGAATGTTGTGGAGGAGAGGTATTTGCCGGAATTGTAAAGGGCAGATATTTTCTGATATTCAGGAATAGAAGGATTTGAATTTGTTTTAAGCAATTCTATCAATACCGATGGGCTTAAGCCTTTTTTTTCGGAATCATCTCAAATTTTATAAGTGCGTTTTGTCAAAATGTATTTTCAATATTGGATCAATAGGAACGGGCTTTAGCCCGTTTTATATGTAAATATTTCATTGGCTTTAGCCAAAACCTAAAATTTTTATAATTTTGATAAAAACAACACAAATGCCTTTTATCAAAATTTATATTCATCTTGTATTTTCTACGTCAGAACGAATCCCATTTTTAAATACATTAGATTTAAGAGTCAAAATATGGAAACATATCAAAGAAAATGCTTCTACAAAGGGAATTTTTATTGACATGGTCAATGGTTACTCGGATCATTGTCATTGTCTTATTTCTTTAGGATCAGATCAGAATATAGAGAAAATTGTTCAGTTGATTAAAGGTGAAAGTTCTCATTGGATTAATAAAAATCAATTAACGAGAGAACGATTTTCCTGGCAGGATGAATATTTTGCGGTTTCAGTTTCAGAATCGAAAGTAGAGTTAGTAAGAAATTATATTAAAAATCAGGAAAAACATCATCAGCATAAAAATTTCGCCGAGGAGTTTCACGAATTTATTGAAAAGTATAACTTTAAAATGTAAGTTTTGGCTAAAGCCAAATGAATGCTTAATTTTGAAGGCGGGCTAAAGCCCGCCCCTATTGAATTATGGAAAACATCATCAATATATTAAAATCCGGTGGCACCATCCTTTACCCAACAGACACCATCTGGGGAATCGGTTGTGATGCCACAAACATAGATGCGATCAATAAAATTTTCGACATCAAGAAGCGCGAAAAAAACAAATCCATGATTATTCTGGTGGAAACCGAGAAGAGATTGCAGGATTTGGTTGACGTTCCGGAAATGGCGTGGGAAATTATGGATTTAAGTGAAAAACCAGTGACGTTGGTTTATCAAAACCCGAAAGGTTTGCCGAAAGAGTTATTAGCCGAAGACGGAAGCATCGGAATTCGTCTTGTTAAAGATCTGTACTGTAAAAAGCTGATCACAAAACTGAATAGGCCTTTGGTATCTACTTCAGCCAATTTCAGTGGCGAAAAAAGTCCGTTGAAATTTTCTGATATCTCTCGTGAAATTATTGATTTGGTGGATTATGCAGTGGAAGAAAACAGAGAAAAAGTTTCAGAATATTCAGGATCATCAGTGATAAAAATCTGGAGTGATAATCGTATAAAAGTCTTGAGAGAATGATTTTGTGTCCCACAGATCGCACGGATTTTCACAGATTCTTTTAAATTTTACGTGTTTAAAAACTTTTTAAATTCCTACAAAACCCTTCGACAGGCTCAGCAGTGTCAGGCTGAGCCTGTCGAAGCCTTCAACTCATGTGTTCTAAATATTTTTAAAGTATTACACTTAAAACTTATTCTTATACAATCCTAAGACAGACTCAGAATGACATTAATGAAAAACAATTATTGATCAACGGTGTCATGCTGAGCCCGTCGAAGCCTTCAAACTTATGTGCTCCAAATATTTTTAAAGTATTACGCTTAAAACTTATTCTTACGTAATCCTTAGACAAACTCAGGATTAAAGCTGTGAACATCTATCGATCAACGGTGTCAGGCTGAGCCTGTCTAAGCCTTCAAACTTATGTGCTCTAATATTTTCAAAGTATTAAACTTAAACTTATGTGCTCTGATGTGTCAAAAAAATCTTTTGTGACTTTTGTGGTTAAAAAAAATACATTTAATGTAAATATTTATCTTTGCAAATTAATTCATCCAGCATCAAAACAATGTTCATCAACCTCAATCAAAATCAAAACCTCAAACTTTTCAAAATTATTTCTGAAGTCGCTGCAGCCAATAACCAATCGGTGTACATCGTTGGTGGTTTCGTGCGTGATCTTTTAATGAAAAGAAAAGCGTCAACGGATATTGATTTTGTGACCGAGCAGAGTGGAATTGAATTGGCTCAAAATGTTGGAAAGGAAATCGATCCCAAAATGAAAGTCTCGGTGTTTAAAACATATGGAACGGCGATGATCAGATACAAAGATCTCGAACTGGAATTTGTAGGTGCCAGAAAAGAAAGCTACACCGAAGAAAGCCGAAAACCGGAAGTGGAAGGCGGAACCATTGAAGACGATCAGAAAAGAAGAGATTTTACCATCAATGCGATGGCGATTTCTCTAAATAAAGACAATTTCGGGGAACTGATCGATCCTTTTGACGGAATCGGTGATCTTCAGAAAGAAATCCTGAGAACACCCTTAGAACCTGCTCAAACGTATTCTGATGATCCGTTAAGAATGATGAGGGCGGTACGTTTTGCATCAACTTTAAATTTTACCATTGAAGAAAATTCTTTAGAAGCCATAAGACAGGAAGCGGAAAGAATCAAAATTGTTTCTATGGAAAGAATCATGGTTGAATTTAATAAAATCATGCTTTCCAAAAAGCCTTCTGTTGGTTTGAAATTAATGGAAGAAACAGGTTTGATGAAATTAATTATTCCTGAACTGATTGATTTGAAAGGCGTGGAAGAAGTGGAAGGTCAAACCCACAAAGACAATTTTTACCACACATTGGAAGTGGTTGATAATATTTCTGAAAATACAGATAACCTTTGGCTTCGTTGGGCAGCACTTCTTCACGACATTGGGAAAGCTCCGACAAAGAAATTCGTTGAAGGAACGGGCTGGACTTTCCATGGGCACGAGTTTTTAGGTTCAAAAATGGTGAAAACCTTATTTCAAAAACTGAAACTGCCATTGAATGCTGATATGAAATATGTTCAGAAGATGGTTAAACTGTCTTCACGTCCGATTGCATTGGTAACCGATGATGCTTCAGATTCGGCGTTGAGAAGACTATTGTTTGATGCAGGAGAAGATATGGAAGATTTGTTCACTCTTTGTAAAGCGGATATCACGACGAAAAATTCAAGAAAGCAGGAAAGATTTAAGAAAAATTTCCAGTATGTTGCAGTAAAAATAAAAGAGGTTGAGGAAAAAGATCAGGTAAGAAATTTCCAGCCACCAATTTCAGGAGAAGAAATTATGGAGATGTTTAATCTGAAACCTGGACGTGAAATCGGGATTTTAAAGGAAAAAGTAAAGGAAGCCATTCTGGAAGGCGAAATAGGAAATGACAGTGAAGAAGCCAGAAATTTTGTGATTGCAGAAGCTGAAAAGCTTGGATTAACAATTTAATCTTATCAATATAAAAAAAACATCGGGACGGTTTCCAAGAAACCGCCCCGATGTTTTTTTTATGAAAAATTTAATTAATTAGAATAAACACTTGTAGATCCCATTCCTGTTTTGAATTTTGTAATGAAAGTTCCAGATGTGGTGTAAACACTCATTTCACTTGCCTCAGTAAATGATTTCACGTCAGAAGTGAAAATTCTTCCGTCTACTACAGAAAATCCGTAAAGGGTAAAATACTGACCACCGTCAACAGCTGTTATGATAGGAGCTGTAGGTGAAGCGGTTGCATTAATGTCCATAGAATAGATCTTATTGTAAGAGCTGAAAAAGAATCTTCCGTTATCAATTTGAAGGTGTGTTCCGTTAGCAATACCACTAAGAGTAATTGTCTTCACAATCGCTCCCGCTGCAGAGATTTGATAGATATAAGAATCTGCAGATCCTTCCGCAATTACATAAATGTTATTATTGTAAGCAATAGTCTTGTTGATATTTCCGCTTGGTAAAGAAATTGGTGTACCTTCAATTTCGTTGGTTACCGTATTGATTTTTGTAAGCGTATTTCCAAAGCTGTACGTTGCATTCTGTACAAAAACATTTCCTCCCGCTACCACAACTCTTTCTGCTGTATTAGTAAAAGTAATTTTTTTCACGAAAGATAAATCTGAAGTTTTGTATACATTTACAGACTTAGGCCCATTATACTGATCATTAGATACATAAAGCATATTGTTAGCAACTGCCATATAACGAGGATTGTTCAGTTGGCTGGTGATTTCTCCTGTTTTTTTGAATGTATAACGGTTTACTACCTGAATTTTGTTTGAGTTGTTCAATAAAAGATAAGCCTGATCTCCGTTGTAAGCGATAGTCTGAAGTACATCACCTAAGTTTTCATTTGCATTATTAGCCTTGTAGATGTCGTTTTGTACAAAGTTCAGATCTTTAGTTATAAAACTTACATCAGCATTAGGTACTCCAAAGTTCCCTTCATTCGTTATAAAGTAGCCGTTTTCATAAGTTGGGCTTGCAACTATTTCTTCGTAATCAGACGAACACGAGATGTTAAATAGTAAGACCAATCCTAAGACAAGTTGTAAAAATCTAGTCATTTTCATAATATAGTTAATTTTAAAAATTTATTGTTCCTGTAATACTGTAATTTCTTTTCGGCAGAGGGTAATAAGCTACCGTTTCATAAATAGTATCTGTAATATTGTTGACTTTAAATCCTAAAGTGTACTTTTTAAAGATCGTTGCAGAAGCCCCTGCATTCATCACAAAGTAGGGTTGTAATGCTTTTGGTCTGCTCTCATCAGTAGTAGTATATGTCAATCCGTTAAACATTCCCTGAGCATAAACTTTCAGGAATTTGAATTGATAATCTCCATTCATAAATACTTTGTGTAACGGAACGTAGGTCAACTGTTTCTGGCTTTCTAAGTTGATGGATTTTGTTAAAATATATCCTGCACTCAGCCTGATGAAATGTGTATTAAACTTTTTCTCGTAGCTCAACTGCGATTCTAAACCATAAGACTCAACTTTATTCGTGTTAGTTGGAGCCCAATAGCCTAATCCGGTGTCCAGCCAGCGAATCATATCGGTGATACGCATATAATAAGGCGTAATGCTTAATTTAAAATCCTGCACTTTGAATTCATGGTTCATATCTGCCTGATTGGAAGTTTCTGGTCGTAGGTTTAAATTTCCTCCCGGAGTCCAGTACAGGTCGTTGAATGAAGGGAATCTGAAGTTTTTTGAAAAATTTAAGTTCACACTATACCAATTTGAAGCTTTCCATTTTCCTGAAAAAGAATATAACAGAGGCGAATTTAAATCTTCGACAAAATCTTTCTTTACTCCCGCTTCAAAACGAAGATTTGGTGTGGTAAAATACCTCAGTAGTCCTGCAACAGAACCTACATTTCTACTTACTTTTTGAATTCCCGAATCTCCCAGTCCTTCACCTTGATTTTGCTGAAATTCTCCGATTACATTTACATTCCACTTTGGACTGATGAAATAATTGAAGTCATTTCTTACAATATAATTTTTATTAATTCCGCCGCTTGTGCTTGGAGCTTTATAGATTCCAAAATATTGAAAATTGTCTTCTGTATAAGCCGTTTTTAGGGTATTCGAAAATCTGTTTCTATTAATATCCCACGATAACAAACTTCTGAAGGTCTGTGTCTCGTATTTACTTTTATTCCCATTTTCTGAAAAAATAGGATAGTTTTGTGAAGCATCATAAATCTGACTTTGCCAAGACAATGTCTGTCTGTCAGCTATCTTGTAAGAAACTCCTACATTATAAGTGGTGTTGTAGAATTTCCCGTTTCTGTTGATATAATTTTGGGCTTCAGGAACTTCATAATCATTTTCACTAATCACATAATTCCCGGATACTTTAAAACTGAATTTCTCATTGCTGAACGATGCTTTCAGAAAATTATTAAAGGTTCCAAATGATGCAACTTCAGAATTCAGTAAGCCATTAAAACCCTGATTAAAGCTTAAGTCATTATTTAAATGAATACTTCCTCCGATCGCACTGCTTCCGTAAATAACGCTTCCGCCGCCCGATTTTACTTCCATCTGATCGTAACCGAAAAGCGCAATATTATTGACATCGCCCTGACCTAAAAACTGAGAATTGATGTTGATTCCATTCCAGACAAAAGCAGTTTGCTGAGCCGTCGTTCCTCGAAATGATGGGGATGAAACGGCACCACGACCATTCTCTTTAATGTAAACCGGAGACTGAAAACGTAAAACTTCAGAAAGATTGGATGAGTTTTTTTGAATATCAGCAGGAGTCAATGTAGAAATCTTATGAAAAAGTTTTACCTTATTCATTTGATTATCAAAAATATAGACCGTATCAATTATTTTCTCCTGACCAAAGTACAGAGATAAATTGAAAACGGCACAGGCAAAGACTAAAGAACTTTTTATACTCATATCATTTTGCTTTTCCTCCGAAAGCAATAATTTTATTTATGTTAAAACTTGGCAGGTCTCCTGACTTTCGTTTTTCTACACCTTCCCGCGTTGGCAGTGGCTTTTTTGTAGAAAATGTTGATACGATTTACAGTTGCGGGGACAGCTTGGGATTTTCGCCCAATTCCCTATTAATTCCAATACCTTGGAAACCAAAATTTTTGCAAATATAAGATTTTAAAAAGAAATATGAATTTAAATTAACAATTTGAAAATTAAGCAGAAAACAAATATAAAATTACAGAAACGTCGAATCGAAATAAAACGGCAGCAGATCTTTAATCGAATTTACTTTGAAGACTTCCTCATTTAAATTTGAAAAATAAACATCAATATTTTTATTCTGTTTTGTTTCATACTCCATCAGACTCTGTCTACAGGAGCCGCACGGAGGAATAGGCGGTGTGTTTTCTGAAAATTCTCTCGGTCCGCCAATGATAAATATTTTGCTGATGATCTCATTCGGAAAATTGGCGCCAATCCAGAAGAGAGCAGTTCTTTCGGCACACAGGCCTGAAGGGTACGCTGCGTTTTCCTGATTGTTACCGGTATAGATTTCTCCGTTCTCCAACAGAACTGAGCAACCTACCAAAAAATTGGAGTAGGGTGCATACCCATTTTCACGAGCCTGTTTTGCTTTTTCAAAAAGCAGTTTTTCTGTTTCATTCAGTTCGCCGATGCTTGTGAAATGTTCGTAACCGATCTGTATATCTTTTTTCATTTTGTAGCCGTAAAAAGGGCGATAAAAGTACTTCTTTTTAAGGAAGCTGGCAATATCTTTGTTACGTTACTAAATTTGTAATTTTAACCTTTAAAAAATTTGATTCAATGTTATATACTCCGATAAAATTTAGAAATGTAGAACTTAAAAACCGTTGGGTAATGTCGCCAATGTGTATGTACTCTTGCGAAGACGGCTTAGCCAATGATTTTCATTATGTACATTATGGAAGTCGTGCTCAGGGCGGAACGGGTCTAATTGTAGTGGAAGCTACAGGCGTAGAACCTCGTGGCAGAATTACCAATCACTGTATGGGAATCTGGAATGACATGCAGGCGGAAAAACTTCAGAAAATCGTAGAATTTGTACATAAAAACTCAGATTCGAAAATTGGAATTCAGCTGGCGCACGCCGGAAGAAAAGGTTCGACATGGGAGAATAAACAAATTTCTGTAGAAGAAGGCTGGGAAACCATCGCTCCAAGCCCAATACCTTATCATCCGACCGAAAGAATTCCGCATGAGTTATCTGCAGAAGAAATTAAAGATTTAGTTCAAAACTTTAAGGATGCAGCGAAAAGAGCGGTAAATGCAGGTTTTGATGTTATTGAAATTCATGCTGCCCACGGATATTTGGTGCATCAGTTTCTGTCACCGCTCTCAAACGTTAGAACTGACGAATATGGAGGAAGTTTCGAAAACAGAAGTAGATTTCTGTTGGAGATCATTGACGCAGTGAATGAAGAGTTGAATGACAACGTTGCTCTTTTTGTAAGAATTTCCGGGACCGAATATGCTGAAAATGGCTGGGACATCAGTGACAGTGTAGAACTGGCTAAAATTCTAAAAGAGCACTCTGTTGACTTAACCGATGTTTCAAGCGGCGGAAATATTCACGGAGCAAAAATTTCTGTATTTGATGGATATCAGGTTCCTTTTTCTTCTCAGGTAAGAAATGAAGCAGAAGTGAAGACCGGAGCGGTAGGTTTGATTACCTCTACCCAACAGGCTGAAGATATTTTAAATAAAGAAGAAGCAGACTTAATTTTTGTGGCGAGAGAGATTCTAAGAAATCCGTACATAGCGGTTCAGGGATCTTTTGAAATGAATGAAGAAAGTTTTTTTCCACATCAGTATCTCAGAGCGAAAATTTCTTCTTAATTTTAGCATCATCAGACTCACAAGATTAAATTATGAAGATTGAAGATTTTATGCTGCCGTGCCCAACGAAGAAACTATTCGGAATAGAATGCTTTGGTTGTGGAACACAGAGAGCAATTGTGCTGGTTTTCGAAGGGAAGTTTACCGAGGCATTTCATATGTTTCCCGCAGTATATACTTTACTTCTGTTTTTTGGTTTTGTAGCTGTCAATTTTATTGATCGAAAAAGAAATTATGGTCAGATTTTAATATTTTTAGCAATTATTAACTCACTAATCATGGTATTTTCTTATTTTTATAAACATTATTTTTAAATCAAAATATTAAACATTAAAAAAATCAAATTATGAATCAAAAACTGCCAAATGCACAGACGGTGCTTATCTTGGGAATCGTATCAATTGTAGGAACCTGTTGTTGTACAGGTTTGGTTGGTATTATTTGCGGACTTATCGGATTAAACAAGTACAAAAGTGATAAATTGCTGTACGATGCAAAACCAACCGAATATTCAGATTTTAATAATTTGAATACAGGAAGAATTTTATGTATCATTGGGCTTGCTCTGGGAGTAATTCAGCTTCTTTATACTATCTTCATTCTTGCGACAGTAGGTGTAGATGGTTACATGCAGCAGTATGAGCAATTTAAGAATATAGGAAGATAATTTCTTTGTCAACGATATCTAAAAAAAACCGCAGCAATGCGGTTTTTTGTTTTTTAGGTTATTGTTGCAATTATTTACAGTGATGTAGATTTTAATAGAAATTGTGGAGATCGTGTTCATTTAAATAAAAAAAACGACTTCCCAAAATTTGAGAAGCCGCTATCTAATAATATTTTAATTTTATTTAATTAAAAACTTAAGGCTCGTTTCATCGAGTTTTAAAACATAAATTCCCTGTTGAAGGTTTCTGAGTTTAATAGATTTTCCGCTTCTGAAAGGTTGGTCAATCGTCTGCATTTCTTTACCCTGAAGATTGTAGATTACAGCTTTGTTGATATTTTCAGTTTCTCCTTTTACGAAAATTTCCTGATTGGTAATAGGGTTAGGGTAGACCTGCAGCTCTTTAGTTTCACTGTAATCTGTTGACACAATACTCTGCTTTGCAGTTCCCGCAGAACAGGTCCAGTTTAGATTGTCGATTGCCACTCTGTTGCTGGATGAGTTATTCACCAGACTTACCACCACATTTCCTGAAACATTGATATTGCTTATCGTAGTGGTTGTTGCAGTGGTGCTGTAAGGAATAATTCCCACATTAACACCGTTAACAAGAACATTAAAAGTTCCGTTACTCCCGCTGAATTTTAATTGTGTAGTCACTGTTAAAGAAGTTATTCCGTTACTGAAACTGCTTGACTTTAATGAACTGTTCCTTACCGTAATGGCTTTATTTGAAATCGTTTGGTCGCTTCTTGAATCTGTGGCCGTCCAGGCAATTCCACCGTTGGTCCACGTTTTTGTAGTGTACGATGATGCGCTTGAAGTAGGGATATTTTCAAAGGTTTCATTAACACAGTTTGTAGGATTAGGATTGGTGGTGCCTGCATTTGTAGTCGCTGAAACCGTGGAGCTGTTAGCAGAAACATTTCCTGCTGCATCTTTAGCTTTTACATAAAAACTGTAAGTTGTTGACGGATTTAAACCTGTTACAATAGTTGATGTTGAACTAACATTAGATTTTAAACTTCCATTCATGTGAACATCATACGAAGTTACAGCAACATTATCTGTTGACGCATTCCAGGTCAAAGAAATACTGCTGGATGTCTTAGCCGGAATTGAAAGATTGGTTACCGCAGTCGGAGCCTGGGTGTCATTAGTCGGAGTTTGTGAGCCCCAAATCTGATTCACATAATTTGGATTGTCAATAAACGGATTTCTGTTTCCCTGGAAAGTGTACGAAGCATTATTTCTGTTGATTTCAGCCTGAGAAACCGGATCTTGTGTATGCCAGGCTAAGAGTACATTAAGTTCCCAGGTTTGCAGTCCTGGAAAAGCAGAACCTCCAAGCATATTTCCGGAAGAGAATGATGATAGCTGACTTTGATATCTTGTCACAAAGTAGAAAACCATTCTTGCAACATCGCCCTTAAACTCATCAATCGGTTCGAAAACCGTTCCTGAGAATCCGGAAGAAGATGAACTCCCCAGTTTCGATCCGTTTTGTGAAGTGAAACTCGTACTGCCCACTTTTCCGAACGGATAGTTAGAGCGCATTCCATTTACCTTTCCGTCGGTTGCTCTGATGAAATGGATGTCATTTTTCATCGGTGAAGCTTCATTAAAAAAACTTTGAGGAACGATATGCTCACGGTTGTAGCAGTTTCCCTCAGTAGAATACGTGCCACACTGGTTGCCCCCGGGCGTGTAATTATAAGGGTCAGATGATGTGGGTCTTTCAGAATAAATATCTAAAATACTGCCATCGTTTTCGTAATTTTTATCGATGTCTGTCGTTTGGTAGGCGGTCCAAAGTCCGCCATAGCCTTTGTCCTGATGTCCGCTGGTAATAATATTGCTGAGCGCAGTTTTCAGAGGTGCACCAGTAAGTCCGTTTGCCGACGAATAATATCCTGACGGCGCCTGTGCATGGGCAAGTTGTGCCAATACTGTGAATAGGAATAGTTTTTTCATAAAAATAAATTGATGTATGGTGATTACAATTTTAAGAATATAAAATAACATGATCATCAAAAATTTCAAAATCTTGTATGAATTTTTATTAAAACAAAAAAGCATTCTCAATGATTTATTTTGAAACAATGAATCAATAATTTTATTTACTTATTTTTAATTTAAATTCAAATTAGATAGATTATTAAATAATAATTAATTGATAAATGTCATAAATATTTATGAAATAATAATGTCCGAAAGCTTTACTTTTGAGGATTATTATTTTTATTTAGAATGATTAAAAATTTATCAACTAGGTTTTTTTTAGGCTTATCAATCGCAGGGTGTATTTCAATCTCTGGACAGTGTACTCCAGTCAGTGAGTTTTCAGAAAATTTCGACACGTTGTCGTGTTGTAATATGGGCGTTGTTCCAACATGTTGGAACAGTATTGTTACTCTAGGCGGTAATCAGATTATCTCCTCTACAACTCCTGCATCTGGAGTAAGTAACGTGTATCAAAACGGTTATCAAAAAGTTTCAATTGTTATTCTGCCGCCGCTCAACAATGTTAATGCAGGAACGCATCATTTCAGATTCAAGGCGAGAGCCAATTCCGGGCCGGGACTTTTAGAATTCGGATATATGACCGACATCAGTGATATGGCTACTTTTGTCGTGTTGCAACCAATAACAATTACTAACAGTACGTATGACAGCACAGCAGAAAGAACTTTAGATGTTCCTACAACCATTCCTGCAAACGCAAGATTGGCCATAAGAAACCCGGGAACAACCTGGGCAGGGCATTACTGGGATGATGCTGTCTGGGAATCAAAGTCAATACTGGGAACAGATGAAAGTAACAAAAGAAAAGAATTCAAGATTTATCCAAATCCTTTTAAAGATGTCATTCATATTTCAGGTATAAAAAATGCAGAACGATTAAATGTAAGCGATGTTTCAGGGCGAATTCTGAAAACTCTTGTAAAACCTACGTCGGAAGTAAATTTAAACGATTTGAAATCCGGCGTCTACATGATGACAATTGAAGCTAAAGACGGGAAAGTGCAGGCATTAAAAGTTATTAAGGAGTAAATAATCATTAGCAAATCGATAAAAAAAGATCAATACAGCTGTATTGATCTTTTTTATTTTAAATCTGGAGAGATTTTTATTTTTTCATTCCCGGAGGATAGTTTGCCATAATTTCGGCTACAATCTGAGGGATCTGTTTTTGTTTAGCTTGTGGTCTGTCCACAGAAATTCCGCTTCCGATACCCTGCCAAACTAACTTGTTTGTTTTAGAATCAATTAGATCGACAATGATTGCTCCTTCGTTATAGTTGCTAGACCACGTTCTGTTCATGCCGATTCCCCAGCCAAAACCGCCGCCCCATCCCCACATTCCGCCAGGATTAGAGGTAGTGATATCTGTTACTTTCTTATGGTTAGCTTTCACATTCACGATCAAATCTGGGTTTTCGCCAGACTGTAAGCCTTTTGACTGCAACTGTCTTGATAATTCGTTTAATACTCTGTCTTTATCAATGTCATTCAGTTTCAAATCATCTATTCTTATTTTATATGTTTTATAAGAAGTGAAGTTCGCCGTTTCTGCATAATCTGACCTAACTTTAAAGGGACTGCAGGAAGATAAACCTAAAGTTGCTGCCAGCAAAATAAAAATATATTTCTTCATTTTATTTATTTTTTTTAGTGATTTTTATAAATGTATCTGTCTTTTTATCATATCCGTACGGGCAGTGTCTGCATCCGCTTTTGCAGCAGTATCCACGTTTGAGATGGAATTTTTCTGTAAAAACCTTGTAGCCTTGCTCGTTGTAGTAAAAGTCTTCATGCTCTTTGATGTCAAAATGCGCCATAAGTTAAATCAAAACTTTTATATTTGTTATTATGATAATTGTGTGCCAAAATCTCCTCAAAAATACAAAAATAAACGGCATTACGCTTTATCCTTTTATTTTCATCAAAAATCCTGAAGATAAGAATAATAGCGTGCTCATTAACCACGAAAAAATTCATCTGAAGCAACAGTTGGAGTTGTTGATTATCTTTTTTTACCTCGCATATGTAATAGAATATTATTATCATTTAATAAAATTAAAAAATGGTCATCAAGCCTATCTCGCAATCTCCTTTGAAAGAGAAGCTTTTGCCCATGAACTTGATTTAGAATACCTGAAAAAAAGAAAGATGTGGGGTTTTTGGAAGTATTTAAAATAATTTATTCTTAAAATTCTTATTATTTGTTTCCAGCTGAATGGGTTTAAAAATAAATTCAGGAAATTTGCACTAATGAAAATTCCAGAAATTCATATTCCGATTGTAGAAATTCCAATAAAAAGAAATGTAAAACTTTTTATCAAAAGAGAAGATCTTATTCATCCCGAAATCTCCGGGAATAAATACTGGAAACTTTTTTTTAATATCAATAATTATCTTAAAAGCAGACCAGAAAAACCTTTAATTATTACATTTGGCGGGGCTTACTCTAATCATATTTCCGCAGTTTCTGCACTTGGGAAATTATCTGATATTCAGACTTTGGGAATTATCAGAGGTGAAGAACTTGAAAAGAAGTGGAGTGAAAATGCAACATTGGTTTTCGCTAAAAATAACGGGATGAATCTGAAGTTCGTCACGCGTGAAGAATATCGTCACAAAGAAAAGCTGACCCAGTTTCTGCAACAGGAATTTCCTGATTCTTTGATCATTCCGGAAGGCGGAACAAATGAAAATGCCATTCAGGGGATCAAAATGATGCTGAATAACGATACAAAAGATTTTGATTATCTTTGCTCCGCAGTTGGAACCGGAGGTACAGTTGCTGGGATTTCAGAGTTTTGTGAAGAAAATCAGAAAGTTATAGGTTTTAAAGTCGTTGACGATAATTCTTTACTCAACAGGATTTCAGAATTAACCTCAAAAAGAAATTTTCATCTAACTGATGCTGCTTTTGGAGGTTACGGGAAAATAAATGATGTCAACGTTCGTTTTATTAATGATTTTAAAGCGAAATATAATATTCCTCTGGAGCCGATTTACACTGGGAAAATGATGCAGAAGGTTTTTGAGATGATCGATGAAAATTATTTTCCTGAGGGAAGTAAAATTCTCTGTTTTCATACAGGGGGACTGCAGGGAATTAATGGCGCCAATATTTTACTTGACAAACAGAAAAGGCAGTTAATTATCTGATCTATTTATATGGATATAAAGAATCATCAGATGACATCAGCAATATTTTAAAAGTTATATTTTTATTTATAGACAATAGGATTATTAATTAATACACTAATCTTATTCACATTTTTTATCATTTTATAAAATCAAAAAAAACATGAAAAGACTATTCTTACTCGTTAGCCTTTTAGTTTTATCAAAATTCTCAGCTCAGACCTGGGCTACTGAAGATCAATACATCCAGAAATTTGCACAGTATGCAGTTGAAGAAATGGAAAAGTACAAGATTCCGGCTTCGATTACGCTTGCGCAGGGACTTTTGGAAACCGGTGGCGGGCAGAGTCGTTTGGCGCAGGAAGGAAAAAATCATTTCGGAATAAAATGTAAGGAAGACTGGACGGGAAAAACTATGAAGCACACTGATGATGCTCCCAATGAGTGTTTTCGTGTATATGATGATCCCAAACAGTCTTATGAAGATCACTCGATATTTTTAGCGACCAGAAAATACTACACCAATCTTTTTAATCTGGATATGAAAGATTATAAGGCCTGGGCTCATGGTCTTAAAAAAGCCGGTTATGCAACCAATCCACGTTATGCTTCCATTCTGATTGGTAAAATTGAAAGATATAAATTATACGAATTTGATGAGGTTAACTCTAAAGAAGTTCTTTACGCAGTTCTGAAAAAATATCCGGATCTGAAAGATGACCGCTCATTTATGGCTCAATTAGAACCAGCCAAGAAAAAGAAAGCTGAGCCGGTAACGGTGAAAGTTCCTTACAAAGCTACCTCTTATGCTCAGCAGCAAAAAAGAGTGGAGAGAATAAAATCTAAAGCAGAAGTTCTGAACTCTATTTTAATTAAAAGTCATCCGAATGGTGGTTTAAAATATGTTGTAATTCCAGAAGATACCAACGTTCAGTTTATCGCCAATAAATTCAAAATAAGTGACAGCAAACTGACCAAGTGGAATGATCTGCAGTCTGATATTCTTAGAAAAGATGATATTGTTTTCCTGGAAGCAAAAAATTCTGAAGGAAATACGCCGACTTACAAAGCCGAATTTGGTGAAGATATGCATGACATCGCTCAGAAATTCGGAGTAAAACTCAATAAGTTATACGCAAAAAACAGAATGGATGAAGGGCAAAAGCCAGCTGCAGGACAGCTCATCTATCTGATCGACAAAAAACCAAGAAACTAAAATTGGCTGTTAGGTTTTAGTTGAGAATCCTGCCTTTCCAAGAATGATCAGCAAAAAACTGTCAGCCATCAACTATTTACGATAATGAAATACCAAAGAAGTTCAGCTTTATTTGAAGAAGCTTACAAATATATTCCGGGAGGAGTAAATTCTCCTGTGCGTGCATTTAAGTCTGTAGGCGGAGTGCCCGTATTTATGAAATCTGCAAAAGGAGCATATCTAACAGATGCTGATGACAATACCTACATCGACTACATCAATTCTTGGGGACCGGCAATTTTAGGTCACACGCATCCTGAGGTTTTAGAAGAATTAAAAATTCAGGCTGAGAAAGGTTTTTCTTTTGGTGCACCTACAGAGTTGGAAACTGAAATTGCAAAATTCATCACAGAAAACGTTCCGAATATTGATCAGATCAGAATGGTTTCTTCAGGAACGGAAGCCTGTATGAGTGCTGTAAGATTGGCAAGAGGTTTTACAGGAAGAGACAAGATTGTGAAGTTTGAAGGCTGTTACCATGGTCACTCAGATTCTTTTTTAATTAAAGCGGGAAGTGGTGCGGCTACTTTTGGAAATCCGAATTCTCCGGGTGTTACAGCAGGAACCGCAAAAGATACTTTGCTGGCAAGGTATAATGATTTTGAGCAGGTTCAGGATTTGTTCAGACACAACCAGGGTGAAATTGCAGCCGTTATTATTGAGCCGGTTGCCGGAAATATGGGGTGTGTGTTACCTGAAAATAATTTCCTGCAGAATTTAAGAAAAATCTGTGATGAGAACGGAGCTCTGTTGATTTTCGATGAAGTGATGACAGGTTTCAGACTGGCGTTTGGTGGTGCACAGGAATTGTACAGTGTAAAAGCTGATTTGGTAACCTATGGAAAAGTAATTGGCGGAGGTTTGCCAGTGGGTGCTTTTGCCGGAAGAAACGAAATTATGGACTGTCTTGCTCCGAAAGGCGCAGTGTATCAGGCAGGTACTCTTAGTGGAAATCCTTTGGCTATGAGAGCTGGCTTGAAAACTCTGCAACTTATTAAGTATGATGAGAATTTCTTCAGCAATCTGAATAAAACAACCGAAACTTTGGATTTTGAAATCGGAAAGATTTTAAACGAAAAAGGAATTGCTCATAAAATCAACAGAAAAGGCTCGATGATGTCTGTATTCTTCCATATCAACAGAGTTTCTAATTTTGATGAGGCGCAGCAGGCAAATCATTCACTCTTTAATAACTTCTTCCATCAAATGCTCACCAACGGAATTTATCTTCCGCCAAGTGGTTATGAAACCTATTTTATTAGTGATGCTATTAAAGAAAGAGAAATTGATATGACTTTGGAAGCCGTAAGAAATTTTGATTATTCTTAAAGCAAAGTAGGTGTAGATATATACTACTATTCCTAAAATTAATAGTGTTTATTGTATTGCCGTTACTTAAAAATGTATTTGAAAATAATAGTCTTCAATGCAAGATGTATCTGAAGTTTTTAATTAAGGTCAGGTAAACCATATGACTGCGTGGAATTTTCATTTGATCAATTTTCAAAAATGCATTTTCTAAAACTAAGACAGACAGATAAGTTTAAAAGATGAAGTGTAAGCTTCATCTTTTTTGTTTTAATATGTTCATGACAATGTTATTTCATACATAGTTAAATTTTTATTTTAACATGGTTTCTAGATAAAAGCTTCAGTTTTGATAAATTTTTGGCAAATATTTTGATAATGTTTAAAGATTAATTCAAACAGTATAGAAAACTAATAATTGCAATATATTAACAATTTTAATTTTTATCGTGATGAAACACCTACAAACCAACCAGGATTTCCGATTTAATGAAATCCTTTTCGAAGGCCGCAACAAACAATATGGTGCCTACGTTTTAAGAAATGAATCAGACAGAATTCTAACCAAAGCACTCTTCGTGGGTGTAAGTTTATTGGCTGCAATTTCGATGACTCCAATGCTGATTTCAGCGTTTAAAACGACCGATGTGGTTACTCCGCCCGAGGGTGTCATTATCGAGATGGTAGATCCTGTTGATCCCTATGTGGAAGTAACTCCGCCGGTAAAGGTTATTCCACAAACTGACGTACCTGACGTGAAAACATACGATGCGCGGATTCCTGAACCTACCAGAAATGCAGTTGAGCCTGCAGTAATTGACAGAACGGGCGCTATCGCGGGTACACAAAATCACGATGGTGAAATTATTGATAAGCCAACGTACATTCCTGTAAATCCTAATATTGGACCTGGAACTGTTGCGCCTCCAACAATTAATCCTCCAGCACTGCCTCAGGGTCCGGATAATTCTGTTAGAACTCCGGGAGAATTAAGCGTTTCTGCAAATTTCGAAGGAGGAATCGAATCTTTCAGAAATAAGGTGATGAGCAAATTTGACGGTTCCGGTTTTTCTTCAGATGACGTGATGAAAACTACTGTGACTTTTATCGTTGAAAAAGATGGTACAATCTCAGGAATAAAAGCGGAAGGGCGAGATTCAGATTTTAACGCAGAAGCACTGAGAACGATTAAAGCCGTAAAAGGAAAGTGGATTCCAGGTAAAAATAAAAATGGTGATGCCGTAAGAAGTTATTTCAAATTTCCAATTTCAATGAAGTTCGATAATTAAATATATTCAAATTCAAATCTTGACACTTATCCACAAAATACTATTTTTTGTGGATAATTTTTTTAATGTCTAAAATCCTTATTAACAATATTTTAACTCAACTTTCGTTTTACCCATTCCTTGAAAGCAGAGAAAAAAGTGTATTTTTGAAACTTAAAGTTCAAGCAATGGCAAAAATCATAGGTATCGCTAATCAAAAAGGGGGAGTGGGAAAAACTACAACCGCTGTAAACTTAGCCGCAGCATTAGGGGTATTAGAGAAAAAAATACTTATCATAGACGCAGATCCGCAGGCTAATGCGACATCTGGTCTTGGAGTTGAAGAAGTGCAGTATTCTACCTACAACTTGTTGGAACACAGTGTTGAAACAAGAACCTGTATTCAGAAAACAACAACACCAAACTTAGATATTGTGCCTTCTCACATTGATTTGGTAGCCGCCGAGATTGAATTGGTAGACAAAGTAAATCGTGAGTACATGCTAAAAAAAGCATTGGAAAGTGTAAGAGATGATTACGATTATATTATCATTGACTGTGCACCGAGCTTAGGTTTGATTACCGTGAATGCACTTACTGCAGCCGATTCTGTAATTATTCCCATTCAATGCGAGTATTTTGCCTTGGAAGGTTTGGGAAAACTTTTGAATACCATCAAAAATGTTCAGAAAATTCACAACAAAGATTTAGATATCGAAGGTTTACTGTTAACGATGTACGACAGCAGATTGAGATTGTCTAATCAGGTAGTGGAAGAAGTAAACGCTCATTTCCCGGAAATGGTTTTTGAAACGATTATCAGCAGAAACGTAAGATTAAGTGAGGCGCCAAGTTTTGGTGAAAGTATCTTAAACTACGATGCCGAGAGTAAAGGAGCAATTCAATATCTTCAGTTAGCTGAAGAAGTGCTGTTGAAAAACGAAAATTTAGTAAAAAATTAAAAAAAGTTAAAAGCGAAAAGCCAATAGCTGTATGCATGATATGAGAGATAAAAAAAGAGCGATGGGACGTGGTTTGGGTGCTATTTTGAGCGCTGAGTCAAAAGCTACGGTAAATTCTGCAACTGATGAGGGAGCAGAAAATTTTGTGGGAAATATCATGGAAGTTTCTATTGACGATATTTATCCCAATCCCACTCAGCCACGAACTTATTTTGATGAAAAAGCATTAAATGAACTTGCACAGTCGATTAAAAATCTTGGGGTAATACAGCCTATTACTTTAAGAAAAGATGGTGAAAAGTTTGAAATTATATCTGGGGAAAGACGTTTCAGAGCGAGTAAAATTGCCGGTTTAACGTCAGTTCCTGCTTACATCCGTTTGGTAAATGATCAGGAATTGCTGGAGATGGCTCTTGTTGAAAATATTCAGCGTGAGGATCTAGATTCTATAGAAATTGCACTGACCTACCAAAGGTTGATGGAAGAGATAGGAATGACTCAGGAAAATTTAAGCCAAAGAGTAGGAAAAGACAGAAGTACCATTACCAACTCGATCAGATTGTTAAGACTAAATCCGGATATTCAAAACGCTATCAGAAGCGGTGAAATTTCTGCGGGACACGGCCGAGCAATTATCAGTCTTGAAAATGAAGAACATCAGCAGGCTTTGTTTGAATTGATCATAAAAGAAAAACTGAATGTCCGCCAGACAGAGCAGGCAGCAATTGCATTTAAAAATCCAAAATCTCCTGCCGCTAAAAAAGCAAAAGTTGAACTTTCTAATAATTATAAAAGAGCGCAGAAAACAATTGCCGATATTCTTGATGTAAAAGTTGAAATAAAGACAATTGGAACCGGCAAAAAAGGTAAGATTGTTTTAGATTTCAAAAATGAAGATGAGCTAGAATATATTTTATCTCATATTAAATAAATGAAAAAAATCTTTTTTACATTTTTCATATTCATATCTGCGATTGCCTTTTCGCAGGTGATTCCAAATGACTCTGTAAAGGTGGAAACGGTAGCGAGCGACAGTGCAATCCTGAAGAAGATTCCTGAAACATCGATCGTAGAAACGATTGAAAAAGCAAACGCACCCGCTAAAGTTGTTGTGACCAAATTAAATCCTACAAAAGCAGGTCTTTATTCTGCTGTACTGCCCGGTTTAGGACAGTTTTATAACAAAAAATACTGGAAAATTCCTGTTGTTTGGGGAGCGGTAGGAGCAGGAGTTGGAATTGCGGTGTGGAATCAGAATCAGTATAAAAAATACAGAGAATACTACATTGCGAAACTCAATGGAACTCCTAATGAGTTTGTGGATCAAAGACCTTATTTAGATAAGATTGCCTTGGGGAATGCTCAGGACAGATCTAAAAGACAGAGAGATTATGCCATTGCAGTTACCGGACTTATTTATATTTTAAATATTGTAGATGCTGTTGTAGATGCGCATTTGTATGAAGGTCGTAAGGATCCTGATTTGACATTTGCACCAGCGGTAATCTATGATGACTTCGGAAGCAATCCTCCAAAAACGGGATTGAGTTTAAGTTTCAAATTTTAATTTTTTGATAATAATACATAGCTAATATGAAAATAGCACTGGTTGGATATGGAAAAATGGGCAAAATCATTGATGAGATTGCCACAAAAAGAGGCCATGAGGTTGTTGCCCGACTAAAAGAAACTCCAACTGCTGAAAATCTGAACAATCCGGATGTGGTTATCGAATTTTCTCTTCCGGAAGTTGCTTATGACAATATTAGGGCGTGTCTGGAAAATAAAGTTCCTGTCATCTGCGGAACTACCGGCTGGCTCGAAAAAAAATCTGAAATTGAAAATCTTGCTGTTCAAAACGGAACAGCATTTTTATATGGCTCAAACTTCAGCTTAGGGGTGAATTTATTTTTTGCCTTAAATGAAAAATTAGCTGATTTGATGAAAAGTGTCGACGAATATTCTTGCCAGTTGGAGGAAATTCATCACATTCATAAATTAGATGCGCCGAGTGGTACTGCGATTTCTTTAGCAGAAGGAATATTCAAAAACAATTCAAAATATGATGCCTGGAAACTTGAGGAAACTCAGAATAAGCAGTTAGGTATTTTTGCGATTCGTAAAGATGAAGTTCCGGGAACTCACAGTGTGTATTACAGAAGTGAAGTTGATGAGATCGAAATCAAACACACTGCATTTAACAGAAATGGTTTTGCTTTAGGCGCAGTTGTAGCGGCAGAATGGATCAAAGATAAAAAAGGAAATTTTACAATGAAAGACGTTTTGGGACTTTAATTTGTAACAAAAGCGAACTTTCGTAAACTAATCATAGAGATTTGTATTCATCATCAATGATTGATTGCAAATTGCTCATTACTCATATTGAAAATTTATGAATTATTTTTTAACGTACACAGTTTATGTTCTGATTTTATCTGTATTGATGGGTATTTCAACATGGAAGCTGTTCAAGAAAATGGGGTATAGTCCGTTATTGGCCTTTGTACCTTTCTACAATTATTTCATTGTTTTAAAAGAAACAAATCATCCGAAATGGTGGGCGATCTTATCTTACCTTCCGATTGTGGGGCCGATTATGATGTCTGTTTTTCATATTTATTTAATGAAAAAATTTGGCAAAAGCCTCATTCAGCATCAGGTTTTGACGGTGATCCTGCCTTTCATCTACATGGCAACAGTCAACTATTCTAAAGATGTTGAGTTGGAAGATGAAAATGAGCTTTACCTTACAGAAGAAGAAAAAGCATCTCAAAAGAAAGATACATTTGTAGGTTCTATTACTTTTGCAGTGGTTTTCGCCACGATTATTCACGTATTTTTCACACAGCCATTTGGTATTCCGACTGGTTCAATGGAAAGAACACTTTTAGTGGGAGATTTCCTTTTCGTCAATAAGTGGAGCTATGGTTATAGACTACCGATGCGTCCTCTGGCAATACCTTTTTTACAGGGAACAATTTTGGATACCGGCGTAAAAGGAAACCCGAAAGATGATCCGAAATCATATGTAGAAGCTGTAAAGCTGCCTTACGAAAGAATTTTCCCGTTTAACAAACCTCAAAAAACTGATATTGTAGTTTTCAATTATCCAAGAGATTCTGTGCATGTTTCTCTTGATCGTGCCGATCCTTACGTGAAAAGATGTGTGGCAGTTGCAGGTGATACTTTTGAAATGCGTGAAGGTAAAATGTTTGTTAACGGAAAGCCTGAAGTATTTTTAGGTGATCAGGAGGTTCAGCACAGATATATTGTAAACACGGGAAGCCAACTTGATATTCCTGGTTTGTATAAAATTTTTGGATTTTTACCAGTTCAGGAAGGTCAAAACCAACAGGGTGGATTTGTGTATTACTTCCAGGGTCTGACTAAAAAAACAGCTGCTGAAATTAAAAAACTTCCACAGGTGATTGATATGCAGGAACACATTCAGCCGAAAGGTGAATCTGCAGTGGCTTATCGTGATGAGGTTAGACAGAAAATTGATACTACCAATTCAATTTTCCCGATCAACAGCGGTTGGAATCAGGATCAGTACGGTCCACTAAAAATCCCAAAGAAAGGGGATGTTGTAGTCATTAATGATAAGACTTTACCGGAATATCAGTGGATCATCAAGAATTATGAGCACAATACTTTAGAAAATAAAAACGGTAAAATCTTTATCAACGGAAAGGAAACCAACCAATATACCATTCAGCAGGATTACTATATGATGGTTGGAGATAATAGAGATGCTTCTCTTGATGCAAGATTCTTTGGTTTTGTACCTGAAGCAAATATTGTTGGAAAACCAATGTTTACATGGATGAGTGTAGAAGGAGCATTTAAAGATTCCCAATCTTCATATCAGGCAGACGGATGGAGAATCCGTTGGGACAGAATGTTTAAAGCTACCAATACAGGCGAAGCCAACAAGACTTCATACTGGTGGATTGCTGTTTTGATTCTTGTTCTTTTCTTCGGTTGGGAATATTTTGTAAAACTTTTCGGAAAGAAAAAAACTGAAGAAGAATAACTAAATTTGTAAACTAAATTAAGATGAAGTATTTGAAAAAATACTTCATTTTTATATATAATCATAATGCAAAATATATTATTACCGGTATTTTACTTACCACCTATTTCATGGTTTTCAGTGTTTTTAGATCCTGAAAATGAAGTTACGTTTGAGCAGTACGAAAGTTTTCCTAAACAGACATTTAGAAACAGGACCAATATTTACGGAGCAAACGGGAAGCTTTCACTGATTATTCCAATCAATCATACAGGAAGAAGAGAAATGAAAGATATCGAAATTTCATACAGAGAAGACTGGTTGAAAATTCACTGGAAATCAATAAAAAATGTTTATCAGGGATCAGCATACTTTGAGTACTATGAGGACAAATTTCAGGTACTTTATGAGAAGAAAGAGAAGTTTTTATTAGATTTTAATTTAAAAAGTATAGACATTATTCAGAAAATACTGAAGACAGAAAAGGCACAGTCTTTGAATGAAGAGTATATCAAAATTCCATCTGAGATTAATTTTCGTGAAAAATTTTCTACAAAAATTGAAACAGAATTTGAAATGGAAGAATATTATCAAACATTCACAGATAAATTTGGTTTTTTAAAAGATTTATCGATTTTAGATCTTATATGTAACAAAGGACCGGAATCTGTGACTTATCTTAAAAATATTAAATAATTCTAGTAAAATGAAGAAAATAGTATTAGCTGCTGTCTTTTTAGCAGGATTCAGTTATTCTCATGCACAGTCTACAAAAGCTGCTGTTGATCCAAAGGAAGATAAAGATTTAATGACGTGGTATCATAAAGATTTTGCTACGTCAAAGGTTTATGGGGTCAATACCGAAAATGCCTATAAATATCTTGAGTCTAAAGGTCTTAAACCTAAAACTGTTGTGGTTGGGGTTCTGGATAGCGGTGTTCAGGTTGACCATCCAGGTTTGGTTAAAAATATTTGGTCAAACCCAAATGAAGTTCCAAACAACGGAAAAGATGATGATGGAAACGGATATATTGACGACGTTCACGGCTGGAATTTTATCGGAGGTAAAAACGGCGATACTGATATCGATAATATGGAAGTTACCAGAGTGGTAGCTAAATATAAGTCTGTTTTTGAAGGAGACGACTCTGCAAAAAACAAAGCAAATCAGGCAAAAATGCTGGAGGAATTTGCAATGTATATGAAGTCTAAAGAGCTTTTTACTAAAAAAAGTATTGATGCAAGACAAAGCTTCATGAGGTATAATACGATTAATGAATCTATCCCTACCATTGCTACTATACTGAACGGGAAGCCATTAACTGCCGAAAATATAAAAGGTATTAAACCCACAAAACAGGAAGAAGCAATTGCTTTAGAAATCCTGAATAACCTGGTTAAAAATCCAGAGTTTGCCGGAAAATCTGCTGCAGAGGTAGGTAATAAAATTAAAGAAGAAATTAAGCCTGCACTGGATCATTTTGGGCCGATGGCAAAACAGTATGATTTGGCGTACGATCCAAGAGCTGAAATCGTTGGTGATAATTACGATGATTATTCGCAGAAAAATTATGGGAACAACCATTACCAAGGCCCTGATGCAGAACACGGAACTCACGTTTCAGGTATTATAGCAGGTTTGCCTCAAGGCAAGGAAGTTCAGTACGGAGTGGCTTCTAAAGTTGCAAAGATCATGGTTGTAAGAACGGTTCCAAACGGTGATGAAAGAGACAAGGATGTTGCAAACGCAATTAGATACGCAGTTGATAACGGAGCCAAGGTTTTAAATATGAGCTTTGGAAAACCGGTTTCTCCTGGGAAAAATATTGTATGGGATGCTTTCAAATATGCTGAAGATAAAGGTGTTCTTCTGGTAAAGGCTGCAGGGAATGAAAACGAAGATGTAGCTGAACATTTGGCTTATCCTACCAACTTTAAAAATATTACAGATCCTGCACCTTTTGTAAACAATGTTTTGGTTGTAGGCGCAAGTACTAACAGAAACAATGAGTTGAGAGCAAGTTTCTCGAACTACAATAAAACGATGGTCAATGTATTCGCTCCCGGTGAAGAAATTTATTCTACCGTACCAAATAATGAGTACAGTTATCAGCAGGGAACATCAATGGCTTCACCTGTAGTTGCCGGTGCTGCTGCAGTTTTATTGGCTTATATGCCTAATCTAAAACCTGCTCAGATCATTGAAGCTCTTGTGAAAACAAGCAACGCCAGCAAAGAAAATGAGTTTGGAGACAAATCTCAGGCTGGTGGAGTAATCGATGTGAGAAAGGCTGCAGAATATGCATTTACAAACTACTATAATGGAAAGACTTCTGCCGTGAAAAAACCGGTGAAGTCTAAAAAAACCGTAAAGAAATAATAATCAAATACTTATTTTGAAATAGTTTTAAAAGCCCGAATTCGTCGGGCTTTTTTTTTTTTTAATAATTTGTTTTGGCACGGTTTTTTATATTATGTCTATGAATAATAAATTGATCAGGCGTTTTACGGTTGATCTGACGAAAAAAAAACATATGAAAAAGTTATTACTTGCGGGGATTTTAGGAACATCGCTTTTTGCAGTTTCTTGTTCCACCGTTAAAAAAGGCGCAGATGCACAAAGCAATAGATCTGAATTTCTTAAAATGAAAGGAGATTTCCAAATTGTAAGCATAGATTACGACAAGCAATATAAAATCAAACCTTTTGACGAAGGAGCAGATGCACAGTGTTTCGTAGGAAGTCACTGGAGATTTATTCCAAATAATTATACTGGAGCTTATACTTTAAATGGAGGTGGTAAATGTCCATCTCTAACTCAGCCTATTAAATTTGAGGTAAAAGGAGGAAATACATTTTTATTCAAAAAAATCCAGGACGGAACAAAAGCAAAGCAAAATACAGTAGGCTACGAGCTTAACGTAGTGAACATGTCAACAGATCAATTTTCATTAGAGCAAAATGTACCATTCGATGGTAGCACAGTAAGAGTTGTTTACAACTTTGAAAGAGCAGGAATGAAATAATTTAAATACTTAAAATAAACATAATGAAATTTAATAAAACATATATAGCAGCATTTTTCCTATCATCAGCATTATTACTTACAAGTTGTGAGGCTGTGCAGAATTCTAATCATCAGCAAAGAGGTACCGCGGTAGGTGTTGCTTCTGGAGCGGTAATTGGTGGAGTTTTAGGAAATAATGTAGGTAAAGGTAAAAATGCAGCATTAGGTGCAGTTTTAGGTGGTATTATTGGTGGAGTTGCTGGTAACGTTATCGGTAACAAAATGGATAAGCAGGCTAAAGATATTAAAGAAACTTTACCTGGTGCGGAAGTAGAAAGAGTAGGAGACGGTATTAAAATTACAATGAATGAAAGTATTGTAACTTTTGCGTTTGACTCTTCTGATCTTACATCACTGGCAAAAACTAACTTAGATAAATTAACTCAGGTTTTAATCAACAATCCGGATACCAACATCAATATTTACGGACATACAGATAGCAAGGGTGCTGATGACTACAATCAAAAGCTTTCTGAGAGAAGAGCAAATTCTGTAAGATCTTATCTAATGTCTAAGGGAATTTCTTCAAACAGACTCTTTGCATTAGGTGAAGGTGAATCAATGCCTGTAGCTACAAACGACACAGACGCGGGTAGAGCAAAAAACAGAAGAGTAGAATTTGCGATTACTGCAAACGAAAAAATGATCAACGACGCTCAGCAAGGGCAGTAATCATTAACATATAAATATTATCATAAAAGACCGCTTTGGCGGTTTTTTTTGTATTTTTATGCGGCATGTTTTTTTGCCTTAAATTCACTATTTTTGCAATCGAAATAACATAAATGAAAAAATATCTAAAACTACTGCGCGTAGAACAATGGGTAAAAAATCTTTTTGTTTTTGTACCCCTATTTTTTTCAGGTAATATCAAAAATTTAGATTTACTCAGTAAAAGTGTTTTCGCTTTCATTATATTCTCTTTAGCAGCCAGTATCGTTTATATTTTAAATGATTATAACGACATTGAGGCAGACAGGAAGCATCCTGAAAAACGGAGAAGACCTTTGGCCAGTGGGGCTATTTCAAAGCCAAAAGCGCTTTCAATCTTAGGCATTTTGGCGGTTATCGATATTGCCTTAATACTCTTCGCACAGTTTTATTTTGATGAAATACTCTGGAAGTTCGCAACGATTATCGGAATTTATTTTGTGATGAATCTCGCTTACACTTTTAAATTAAAACATGTTCCGATCATTGATATCTTCATTATTGCGACAGGATTTGTTTTAAGAGTTCAAGCCGGTGGATATATTACAGGGATTTTTATTTCACAGTGGGCAACATTGTTGACATTTGTTCTTGCATTGGTTTTGGCAATAGGCAAAAGACGTGGTGAACTGATCAATGCACAGGTTTCCGGGAAGACGCGAAGAGCGCTGGATGGTTATAACGTACAGTTTGCGGATATTGCATTATCGATTTCTGTTACGTTGGCTATCATTTGTTATTTGATGTTTACCTTGTCTCCAGAAATTCAGTTAAAGTTGCACAAAGCCGTATTTTACACAGTAATATTTGTAGTTTTCGGATTTTTAAGATATTTACAGCAGACTTTGGTTTATAACAGAACCGAATCTCCCACAAAAATAGTTTACAGAGACCGATACATTCAGATTACTCTGTTACTTTGGGTTGCCGCATTTTTAATTCTAATTTATTTTAAAAAATGAAACTGCGAAAACTGAAAAACACAAAAGATAAAGAGAATTTTGTAGTGACTCCATCTGAACGCAAAAGCATAAATTATTACAGATGAAACCAAATTTCACACAAAAAGTTACAAACTGGGGCAATTTTCCTGTAGTGGAAAAGGAGATCAGGTCTGAAGACAGCTTTAAAAAAATAAAAGAATTTGTGCTCAATCACAATGAAGTAATTGCGCGTGGTAACGGTAGATGTTATGGTGATGCTTCTTTGGGCGAAAATATTTTTTCATCTAAAAAATTAAATAAATTTATCAGTTTCGACCGCTTAAACGGTATTATTGAGTGCGAATCTGGTGTTCTGCTTTCTGAGGTTCTGGAGATTTCTGTCCCTCAGGGATATTTTCTGTATGTGACCCCGGGAACTAAATTTATTTCAGTTGGTGGCGCGATTGCATCAGATGTTCACGGGAAAAATCATCATGCCGAGGGTTGTTTTTCAGAATATGTCACTGAATTTAAACTGATGACCGAAAATGGTGATATTATCATCTGCTCCCGTGAGGAAAATTCAGATAAGTTTTGGGCAACGATCGGTGGAATGGGCTTGACCGGAATTATTCTTTCGGCAAAATTTAAGCTTAAAAATATTGAAACAGCGTACATCCGTCAGGAAAGTATAAAAGCTGATAACTTAGATGAAATTTTCAGACTGTTCGAAGAAAGTGAAAGCTGGACGTACACTGTTGCCTGGATCGACTGTCTTCAGAAAGGTAAAAATATAGGAAGAAGTATCCTGATGCGGGGCGAGCATGCCTACCGTCATGAGCTGAATGGAAATGACGCGAAAAGTCCTTTAGTTTTAAAAAAGAAATTTTCTCCTACTGTACCTTTTTATTTTCCGAGTTTCGTTCTGAATTCTCTGACGGTAAAGCTTTTTAATCTTCTGTATTATAAAAAGCAGGCGAAGAAAGAGCTGAAAAATTTCACTGATTATGAGACATTCTTTTATCCTTTGGACGCGATCAATGACTGGAATAAAATTTACGGTAAATCCGGATTTATACAGTATCAAATGGTTATTCCGAAAGAAAGAGGGAAGGAGGGAATGAAAAAAATCCTTGAAACCATTGCCAACAGCGGGAATGGATCTTTTTTGGCGGTTTTGAAGCTATTTGGTAAAAGTAATCCTGAAGCTTATAATTCTTTTCCTTTCGAAGGTTATACCTTAGCTTTAGACTTTAAGGTAAATTCAAAACTGAAAAAATTAGTTGACCAACTTGATCAGATCGTTCAAGAGTTTGGTGGAAGAATCTATCTGACCAAAGATAGCATGAGCAGATCTTCGCTGACAAATTATCTGAAAAATGCTCAAAGCTCAAAATTTGTGTCTTTACAGCACAAAAGAATATTAAATAATAAGTAGAATGATAGTTCTTGGAAGTACATCCGAAGTAGCGCAGGCTTTCGTGGAAAGAGCTCTGCAGGAAGGTGAAAAGTTTGAAAGAATCTATCTTTTTACCTCAAATAGAGAAACCACCGAAAGATTTGCAAGACATATCGACGTGAAATTTCTGCAACAATCCGAAATCATCGAGCTTGATCTTACCAAAGAGATCAATTATCAGAGTTTTGACTCTGTCAATTCCAGTCTGCTATTTTGTGCGACAGGATTTTTGGGTGAAGGCACAGAAGAAGGTCTTTATGACCATAAAAATACACAGCGTATTATTGATATTAATTACTCGAAACTTGTTCCTGTAATGAATTATTTTGCTCAGAAATTTGAAAGCAGAAGGTCGGGAACGATTATCGGGCTTTCGTCGGTTGCCGGTGACAGAGGTAGGCAGAGTAATTTTATTTACGGTAGTGCAAAAGCAGCTTTCACAGCTTATTTAAGTGGATTGAGAAACTATCTTTTTGAAAAAAAAGTACACGTCATGACCGTAAAACCGGGATTTATGGCGACTAAAATGACGGAAGGTTTACCTCTAAATCCTAAATTAACAGCTACTCCAAAACAGGCTGCAGAATGTATTTATAAAGCATTCAAAAAACAGAAGAATGTGGCATACGTTTTACCGGTTTGGGGCGTTATAATGATGATCATCCGAAATATTCCTGAGTTTATTTTTAAAAAACTTAAGCTGTAATTTATTTAATGAGAGTTGACAAATGGAATTTTGGAGGTGAGTTTAACTGGGATTGGTTAATTTTGAATTCGAAGTACAGAATTGTAAACCGTGAATTGTAATTTTATGAAAAAATTGTATTGTTTTGATTTTGACGGCACTTTAACTTATAAGGATACGATGTTTTTGTATCTTAAATTTTACAATCCATCAAAATTTCGGGTGCAGTTTGTAAAACATATTCCACTATTTATTTTATTGAAACTTAAACTGGCTGAAACTGAAAAGGTTAAAAAAAGTTTCATCGGTTCTATTTTGAAAGGTCAGCTTCAGACGAAAATCGAAGAGAAATCTAAGCAGTTTTTTGAGGAAACATATCCAAAGATTGTCAGAGAAAATGCTCTAGATTTTATAGGGCATATAGACAGAGAAAATACAGAAAGTCTAATGGTGACGGCCTCTCTCGATATTTGGGCAAAGCCTTTTGCAGAAAAATTACAAATGAATCTTGTTGCCACTAAAGCTGAGTTCAAAAACGGAGTTTTTACAGGAAATTTTATTGGTAAAAACTGTAATGGTTTAGAGAAATTAGAAAGGATAAAAGCAGAAATTACAGATTCAAAATACGATAAAATCATAGCCTTCGGAGATACTTCCGGAGATAAATATATGCTGAAGTGGGCAAATGAAGGACATTATCAATTTTTTCACTAATTTTGAAAGATAAATATTGATTATGAATAAACTTCTTATATTGTTTTTGGCGCTCATTATCAGCTGTACAAATGCAGTACCGTCAAACTCACCAGATAGGCAGATGAAGGGAGAAATACTTGCTTCTGAATCTCATGGTGGAGCAGATGAGGCCGGTTTTAAAATAATTAAAGATCAATCGGAGCTTACAAAAAGTATCACAGATCATTTTAGCAAATCAGGCATGGAACCGGTGATGAAAATTCCGGTGATGCCAAACGATAAAAAAGTTGTTTTATACAATTTGGGAACTTTCAGTTCGGGTGATCACAAAGTTTCAACTATTAAGAGTATTTCAGTTAAAGATAATGTGTTATACGTTGAAGTTCCGGAATATCAGTCTGGTGGAATGGGTATCCAGGTGATGTCAAATCCGTGGTTTATTTTCTCGGTTCCTTCAAATTTTCAATTCAATTCAGTAGAATTAAAATATTCAAAATAAAAAATGAATAAAATATATTTAGATAACGCTGCTACAACGCCACTTTCAGAAGAAGTTATTGATGCCATGGTAGAAACCATGAAATTAAATTTTGGGAACCCGTCGTCGACACACAGTTTCGGACAGGATGCTAAAATTTTAATTGAAAATGTAAGAAGGCAGGTTGCAGATTATCTTCACGTGAGTCCTGCAGAAATTATATTTACTTCTTGCGGTACAGAATCGAACAATATGATCATCAAATCAAGTGTATCACATTTGGGTATTGAGAGAATCATCAGTTCTCCTATGGAACATAAGTGTGTTTCGGAGAGTATTTTAGACATGAAGAAAAGGAAAGGTGTTGAGGTTGCTTACATCCGTCCCAATGAAAAAGGAGATATCGATTTAAATAAATTAGAGGAGCTTCTGAAAGCTTCTGACAAAAAGACGTTGGTAAGTTTAATGCATGCCAATAACGAAATCGGAAATATTATAGATCTAAAAAAAGTTGCACAGCTGTGCAAAGAAAATAATGCATTATTCCATTCGGATACTGTGCAGACTATGGCTCACATGAATTTGGATTTATCTGAAATTCCTGTTGACTTTGCTTCGTGCAGTGCACACAAATTTCACGGGCCAAAAGGAATTGGATTTGCTTTCATCAGAAAAGCCAGCGGATTAAAAGGTATTATTACCGGTGGTCCTCAAGAAAGAAGTCTTAGAGCAGGTACAGAAAATGTGAGCGGGATTGCTGGATTAGGTAAAGCCTTGGAGCTTTCTCTAAAAAATATGGATGCCTACACGCAACACATGCGGGACATTAAACAATACACAGTAGAACAGGTTTCTGAAGCGATTCCGGGTGTTAAATTCAACGGAAGAAGTTCTGAGAAGGATAACAGTTTATATACGGTTGTCAGCCTTTTACTGCCTTATAAAAATCCTCTGATAGGACTGCAGCTGGATATGAAAGGAATTGCTGTTTCTCAGGGGAGCGCATGCTCTTCCGGTGCATCAAAACCTTCTATGGTGATGATGATGGTGCTGTCTGAAGATGAAATGGAAGAATGTACACCTTTGCGCGTATCTTTCAGCCATATGACAACAAAAGATGATATAGATACCTTTGTGAGTGCACTGAAAGAAATTTCTAAAGACTTACTCATAGAAAATACAAATGTTGAGCATAGATAGTCTTATCGCTTAAAAATTGTAATTTTGATCTCAGAAATTAAATAGAATATTAATAATTAAAAATAAAAAAATGGCTTTAGAAATTACGGACAGCTCGTTCCAGGAAACAGTTTTAAAATCTGATAAACCAGTTTTGGTAGATTTTTGGGCAGTATGGTGCGGACCTTGTAGAACATTAGGACCGATCATCGAAGAAGTAGCGGCAGATTTTGAAGGAAAAGCTGTCGTAGGAAAAGTAGATGTAGACAACAATCAGGAAATTTCTATGCAGTACGGTATCAGAAATATCCCTACAGTTCTTATTTTTAAGAACGGTGAGGTAGTTGATAAATTAGTTGGTGTAACTCCAAAAGAGATCATCGCTGAGAAATTAAGCGCACACTTATAAAAAAATCACTTTGATAATGAATGCTTTCCGTATCGGGAAGCATTTTTTTTATTAAAATACTTGCAGATTCGCTTTAAAGTTGTATTTTTGCAACCACAATAACAGAAGATAATATCTGAGTTAAGGTAAGAGATCCGGTAGTTCAGCTGGTTAGAATGCCGCCCTGTCACGGCGGAGGTCGCGGGTTCGAGTCCCGTCCGGATCGCAAAAAGTTTTTATTCAATTTACTTTTAAAATAAAATTGATCCGGTAGTTCAGCTGGTTAGAATGCCGCCCTGTCACGGCGGAGGTCGCGGGTTCGAGTCCCGTCCGGATCGCAGATGATTTTCATCAAAAACTCCTTAAGTAATTTAAGGAGTTTTTTTATTTTAAGGTTGATTTAGATTACAAACAAAAAATATTTATTTCTGCTATTGCAACACTAAAATTCCGATTGCAATACTCTTAATAATTCTGTCTGCTGCAGGACTTCATTTTTACTGCTGATCAGATTATAATTTGCCTGAAGCCAGTTGTTTCTTACAACAAAGAAAGTGTAGGCGTCCATCAGCCCTTCTTTATATTTCTCTTCAGATTTTTGAAACGATAATCTTTGGTTTTCGAAATTAGACTGCAACAAAGTATATTTCTCTTCAGAATTCTGATACTGAGCTTTGATAGATTTAATTGTCTGTGTCAGATTATTAATCACTATTTCTTTTTCGTAATTATAATTGATCACATTCAGTTTTGCAATTTCGACGTTATTTTTTATCTGAAACTTATTAAATACTGGAATATTCAGACCAAATGCCACCTGCTGACTTTTATTCCGTCTAAACTGATCTGAAAAACGGTCTGCAGTTTCTCCTAAAGTTTTACTGTAAAAGCTCGACCAGTTGTACAATCCGTTCAATGTTGGCAGGTAAGTCGCTTTTGCAATGCCGATGTTCTTTTCAGCAGCTTTTATTTCTGTAACCACGGTTCTGTATGCAGGATTTTTTTCTAAAAGATCAGTGGTAAAATCTGGATCATTAAAATTAAATTCCGATAGATTTTCATTGCTTATCTTAAAGTCCAACGAATCGTCTGTGATTGCCAGAGCGTTCAGTAAACTGATTTTAGCAAGATCTCTGGAATTTTTTGCGGAAACCCACTGTTCCTGCAACGTTCCCAGATTGGCTTTAATGTCATAAACGTCACTTTTCGGTCGGTTTCCTATTTCTACTTCTTTTTCGGTGCGTTTTATCTGATCTTCCATTCCTGAAATTTGAGTTTCCAATACATTTAGCCAGCTTTTGTTATTCTGATAATTGAAAAACAGGCTGATCACATTCAGTTTTACTTCATTTTGAGCCTGTTTTAATCTGTAAACTGAGCTTTCCTTATTGATTTTAGATAATGATATAGCAAGATAATTTCGCCAGTTTAACAGTTCCCAGTTCGCCTGTGCATAAACCTGGTCATATTGCGTATTAAGAGATCCTCTCTGGTTGGTGGTCTGATCGATAGTAGAGCCAAAGCTGTAATTATGATTTACACCTGCTTCAACGGAAGGTAGTAGCATGCCTTTAGCTGCAGATATCTGTCGGTCGGTTTTCTGAATATTTACCGTGGCCTGTTTGATCAGTGGATGATTTTTAACTGCGTAATCAAGACTTTCATCCAGCGTCCAAGTTTGCTGGGCTGGGAAAAGGTTGATTAATAATATGAAGACTAGTTTTTTCATAACAGATTGTCGTTGACAATTTTAGTTTTTGGGATAAGGAATTGCCTTGTCTAGCTCTATCGGGTTGTAATTATTCAAAATATCTTTCTGCAGAAATTTTCTTTTTTGATCAAGCTGTTCGTGGCTCGTGATTTTCTCTCCAGAAATCATAACGGTCCCGCCACCTTTGAGCGCTTTTTTCATTTCAGCTGTCGGGTCGCTATAAAAATCGAGTTTTACTTTTTGAAATTGTTTCAAACTGACTTTCACAGGCTGATTTCCATAATGCGTTTCCAGGAAATTGGTGGTTGCGAAAGTCTCGGGAAGATTGGTGCTTTTTGACAAAGTGTAGCTGTAATTTCCTTTATCATCCTGCAATTCGAAAATCAATCCGGGCAAACCCCGGAATTTGTAAGGTCCTTCCTGAAAAGGAATCGCGGAGCAGAACCAAGCCGTCCACTTTCTCCCGCCGAAATTAGTCGTTGCTTTCTGCAAAGTATATTCCGCACTATTTTTGGTTTCATTTTCTATTTTCCAATTCATTTCATCTTTTGATTCAATTACAAAATAGTCGAACATATTGTCGTGAAAAGCTTTGTTCTCATTGGAATTGGTTTTTCTTAAAATCAATTGGTCAGATTGCGTATTGGACTGCCAGTTTTGTCCGGTTTTCTTGCTGATGGAATCATTTCTGAGGAAATCGTAATCGTAGAATTTGGTAAAATTCTTATCGATGTCCAGAACCATATTTATTTTCATTGGTCGCTCGGCAGATTTTATCTGCATTTCGTAAATGAATCTATTGGTTTGTGCGCAAAGCAAATTGATAATCAATGTAAATATTAGGATAATCATTCTTTCCATTTTATTCGTATTTAAGGTATTTGACAAGGTTAATTTTTGTGGCTCGGTAAGCTTTGAAACTCACGACCACGAAGGTTAAAATCAATAATGAAATCATACTCAGAGCATACGGCCAAACGGGCATATCAATTCTGTAGGCAAAATCTTTCAGCCATTCGTTCATCGCATAATATCCGAACGGAAAACTGATTGCCACAGCAATTACACAAATCAGTAAAAATCTTTTGGTCAAATCCCAGACAATCGTTCTTTCATCTGCGCCCAAAGTTTTTTTAATGGCAACATCCTTCAGTTTTTGTTCTATTAATAATGATGACAAGGCGAATAATCCTAGTAGTGCAATCACCAAAACCACGATATTTAAGATGGTAAAAAGCGTCTGTTGCTTTTGGAATTTTTCGAATGTTTTGGCGAACTGCTTATCAATAAATTGATATTCATAAGGATAGCCAGGTTCTGCTTTGGTAAGCCAAAATTCTTTGATGCGCTCCAAGGTTCCGTTGATATCGTCTTTGGAAAGTTTGATCTGTAGATTTGCCATATTATTCTTTGCCCAGTTTCTGTCGTAATTGAAAAACAGCATAGGTTCCACCGGCTTATCGACTCCGTTGATGTAAAAATCTTTGACGACGCCTATGATCTTATATTTCTTTTTCTCTTCCCAACCCGGAAAAACCTCTTTCCCAATCGCCTGATCTTTGTTCCAGCCCATTTTTTTTATGAATGATTCGTTGGCAATCGTTCCATTGATTGTGTCGGATGCGAAGCGAACATCTATATCGCGGCCAGAAGCAAATCTCATTTTGTAAAATTTGAAGTAATTATATTCTATTGCTCCTACTATTACATTTGGGATAGACTTCGTGGTATCCAAAGCATTTTTTACACTCGACGTGTTCGACATTCCCCATCCTATCGTGTTGACAGAACCTGTAATATCTTCGACGCCTGCGATCTTCGAAACTTCATTTTTCAGTCGGATGTATTTTTTTGAATTAAAATCATTTTGCCAATCGGTCTTTTTAAATTGGATATGAATCACCTGATCACCTTTGAATCCCAAATCTTTGCTTGTCATATAACTTACCTGCAAATGGATAATCAATGAACAGATGATGAAAAATGATGAGATAATCAACTGCAGTGTGAGTATAGAATTCCTCAGCCACACACCGCTTTTACTTCTTGCAAAATTACCTTTCAATGTATTGATCGGTTTGAAATTTGAGAGATAAAGTGCTGGAATCAGTCCTGAAATCAGAGAAAAAACAATCAGTAATAACCCTGTGTAAACAAACAGATTATGATCATTGAGTTTGATTTCTTTATTAAGGAATTTGTTATATCCCGGTAGGAGAAGTTCCACCATTGCAAAAGCTATAATATAAGCGACGAAGCAAATAATGAAAGTTTCCAGCAGAAACTGTAGAATCAATTTCGATCTTGTACTTCCCACGACTTTTCTTACTCCTACTTCTTTTGCTCTCTGGGAGGCTTGCGCCGTTTTGAGGTTGATCAAATTAATTCCTGAAAGCAATAAAATCAACGCAGACAGACTCAATAAAATCATTATCGATTTTTTGTCTCCTTTGCTGACGCCTTCACTTTTTGCGTCCAGTTTCATCTTGCTGATTGGGGTAAGAGAAACCTCAGCTTTTTTTGTCGCATCGTACTTTTCTCCCCAACCTTCAGCTGCTATTTTTTCCTGTTCCGCCATCAGGGCAGACAATTTCTTTTCCAGATCTTTTACATCTGTTCCCTGTTTCAGTTTGAAGTAACCGACATAACTGTAGTTAGTCCACTGCGTATTGGCATTGCCATTACCTTCCAAACCTTGATTTCTCATAATAAATCCCGCTTTGAAAACGCTGTTTGCATCTGGATTTTTGTAAACTGCTGTAACAACCATTGGTTCAGTATTAGGACCATCAAGACTCACAGTTTTACCAACGCAGTTCTTATATTCATCTCCGAAGAGTGTTTTGGCTGTCTCTTCCGAAATTGCAATTTTTGATTTGTCGCTGATGGCATTTTTAAAACTTCCTGCTATTTTCTCAAACGGGAAAAAATCAAATACAGAGTCTGACGCTCGGCAGGATGTTACAAAAGCAGATTTGTCAGCTGTCATTAATCGGACTTTGTAACCACCCCAAATATTTGCGATGGTGTAATCTTCTATTTCAGAGAATTTTTCCTTCGAGACCGACAGTTCCGGAAAACTGGAAACCACCATCGTTCCGAAATCTCCATTTTTGTTTTCAACCAGAAAGATATTGTCTTTGTTAGCATTGTGCTGTTCGTAAGATTTTTCATCCTGCCAATGGATATATATCAACAGGAAAACACACAGACCAACACTCAACCCCAAAATATTGATAATGGTGGAAAGCCAGTTATTTCTGTAATTGATGAATGCTATTTTGAGCCAGTTCTTAATCATAATTGATGGATGATAATTGATAAATGATTTTGGATTGGAAGTTGGGTGTGGGAAGATGGAAGTTTAATATATTGTTTAAATACCTCCAGCTCCCAGCTTCAAACCTCCATTCTACTCGTATTTCAGATATTTCACAAGATTTACTTTTGTGGCTTGATATGCTTTGACGCTAACTACTGCGAATGTCAAAATCAATAATGAAATCAAACTCAAAACGAACGGGAAAATTGGCATATCAATTCTGTACGCGAAATCTTTAAGCCATTCATTCATCAAGTAATAACTTATTGGAATACTAATGATAACCGCAATCAAAGTAATCCAGAGGAATTGTTTTGTCAATCCGACAATCAAAGTTCCATCTGAAGCACCAAGCGTTTTTCTGATGGCGACGTCTTTTAATTTTTGTTCTATCATTAATGATGATAAAGCGAATAATCCGAGTAAGGCTACCATTAAAACCATTGCGTTTAGGATGGTGAAAAGTGTTTGTTGTTTTTGATATTTCACAAAGGTTTTTGCGAATTGCTTATCAATAAAATTAGATTCGAAAGGATAACCGGGTTCTACATTTGCCTGCCAATATTTTTTGATTCTTTTCACCGTTCCGTCCATATCTTCTGGTTTTATTTTCAGCTGAATATTATAGACGTTAAAGCGTTTCCAAGAGGTCGCGCGGTAATGGAAGAAAATCATCGGCTCAACTTCGGTTTTCAAACTTTGAATATTAAAATCCTTTACAATTCCGACGATTTTGTAAGGTTTCTCATCAAAACCTGGGCGGAATTCGTTCTTAAAAGCCTGGTCATCATTCCAACCGAATTGCTTCACAAATGTTTCATTGACCAAGACATTATTAATCGTGTCAGAAGCTAATTTGGAATCCAGCCAACGACCTTTTTTCAGTTTCACATCCATAAACTGGAGGTAATTGTAATCCATCGAGCCGTGTTGCGCATAGATTGTTTTATCCATATAGTCCATATTGGAATTGCTGTAGCGATAGCTTCCTGCAACGGCTTCACCATATGATACATCGTCCACACCCTGTATTTTTCGCATTTCGTTTTTGAGGCGCTCATATTTTAGCCAAGGCTGAGGTGCATTATCATTAAAGGTGACTATCATAACCTGTTTTCCACTGAAACCAAGGTCTTTATCCATCATATGTTTCACTTGCGAACTTACAATCAGGCTCGCAATAATGAAGAAGGAAGAGATTATCAATTGCAAAGTCAGAATTCCGTTTCTGAGCCAAATCCCGTGTCTGCTTCTGGCAAAATTTCCTTTCAGCGTTTCAATAGCTTTGAAGTTGGCCAAGTAAATCGCAGGAATTAATCCCGAAATCAGCGCAATTAGCAAAACCATTGCAAATGAATAAAAGTAGATGCGCCAATCGTTCATTACAATCTGCTTGTCAAAAAACTTGTTGAAGCTCGGCAAGAGGATTTCAGTCAAGGCTAAAGCTAGAATGTACGAGGCAAAACAAATCACAAAAGTTTCTAATAAAAACTGCAAAACCAATTTGGATTTATTGCTTCCAATAGCCTTTCTTACGCCAATTTCTTTTGCTCTCTGAGAAGCCTGAGCTGTTTTTAAATTAATGAAATTAATGGCTGACAAAATCAAAATCAACACAGAAAGTGTAAACAGAATCATCATTGTTTTCAAATCGCCAGTCCCAAACCAGTAGGCCTTTCCGTGGAGTTTCATCTGGTCCAACGGTGTGAGCAAACTTCCTTGAGGTCCGTACAATTCTAAGAATTTTTGGGGCGTAACTCCAGCACCCTTCGCATTCATTTTCGCACGATAGAGAAACACGTCGTCATAAAGTTTTTTCTGTACAACTTCTGTATCCGCATTTTTGTCCAGCATAAAAAAGCAACCATAATTGAAATTGCCCCAGCCTTCTTTGTCATTTTTCAATTGTTCGTAGGCCAGGATTACAAATTCTGGATTGATGACGCTGTTTCCCTTCGGAAGCTCATACACTGCAGTGACTACAAAATTGTCACCATCAAATTTTATACTTTCTCCTGCCACATCCGTTTTGCCGAATAAGTTTTTCGCGGTAAGTGTAGAAATAGCAATCGAAGTTTTTCCCTTCAGAGCGTCTTTGTAACTTCCCGAAATCAATTTGAAGGGGAAAAAATTAAAGAAATTTTCCGAAACAGACATTCCATCTTTTTGATAGGCCGTTTTGTTTTTGGTTATCATTTTGAAACCCATCCCAGAGCTACTCACCAAAACATAATCTTTGATTTCCGGAATCATTTTCACCGCGCGGTCTGCAAGTGGGTAAGAAATACTTGGGCTGTACTTATTTTCTTTGATGTTATGTTGCTGAAATGCATAAATATTATCCTTCTTCGGATTCCATTTTTCATAGGATTCTTCGTCATTCCAATGCATCAGGATGAGCATAAATCCTGTCAGTCCAATAGTCAATCCAAACAGATTGATGATAGTAGAGAGCCAGTTTTTTTTATAATTGATGAAGGCAATTTTGAGCCAGTTGTTGAGCATAGTTGTGGTTTTTGGTTTCTAGTATTTTGTGTTTAGTTTTTAATATTTGATTGAGCAAAAAACTCAGCACCGTATACAATACACTAAAAGATTATTCAAAATTCTTCGCATCTGCTTTTTCGAAGACATCTTTTCTTTGAGTAGAATGTTCTTCTGAGAAGATTTCTCCGTCCTTCATATTCACGATTCTTGAGGCGTAACCTGCGTCGTAAGACGAGTGCGTTACCATCGCAATCGTGGAACCTTCTCTGTGAAGTTCTGCCAAAAGGTTCATCACCTCGTTTCCGTTGGAGCTGTCGAGGTTTCCGGTAGGCTCATCGGCAAGGATTAATTTTGGTCTTGTCACCAACGCTCTTGCAACGGCCGCTCTCTGCTGTTGACCGCCGGAAAGTTGCTGTGGATAATGTTTTGCTCTGTGTGCGATGTTGATTTTCTCCATAATTTCCTCTACAAGTTTTTTTCTTTCTGAGGAAGAAATGCCGTTGTAGATTAATGGAAGTTCGATATTTTCATAAACCGTGAGTTCATCAATCAAATTAAAATTCTGAAAAATAAAACCTATGTTTTTCTTTCTAATGTCCGATTTTTTCTTCTCAGAAGTTCCGATGGTTTCCGTTGATTCGAATTGATATGAACCGGAGGAAGCACTGTCCAGAAGTCCAAGAATATTGAGGAAAGTTGATTTCCCACAGCCGGAAGGTCCCATTATCGCTACAAATTCGCCTTCTTTGATGTGCAGGCTTACATTGTTCAGGGCGTTGGTTTGAACATCTTCTGTTTTATAGACTTTTGAAAGGTTTTGAATATTTATCATTTTATTAATTTTTTAAAGTGTTGTTTTTCTGATTTCTCCAGTTTGATTGATGTAATATTTTGATTTTAAATCTCTGGTCAAAGTGATGTTTTTCCAATCCACGCCTTTGATTCCTTCAAGATTGATTTGATTTCCTTTCTTTGAATATTGAACCAAGAAATTGGAATTTTCCTCGTCGGGATTTTTCTCAAGATTCGCCATTGCATTTTCATTAAGGACTACTTTTTTGTAAGCGTCAAAACTCAAATAGCTATAATTACAACCTTTGGAACATTCAAAAATAACGTGATTCTTTTTGAATGAAATGGTCCATTCCAGCTCTGTTGGCTTCTGTGAATACGCCATTGCGGAAAATGAACATAATAATATTAAGAATATATTTTTCATAATTAATTATTTTTGAATATCTAAAATCTCATATTTCTTCAGTTCAGTGTAATCTGATGTAATGACCGTTTCACCCTGTTTCAATCCGGAAACCACTTCGTAATACATTTGATTTTCTCTACCTAGATTAATGCTTCGCTTTTCAGCTTTGTTACCTTTCACTACGAAAATCCATTTTCCGTTCGTGTCTTTATAGAAATTTCCTTTTGGAATCATCATACTTTGCGTATCAGCAGACAATTTCAGTTTCACTCCGAAGGTCATTCCGATTTTCAGATTTTCAGGTTTTGCATCAACGAAATTAAGTTCCACAGAAAATTGTCCGTCTTTCACTTCTGGAAGAATCTTGGTAATAATCACATCAAACTGTTTCGCATTGCTTTCCAGACTACCTTTGATGCCATTGATTAATTTGTTGATATAATACTCATCCACTTTTGCAATCAGCTTGTAACCTCCCATCAAATCGACTTTTCCAATGCTTTCTCCACTCGTCAAATTTTGTCCTAATGAAATATTAAATGATGATAATCTTCCCGAAACAGGCGACATTATCAGGAAATTATTTTTGTTGGAACGAAGAATATTCAGACTTTTTTCCATCTGACTGATGGAACTATTGATGGCGGAAAACTGAGAATTTCTGGAAGCTTTTTCACTGGAAGCACCTTTTTCCACAATCACTTTTCTTTGTTTTTGATAATTCAGATTTTGCAAAGCGATATCATAATCGGTTTTCTTTCCGATTTCTGCATCGTACAATCTTTTTTGAAGGTTGAAAGACTGCAAAGCCGTATTGTAATCATTTTGAGACTGAAGCAATTCTTTATCCTGATTGAATTCCTGATTCTTCAATTCCAAAAGCGAACTTCTCATCTGACTGATTTGTTGCATAATTCCCGTTTCCTGATTCAGATAATTGAATTCTGTATTCGGATTATAAACTCTGGCGATGGGCTGTCCTTTCGTTACCATTTGACCATCTTCCGCAAAAATTTCTTTCACCGCGCCACCTTCCAGAACATTTACCAAAGAAGAATTGAGAGATTGCGTCTGCGCCGTCACCATCAACATATCTTCAAACTTTCCATTCGTCACTTCATCCGTTTGAATATCCTCCAGCTTTACATTATAAGTTCTTTCCTGATTCAAAAAATACCAGCCAAAAACTGAAATGGACAAAACAGACAGAACGATAATCAATATTAATTTTAGTTTAGATTTCTTTTTTACTATTTTCGTATCCATATTTTAAGATAACTTATTTATCTACAGACTATTACACAATGTAGATGCCAGAAATTTATAAGTTTGTAACACTCTGAAAATGTGATTAAATATATTTTATTTAACTTTAAGACTGTTCATTATCGGACACTTTTTGTGCGAAAATGAACAATTTTAGTTGATGGTTTTTAGTTGTCAGTTGATGGTTCATTAAGATTTGTCAGGCTGAGCGGAGTCGAAGCCTTTTAATTAAGTCATTTTAACTTTTTAAATTCAAAAATGCGAAAAAAAGAAGCTCATATTTTAATAGTAGATGACGACGAGGATATTTTATTTTCGGCGAGAGTCTGGCTCAAGAAATTTTTCACCGAAGTAAGTTGTTTGAGTCAGCCAAAGAACATTCTGAAGTTTTTAGCCGAACAGCAAGTTGACACGGTCCTTCTTGATATGAATTTCCGGAAAGGTTTTGAAAACGGGCAGGATGGATTGTATTGGATGAATGAAATCAAAACTTTGGAACCTCAGCTTCCAATTATTCTGATGACCGCTTACGGCGAGGTGGAATTAGCTGTTGAAGCGTTGAAAAACGGCGCATCGGATTTCATTCTCAAGCCTTGGAATAATGAAAAATTATATGCTTCTGTGAATCTCGCAGTCGATATTTCACGAAAAAACAAAAAACTGAATCAGTGGGAAAATGTGAGCGTGAAAACCAATCAGTATCAACTGGAAACGGCGTCTTTTGCGATGCAGGAAGTGATGGAACAAATCACGAAAGTGGCACCGACTGACGCCAACGTTTTACTTTTAGGAGAAAACGGAACGGGAAAATATGTTTTGGCAGAGCACATTCACGAATTATCGGAAAGAAAAAACCAGCCTTTCGTTCACATCGATTTGGGAAGTCTGTCTGAAAATTTGTTTGAAGCTGAATTGTTTGGTTATAAAAAAGGAGCGTTTACCGATGCGAATCAGGATTATTCCGGGAAAATTGAAAATGCCCAGAACGGAACTGTATTTTTGGATGAGATTGGAAATCTTCCGCTTCATCTTCAAACCAAATTGTTGAGCTTGATTCAAAATCGAAAATTGACCAGAATCGGGGAAAATAAAGAACGAACTTTGGACGTAAGATTTATTTTTGCGACGAATGAAAATTTAAAAAAAGCGGTTTCAGAAAATCGTTTCAGGAAAGATTTGTATTATAGAATCAATACGGTTGAATTGCAAATTCCGAGTTTGAGAGAACGATTGGAAGACATTCCGACTTTAGCTAACTATTTTTTGGAGAAGTACAAACAGAAATATCATAAATCTGATTTAGCTTTAAATGAATCTTTGACTAATGAACTCACAACGTATTCCTGGCCGGGAAATATCCGTGAACTCGACCATTGTATTGAGAGAAGTGTTATTCTTTCCAATGAGAAAAATTTGAAATTATTAATGCCTCAGGACGAAGAATCTGACAAACCAATCGTCAATCTCAACATCGAGGAAATGGAAGAAATTCTCATCAAAAAAGCTTTGAAAAAACACAGAGGAAATATTTCTCTCGCGGCGGAAGATTTAGGATTGTCGCGTGCCGCGCTTTACAGAAGAATGGAAAAATTTGAGTTATGATAAAGCAGGAAGTTGGAAGATGGAGGAAGGAAGTCTGAAGTTAAAATTCAAGCACAGTTGCGAAGGAACGATTTAATCAAGAATAGGATGAAATCCTATTAATCAAAATTTGAATTGTAGATGAACAAACAACAAATTATCTGGCTAATATTTATTCTTCTGGCGATTGTCAGTGGTATTTTCGCTTTTGATTTTTACACACAAAGCAAGTGGATTAACTTCGGATTGTTTACTGCTGTAAGTATTGGATGCATTATTTTGGCGCAGATTTCAGCTCTGAGTTATGTTCAGAAAAGTGAGAAAATATTGTTGGCGATTCAGAAAAAAGATTTTTCACTGTTTCCAAAAACTGAAGAGAATAATTTGGTGGATAATGCCGTAAAGCTCTATTATCAAAGCAAAGAAGAGCATTTATCTTTGTCTTCCTATAAACTTTTGTACGAAGAAATTCTGAATCAACTGGAAATCGGGTTGATGATTCTTACCGAGAAGAATAATCAGTGGGAAGTTTTTTATGTGAATCCTGTTTTCCTGGAAATATTACAGATTCCGAAATATAATTCCTGGGAATTGTACGAATCTAAAACCTCAGAATTTTATAAAATCATCAAGCAAACCAATTACGAAAACTCGCAGGAATTCTTTGATATTTCGATTAATGAAAATGTGAAACAGTCATTTTCTCTTCGTACCAAAAAAGTACAAAATATCAAAAACCGTTTCTGCATCATCAGTTTGGAATCTGTTCAGAAAATTATCGAGCAAAAAGAAAAACTGGCTTGGAATAATTTAATGAAAGTCATTTCACACGAACTTCTCAATACTTTAACACCTGTCAACAGTTTGATTCAAAACCTTGAATATATTGCCAATCAGGAAGTTGTGGAAAAAGAAGACCAGGAAGAAATGAAGGAAAGTCTGATGATTATCAATTCAAAATCCAAACAACTGTTGAATTTCGTGGACGATTACCGCCAAGTTGCAGAACTCCCAAAACCTGTATTCAAAACTATTTCATTGACGCAAATTGTAGAATCTGCATTGAATTTCCTCAAGTCAGAATTCGAAAAAAATCAGATTACAATCATTAATTCTCTGGAAAACCAGGTGATTTTTGCTGACCAGAAAATGATTGAGAGATGTTTGATTAATCTTTATCTAAACGCAATTTACGCAGTTGCAGACAATTCAGAAAGAATCATTAAAACAGAAATAAGAACATTCAATAAAAGAATTCTTTTAAGCGTTGAAGACAACGGAATCGGAATCTCTAATGAAATTAAAGATAAGATTTTCCTGCCATTTTTCACCACCAGAATCAGCGGTTCGGGAATTGGATTAACTTTGAGCAAAAGTATTGTTGAGGCTCATAAAGGTTATATCAATTATAAACCTTTGGAAAAAGGAAGCAGATTTGAAATGTGGTTTTTGGAATAGTTTTAAATGAAAAATATTTCTACTCAAATAAGAGTTATTTCTTTAATTATTTTCAGTGGCATTTCACCGTAAAGTTCTCTCTATAGTTTCAGACCAAAAAATGCTGATGCTTAGCTATGCAGAAAAATCAACATTTTGGGTAGCTTAGAACATTGGTCTCCTTTGTAAAATTTTCAATCTCAATTAAATACATTATGTAGGGAAATATTTTTTACATTTTAAAAGTTTTTAGGTCTAATATTTGTATCTTTAGTTCAGACTCAAATGACCCATATATATTTATGAAAAAAATATTTTTGAAACAATCATTCTTTTATACTTTGCTTTTTGCGTTATTACTTACCGGATGTAAGAAGGATAACGAAAAAATGGATGATCAACAGCAAGGTACATCTTCAGGAACATTATCAGACGACAAAAAATCAGATTCAGTAGCAACAAAAGCTGAAGTGAAAGAATCTGTACCCCCAGCGATGCAGGAAAACGGTTTTTACAATGCTTTTCCAATCCCCAAAGACAAGAAGTTAAGAGATTCTCTGTATGCGATTTTTAGTAAAAAATATACAGAGAGAGAGCGTTACGCGATATTAGCGCTCAATAGATTAGATTCAAAAAGCAAATGGAATTCTGATACACTGGTTGTTCCGGCAAAAATTGATACTACGTTGATGGCTTATTCACCGTTTCCAATGCAGTTGGATGTGTTGAGTGATGTGAAGAAGTTTGTAGTGTTCTCTTATCCGATACAGGCCTATGCGGTTTATTCCAACGGCGCTCTGGTAAAGTGGGGTCCGACAAGTATGGGGAAAAAGACTGCGCAGACAACAAGAGGTTTAATGTTTGCCAACTGGAAAAAGAAATTAGCAATTTCTACTGTTAAAAGTGAATGGAAATTACCTTATAATTTTAATATTCACAATACAGGAGGAATAGGTTGGCATCAATATGATCTTCCGGGTTATCCTGCATCACATTCATGTTTAAGACTGTTAATGAAAGATGCGATTTGGCTGTATAATTATGCTGATACGTGGATTTTAAATCCGGGAGGAGCAACGAAAAAAGCCAATGGTACACCGGTTATTGTTTTCGGAGATTATCCGTGGGGCAAGAGAAAACCTTGGAGAAATCTTCTGAATGATCCTAATGCCAATAATATTTCTGTAGAAGAGATGACTAATCTGATCAAACCACATGTTGAAAAGATGGTTGCCGAGCAGACCAACAGAGAAAAGGTTGCCGATTCTATAAAATCGGCGAAGGCTTCATTAGAAGTTCAGGAACCTTTAACAGAACCCGACGCTTCTAACTAAATTTTCTTTTCAAACGGAAGTGTAGATTCTTCTGCAAACTTTCTGAGTTTTTTCATCTCGTCTTTAGCTTTGATCTGTCCGATTCTTGCTGCAGCATAGGTTGCAGCAATACAGAAAAGCATCACAAAGGAAGCATTAAGTGCCCATGGATATTCAAAACTCTTTATTTTTTTCTCTACGTAATACATCGTGAAAAACGTCATCCAAAGAATTGAAAACAGAAAATACAGGAACATAAAAAAAGTCCACACTGATGAGCTGGGGCCGAAAACACCTCTGATTACGGTGTGGTTGTCTTCTATCTCTGTACGCAATGCCAGTTGAGGCTGCCAATACTGTTCATATTCTGTTTCTACGCAGATGGTCGCCATTTCTTTATTAACATTGCCGGAAAATTCACCTTTGTGCTCTGCGAGATATTTTTTAAGATTCTCAGCGTAAGTCTCTTTACTCAAATGAGTGTACATTTTGAATCTCGGTCGGTTTCTTATTTTATCTAAGGTGGTTTCTTCTGTCTGCATATTATTCTTGGTATGGGATTGGGTCTTCTAAAGTAAAACTGAGCGTAAGTTCCTGATTTTTTCTCACAATAAGCATATTTATTATTTTGCCTTCCTCAGATTTCATCATTTCCATAATTTTCTGAAGGGTCATATCTGCAGTTTTTCTTCCGTTAATTGATATCAGCTGATCGCCCTTTTTTAAGCCTGCTTTTTCGGCTGGTGAGCCTTTCCTTACTCCCGCGATTGAAAACAGTGGTTTTAAAACAAATTTATACTGTAAACTGTTGTTAATTACTTCAACTCCCGTTCCAGTATTATCTTTCTTCTTGCTTTCAAGATTTACCATATCTTTTTCCCACTGCATACCATCCTGCTGAAAATCTAAACCACTCATATTAAAATGAAAGGGATCATTGTAATTTCCGTTTTTCTTTAAATATATTTTTTGGTTAGAATAATCAAATGCCGCAGTAAATCTTCTCAAAATATCTCCACCGATAGAGCCTTTTCTATCTCCCACTAAACTTACATGCTGAATTGAGTATTCGTCAGGCATTGCCGTCAACGGTTTTTCAAATTTAAAATCACCCAAATAAAAATTATGAATTCTGCTTCTTTTACCATAGATGTCTCCATTAAAACCTCTTCCAAGAAAGTCTTCAATATTGGGGCGGTTATAAACGAAATTTTTGATCAGGGTAGGGAAGAGCCAAATTGCGTCGCTGTTTCCTAGATCTATTAACAGTTTTGAGTTTTTTCTTTCGTTGGTCATTTCAACATCTGCGAAAATATAAGGCTTGTTCCGCTCAATTGAAATCGGGAGTTCAGTAAATTTTTTTATTTTTTTCCTAAAGAGCTCACCGTCTTTGTATACCGTAATTTTTTTTGAAGCATAATCAATTACAACAGGATGATTCTTAAAAAAATGGTATCCTATAATTCCGTTTACAGGAATGCCTACATGAGACGAAATATTAAAATCCTGATCAAGAATAATAAACAGTGTGAATGAATCATTCCTAAAGTTTTTACCAATTTTTCCTAAATTATGATCAGATTTAAAACCCTCAATGCTTGCACTTCCACCGAGTCCCGAAAATCTCATTTTTTCCAGCGGAGAAAGTCTCAGTTCTTTGTTTTCTAAACTAAAAATGGTAGTTTCAGCAACGCCGGTATCCAGCAGGAAAGTAAGTTCAGCACCATTTACATTGATAGGAATGAAAATTAAGTTATTAATTAACTTAAAAGGAATTACTACTTTATTTGCATCTTTTATCTCAAAACTATTCTGAGCATTCATAACAATGCTGCAGAATAAAATGCATAAAAGTAGAACAGATTTCATATAATGAAAGTAGTGAAATAATTCATACAGAAATAAAAAAACATTCCCAAATGGTTGGGAATGTTTTAAAATGATAAATGAAACGGCGATTATTTCGAAAAGAATTCCATTAAATCGATATAGTTTTTCTGATTAACTCCATGACCGCTCATGTAATCTCTAAAGGTAAAGTAGCAGCTTAGGTCATACAGAAGATCGGCAGCTTTCCGTCCCCATTCCATCGGAATGATGGCATCGTCAGTTCCATGAGAAACGAAGAAGCGAAGTTTTTCAAGTTTCTTTTTATCTTTTACAATATCTGTCAATAGTTTTTCTTCCGGATAGGTACTCAGGCAGGCAACGTAATTAAACAGATCAGGGTATTTTAAAGCCAGACTGTAGCATAAAATTCCACCCTGGCTGAATCCACAGAGGTGAGTTTTGTTTTCTGTAAGTCCATATTTGTTGGTGATGGCCATGATATTTTCCAGCACACTGTTCAGGACATCTTTTGCCTGATCAATATCTATAAACTGTTCAAGATTATTAAAATCTATATCAAACCACGAGTAGCCGTCAAATTGAGTTGGTTTGGGAGCTCTGAAACTTACCAGAATCCAGTCTGCAGGAAGGCTTTCTCTGAAACTGAAAAGATCCTGCTCATTGCTGCCGTAGCCATGAAGCATAAAGAGAATGGGCGTTTTTGAACTGATGTTTTCCGGTTCTCTTACGATGTAATCTAAATTCATATAATTAGGAATCTAATTTTTTTATTATTTTTCAATCGCTTCTGCAAAGAGTTTCGATTTGTTTTCTTCAGCGATTTTTGAGGAACAAAGATAATTAATAATGACTTATTTTAATTTCAAAATGTTATATGGGAAGATTTAAATTGTGATTCATGATGACTTCAGAATCTTTTATTGATTTGATATTGTTTGCAAATCTTTATTGGAAATTTTTCATAAAAGTTATTTTTATATTGATAAAAAACCTATATTTGAAACATTAAAAATCTATTCGGAGAAATGAAGCAAATTTACAAATCAAAAAAATTACATAGACTTTCATTTTTAGTAGTCGCATTATTTTCAGTTGTATCTGTTATGAATTCTTGTAAAGATGACGAAGAAGACGAGTTTCAGGATCACCTTGTACAGTTTGAAGTAAAGGCAACTAAAGGAACAGGGTCAGGAGATCCGGTTTTAAAAACGATTGTTACGCAGGTAGGAGTGAGCCAAAATACTACTTTCGATCCACCGGGAGCAATCTGGGCAAGTGATGAATTTTTTGTAAATTCTAGCCAATCTCAGCTTAATTTGGATGCTAACGCTGTTCTGCCAAATGCAGACTCTCAATTGATTGTTACTCTTTATGTAGATGGAGTTGTAGCAAAATCAGATACTGCTACAGGATCGGGAACACAGGATGCTTCTATTGATCACAGCTTCTTAGAGCTTTAAAAAATTTAAATAAATAAAAAAAACCGCCGATTGGCGGTTTTTTTGTTGATATATTTCTTGGTATTAGATTGCTTTCACAATAAAATAATTCTTCTTTCCTTTTTGAAGCAGTAAGAATTTACCGTCAATTAAATCGTTTTCATTGGCAGTATACACTTCATTCACCTTTTCTTTGTTTACAGAAATTGCGTTGCCTTTCAGTTCTCTTGTAGCTTCACTTTTAGATTTTAGAAAACCAGATTTATCTGACAGTAATTCAACGATATTTACTCCTAAAACATCTGTCTTAACCACGTCTTTCTGAGGAACGCCTTCAAAAATTTCTAAGAAAATTTCTTCATCAAGACTTACCAAATCTTCAGCCGTAGATTTTCCGAAAAGGATTTCAGAAGCTTTCAAAGCTCTTTCATATTCCTCTCTACCATGAACCCAAACGGTAACTTCTTCAGCCAGTTTTTTCTGCAATTTTCTTTCGTGTGGTGCCGTTTGATGCTCTGCAATTAAAGTATCGATTTCTTCTTTTGGTAAAAAAGTATAGAATTTTATAAATCTTTCTGCATCAGAATCAGTTGCATTTAACCAGAATTGGTAGAATTTATAAGGCGAAGTTTTCTTTTTATCTAACCAGTAGTTTTCCCCGCTCTCAGACTTTCCAAACTTCGAACCGTCAGCTTTGGTAATCAAAGGAACTGTTAATGCGAATGCTTCTCCCTGTGCTTTTCTGCGGATCAATTCTGTCCCGGTAGTGATATTTCCCCACTGATCAGAGCCTCCCATCTGAAGTTTTACCCCATTGTTTTGGTATAAATGGAGGAAGTCATATCCCTGAATTAATTGGTAAGTAAATTCTGTAAAACTCATTCCGTCAACACCCGCTTCACCTGAAAGTCTTTTCTTCACAGAATCTTTCGCCATCATATAGTTGACAGTAATATTCTTTCCAACATTTTTAGCGAAATCCAAGAATGAAATTTTCTTCATCCAATCGTAATTGTTCACCAGTTCTGCTTTGTTGCTTTCATTTCCTTCAAAATTTAAAAATCTTGAAAGCTGGTTTTGCAGACAGTCAACATAATGCAAAAGCGTTTCCTCATCCAGTAGATTTCTCTCTGCAGATTTACCCGAAGGATCACCGATCATTCCTGTCGCACCACCAACCAAAGCAATCGGCTTATGACCGTGCTGCTGAAAATGCGCTAAAATTTTAATCTGAATAAGACTTCCGATATGTAAAGAATCTGCGGTAGGATCGAACCCGATATAGGCAGTGGTCATCTCCTTATCCAGCTGTTCGTCGGTTCCGGGCATCATGTCGGCAAAAAGGCCACGCCATTTCAGTTCTTCAATAAAAGAGTTCATTCTATTTTGTTTAAATTTTAAGGTGCAAAGATAAGTAAAATATAGAATGTGAAATAAAGACTGTTCTGCAGCCTTGTCTAAATTATTTAATCCTAAATTCTTTAAATTTTTTAATTCTTTACTCTTTAAATTTTAATAAATTTGTTAATAATGAAAGACGAACAATTATTTTCGCTCATCCAATTGGCAAAGGAAAAAGACCAGAAAGCTCAGACAAAACTGATCAATGTTTTCTGGGTTGATGTTTTCTCTTTTGTAATGAAAAAAGTGCATGACGAAAATGATACGGATGAAATTACGGTTAATGTCTTCTCAAAAGTGCTATCTAAACTGGATATGTACGATCCTCATTTTCAGTTTAAAACATGGATTCTGACGATCGCTCAAAATACGATTATCGATTTTTGGCGGAGAAAAAGCAGAGAAAATCAAGATCCGACAGAAAATTTAGATGAAGTAAAAAATCATTATGCGAAATCTCCTGAAGAACTTATGATTTCGGATGAAGAGCAGAAAAAAATCATTAAAACCATCGAGTCTCTGGATGGTAATTATCAGGATATTATTAAGTTAAGATTTTTTGAAGAAAAGAGCATCAAAGAAATTGCAGAAGAGTTGGGGATTTCTGTTGCCAACACAAAAGTAAGAGTGATGCGTGCGAAAAAAGTTTTAGCTGAGTTGCTGAAAAACAATGAGTTTGAGGATAACTAATTTTTACAAAGCAATGTTTATTGCCACGAATGCATGAATTATTTAATTTAAGCAAGAAGCAAATAATAATTCGTGTATTTGTGGCAGAAAGTAAATTATCATTTCCATCAATTTGCATCGTAGACGCAGTCGATAAAAAATTCCTTAACTTTGAAGTCAATTTTAGAAATAAATGGAGAATTTAGTTCAAGATACTACCGTTCAAAAACCAAAATGGATTCGTGTAAAACTTCCTACCGGAAAGAATTACCGAGAACTACGCACCTTGGTTGATAAATATAAATTAAATACAATTTGCCAAAGTGGAAGCTGCCCAAATATGGGAGAATGTTGGGGTGAAGGAACAGCCACATTCATGATTTTGGGAAATATCTGTACCAGAAGTTGTGGATTTTGCGGGGTGAAAACCGGAAAACCGATGGATGTAAACTGGGACGAACCTGAAAAAGTAGCACGTTCAATTAAATTAATGAAAATCAAGCATGCGGTTTTAACGTCCGTTGACCGTGATGATTTGAAAGACATGGGCTCAATTCTTTGGGGTGAAACGGTAAATGCCGTAAGAAGAATTTCTCCGGGAACCACAATGGAAACTTTGATTCCTGATTTCCAGGGACTGACAAAACATTTGGACAGAATGGTGGATGTTGCTCCTGAAGTGATTTCTCACAACATGGAAACCGTAAAACGTCTGACCAGAGAAGTGAGAATTCAGGCGAAGTATGAAAGAAGTCTTGAAGTTTTAAGATATTTAAAGGAAGCAGGACAGAACAGAACCAAAACAGGATTGATGCTTGGTTTGGGAGAAGAGAAACATGAAGTTTTCCAGACAATTGAAGATATTAGAAATGCGAATGTAGATGTAATTACCATGGGACAGTATTTGCAACCAACTAAAAAGCATTTACCCGTGAAGAAATTCATAACTCCCGAAGAGTTCGATGAATTTGGAGATTTTGCAAGAAGTTTAGGCTTCAGACATGTTGAAAGTTCGCCACTGGTGAGAAGTTCTTACCACGCTGAGAAACATATTCATTAAAAATATAAATCGCTTCAAATTTTGAAGCGATTTTTTTTGTTATTAGAATTAAGTGATGCAGGACTGTTCTAAACTTCTATTTCTGGTGGATAGGAAAATTGGGCATCTTAAAAAACACCCCGTCTAAATTTTTCTTGAACATTTATCCACCCTCCAAAGCAGAGGAATTGTCAGAGTTTAAAATTAGGCTTCGACTTTATTCAGATGCTTTTTCTTGAAAGCGGTCGGGGTTTCTCCGATGTGGCTTTTAAATAATTTGTTGAAATAAGACAGGCTTTCAAAACCGACCTGAAAAGAAACTTCCGAAATACATAAATTCTGCAGCAACAACATTTTCGCCTGATTGATTCTGTAATTGTTTACAAAATCAGTGAAGGTCATATTCGTCTGTTTCTTAAAATATCGGCAAAATGCAGGTGTACTGAGGCTGACTGTTTCAGCAATCACGTTCACATTAGGATTTTTATCATAGTTTTCGTTAATATAATCGTAGATGGTTCCCATTCTGATTTTATCATTTAAAAACCACTTTACGCGCGTATCTTCTTTATTCAGTTCTTTCACTTCTGTTGACTGAGACAGGATTTGTAACACCTCCAGCAGGGCAATCAGTGATTCGAATGGATTTTTCTGTTTTATCAAATGAAGCTTTTTGGCGACAATCTTTTTCGTTTCTCCTGAAAATGACAATCCGAGATAGGAGCGGTCTAAAAGTTTTTTAATATCATCAAATTCCGGAACGGGAAGAATCATTTCATCCAGAAAATTTTCTTTGAGCTGTAAAACAATTTGTTTGTATTCAGTTTTAATTCCATAATCAAAATTGAGATGTGGAACATTTGACCCTACCAAAAGAAGATCGCTTTCCATAAAACCGGAAATATCTTTACCAACGTGGCGAATTCCGCTTAACGCTTCTACATATACCAATTCTATTTCAGGATGATAATGCCAGAAAAAGCGGTGTTTCATAGAAGCTTCGAAAATTTTGAAGGACTTACCTTCTTCAAAATCAATAATTTCTTTCTGGATTTTCATAAGGTTCTATTTTGATTAATAATTATTACAAATTTATTTAAAATTGTCAATATAGAACAATAATCAATCATTTCAGAACAATTAAAACCCATTATTTCTCTCGAATTTTGCACTTTGAAATTAGGAAGAGATGTTTGATAAAAGAATTTTGCCTTTGGCAATCGGTGGTTTGGCAATTGGGACAACGGAATTTACGATTATGGGACTGCTTCCCGACATCGCAAAAACGTTGCAGATTACCATTCCGCAGGCGGGTCATCTGATTGCGGCGTATGCTTTGGGAGTAGTGATAGGAGCGCCTATTTTGATAGGGTATTCTGTGAAATTTCCACCTAAAAAAGTATTGCTGGTTCTCATGGTCATTTTTACCATTTTTAATGCACTTTCAGCAATTGCTCCAGATTATAATTCGATGTTGATTATCAGATTTATGTCTGGTCTGCCACACGGAGCATTTTTCGGAGTAGGTACTGTAGTTGCTTCGAGAATGGCAGGGAAAGGGAAGGAGGCCTTGTATATTTCATTGATGTTTACCGGATTGACGGTTGCCAATTTAGCGATGGTTCCTTTGGTGACGTACATCGGGCATGAATTTCACTGGCGTTGGTATTTTGCGATTGTTGGAGTGATTGGTCTGGCTACGTTATTGGCTTTAAAACTTTGGCTTCCAGCTATGGAAAAGAAGGAGGACAGTCATTTTCTTGAAGAATTAAAATTTCTGAAAGGCAGACAGTCGTGGCTTGTTTTAATGATCACAGCGATCGGCTTTGGCGGATTATTTACCTGGTTCAGTTACATTACCCCTTTGATGACTGTAGTTTCAAAAATCGAAAGCAGTTATATGGCGTATGTGATGATTCTTGCAGGCGGCGGAATGGTTGTCGGGAATTTAGCGGGAGGTTTTCTTTCAGATAAATTAGGTCCGGAAAAAACATGTGTGCTATTGCTGTTTCTGATGATGTGCTCTTTGTCAGGAGTCTTTTTCCTTTCAGAATATCAGAGTATTTCGTTGGTTTTAACATTTATCTGTGGAGCGTTATCGATGTCGGTTGCTGCACCTATTAATATTATGATGATGAAAGCTGCCCCAAAAAGTGAAATGATGGCTGCTGCCTTTATGCAGGCTGCTTTTAATATTGCGAATGCAATGGGCGCTTTCTTAGGAGGAATTCCACTGGAACATGGTTTACCATATAATTATCCGTCGCTTGTTGGTGTAGGTATGACTGTTATAGGTTTGGTGATCAGCATCATTTATTTTTATCTGTACCGATCATCAAACGTTGCAGAAAAGGAAATTATTGCAGAATGTGTAACCTGTGATCAATAAAAAAAGAGAAGCAATTGCTTCTCTTTTTTGTTTTACTCTTCCACTTCATTGCCGTTTTGGCACCAGTATAAAGCATTGTACAAGTTTTCTTTCGGGAAAGATTTAAACTCACCGGGCATAACCACACTGAAAATGTCGGTGAAATTCTGCACTCCTTCTTTATCGGTGACAATGGCTGCACGGTTCCATTTGGTAATGTTTTTTATTCCTAAGAATGCATCCTGAAGCCATGCTCCTGCAGTAAAATTTCCTAAATCTGTGTCGAGGTTAAGCAGATAATTCAGTTCTCCAAATTCTTCCACTTTAGTTTTTACGTGAGGGATCACTAAGTTTTCAAAATCTTCTTTGGTGATTTCGCCTGTGGCGTTGAATGCAGCCACATTTTCCGGAGCATCATTAATAATTGATATCATAATGTATATTTTAAATGGTTTTGGTGATTTTAGTTTATCAATAATTAAACCACAAATAGCGCAGTACCACGTTTAAGGCGCAGTTATTGATTGTGTTTTGAAAAATAATCTATGGACCTGAAATCTAACGAACCTTTCTGGCTTTTAAAAAATGGCCTTATCACTTCCTATCCCTCCCTAAAATCTGATGAAGAATGTGATGTTCTCATCATCGGAGGCGGAATCACAGGAAGTCTTATTGCCCATCAAATGATAAAAGACGGATACCAAACCATTTTAATTGATAAACGTGAAATATGCAACGGTAGTACATCGGCGACGACATCAATGTTGCAGTATGAAATCGACACTCCGTTGTATGAATTAATTGAAATGATTGGTGAAAAAGGTGCGGTAGAAAGTTATAAAGCCTGTTCCAAATCTATCGATGATCTTGAAAAAATAGTGAAGGAGATAAAGGCTAGGTCGGGTTTTAAGAGGAAACAGTCCCTCTATTTTGCTTCGAAAAAGAAAGATGCGATCTGGCTGGAAAAAGAATATGAAGCCAGGCGAAAAGCAGGATTCGATGTCGCCTGGTTAGGACCTGAAGATATCGAAGAAAAGTTTGCTTTCCAAAATACTTATGGTGGAATTTTGTCTAAACAGGGGGCGAGTATTGATGCATTTAAATTTGCGCATGAGCTGCTGAGATTTAATGTCAATAAAGGCTTAAAAGTTTTTGATAAAACTGAAATGAAGTCGGTGAAATATCTGAGAGATCACAATCTTGCGTTGACCACTGACGGTTTCAATATTAAAGCTAAAAAAATAGTGTACTGTGTAGGTTATGAATGTGCAACAATGATTAAAGAGCAGTTTGTTGACTTAAAAAGTACCTATGCGATCGTTTCGGAAGTTGATACTGATACATTTAAAAATATTGAAAACACTCTCGTCTGGAATACTGATAATCCCTACATTTATATGCGCTCGACCGATGATGAGCGCCTTTTAATTGGTGGTGGCGACGAAGATTTTTCCAATCCTGAAAAACGTGATTCTATTTTAAATAAAAAGGAAAAAGAAATCTTGAAGAATTTGAAAAGAATAAAGCCGGATTATCATTTTTACACTGATTTTGTCTGGGCTGGAACTTTTGGCGAAACAAAAGACGGACTACCTTACATCGGAACGCACGATAATTTTAAAAACTCCTATTTTGTTTTAGGTTTTGGTGGGAATGGAATTACTTTTTCCGTTACAGGAATGGAGATGGCATCTGCATTTATGAAAAATAAAAAACATCAACTTTCTGAATACTTTAAATTTGGGAGATAACTCTACTACTTAACCTTAAATAGCTAAAAGTTTCGGGGCTCGGCAAAGCCGGGCCCCGAAACAAAAAATAATAAACTCAGCATTTTCATACTTGGTATTTTGTACTCAGTACCTGAACCGAATGGGATATTTCGATACTGGAGTTTGAGTCTAGCGCATCTATCGCTTGAGCTGTGATCTTTGTCAAATTTTTTCTGTGCAGATAGGATTTCATCCTGTCCTCTGTTAAGCGTCCCGTTGGGACTTTGTCAATTCGCAGCTTAAATCTCAAATCTTAAAACCGAATTCCCGAATTTCAAATCTCAAATTATGATTCTTAAGAACTGCAGTTAAAAACTGTACCCATTTTTTTTCGCCAGCTCAACAATGGATTTTTCAATCGCTTTTCCCAAATCATCGCCTTCAGCATTACCGCGCTTTTTCATTTCAGAATCGATGTAGTTTTGTCTTTGTCTGGCTAAAACCTCGATTTCTTTCTGAATTTTATCACGGTCTGCAGATTTCTGAGCAACAATTTTATTGATTTCAGCTTTACTTTTCCCTTTCAGTTCAGAAGGTAATTCTTCTTCTCTGATGGATGAAATGTAGCTTTTGTCTTTTTCAACTTTATCCACCAGATCCCAATGATCGTTTTTGTACGCGTTTTTCTTCGACTTACTTACGGCCCGTTCAACAGCATTTGATGCCGACTGCATTTCGGCGTTGGAATCCTGAGTGGTCTGTTTCATTTTCATCTCGCTTCCTCTACGGCCGTAAGAAATGTAGGTGTCATTTAACTGCGAATTGTACTGAGCAATTTTCACATCGTAAGGAGTTTCAATGTAAATCACTTTTTGGTCGCTGTCGATGTTAAAAAACTTTCCGTCGCCAAGACTCGCTCCGTTTTGCCAGAATGTCTGAATTCCCTCATCACGGCTTCCGCAGAAAATCGTGTTGGTGTAAATATTTTTTTTCTTCGCTCCTGAAATGGTCTCTTTATAACTGATTTTTCCCTGATCAAAAGGTTCGTTTCCGGCAATGTAGATCAGCTTCATGCTTTTCTCATTTCCGTCCCAACTCAGATTGCTTGCGGCGTCCCGAATGACTGCACCGCAATATTCATTTCCGCCATTGGTTCTCAAAGCAAACAGTTTTTCTGAAACCAAATCCAGATCCTGAGTGAGCGGTGTAACCTGTCTTATATAATTTTCATCCTGCAAACCGTCATTTCCGTATTCATAAAGGGCAATTTCTACTTGCGGCGCCTGTCCGTTGTACTTCAAAGTGGTCAACGTATTTACAATATTCCAAAGTCTGGATTTTGCCTGATCGATGAGTCCATCCATACTGTTTGACGTGTCCAAAAGCAATGCAACCTGAATTTTATTGTCCTTTGAAACAGTAATTTGCGGTTCTGGAAAAATATTACTTTCCACCACTTCTCTGTCGTTGGCTTTGCTGCTACAACGGATGTCTGACATTTTTCCTGCGCTTAAAAAAGCAACTGCACCGGTTGTTAATGCTAAAAATTTTAAAGTGTTCATATCGTATGTTTTTAATGATTTTATTTAATCTTATATTTTTTTTTTGATAGGACTTCATCCTATCCTATATTAAATCGTCCCTTCGGGACTTTATCGTGTTTGATTTAATTTTAAATATTAAACCTTGAATCTTGAATTTGAATCATATCGACTGTAATACTGAATCTGCATTTCTTTTGGATATTTTACTTCGTAAGAGAAGTTGATTTTATCTGAAGCTCCGCTCGAAATGTTTCTGTTCCAAAGAATACTGCCGGTCTTATCATCCAGAATTCCGTTTCCTATTTCTAAAGATTTTACAGTGATTTTTGAATTCTCACTTAAAGGAAGCTGGTCCAGAATTTCCAGTTCGATATTTTCTTTGGTGTTGTTTCTCACAGTTATTTGATAAGATTCAGTTTCCCATTTATTTGAGTTAAGCGTTTTCTGTGATGTCTTATCTTCAAGTTTAATTCTTTTCACCACAATTCTTTCATCAACGCCGAGCGAAATCGGGAATTCTTCTTTCACATAATTGCTTGTGATATTGGTTTTTCCGATATAATTATCTTCAAAATAAATGTTTCCTTCTCCGGAAATCAGATTTAAATTGTGCCAGTTTTTCACGAAAGCCATCAGGAAAACCTGATTGTTCAGCTTCGGAACGGTATGGTATTTATAGGTTGCATCCACCTCCTTTTTATCCAGAATCACATACTGCTCTTTCTCCTGACTGACAATGGTTTGGTGAAATTTCAGTTCATACAAAACATTCATCTGGCTGTCTGAAACCGTTGCCACAGGAATCTGGCTTGGAGCCGCAACTTCCTCACGCATCTGATAAGAATTAACAGCCGACATCTCTGCTTTTTTCATGTAGCCCATTTTCGCATCATCATAATTGTGAGCTGTATATTCTGCAACATAAAGTGGTGATAAAATCGGTCGGTTCTGATTGTCAGAAGGCCTGTAAGTCGAAACTAAAAGTTTCACATTATTCCAGTCCTGTCCGGTCTTCTGATAAATTTTTCCTTTGTACACAATTTCCAGCGGTTTTTTGGTTGACAACGCTCTCAAATCATAAGACGGAACCCAACCCGCATTGGAAACGATGTAGCTCACGCCTAAATTCAGATTCATCTCATTTTCAGCGAGAATTTCAAGCAACAGTTCTTTTTTGTTCTGATTTTTGTGTGTCTGCTCCTCAGAAAACTGGTTATTGATTTTGGCAATACTTTCATCCAAAATAGTTTTCTGTTCATTCAAAAGAAAAACCTGATTGTCGATTTCCAGCATTCTTTTTCTGTAAAATTCAGTCAGTTTGATCAGCTGTTCCTGTGGAGTAGATTTGTCGTTGGTAGATACTTTAAGATTGTCATTGATGATATTCTGTTCACCCGAGAGATTTTTAATTTTAATATTCAGTAAGTTAACCTCTCTCTGAAATCTTTTCTTTTCATCATCCAGTTTTTTTTCGCCTTCAGACATCTCATCATTTTTCAGATAATTGCTTTGTGGAGTGATGGATAAAAGTGTTGTGTTTTTTTCAAGATTGATTTTGTAGGTGTTTTCATCCAGATCGTTTGGAAGATTGATGATCTTTACCACGTTTCTCCCTTTTTGAAGACTGACATTAGTGCTTCCGAAAACTTTGGCTCCCTGCAGAAATACAGTGGCTTGTTTCACTTCAATTTCTTTTTTAATTTCCTGAGATTTAAATAAAGAAAACGTGAGCATTACTATTAAAAATGAGTGTCGCATTGTTTATTATTTTAAAGTTCTACAGTAAAATTACCCTGAATTTAACCTGACTTTCAGCAGACTTGGTGAAACCATATTTTCACTTGGTAAAAGTTTTCAGATCAAAAAAAAGACAGCCATTTCTGACTGTCCATTTCACACACTAAAGAATTTCGTATCTAGTTTTGATGCTGAATTTGAGCTTGATATTTTCGATGTTATCAAAAGAGTAATCCAAACTTTGGTCGGCTGCTTCCAGCTGTACGTTTGCCATTTTGCTTCGGTAAGCAACGGGCATTACAGAATCGCTCATGTAATCTTCAATTTCAGTGATTTCCAAAGGCGTTCCGGTCTTTTTACCGATGCTTTCCAAAAGATAATCTGCTTTTTCTTTTGCCGCTTTTAATGCATTGATCTTTACGGTTTTTCTGAACTCTGCAATTTTTGTGTTTTTAATTTCTGCAATATTCAGATTGCTGACCCATTTCTGGTTCAAATCTTCAAAAAGCTTACTCACATTGGTTTTCGCATTGACTTTAAACTGAAAACTCTTCGTAAACTTCGTGGTTTTTGAGTATAAATTCTGATACATCGATTTGAATTTGATATCTTCATTTTTCACTCCATCGTTCTTCAGGATTTCAAACAAAAGTTTTTCGTTGTTAGCCAGTTGATTTTTATTATCAGCTTTGATTCCGATGTTGAAGATGATTTCATCCGGTTCCACTTCCATTTCGGCAACTCCCGTTACCTCGATTGCATTTTTTTTAATTTCCTGCGCATTCACCAGACTTCCTGCTGCAAAAATTCCGACTAATAAAAGGTGTTTCAGTTTCATATGTTTCTGTTGTTTTAAATTTCTAAAGTAAAATTACTCTGATTTAAAACTGAAAATCTGCAGACTTGGTGAAATGGGGATTTGGCTTGGTAAGCGTATTACTTAGTTGAGTTAGAAACATTCAAATCTCTCATCTCTCCATTTGGCGTGATCAGAATAAAAGATTTGCTGTTCTTATTTTCAATCTTTTCCTCTTTAGTAATTACTAATTTTACTTCGTACATTACCTGAATAACGGGTTCCATAATCGTAGGATTAATAACAAAATCAAATTCTTTGTCTAAAACCGGTTGATAATACAAGGTTGTTGATTTATTGGTCTGATTTACATTTGCCAGTTTCGTCAAGGCTAAAAAAGAACTGTTGTAAGCCTCATAAGATTTATACATTTCTGTCGGAAGTTTGGTTTGAAAGCCGTCATTAATCGATTTTCTACTGTTGGCAAAAGTTTCTCCAAGTAAAATTTCATAGTTTTTTACTTTTTCATGAAGTGCAAGTTTTGCTTTATTCATCAATTCTTTTTTAACTATTTCGAGGCTGTTTGCAAAATAATCTACTCTTACAAGATCATAAATTTCATTTTTTGATAGAACTGTAATGAGTTCGTTCAACTGAGAAGGATTTGAGAATTTAATGTGCAGATTTTTTTTAAGTTCAAAACCTGTAGGAACTTCATTGTAAGTTTTTCTGCTGAAAGTCTTTTTCTCAACCGCATACTGATAAACCGGAACAAAAGAAACCATATCAACATAAGTTTCAATTCCTTTATGAGTACTGATCAGATCTAATGCGCTCTTTAGGCGTTTATCCATCAGAGAATTCACTTCATCTGATGTTTCTGCTACCTGTGTCAGGCTAAAAATTGCAACATACTTATCCGCTTTTACATTTGCCATTCCTTTGATACTTATAACTAAATTATTCTCTAAAGGAACACTGACGCTAATGTTGTTTTCCTGATAACGTACCTGATTTTGATAATTAATATTTCCTGAAACCTGTGCAAAACTGAATTGAAAAAATACAGCCGAAGCCAGGCATAAAATGTTTTTCATAATGATTAATTTTAAGATTATACTGCAAACTTAACCGCCTCAGAGAAACCATTTAAAGCCAACTTGGTCAATTGAGGTTTTCGCTTGGTAGAATTAAAGAGACAACTAAGAAGAATTGTCAGTTTAAATAAAATTAATTGTCAAACATTTTACTTAATGCTAAATTTTGGAATATTTAATCTGCTCAATCCTTAAAATCTTTGGGAAAACTATAATCAAAAATCACCATCCAAAATTCTGTTTTTTAATTAAAAGTTGTCGCTCATAAAATTTTCAACTTGGTAAAAACAGCTTTTCGCTTGGTGAATCGTTTTTGGCGAACTGAATATATGTATATCTTTGTTTTATGAAATTCTATCATTTCTTTTTCACACTGGTCTTTACGTTTCTTGGGAATAAAATGTATTCTCAAAGCAATAAAGTAGTTGAAGAAGTGACCAGCGAAAGTAAAATTTTACGAAAAGCCGTCGACAAAAAAGATGAATCTGCAGAAGCTGAATCTTATTTTAAAATCGGTGAATCTTATTTTAATGCATCCAATTTTTCTAAAAGTGAAGAATACTTTTTAAAATCTAAAAACATTTACGAAAAGCTGAATGACAAACAGAATCTCGAAAAGGTCACCAGAAAACTGGCACAATCTCAGGAAAGTCAGAATAAACTGACAGCGGCGGCAAAAAATTATGAAGTCGCTTCAAAAGTTGGTTATTCTAGGTCGAAAAAGGTACAGAATTCCAATGATGCCTCAAGGCTGAATTCCAATTCACCGGTTGTGAGGATGGAAGCCATTCAAAACAACATTCAGAACAGCGAAAAGGAAAACAATAAGGAAGATCTTGCGGCGGGATATTCTCAAATGGCCGAGGCCAATCTTGAGGTTAAAAATATTCCTAAAGCAGAAGAAAACCTCACCACGGCATACAAAATTTCAAAAGATGAATCTCCACAGCAGGCTTTGGCGATCAACCAAAAACTGACCGATCTATATGTTGTTAATAAAGATTTTGACAAGGCGATTGAAGTCAAAAAGAAGGTTCTGAAGGAAGATTTTGTTAACGAAAATTCTCAGAAAAAAGTTGAACAGATTCAGGAACTTGCAGATATTTACATCAAAAAAAATGATCCTCAGGAAGCAATTTCTCTACTTAGAAATGCGTATGATATTGCTTTAAATAAAGGTCATACTTTAGAAGCACAGAAAAGTGTGAAAAGACTCGACAGTTTATATGCAATTTCTGAAAACACAGATGCTTCCGTACAATTATACAGAGATTTTCTTGGAAAACTTCCCGATTTGGTTTCAAAAGACCGAAGTTTGGTCGACAATAAAATTCTTGAGGATACCGAACAGAGAATTTCTCAGCTCGAACAGGAAAAGAAACTGAAAGATGAGCTCATCAGGAAGAAAAACCTTTTCAACTACAGCCTCATCGCTGCTTTGGTTATTTTAATAGGTTTAATAATATTTATTTTCAGAACTCTAAAGAAAGTTCAGATTAAAAACAAAAAAATCGCTTTGCAGTCGCTGCGTCGTGAGATGAATCCGCATTTTATTTTCAACAGCTTAAACTCTGTGAATCATTTTATTGCAACAAATAACGAACTGGAAGCCAATCAATATTTAACCAAATTCTCAAAACTGATGCGGGGCGTAATGGAAAATTCTACAGATGATTTTATTCCGTTTCAGCAGGAATTAGATTTGCTCCAAAACTATTTAGCTTTAGAAAAAACCCGTTTCGCTGATAAGTTTGATTATGAAATTGAAGTCGATGAAAGTCTCAATACGCAAAGTTTAAAAGTTCCCGGAATGTTGGTGCAGCCATTTCTTGAAAACGCTGTATGGCATGGTTTACGGTACCGCACTGTAAAAGGATTTTTGAAATTAAAATTTGAAAAATCATCCGAAAATCTGAAAATTACCATCGAAGACAACGGCATCGGTATCGAAGAAAGTAAGAAGCAAAAAACAGAGCATCAGAAAACCCGAAAAGGCCGTGGCATGAAAAATACTTTGGAAAGAATTGCTCTATTGAATGACTTATATAAACAGAATATCGAATATAAAATCACGGACAAGCCAAATTCTCAAGGTGTTTCCGTAGAGATTTCTTATGAAGTATTAAGTTGATTTTTAATTGTTTTCCATTAAACTTTAAACCTTAAACCCAAAACCTGTCAGCATGAAAATAAAATCCGTTATCGTAGACGACGAAAAAATTGCAAGAGAAGTTCTCAGAAACTATCTTACCAAATACTGTCCGCAAATCGAGATTTTGGGCGAAGCGGAAAATATTAAAGAAGCCGTTCCCTTGATTGCTGAAATGCAGCCTCAACTGGTTTTTCTTGATGTAGAAATGCCTTTTGGGAACGCGTTTGATGTGTTGGAAGCGACCAAAGCATTTTCCTACGAAACGATTTTCATCACGGCATTTTCGCAATATTCGCTTCAGGCTTTGAATAAATCTGCGAGTTATTATATTTTAAAACCCATCGATATTCAGGAACTGATTTTGGCTGTGAATAAAGTGGCTGAAAGCATTCAGAACAAAGAAGAACTCAACCGGAATAAAATTCTTTTAGAAAATTTAAAATTAAAACCTGAAAAGCAACAGTTGATTCTTCCGACTTTGCAGGGCTTTGACGTGGTAAAAACTGAAGATATTGTGCGACTTCAGGCAGATGGAAATTTCACTCAGGTTTATCTTACCGACGGCTCGAAGAAAATGGTCTGCCGGTTTTTGAAACACTTCGACGACTTGCTGGAAAATCCTTTTGTGAGGGTTCACCGTTCGCATATTATCAACACCGGATTTGTGAGATCTTATCACAAAAGCGGAACGGCAACATTGGCTGATCAAACTGAAATTGAAGTTTCCGGTAGTTTTAAAGAACAGTTTTTGAAGGTTTTTTCGTAAATAGCTACTTTAAGCTAAAAATTATTCGCTGTAATCCAAAACCAATTAGGGCATTATTTTTGAATTTTCATTTCAACAAAATCTTCAGATATGAAAACGTTTCAGAAAATAGCTATTCCCGTTTCTTTAGGTATTATCGGATTATTACTGTTCAATTCCTGTTCGGTCGGGATAACGAAAGGTGCAACGGCAGTTACCAATTTTAAGTCAGATAAATATTTGGGAAAATGGTATGAAATTGCCCGCTTCGATTATAAATTTGAAAGAGATTTGGATAATGTAACCGCCAATTATTCTTTAAATCCTGACGGTACCATTAAAGTTCAGAACAGAGGATATAATTACGTTAAAAAAGAATGGAAAGAGTCGGTCGGTGAAGCAAGATTTGTTAATGATAAATCGGAAGCGAGGTTGAAAGTTTCATTTTTCAAACCAATTTGGGCAGGTTATAATGTGATTGATATTGACGACGATTACCAAAATGCCTTGGTGGTCGGAAACAGTACAAAATACATCTGGATTTTATCACGGAACAAAGAAATTCCTAACAGCATCAGAGAGCGGTTTTTGGCAAAGGCTGAGAAACTGGGGTACAATACCAATGATTTGATTTGGGTAAAGCATAATTAGCCAGAGCGACAGTGGAGCGGCAAAATTTCCAAAAAGAAATAGATTAAGAAAACTCAAACCTCACAGGTTTTTAAAACCTGTGAGGTTTTTTTAAGTGTAATTTTAATTAAGATTTTTATACTCTTTCCATTCCATAAAGCGATGGCCGATAATCTGTTTCATCAGATCGTAGTTTTCATACGTGTCTTCAATATGATAAAAAGTTTCGTATTCAAAGTCACTTTCTTCAGCGATGGAATCAAAAAGGTTGATATAATCGGTGGCAAATGAACTGAATTTATCTGCAAAATCGGTTTCGTCAACATAATAATCTCTGGCGAACGCGTTTCCCATATCATTTAAATCATACTCAGAAAATTTGCCATCCATAGATTCTAAAATAAATTCGGCTCCCGTCATTTCTCTCCGTTTTAGCTTTTCAATTTCATCATAAGAATCTTCTTTCAATTCTTCAGAAACCAAATCATTGGCAACACACCAGTTCAAAAACATTCCTGTATGCGTGGCGCCGTTTTTCTCAGGAAGTCCTTCCGGGAAATCTCCGCCATAATGCCACGATGCATCATCATATTTCGTCATAATCTTTATTATAGTTGTAGACAGTTCAAATCAAAGATATAAAAAATCATTTTCTTTTGCTCGCTACAGAGATTTTCACGTCATTTGTAAGGAATTTATTCAAACTTAAATACATGCAAAACGCAGTTCTTATTACCATAGGTGACGAAATTCTTTCTGGAAATACGGTCGATACCAATTCAAATTTTATCGCAACAGAGCTTAAAAACATTGGAGTCAAAGTCGTACAGATTTTCACCATTTCAGACGAGATTGAAATTATTAAAAATACTTTGAAATCAGCTTTCGAATTGGGCGATTTAGTCATTACTACCGGAGGTTTGGGACCAACAAGAGATGATAAAACCAAGAAAGCTTTGGCGGAATTTTTTGATGATGAAATTGCTTTGGATGAGGTGACTTTTGAACATTTGAAAGGATATATGGAAAGGCGCGGTCGCATAGAAATTCTGGAAAGAAACCGTGAACAGGCGTTTGTGCCGACAAAATCTACAGTTTTTCAAAATCATTATGGTACTGCTCCGTGTATGATGATGGAAAAGGACGGAAAATTGTCTTTCAGTTTGCCTGGCGTTCCTTACGAAGTAAAACCTTTGATTAAAGACCAGATTATTCCTTATCTAAAAGATAAATTTAATCTGAATTATATTTCCACAAGAATTGTTTCTGTCGTAGGAATTCCTGAAAGTATTTTGGCGGATACCATTGAAGATTGGGAATTGGCTTTACCGGAAAATCTGGCTTTGTCTTATCTTCCAGTTGGAACTCGGGTAAAACTAAGACTGACTGCAACCGGAACTGATGATGAAGTATTGCAAAATCAGCTGGAGCACGAAATTCAAAAGCTGTTTCCTATAATCGGAGAGAATATTATCGCAACTTCTGAAGATAAAATTGAAAAGATTTTAAGTGAGATTTTAAATGAGAAAGATTTAACAATTTCCACTGCGGAGAGCTGTACTGGCGGTTATTTGGCACAAATGCTGACCTCAAATCCTGGAAGTTCAAAATATTTTATTGGTGGTGTAGTTGCTTATGCCACTCAAAAGAAGACAGATATTCTTCACGTGTCTGAAGGGACGATCGAAAGATTTACTGTTGTGAGCAGAGAAGTTTCTCGTGAGATGGCTGATGGTTGTCAGAGTTTATTTAAATCTGATATTTCTCTTTCCACAACCGGAGTTGCCGGTCCCGGAAAAGGAGAGGATGGAAAAGAAGTGGGGTTGGTCTACTATACAATTAACGTGAATAATCAGTCTGAAACTTTTAAACTTCACCTTCCGCATCTTGACAGACAGGATTTTATTTATTTTGTTTCACAGAAAATTATTCAGGATTTGGTGGGGATTTTAATTTCAAAATAGAGGTTCTATGTTTTTAAATGAAAATAAATTAACCTTACCGTAACAAAATTTAAATTTAATATACTTATTGTATAAATAGTTGTTACACTGAAATCGTCGTGTTTTGAAATGGAAAAAAATATCTAAGGATGTTGACGATTGCAGGTGACCTTTAAAAAAAATAAAAAGTTTCTATAATGAAAAAATTAACGCTTTCTTTGTTTTTATTGGCAGGAATTTGTTCGCAGAATACGCTGAACGCTCAGGCTAAATCAACTAATGCAGCAAGTACAACAGACAAAGGTTTAGACCTTAGTTTGATGGATAAAACTGTTCGTCCACAGGATGATTTCTACAACTTCGTGAGTGGAACATGGATGAAAACAGCTAAAATTCCTTCTGATAAACCAACTTGGGGAAGTTTCAACAAATTGGCTGATGATACAGATAACAATTCGATGACGATTTTAAATTCTCTTCTGAAAGATAAATTTGCAGACGGAAGTGAAGGTAAAAAAATTCAGGATCTGTACGCTACCTATATGAATATGCAGAAGAGAAATGCAGACGGAATCAAACCTATTCAGGAAAACATCAGCAAAATAGATGCGATAAAAAATCTTACAGATCTACAGAATTATTTAGCGACTGTTACTAAAGAAGGAGACAACACTTTCTACAGCTGGGGTGTATATTCTGATTTGAAAGACTCTAATATGAATGCGGTTTACTTGGGTGACGCTTCGTTGGGAATGGGAAGAGATTACTATCAGAAAGTAGATGTGAAAAACACTGAGGCTTTGGCAGAATACCAAAAGTATGTAGCTTCTATGTTGAAAGAGTTAGGCTATACCAACGCTGATGCCGCTGCAAAAGGTGTTGTGGATTACGAAAAAAGTATTGCCAAGCATTTGCTGACTAATGAGCAGAGCAGAGACAATACACTTCAGTATAACCCAAAAACAATTGCCGAACTTTCATCTTTGGTAAAGAATGTAGACCTTGCTTCTTACCTGAAAAAAGTGGGAGTGAATACCGACAGAGTAATTATCGGTGAAATTGGATATTACAAAAACTTTGACCAGTTGGTGAATGCTAAGAATCTTCCTGTGATCAAAGATTACCTGAAGTTTCACATGATCAACGGTGGTGCTTCTTACCTGAGTGAAAAACTGGGTGATACTAAATTTGCTTTTTACGGTAAATATCTGAGAGGCCAGCAGGAGCAGAGAGCTTTAAACAAGAGAGGGTATGAGTTAATCAACGGTTCTCTAGGTGAGGCTTTCGGTAAACTGTATGTTGAGAAATATTTCCCGGCTGAAGCAAAAGCTCAGATGGTTGAATTGATCGATTATCTGAAGAAAAGTTTTGCAGTTCACATCAATGGTTTGACGTGGATGTCTTCTACGACAAAAGAAAAAGCAATGACTAAACTGAATAAGTTTACAGTAAAAGTTGCTTATCCTGATACCTGGAAAGATTATTCTAAATTAAATATCACTCCGGAATCTAAAGGTGGAAATCTTTATGCGAATCTTCAGAATATTGCAGAATGGCAGTACAATAAAGATTTGGCAAAAATCGGTAAGCCTGTAGATAAAACAGAATGGGGAATGACTCCACAAACTGTAAATGCTTACTACAACCCGGTATACAACGAAATCGTTTTCCCTGCTGCGATTCTTCAGCCGCCTTTCTTTAATCCTAAAGCTGATGCTGCCGTTAATTTTGGTGGAATCGGTGCGGTTATCGGTCACGAAATTTCTCACGGATTTGATGATTCCGGTGCTCAGTTTGATGCCGACGGAAACTTAGTAGACTGGTGGACTCCGGAAGATAAAGCGAACTTCGAAAAAGCTACAAAAGCATTGGCTGCTCAATATGATAAATATGAGCCTGTAAAAGGAACTTTCGTGAACGGAACGTTTACCAACGGTGAAAATATTGCAGATTTAGGTGGTGTAAATATCGCGTATGATGCATTGCAAATGTATTTAAAAGATAAAGGAAACCCAGGTGTAATCAGCGGTTATACTCAGGATCAGAGATTCTTCTTAAGCTGGGCTACCGTTTGGAGAACTTTATCAAGTGAAAAATATATGGTAAACCAAGTAAAAACTGACCCACACTCTCCTGGATATTTCAGAAGTTTTGGTCCGTTGACCAACGTAGATTCTTTCTACAAAGCATTTGATGTAAAACCTGGTGACAAATTATACAAAAAACCGGAAGACAGAATTAAAATCTGGTAAACAATATCAAAACCGTTCAGAAATGAGCGGTTTTTTTATGAAATTAAATTTTTAATTAGCCAGAAACTTTAACTCATTTTCATCAATTCTCATTTAACATAATTTCTTATATTTGATCAAACTGATTACAATTCAAAATTAATTTAATGAAAAACGTAAATATTGCAGTACTTGCATTCTCAGGTATTGTATTCTTAAATTCTTGTGGAACGACAAAAAATACCACTGCAACAGCAGAAAAAGCACCGACAAATATCGTGGTTGAGAATTCTTCACTGACCATTTATCCAGAAAACGGAATCAATTTATCTTATATGGATAAGACGGTTCGTCCGCAGGATGATTTTTTCAATTATGTCAATGGAAATTGGGTTAAAACAACTCAGATTCCGTCAGATAAAGCAAGCTGGGGATCTTTCAATGCGTTAAGGGAAAATGTAGATGATGCTTCTTTAAATATTTTAAATAAGATTTTAACCGAAAAATATGCAGAAGGTTCAGAAGGTCAGAAGATCCAGAATCTCTACGCTTCATTTATGGATGTCAGCAAAAGAAATGCAGACGGTCTGAATCCTATAAAAGGAGACTTGGCGAAAATCGATGCGATTAAAAATGTCAGTGATTTGCAGAAGTATCTTTTAGAAGCTACAAAACTTGGCGACAATTCTTTCTACGGCTGGAGAGTAAGTGCCGATATGAAAAATTCTAAAATGAATGCGGTGTATCTTGGCGGTCCGGATCTTGGTTTGGGGAGAGATTATTACCAGAAAGTAAGTGAAGCCAACACAAAAACTTTAGCAGAATATCAAAAATATGTAGCGCAGCTATTTGGAGTTTTAGGCTATAAAAATTCTGACGCTACAGCAAAGAATGTTGTCGATTTCGAAAAACAGCTGGCTAATTATTTATTGACATTAGAACAGAACAGAGACGCAAATTTAAGGTATAATCCTAAAAATGTATCTGAACTGTCTGGGTTGGTGAAAAATGTAAATCTGGCAAAATACTTAAAAGATGCTGGTGTCAATACAGATATAGTGATCGTTGGTGAATTGAAATATTACCAGAACATGGATCAGTTTATCAACCAGAAAAATCTACCTCTGCTGAAAGATTATCTGAAATATCATGTCATCAACGGTAACGCAAGCAACTTGGGAGAAAGTCTGGACAATATCCGTTTTGATTTTTATTCTAAATATCTTCAGGGTCAGAAAGAGCAGAGAGCGATGGATAAAAGAGGGCTTGCTCTTGTAAACGGCGTCTTAGGTGAAGCTTTCGGGAAACTTTATGTGGACGAATATTTCACTCCGGAATCTAAGCAGCAAATGGAAATTTATATTGATTATATTTTAAAATCATTTAAAAATCATATCAGTGAAATGGATTGGATGTCTCCTGAAACCAAAGTGAAAGCTCAGGAAAAACTATCCAAATTCACTGTGAAAATTGCATATCCCGATCAGTGGAAAGATTATTCTAAATTAAAAGTGGAAGCTCCGGCACAGGGCGCAACATTATATTCAAACTTACAAAATGTTTCGGCCTGGCAATATGAAAAGAGTCTAGAAAAAGTAGGAAAGCCGGTAGATAAAACAGAATGGGGAATGTCTCCACAAACTGTTAATGCATATTACAGCGGTTCAAATAACGAAATTGTATTCCCCGCAGCAATTCTTCAGCCACCTTTCTACAATCCAAAAGCTGATGCAGCCGTAAATTTTGGAGGAATCGGAGCAGTGATCGGTCACGAGATTTCGCATGGTTTCGATGACAGTGGATCAAGATTTGACGGTGATGGAAATCTAAATAACTGGTGGACAGAGCAGGACCGTAAAAATTTCGATGCAAAAGTGGGACAGTTAGCCGCTCAGTATAATGCTTACGAACCTGTGAAAGGAAGTTTTGTGAATGGTAAATTCACAAGTGGAGAAAATATCGGAGATTTGGGTGGAGTAGCCGTGGCTTATGATGCACTTCAAATGTATTTAAAAGATAAAGGAAATCGGGGACTGATCAGCGGATTTAATCAGGATCAGAGATTTTTCATGAGCTGGGCAACAGTATGGAGAACGAAATCTACCGATCAGTATATGATGAATCAGGTAAAAACAGATCCGCATTCACCGGGATATTTCAGAGCATTTGGACCTTTGGTAAATCAGGATGGTTTTATGAAAGCCTTCGATATTAAGCCTGGAGACAAGCTGTATAAAGCTCCGGAAGAGAGAATCAAAATCTGGTAAAAAAATTGTTATAATCTTAATATGAAAAACGCACCTTATGGTGCGTTTTTTTATTTATTTTTCATAGCTTAGTGAAAGCTAAAGGTATTATGTATCATTTAATTATCTGAGGCTAATTGATTTATTTAAAGAAAAATCATTACAAAATTTTGTATGTTGCAGTTTTTTTATAAATTTAAACAATGGATTGGTCAAAAGTTTGCTAATCCAAACCAAAATCAACAATCTCAAAATAATAATAATATGGCAATGTTTAATTATGGTGTTGGCGGAAACGAAGTCAAGGTCGACGCTAATGAAGCTATTCAGGAAATTCAGGAAAACAAATCCCTTATCGTAAGCCAGCTTACTACTGATGAATCTTATGTTCCCGAAATTGTTACAGGACTTAAAACTGTAGACGATGTCTTCAGACATTTTCAGCCCTCTGTTGCTGTACAGCACGAGACGGAAGACGGAAATGTAGTAGAAGAAGAATTCCGCTTTCAGAATCTTGCTGACTTTACTCCCAAAAATTTGGTACAGAAATCAGACTATCTCCAAAAGCTCAGCATGGAGCAGGAGCAGTACAATAAGATCGTACGTCAGTTGAAAACCAATAAAATCTTGCGCAATATGCTTGAAAATGAGCAGACAAGAGCAGCTTTTATTGAGGCGTTAAAGGATGTGGCACAAGAACTTGAAAAATAACCAAAAGAACCTACACAAATATCATGGATAGTAAATTACAGGCTGCAGAAAGCCAACAACATAATCAACAGCAGCAAGGCGGAAAACCGAAAGGAAATCCTGTTGAAGAACTCAGTAAAATCGGAGGTTTTAGCTTCATAGAATCGGTAGTAGACGGTATTGCCAACATGAATCCTACCAGAAAGGCAAGAAAAGAAATTTTCCTGAATGATGCCAACAAAACCGATGAGAGAAAAGAATTGCTGCAGAAAATCAATCTCTGGGTTGAACTCTTAAGCAGTAATGAATCTGCTGAGAAAATGGCTGATACCTGCAAAACAAAAGCGCAGGCCGCAGACCAAAATCTAAAGACCAATTTAAAAAACAGTCTTGATGCATCACGTCAGCTGGAAACATCTTACCGAACTGTTGCACAGTTTTATAAAAATACAGAATTAGATAAGGTTGATAACGTAAGTATTGTCAATGCTTCATTGGAGCAGATGTCAGATTTAGATAATCCTTTGTTTATTGATGCTGTTGCTGAAGAATTCAAACAGTATTATGATCGTTTGGATTTGAGAGATAATTATTCAATTCTTGCGATTCCGGGTTATTTAGGGTCTAACAAAGTGATTGAAAAGTGGGCGAAAATTTGTAACGAAAACAAAGTAATGATGGTGACCGACTTTGCCAATTTGGATAAGCCGGACGACGTTGTAGATTTATTCCATTCTGCTAATCTTACCGGTGGTGAATTGCATAGAAGTAATGTAATCATGACCTGTAACTGGTTGGTAGGACGTGGTAGAGCTGAAGAAGTAGGTGAAGAGGAGAACGTAGAACTTCCACCTTCAACTTCACTGGCAGGAAAAATCCACAAAACACTGATGTCTCAGGTTGCTGCCGGTAAAAAGCACGGTAATATCAACGAAGTAGACGCTGTGAAATTCGAACTGAAGAAAAGTGAAATCTCTCAGTTGGAAAAAATGGGTCTTGTACCAATGGTTAACGAATATGGTAAGATCATGGCATTCTCTGCAAAAACACTGTTTACAGGAGACAATATTGGACTTCAGACGTACTCAGTAGTTCGTGTATTTGATTACGTGACCAAAGTTTTATTAGATTTCCTAAACAGAAGAGCCTTCGAAAACTGGAACGCTAAAAATGAAGATGATTTAAGAAAACAAATCGTTACATTCTTAGACGGTATTAAAGGTGCTGATAAGTTGATTGAGAAATTTAAAATTGTTCGTTTCGAACAGGATAAAGTGAATAAAGACAGAGTCTGGTTAGACATTCGTTTGACTCCTTATTTCCCGACTAAAAGTTTTGTTATTAAACTTGACGGTCACAAGGGAGATGACGGTAACGAGTGGGATGCTGAGTATATTCAGGATTAATCATTCTAAAAATAAATATAAAGCCGGTGTTGAAAGCATCGGTTTTTTTATGCAATAATTTCAGATAATTTTCAAAATGTCTCAGCGCCGAAGAGCTAAATGTTTGTAATTAAATAAGCAAAAAGAAAACGAGCTCCGTGGGAGTTGCACTGCCAGGCTTAAAAAATTAATCTTTCAAATAAAATTATAGCCTGTCAAGTTCCATATTTTAAAATCATAAAAACACGATAAATAATAAATTATCTTTGCAAAATATAAAATGAGACGGCTTTTTGAAAAAGAATAAAAAAACATCAGACTTTCTTCACATCGGAACCAAACTTTTGAAGTGGTATGATACCCATGCAAGAGATTTGCCTTTTAGAAATACAAAAGATCCTTACAAAATTTGGATTTGTGAGATCGTTTTCCAACAGACCAGAATTGCACAGGGCTTAAATCACTATAATAATTTTATCAAAAGGTTTCCGGATGTGAAAACGTTGGCAGAATCTCAGGAAGATGAGGTCTTATTATATTGGAAAGGCTTAGGATATTACTCGCGTGCCATTAATATTCACAAAGCGGCACAGCAGATCATCAACGATTACAACGGAGTTTTCCCTTCTGAATATGATGAAATTTTAAAACTGAAAGGTGTAGGGAAATATACAGCAGCTGCAGTTTCCAGTATTTGTTTTAATGGAAAAATGCCTGCCGTGGATGGAAATTTCTACAGAGTTTTAAGCCGCGTTTTTGCGGATGATTTTGATGTTTCCGGTTCCAGGGCGTTTACTTATTTTTCAGAACTGGCGCATTTAATTATGCCTGAAAATGTTGGGGATTTTAATCAGGCGATGATGGATTTAGGTTCAGAAATTTGCAAACCCAGAAATCCTATATGTGGAGATTGTCCGATCAATGATGATTGTCTTGCTTTTTCATTGCATAAAATCTCAGAATTTCCTGTGAAAACGAAAAAAGTAAAAGCAACAGATTTAGAATTAAAATATTATTTTGTTCACAGAAACGGCCAATTTTTAATTCAGCAGAGAAAAGATGATTTCATCTGGAAAAAGCTGTTTGAATTTCCACTTGAAATTTCTGGTGAATTGGTTACTTTTATAAGAAGTTCAAAAACGGTTAATCATAAATTGACGCATAAGAATTTAAGTATAGAAATTTTTAACGTTGAGGTAGATTCAGAAGAAGTTTGGAAAAACTTCATTGCTGAAAATGATTATATCATCACAAGTGTTGAAAGTTCGCACGAAAAATCTTTTCCAAAACCCTTGGAAAACTATATTCGCAATTATGAAACCGCTTACAGCATTCTGTAATTATAAATGTTTATCTCAGTGAATTATTCATCGGGTACACTTCAATCTTTTGCAGAAAAGGTAAGTTGAGATTCTAAACTCACTGAAATGCTGAAATTTGTAACCTAAAATCTAAAATGTAATTTGTATTTTTGCAAAATGATTAGAAAAGTCATTTTTATTTTCGCTTCTCTGCTGCTAATTTCGTGTGAAAAGGAAACAAATCCAAAACCTTATGGTGAATTGAGATTAGAATATCCTACACCGAAATATCAGAAATTTGAAAAAAACTGTTCTTATACTTTTGAATATTCAGATTTTGCTACAATTGCAGATGCCAAAAAGCCTTGCTGGTATTACATGAATTACCCGAAGATGAAAGCTAAAGTTTTCATTACTTATTTCCCCGTGAAAGGTGATTTTGCAGATCATGTGAGGGAATCTGAAAAAATGGTTTACGAGCACACGATTAAGGCAAGTTCTATTGATGCGAAATCTTTTCAGTATCCTGAAAAGAAAGTTTACGGAAATTTTTATGAACTGAAAGGGCAGACTGCTTCCAATCTTCAGTTTTATGCAACAGACAGCACAAAACATTTTGTGACCGCTTACCTGTATTTTGATACAAGACCAAAGCCGGATTCTCTGGCTCCGGCAGTCAATTACATCAAAAAAGATATCATGCACATGCTTGATACCTTTGAATGGAAAAATTAATTAAGAAAAATTGATCATTTATGTGGAATCTACGAGTTCCATGTAAGACCAATAATGCATTGCGTTCGAGAAAGATGGCATGTGAGGTTTAAAAAAAAGAAATACGTATGACATCGTGAGATTACATATGACCTTTAAAAAAAATATAAAATACATATGACATCATCAGATTGCATATGATCTTTAAAAAAAATAAGAAAATACATATGACATCGTGAGATTGCATATGACCTTTAAAAAAAATAAGAAAATACATATGAAACTTTTAGTTGTAGGAAGTGTTGCGTTTGATGCAATAGAAACACCATTTGGTAAAACAGATAAGATTTTAGGAGGAGCTGCCACGTACATTGGGATTACTTCATCAGTGATGGGAGTGAAGTCGGGGATTGTTTCTGTTGTTGGAGGAGATTTTCCTCAGGAGCATTTGGATATGTTTACCAAAAGAGATATCAACATTGAAGGGTTGGAAATCGTAAAAGACGGAAAAACATTTTTCTGGTCTGGTAAATACCACAACGACTTAAATACCAGAGATACCTTAGCAACTGAAGTAAACGTTCTTGAAAATTTCGACCCAAAAATTCCTCAATCGATGCAGGATGCAGAGATTTTGCTTTTAGGAAATCTTCACCCTGGCGTTCAGCTTTCCGTTCTTGAAAAAATGAATGAGCGTCCTAAGTTGGTTATTCTTGATACAATGAATTTCTGGATGGATTCTGCAATGGATATTTTAAAAGATATGATTGCTAAAACTGACGTCATCAGCATTAATGATGAAGAAGCAAGACAGCTTTCAGGAGAATATTCTTTGGTAAAAGCAGCGAAGAAAATTCATACAATGGGACCTAAGTTTGTAATCATCAAAAAAGGAGAGCATGGTGCAATTCTTTTCCACGACGGTAAAATATTCGCAATTCCGGCTCTTCCATTAGAAGAAGTTTTCGATCCGACAGGTGCTGGTGATACTTTCGCAGGAGGTTTCGCAGCTTATTTGGCTAAAAAAGGAAAGTTCGATTTCGAAACGATGAAGTCTGCATTGATCGTAGGTTCTGCGATGGCATCTTTCACTGTAGAAAAATTCGGAACAGAGAGATTAGAGGAAATTAATGAAGCTGATATGTTGGAAAGAATCAATCAATTTAAAGAATTGACGACTTTCGCTGTTGAGTTGTAAGCAATCAGGCTTTTTTAAGAAATATTTATAATAAATAATTGAGTGTAATTCGCTAAGAATTATAAATTTGCAACTCGTTTAAAATAGTAAAATGATAAATAAATTAAAAATCGCTTTTCTTTTTGGAGCTTTTGCTGTGTTGTTTTCAACTAAAGTAAATGCCCAGCTTAAGCAAGGTCAGTTGATCGATGGTATTGCGGCAGTGATAGGCGATGAAATTGTTCTGGAATCTGATGTTGAAGAGCAGATGAATTATGCAAAACAGCAGGGTGCTGGTACCGGAGATAAATGTGAGTTCTTGGAGAATTTGATCAATAATAAATTTTTGGTTTTTGAAGCTAAAAAGGATACATTGATCGACAACCGTTCAGCAGCAATCAAAGAGCAGGCAAATGCTAAATACAACCAGTTGCTTTCTCAGTTTCCGGATGAAAAATCAATGTTGACGGCTTATAAATTCAGAACGGGATACGAAATGAAAAATGCTATCGAAAAGATAGATACAGATACGTATTACGGACAGGCAAAATATCAGAGAATTACAGAAAAAGCAGACGTTACCCCGAATGAGGTGACAGATTTTTATAACCTTTATAAATCTCAGTTACCTGAGATTAAAGATGAGGTTTCTCTTTCTCAGATCGTGATGAATCCTAAGTTGACGGAAGCTCATAAAGAAGAACTGATTAACAGATTAAAGAAAATCAAACAGGATGTTGCAGGCGGAGAAAGTTTTGAAAGCCAGGCAAGAATCTATTCTGAAGACAAAGCTTCTGCTGCCAATGGTGGTTTAATGAAAAATATTTTCAAAGGACAAATGGTGAAGCCATTCGAGGCTGCAGCTCTGAATCTTCAGGAAGGTGAAATTTCTGAGCCGATAGAATCTGAGTTTGGATATCACATTATTCAGTTGGTGAAAAAGTCTGGTAAAGCTTATGACGCAAGACATATTCTTTTGATGGCAACACCTACAGAAGAAGAGATGAAAACTGCCAGAAAGAAACTTGACAGCATTAGAGGTTTGATTTTAGCTGAAAAAATTACTTTTAAAGATGCGTCTTTTAAATTTTCTGACGATAAAAGAACAAAATTCAATGCTGGAGTAATTCCTGGTGCTGACGGTTCTAATAAAATTGAAAGAGAAAGTATTCCGGTGTCAATCAGTTATGAATTGGCTGGACTGAACAAAGGAGATGTGACCAGCGCTTTTGATGATAAAGATGACAGAGACAGACAGGTGGTGAAGATCGTGAAAATCGAAGATGTCATCCCAGCGCACCAGATAACAATGGAAACGGATTACGACAGAATAAAACAGATGGCTCTGCGGAAAAAACAGGGTGAGATGGTTGAGAAATTTGTCAATTCAAAAATATCAACAACTTTTATTTCGTTAGACGGTCGGTACGACACCTGCGACTTTAAAGGAAACTGGAAAAAAGAATCCATCAAAAAATAAAATAAAAACCTTCAGAATTTTCTGGAGGTTTTTTTTGCAAAAAACTTCTGATATCTATTGTGAAATCTATGATTTTAGTATTTTTACAATATGAGCAACTTTATAGATTTCAATTCAGCCAAAAAACTTCATGAGATGCAGGAAAGCAGAAATAAAATTAGTGAACTTTTTAATATTCAGTATCCTATCATTCAGGCAGGAATGATTTGGCATTCCGGGTGGAGGTTGGCATCGGCAGTTTCAAACTGTGGCGGATTGGGAATTATTGGAGCAGGAAGCATGTATCCGGACATTTTAAGAGAGAATATTCAGAAATGCAAGTTAGCTACTGATAAACCATTTGGCGTGAATGTTCCCATGTTGTATCCAAATTTAGATGAAGTCATTCAGATTATTTTGGAAGAAGGAGTGAAAATCGTTTTCACTTCAGCCGGAAGTCCGAAAACTTACACGGAAACTTTGCAGAAAGAAGGTTTGAAGGTAGCACACGTAGTCTCATCAACCAAGTTTGCGGTAAAATGTGAAGATGCCGGAGTAGACGCTGTTGTTGCAGAAGGTTTTGAAGCGGGCGGTCACAACGGAAGAGATGAAACTACAACTTTTTGTCTGATTCCCAACGTTAGAAAACATATCTCAAAACCATTAATTGCGGCCGGTGGAATTGCTCTCGGTTCTCAGGTCAAAGCTGCAATGATTTTAGGTGCAGACGGAGTTCAGATCGGAAGCCGTTTTGCAGCTACAGTTGAAGCAAGTGCACATGATAACTGGAAGAAGAAAATCACCGAACTTGATGAAGGTGATACGCATCTTACTTTAAAGGAATTGGCACCGGTAAGAATGGTTAAAAATAAATTTTTTAACGAGCTCGAGGAAATATATAATGTTGGAAGAAATTCTGAAGCTTTGGTCGCGTCTTTAGGAAGAGCAAGAGCAAAAAAAGGAATGTTCGAGGGTGATATGGAAGAAGGCGAACTGGAAATCGGTCAGGTTTCCGCTTTGATTGATGAGGTTTTGCCTGTAGAAAAGGTATTTGCGAATCTTCTGAAAGAGTTTCATGAAACAAAAAATCCTTCTCTGTAAATAATGATTGAAAAGGTAATTGAGGTAAAGGGTAAAAACTTATTTATAAAATTTAATAACTCATTCGAAAATAAGCCGACAATTGTATTTTTACATGATTCTTTAGGTTCTGTTCAGCTTTGGAGAGATTTTCCTGAGAAGTTGGCTGAAGCCACTCAATGTAATTTTCTGATCTATGACCGCCTGGGATATGGAAAGTCCTTTCCGATGACGACTCATAAAAGAGAAAACAACTACATGGAACTGGAAGCTGATCTTCTTAATGATTTGCTTTCTGAATTAAATATTAACGATGCAATTCTCTTCGGGCACAGTGACGGCGGCACCATTGCATTAATTACTGCATCTAAATATTCTGAGAAAGTAAAAGCTCTAATTTGCGAGGCCGGACATATTTTTGTGGAAGACATTACGGTACAAGGCGTGAAAGATGCTTTAAATGCTTACAGAACCACAAATCTGCCGGAACGTCTGCAAAAATACCACGGTGATAAAGTGGATGTCATTGTAAAAGCTTGGACAGACATTTGGCTCAGTGATCAATTCCGAACTTGGAATATTGAGCCAATGCTGAAAAATATTGCCTGTCCGCTCTTGTTTGTTCAGGGAGAAAATGATGAGTACGGAAGTTTAGATCAGGTTGATAAGACGGTTACACAGATCAGTGGAAATTCCGAAAAGTTTATCATTCCGAATGTAGGACATACACCACATAAAGAAACTCCGGAGATTGTTTTAAATAAAGCAACGGAATTTGTAAACTCAATCATAATATGATAGTGTCGAAATTCAGAGAATTTTTGGAGCGTATTTCTTATTTCAAATTAGTACAAAATCAATAGGAGCGGACTTTAGTCCGCTTAAATATTCTGAAATTAAAGGCTTCAGCCAAAACTATAACCTGTTCAGTTCAGATTCTATATTTTCTCTTGCCTGAACTTCATACTTTTGTTTAAAATATTCAGTTTTAAAGATACTGTCAAGCTCCAAAAAATGCTTTAAGACTTTTCTTCTTCCAGGTTTGTAGAGAAAATTGGGATATACAGAATATTCTTTTCTGATGTTTTGGGTGTACTCTGTATAAATCGGTGATTCTTTTCCCAAAACAGACAAATCTGCATCCAGTAAATAATTAGTATCACTGCTTTCTGACGGCTGATGAGATTTTGTTGCTAAAATTTGATTGGAAATTTCTGCAATATCGGTCTCAATCACTCCTAATCTTGTAAGTCTTATTTGTGCGAATTTAGCGCTTTCTTCCTCATTCTGCTTTGACGTTGCATCATAAATCACATCATGATAAAATACTGAGAAGGAAACGGTACGGAAGTCCAGTATCTTATCTTTCACAAATTCCAATTCAGAAAACATATTTTCCAAATGGCTTAACCTGTGATAATGTCTTTCTTTCTCAGAATATTTCCTCTCAATTTCAAGCCATAAATTGTCAGCCAATATTTCATCCATACTGCACGACAAACATAGTTGAAGGAAATAATCCCTTAAATTCATACTTAAAGATATAAAAAAAGGAACTTAAAAAGTTCCTTCAGTTGCTTCTAAATGCGCTTTCAACTCAGCCCATCCGCCACCGTTGTAGCCATCTTTCAAACCTTCAGACTGAAGATATTCTAATGCCTTTCCGCTTCTGTTTCCGCTTCTGCAAAATAAAACAACAGGTTTTTCGATTGACAAAATTTCGTCTTTTCTGTCTTCTACTTCACCTAACGGAATATTTTCAGCACCTTCAATACTTCCGTCCATCTCCAATTCCATAGGTTCACGAACGTCGATTAAGTGGTAATTTCCTGATTTTAAAACTTCTGCTAATGACATAATATTTGATTTTTTAGAGTTAAATACTTAAAATGGATCGTGAATTTTTCACAAATCCAAAGACCAACAAATTTATAAAATAATCTTAGTTTTGCAATGTAAAATAATGAATTCAGCTGCCGAAAAATATTCACATTTAATTAAAGCCAAAGCCAAAAGTTTTGGGTTTCAGAATTGTGGAATTTCTAAAGCAGATTTTCTGGAAGAAGACGCCCGTTATTTGGAAAAGTGGCTTAAAAATAATTTCCACGGCGAAATGAAATACATGGAAAACCATTTCGACAAAAGACTCGATCCGAGGTTGCTTGTTGAAGGTTCTAAATCGGTGATTTCACTTTCCTACAATTATTTTCCCGAAGAAAAAATTTCCACTTTTGAGAATTATAAAATTTCAAAGTATGCTTACGCGGAAGATTATCATGAAGTGGTAAAAGAAATTCTTCGTGATATGGTTTCAGAGTTGCAGGAGGAAATCGGTGATTTCGGATTTCGTGTATTTGTAGATTCTGCTCCGGTTTTAGAGAGAAGCTGGGCTAAGAAATCAGGAATCGGCTGGGTAGGAAAGAACGCCAATTTAATCACAAAACAAAGCGGCTCCTTCTATTTTTTAGCTGAAATCATCTGTGATTTAGATCTGATTCCGGATCATGCAACGACCGATCACTGCGGAAGCTGCAGGAAATGTATCGATGCCTGTCCTACAGATGCGATTGTGTCTGATAAAATTGTAGATGGAAGCAAATGTATTTCCTATGCAACGATCGAACTGAAAAGTGAAATACCGGATTATTTTAAAGACAGAATGGAAGACTGGATGTTTGGTTGTGATATCTGTCAGGATGTCTGTCCTTGGAACCGATTTTCTGCTCCCAATCTTCAGGCTAAATTTAAACCTAATAATGCTTTAAAAAATTTCAAAAAAGGAGAGTGGAAAGAATTGACTCAGGAATTGTTCTCAGAAATCTTCAGGAAATCACCGGTAAAGCGGACGAAATTTTCAGGTTTGAAAAGAAATATTGAATTTTTGAACGACTCGTCAGAAGGATTGATCTAAAATCTAAAGGTGAAGATATCTGTTTGGAAATTTTACTTTCCAAAAATAAAGTGGGTAGTTCTCCGTTCTTTAAAATTTTGTTTTTAAAGAAATGAAAGATTACAATTCGTAAAAATCAGAAAACCTTTGCTGTAAAAGAAAAAATGACTTTCAAAAAGATACTGTCTTTAAGAAAATCAACGTTTTTTTTGGGTTCTTTTGGGAGCAGTTTTCACTCTTACTTTAAATCTTTTTTGGGATTTCGTGTTTTTGTGCATATTTGTGATACTTTGTTGACTAAATTTACTGATTTTTCGGAATAAAACAAATACTTTTACGGAAAATTGATAATTAAATTTTTGTAATCAATAATCATCAACATGAGTGTAAAAATATTATTCATTTACATCCTTAAGACTTTGGGATTCATCCTCGGAATCATCGTGGTATATGCCCTTCTGGGCTATTTGCTACCTTTTATAGAAGTTTCGGCTAAGGATGATGGTGGCAAAAAAGAAGTTCCCATCTATATTTACACCAATGGCGTTCATACTGACATCGTAATGCCTGTGAAAAATGATCTTTATGACTGGAGTTCTAAGATTCCTTTTGCCAATACAACATCGAAGAGAACAGATTATAATTATGTGGGAATGGGCTGGGGCGATAAGGGCTTCTATCTTGACACGCCAACCTGGGCAGATCTTAAATTTACGACAGCTGTGAAAGCTGCATTTTGGATGAGCGAATCTGCAATGCATACTTCATTTTACAAAACAATGACTGAAGCATCAGACTGCAAAAAAATAATGATCAGCAGAAAACAGTATCAGGATCTGGTGAAATTTATTGATGCTAAATTTGATAAAGATCAGAATGGGAATTATATTTTAATCCCAACCAACGCAGTTTACAGTGATAATGATGCATTTTACGATGCGCAGGGGCGTTACAGCTTCTTAGATACCTGTAATACCTGGGCAAATAACGCTCTGAAAGCAGCCGGCCAGAAAGCAGCTCTTTGGACTCCTACTGACTACGGGATTTTCATTCATTATAAATAATTCAGGTGCGATTTTCCGTTTTATTATTAACTGTACTATTTTTTGTTTCATGTCAGAATGATAGCAGGAAGTCGTTAGGTGCGGTCCTTGCTAAGAAAGAGACTAATGTGGAACTGAAGAAACCTGAATTAGATTTAGTTAAAACCAGAAAGAAAGCGCAGGAAGCACTCGAATTCTGCAGAAGTAAAAAAATGAATACTGATTTGTGTATTCTGATTGATATGAGCCTGCATTCTGGCGTGAACCGTTTCGTGATCTGGGATTTTAAAGAGGAAAAAATTTCTGGTCAGCATCTTGTCGGTCATGGTTGCGGAAACAATGCATGGAGCAGCGATGAATCAAAAGAAGATCCAACATTCAGCAATGAAGATGGCAGTCATCTTTCATCGCTTGGAAAATATAAGTTATCTGGAAGAGGGCACAGCGATTGGGGAATTAATGTAAAATATCTGATGCACGGACTCGAGGATACAAACAGTAATGCCATGAAGAGATTTATCGTTTTCCATTCTTGGAACTTGATGAGCGATAAAGAGGTTTTTCCCAAAGGTTCGCCGGAAGGTTGGGGCTGTCCGACAATTTCAAATAATGCGATGAGAAAGATTGATCCGTTGATTGAAAAGTCTGAAAAGCCAATTTTGATGTGGATTTATAATGAATAAACGTCCCCTGATTGATCATAGGGTTTTCTATTTATCAGCAACTGAATTTTATTTCCAATAAAATTTGAGGAGTTTAAAAACATCTTTAAAATGATTCTCCATCAGTCTAAAAAGTCTGGAGGATAGGTTTTTTGATTGTATTTCAGATCAAGCTGTTTAAGTAATTGTTTTCTTTCTTCAGTTAATTCCGGCACTTTTAAAAATTCTCCGAAAGCAACAGGTTCGCCTATTTCCAAAAACATTTTTTCCAGTCCGGCAGGAACAACGGTACAAAGTAATCTTGCAAATTCGTTAGATTGATTCTTAAAACAGTGCACTGCTCCACCTAAAGGAATGTTGATGAATCCATCTTTACCAACCGTCTTTTTCTCGTTTTCTGTTTTAAATTCTACCTCTCCCTCCAAAACATAAAACATCTCCTGCGTATCTTCGTGAGCATGTGGAGGCGGCCCTCCATTGGGAGGTACGACCATTTCGATCACTGCATAGCTGCCATTCGTTTGATCACCCGAGATTATAATTCTGTAATTTCCTCCAGCAATACCTAAAAACTGACCTTCTTTGCTGTCGGTTATCGTAATATCTTTATTCATACTAATTATTTGAGTACTCTCTACTTTACACCTAAACTTTAATTATCTAAATTAATAAAAATAGTACATCCAACAATTCATTTTATTGATAATAAAGAAATAGTAGAAAACGACATGGTGTTTTTCCTTTTTATATCAATTAACCTTGAGCAACTTCAATTTCATTAAAAGGGAGATTTATATATGAAAGAGATGGCGCGCATTATATACTTGATGTCATATTTCGTGCTGAGAAAGCAGAAAGACTGAAGTTTTGTGCAGGAAATCACCGATGATTTTAAAATCAAAAGGCACCAACTGTCTGCAGTTAGTGCCTTTTTGTACCCAGTACCAGAATCGAACTGGTACATCTTTCGATACTAGAGTTTGAGTCTAGCGCGTCTACCAATTCCGCCAACTGGGCTTGTTTTTAATTGGTGTGCAAATATAGGAACTTTTTTTAATGTTCAAAAACTTTTTATTAATTTTTCTTTAAAAATTAATCTCCAAACCGTCGTAGGCAAGGTGAATTCCGTCGGGAAGTAACTTATCTTCAACGTTATGCAGACCGAAATGATGACTGATATGCGTTAAAAATAATTTTTTAGGCCTCAGCTCTTCGTGCAATTTTATAACGTCTGCCAGAATAAAATGGGCAGGATGCGGATCAAATTTACGAATGCAGTTTAAAATCAAAACATCCAGATTCTTCAGTTTTTCCTTCTCAGTGTCTGAAATAAAGCCGGCATCTGTAATGTAGGCTAAGTTTTTAAATTTATAACCGAAAACTGAAATTTTGTAATGAATAACTTCTACAGGAGTTATTTCAATATCTAAAACTTCAAACGAGTGGTTTTCAATTTTGTGCAAATCAAAAGCAGGAGCTCCAGGATATCTTTCATCAGAGAATGCATACGGAAAACGGTTTCTGACTTCATTTCCTACTCTTTCACTGCAGTAAAGCGGCATATTTTTACCGCTTTTGAAAATTAAAGGGCGCATGTCATCAAGACCGATAACGTGATCGTTATGTTCATGGGTTAAAAGCGCAAGGTCGATATGGTTCTCTTTGTTAATCAGCATTTGCTGTCTGAAATCGGGGCCACAGTCGATGAGAATTTTTTTATTTTCATCGGTTGTAACCATTGCAGATGATCTGAAACGGTTGTCCTTTGGATTTTTTGAGGTGCATACCTCGCAGGTGCAACCAATAACGGGAACGCCCTGAGAAGTTCCGGTTCCTAAAAATTTCAACTTCATTTGTTTTGAGGTTGGTTTAATTTTGGTAAATTTACGAAAAATTTAATGTCCTAATGTATCAGAAACTAACTCCTAAACAAAAAGCATTAACAATTAATCTAGATCCTACTATTTATGGTACTTTCGCAGAAATTGGAGCAGGGCAGGAAACTGTACGACACTTTTTTAGAGCAGGGGGAGCTTCCGGTACGATTGCTAAGGCAATGTCAGCCTATGACAAAGATTTTAGTGATGCCATCTACGGAAAAGAAGTTAAAAACAGGTATGTAACTCAGAACAGACTTCGAAAAATGCTTCGCTATGAAGTTTCATTAATCGAAGAAAGAATTTCTCGGGAAAACAGTCCGAACAGAAAGTTTTTTTCCTACGCAAATACTGTAACCACCATTAATTTCGATAAAACTGTAAAAGGTCACGGATGGGTTGGTATACGTTTTCAGGTAAAGGAAAATGAAGATTACAACGAAGTGGTAATTCACGTAAAATTCAAAGAGAATGACGCGACTTTACAGCAGGAAACTCTTGGTAATTTAGGGGTAAATCTTATCTTCGGTGCATTTACTTATTTTGATAATCCAAGACGTCTGATAGAATCTCTTTATGATGATGTGGCTACAGATAATCTTGAGATAGACATGATTGATTTCAGCGGTCCGGCGTTCGCTTATGTTGATAACAGACTGATGTCTTTGCAACTTGTGAAAAACAATATGACCGATGCGGTGATTTTTAATTCTCAGGGGAACAATATGCTTCCGGCGGATGTTTTGTACAAGAAAAATATTTTCGCTGTAAGAGGAAGTTTCAGACCTGTAACGAGAGTGAACATTGATATGCTGCGCAACGGTATGGATATGTTCCTGAAAGACGCCATCTGTACGCAGGAAGAAACTGAAGTTCTGATCGAAATTACCATCTCTAATCTTCGTGCAGACGGAGATATCGATGAACGGGATTTCTTGGATAGAGTAGACGTTCTTGGGAAATTAGGATATACGGTGATCATCTCAAACTTCTCCGAATACTACAGACTGATTGATTATTTCTCTCATTACACTAATGGCGACATTGGAGTTGCGATGGGTGTGAATAATATGTTGATGGTATTCGACGAGAAATATTATAAAGATCTTTCTGGTGGAATTTTGGAAGCCTTCGGTAAGTTTTTCCGAAACGGAATGAGAGTATATCTTTATCCTTACAAAGATCCTGAAACTCACGAATTATTAAATTCAGATAACCTTAAAGTAGAAGAAAGTCTGAAAGAATTATATAAATATTTCAAATTGAATAACCGTATTGTAGACATTAAAAACTACGATCCTGAGTTCCTGGAAATTTATTCAAGAGAGATACTGAGAAAAATAGCCTGCAACGTAAGCGGTTGGGAAAATCAGGTGCCGGAAGGTGTTGCCGAAATGATAAAAGACAGAGGAATGTTCGGTTATAAACAGGAACTTTCTCTAAAACAATTTTCTTAAAACAAATTTAAAATGTCTGAATTAAAAAAAAGACTTTCGTCTATTCTTGAAAGTCCAAAACATAATACTGAAGAAAAACTTGAAAAAGTTTGTCATCTTTTAGATCAGGAAATATCCTATTTTAACTGGACAGGTTTTTACTTCAAAAACGGAGATAAAGACGAGCTGAAATTAGGGCCTTACGTAGGAGCAGAAACAGATCATGTCATTATTCCTTATGGAAAGGGAATTTGCGGGCAGGTTGCAGTTTCTAATGAAACATTTATCGTTCCGGATGTTCATTTGCAGGATAATTATTTAAGCTGTTCAATTGATACTAAGGCGGAGATTGTGGTTCCTATTTTCAAAAACGGTGAAAATATCGGGCAAATTGATATCGATTCTCACACGATAGATCCTTTCACGAAAGAAGATTTAGAATTATTGGAATGGCTTTGTAATGAAGTTTCAAAAATTTTGTAAGCTTTCCTCATTTAAAATATAGTGAAACTCCGATAGTAAGTCGGAGTTTTTTTTTGACTATAATTTCAATAGTCAAAAAAAAATTGAATGTTTAAGTAATGATAATTGTTGATAACAGCGATGAAAACGCAGTTAAGGATAATTATGAATCGTTAAAGCCACGTGCACAAATGAATATGGCATTTCATATTTAAAGTAGATAACGTTTATTATTCTTAAGACAAAATAAGAAAAAAGGACTCTTTGAAATATATTGTAAGAATTAATTATGAAGGTAATAAAGAAACTAAGGTAATGTATATGAATCTTATGATAAGCAGTTTTGAAAATTGAAAACAGGATCACAGAAAAAATTTCTTTACATGTTGAAATTGGGGAATAAAAAAAACCGATATTTAAAATATCGGTTTTTTGTGAGCGCGTCAGGATTCGAACCTGAGACCGTCTGCTTAGAAGGCAGATGCTCTATCCAGCTGAGCTACGCACCCATTTGTAATTTTGAGAAAATTACTAAAACAGTCGGGGCGGCAGGATTCGAACCTGCGACCTCCTGGTCCCAAACCAGGCGCGATGACCGGACTACGCTACGCCCCGAATTTATCTTGCTGCGGAGAGTAAGGGATTCGAACCCTTGGTACCGTTTCCAGTACGCATGTTTAGCAAACATGTCCTTTCGGCCTCTCAGGCAACTCTCCTGTTATAACGTTTTTTGAATGATCGTTGTTCCGTTATTGCGAGTGCAAATATAGAATAGATTTCCTTATTTACCAAATAATTTTAAGAAAAAAATTGTGTATTTTTGAGGGAATAATCAGTTAAAAAAATAAACTAATGCGTAAGACATTATATATCATCGGCTTAAGTACTCTCGTTTTTTCGTGTACTTCCCAAAAAAATGTGAAGAAAAATACCTACAGGCCAAAAACTACCGCTGCACAACCAAAAACGGCGGTTAACTCTCAAAATTTTGAAAAAAATAAACCGGAAGTTGCCACTGAACATGGTGTTGAATTTTTCAGAACCAATATTGCAGATATTACTAAAAATGATAACACCATAAGCTATGGATCTATCGTCTCTGCAAAACCTGCCGGCTACAAAGTGGTGAAAACTCATTTCCCTGCAGTAGCGCAAAATTTCAGACAAAAATATCTGATTTTACATTACACCGTTTTACCTGATGATAAATCTGTGGAAGTTCTTACGCAACAGTCTGTAAGCGCTCATTATCTGGTGAATAATTTAGGGGATAATGAAATTTACCAGTTGGTTGATGAGAACAAACGATCATATCATGCAGGGATCAGTGCCTGGAGAAGCGATAAAAACCTCAATGACACTTCCATCGGAATTGAAATCGTTAATATGGGGTACAAGGCTGATGCTTCAGGGATGAAGGTCTTCCAACCTTTCAGCGATGAACAGATTAAAAAGGTTGCTGCTCTGGCAAAGGATATTGTGACGCGATATAATATTCCGGCTACCAATGTTTTGGCGCATTCGGATATCGCACCGACTAGAAAACAGGATCCTGGACCGCTTTTCCCGTGGAAAAAACTGTACGACGAATATCAGATTGGTATGTGGTACGACGAAATGGCTAAACAGAACTTTCTGACTTTGGCGCAGACCGATATTGAAACAAGATACAACGAGCCTTCATTTATTTTTGTGGTGCAGACTGCTTTACAGAAATTTGGCTATGATATCTTGCCAAATGGAAAATGGGACGATGTTACAAAGAAAACGGTTGAAGCTCTGCAGTACCATTTCAGACCACAGAATTACAGTGGAGTTCTGGATGCTGAAACGTGGGCAATTTTGCAGTCGTTGAATCAAAAATATCCAACAAAATAAAATTCAAAACGCATCTTTTAACGGTGCGTTTTTTATCATTTAAATACAATAAACTGTTAAAACTTTTTTAATGGAAAATTTCAGACAGGAAAGTGACCTCTTGGGTGTTCTCAATGTTCCTTTAGAGGCGTATTACGGAGTTCAGACTCAGCGGGCTATCAATAATTTTAGAATTTCGGGTCAGCTACTTTCTTCTTATCACGAATTTATAAAAGGTTTGGCTTTTGTGAAAAAAGCAGCCGCAAAAACCAATTATGAATTAGGTTTACTAGATCAGGATTTATATTTTAAAATCGCTGAAACCTGCGATGAGTTAATCGGCGGACTGTTTCATACCGAATTTCCCGTTGACATGATTCAGGGAGGTGCGGGAACTTCCATCAACATGAATGCGAATGAGGTAATTGCCAACCGGGTTTTGGAAAAATTAGGAAAAAACAAAGGCGAATATGAATTCTGTTCGCCCAATGACCATATCAATCTTTCACAGTCTACGAACGATGCTTATCCCACAGCAATCAAAATGGGATTGCTCCAGATGAATGAAACTTTGGTTGAAAAACTGAAAAAAATCGTTGAAGCATTCCGAGCGAAAGGAGTAGAATTTCAGGACGTCATCAAAATGGGACGAACACAGCTTCAGGACGCTGTTCCGATGACGATGGGGCAGGAGTTTGAAGCTTTTGCTGCGACACTTGAAGAAGATATTTCAAAACTGAATAACAACGCCAATCTCTTTGTTGAGGTGAATATGGGTGCAACAGCTATTGGAACGGGAATAAATGCTCCGATTGGTTATGCCACGCTTTGTGCTAAGAATTTAGCCGAAATCACAGGTTATCCTGTCATTTCTGCACCAGATTTGGTTGAAGCCACTCCGGATACCGGTTCTTACGTTATTTATTCTTCAGCAATGAAACGTCTGGCTTTAAAATTATCGAAAATATGTAATGATTTAAGATTGCTTTCTTCAGGACCACGAGCAGGTTTATCTGAAATCAATTTACCGCCGATGCAGCCGGGATCGTCCATTATGCCAGGAAAAGTAAATCCGGTTATTCCGGAAGTTGTGAATCAGGTTTGCTTTAAAGTGATTGGAAATGACTTGACGGTTACTTTTGCCGCAGAAGCCGGACAGTTACAGCTTAATGTAATGGAGCCCGTGCTTTCTCACACGATCATGGAAAATATTCATTTCCTTTGCAACGCTCTCGATACGCTTCGTGAGAAATGTATTGTAGGGATTACTGCTAACCGAGAAATGTGTCTGAATATGGTTAAACACAGCATCGGAATTGTAACGGCACTCAACCCTTACATCGGTTACAAACAGTCGACTCAGATTGCTAAAGAGGCTCTGGCAACAGGTCAGAGTGTATACAATTTGGTATTGGAAAAGAATCTGCTTTCTCAGGAACAGTTAGATGAAATTCTAGATCCCAGAAACATGCTGAGACCTCACAATAAATAAGGTAAAGTACATCAGATAAGTATTAAGCATTAGAAAATAAATGTAAAAGATAACATGAGAGTTTTAAACATATCATGCATAATATAAAGAATTATTTAATATTTGCTTACACTTGTTTTAAGTATCAAAAACAATGTGTAAAGCATGAACTTTCAGGTCTAACGCATCAAAATTCTAGCTTAAAGCAGTAACGTTTAAGCTTAAAGCATCAATTTTTAGTTTTAAAGCATCATTTGTTAAGTTTAAAACCTTCTTTTTTATAGTTTAAAATTTGTTAAATAATTATCATTGATCTCATCATCAATAATCTGCATCATCCAGTGAAATTTTTAATTATCATTCCCGCGCACAACGAAGAGCATAATCTTCCATTCACCTTAGATTCTTTACAGCAACAGAGTTTTAAAGATTTTAAAGTGGTAATTGTGAACGACGGTTCCACGGATAGAACATCTGAGGTTATCAAAAATTATACAGATTCCGATCCCCGTTTTGAGACAGTTAATCTTGGGAAATCTGCTCATCAGCCTGGTTCTAAAGTGGTCAGCGCATTTAAAAACGGTTTGAAAACTCAAAATATTAATGATTTTGATATAATCTGTAAGTTTGATGCCGATATTATTTTAAATGACAACTATCTTTCTGAAGTGGAGAAAGCATTCGTCAGTAATCCCAGCTATGGACTGGTTGGAGGTCTGCTGTATGTTGAACAAAATGGAAATTGGGTTTATGAAGGAAATTCAAATAGACATCACGTTCGCGGCCCAATGAAAGCTTATCGGAAAGAATGTTTTGAAGCGATTGGCGGTTTAAGGGAAACCTTAGGTTGGGACAATATTGATTCTATTTTACTTAAAAATTTGGGTTGGGAAGAAATTGTTTTACCTGAACTGCATGTGAAATTAATCAAAGTAAAAGGAGCCGATTATACGATAAAACCTGCAGATTACTATGGCAGATACTTTTATTTTTTAGGATTAAACCGTTTTCTTACTTATGTTGCTGCGGGAAAAGAAGCGATGAAATTGAAATCACCGGGTTTTCTCTTTCAAATTGTCGGTTCGTATGAAAAGTGTAAATCTCAAAATCTGGAGTTGAAGATTTCGAAAGACGAACAGAAAGTGATTAATGAGCAGCGATGGAATATGTTCAAAAAGAAATGGTTTAAACTGTAATTCTAATCGGTTGGGCATATCATCCTGATTTAGCCGAAGGAAGCGCGTTCAAAATATAAATAAAAGCTGATTTGGCTTTATCTAAAACTTAATTTACCTCACTTGAGAAACATAGCCTACATAGAAATTGACACCCACGCAGAGATTGCGCAGGATTTTATGGATTTGTTGCAAGACTCCAAAGCATTTTCTGTGGATTATTATTTGTCGGAAAAGATTAAAAATCAAATTCAGGAAAATGGTAATGTGGTACACCAATCAGATTCATCGATGATTCTGGATCAGCTGTCTACAAAAAACTATGATTTGATTATTATTGGAACTGTTCACCGTTATTTCAATACTTTTTTGGCCATAGGCGAGAAATATAATACTTCGGTTATAATTCATAATTTGAATTTTTCTAAAATTTCAAAATCAGATTTAATTAAAAATATTTTTAAAAATGATTTGATTTACAGACTGAAATTATGGTGGAAAGAAGGATTGTTTTATGCAAACAAAACCTATGCAAAGGCAAAGCATCATTTGGTTCTCGATCGGGAATTATCTTCTGATAAGCTTGAATTTTTACCGCTTTTCTACACAAAGTCGGTTGATAAAATTAGGGATAAGATTTTCACCATTGTTATTCCTGGAGGGGTTTCTCAGAAGAGGAGAGATTATAAAAAGGTTTTCGATATCATCCGGAATTTAAAAACCGAAGATCAGTTTACCTTTGTTTTTCTGGGAAAAGCAAAATGTCATGAACTTAAAGATCTTGAAAATTTAGATAAAAATCTTCCGGAAAATATTAAAACAATCTATTTTTCTGAAAGAGTTTCTCCTGAAATCTTTGATCAGTGGATGCGAAAAGCTGATGTTCTCTGGTGTCCGATTCGGGAGGAAGCCGAATTTTTCAGCAATAAAGAAATCTATGGCGAAACAAAAATGACCGGAAATTTAGGTGATGCCATCAAATATGGTAAACCTGCAGTTTTTCCTAAAAACTATTCTTCAAAACTTGAATTTATTATTCCTGAAGAAGAAAATGTGATTGAACAGTTTTTAAAGCTGAAAGATTCGGAGTTCGATTTTCAAAAAGATTTTAGCAAAGAAAAAATTCTGAATGATGTTGAAAATGTTCTGAACAGATTTGTATCTATTTAAATTTCAATACACTTTTAAGGAATTTCATATTCAAATATTGCTCCACAGGAAATATTTTGGTGAAATAATTTCCAATGAAAATCAGTATCAGAACAACGGCAGGCTTGTAAACTAAGTTAATAAACTGATTGGCAAAATTTGGCAGAACAATGGCCACCGTAATCGCTAACGTGCAGATAATCGAAACAAAAATCATCTCAATACTCAATGGTGAAACTTTGAACATAATGTAATTAAAAATGATCTTAATGACATTGTAAGTACTTAGGGAAATTGCCGTAGATAAAGCGATTCCCATGAGTTTTAGGTCGGTATGATTTATAAAATATAAATTTAAAGTAATCGTTAATCCTGCCAGCAAGAGCATAACAAGGATATTGAAACGGTAATATTTTGAAAGCGAAATAATGTTGCCGTTAAAACCCGTTGCAAGATCGATCAGGACTGCAGAACCCCAAATCCAGATTACAGGAGTGTATTCCTGTAACTGCAGACCGTTTTTGGGCATAAAGTGCGTAAGAAAAGGAAATCCAACCATGATGCACGAAAACAGAACCGCTCCCAGAAAATAAAGAGATAAGGATGTTTTTTTATGAAATCTGTCAAGCTCATCCATGTCTCCTTCTGCAAGATTTTTGCTGATAATCGGAGCAGAAATATTAAACAAACCGAGTTGTGGAATAGATATCAAAGAAATCAAGGCGTACAGAACCGAGTAGATTCCGTTTTCTTCCATTCCCAAAAACTCACCGATCATAAAGCTGTTGATCGCTAAATAATTCCCGAAAGTCCCCAGAAATCCAAAAAAACTATAGCTTGAAAATTCTTTCCAGAAATTATCTTTTTTAAAATAATCTGTACTGAAATCAAAATTTATTTTCTCTAATCGATTCGTGTAATAAATGTATCCTGAAAGCATTAAAGCAAACATTCCGAAGAAAAATGCGTAGGCAATCTTCTGTGACAATGCAAAGTAAAATACCAGACAGAAGGCTCCGAGATTGGCGATTTTTGGAAATAAATTGTCAAAAATATTTGAAACAACGATCCGTTTATAATTGGAAGTGTATTTGTTGAATACCGCACAGAGTGAGAGCAGTAAAATCATCGGTAGGATCACTTCCTTAATCTTCCAGGCCTCAGTATTTTTAAATTTAGGAAAAATATAAGGAAGAATAAAAAAGACAATTGAAAAGATGCAGAAATTGACAAAAATCGCCAACAGAGATAGTGAAAGCATGTTTTGCTTTTTGCCATCTTTTTCAACTTTGTGAAAAAATTTCACATTAGAATAAGAAATTCCCAGCACCACAAACGGTACCAGCATTTCTGCCGTGGGCAAAATATATCTCAGTTTTCCGTAGAATTCAAAATCGTTAGGGAAAATGAAAATCGCCGAAATTGTACCGATCAAAAACCCAAAATACCCAATGATCGAATATTTAAAACCCTGTCTTGCAACTACACTCATAAGATTTTAGTTTTTTGGAAGAAAAATAATATTGTTGATGTAGTCGGTTTTGTTTTTTTCGTCGCTGATGTTTTTGGTTAAAATTTCTTCGGTTAATTTTTCAAGTGTAAAAGTTTTTCGGTTGAGATAGTTGGCGTCAAATCCCCAGCTCTCAACTTCGGAAATTTCATTCCAAATGGGTTGATCGTGATGTCTCTGTTCCATTTCAACCATGAGAGTAGGTCTGAATTTCTGAATGGTTTCCTTTCCTCCAAAAAGAGTTTTCATTTCATTTCCTTCAACATCTATTTTGATGAAATCTATTTTTTGAATGTTTTTAGATTTTGCCCATTCATCCAGTTTTACCACTTCTACAGTTTCGGTGTAAGAATTTTCCTCATCTTTTTCTTTGTAAGAGGTATTCAAGGTTCCTCTCGAAGCCACCATTTTTCCTTTGATGATTGGAACTTTAAATTCTGCAGTCGTATTTTCGTCAGACAGAGCTACAGAAGAAATATTCATCGACGGAAATAATCTTTTCAGTCTGATGTTGAGTTTTTTGTTAGGTTCGAAAGCGTAAATATTCTGATGTTTCAGTTTATTTTCAAACTGATAAAGAAAAGTTCCAACGTTGGCACCAATATCAAAAATTACAGCGTTGCTGTTTAAATACTCTTTAATCCAAACGAGCTCGGGTTCTACATTACGGCCAGAAAAATTTTCTTTAGTGAGATTTTTTAAATTTTTAAAATACCTCTGTTTATAAAAACTCGGACTGATGTACTGTAAGTTTTCTGCGAGCTGTTGGTATAAAGACATTGATTTCAATTTTATATCGACCGACAAAGGTAGTGAAAAATGTTAAAATGGTGTTAAAATATTATCACCACAGATCAGAGTTTACATGAATAGTGTGTGGCAGATGACTAAAAAATTACGCCGGCGTTTCCGAAAACGGTGCATTTAAGAAATCATTAAAAGGCTTTGCAGAATTCATAATATCTGTTAGGTTTTCCACTGCATTTTTATCCATCACTTCTTTGTTGGATAAGTTATAAACTCCAATAAAACTTTTAAGTCTGAGATAATCAGCCATGGGATCTTCTTTTTCAAATCCCTGCGGAATTTTTTTAAGCTCGTGCTCGCGGTCTAATGCACCATAGTATTTTTTGAAATCCTGATGATCAACTGCTTTCAGAAATTCATTTTTGAAAACAGATATTTCTTTTCTGATTTCCTTTAATACTGAAGCTTCCGGTAAATAAATTCCGCTTGCGATAAATGATTTTCCGGGCTGTATGTGAAGATAATGACCAGACTTTTCATTGCTTTTACCCATGCCTAATGAAGCTCCGAAGTAGGTTTTATATGGTGTTTTATCTTTAGAAAACCGAATGTCTCTGTAGATTCTTAGCAGTGATTTTTTAGCATTCAGTTTGGCTACTTTTTCATCTGTTTTTCCAACTTCCTGAATAAGATGTTCTACAAAATTTTCAAATTCTTGCTGAGCATCGATGAATAGATTTTTATGATCATTAAACCATTCCCGGTTATTATTCTCATTCAGTTGTTTCAGATAGTCAAATACTTTTTTTGAAAGGGTAGCCGCCATTTTCTTATTACTTTTAATCAAAATTAAATAAATCTAATCAGACTTGAAGCTTTTATCTCTCATTTAAATAATTCATAAATATTAATTAAAAATTCAAATAAATCGATAAACAAAAATGAATTTGTGGGTTTTTTAAATTTAAAATAAAATTTTTATCCTTTTTTTGCATAAATTCAAAAATACTTAGAGTTTTCCAAATTAAAATTATCAATTCGTTAATATTATATAAAGCGTTATCAAATAATTAGTTGTATCTTTGCAAAAATTTTATATCAATTAATGAATTTATTTACGGAGACCAATTTAAGTCCTGATATCCTTAAGGCCATTGGCGAACTGGGTTACGAAAGCCCGACAGAAATCCAAAAACAGACTATCCCTTTTATTCAATCAGATATTCGCGATCTAATCGCACTTGCGCAGACAGGGACAGGCAAAACAGCAGCGTTTTCGCTTCCGATTTTGGACATGATTGACGATACGAGTCGCAAAATCCAATTTTTGGTGCTTTGCCCGACACGAGAACTATGTCTACAGATTTCAAAAGACATTAACAACTATTCGAAGTACATGAAAAACATCAAAACTACAGCAGTTTATGGTGGAAGCAGTATTACGGATCAAATGCGTTCTTTGAGAGATAAGCCACAGGTAATTGTGGGTACTCCGGGAAGGGTGATCGACTTGATCAACAGAAAAGCTCTTGACTTCTCTGAAATCCACTGGTTGGTTTTGGATGAAGCAGATGAGATGCTTTCTATGGGTTTCAAAGACGAATTGGAAACAATTTTAAGAGAAACTCCTGAAACAAAACAAACTTTCCTGTTCTCGGCAACGATGAGCAAAGAAGTAGAAAGAATTTCTAAAAGTTACCTTACAACTCCTCACCGTATTTCTGTGGGTTCTATTAACGAAGTTAAAAAGAACATTAAGCATGAATTTTACGTTGTAGGTTACCGTAACAAGAAAGAAGCTCTGAAAAGACTTATTGATGCAAACCCAAATCAGTATTCTATTATTTTCTGTAGAACAAGAATGGAAACTCAGGAGGTTGCAGACTTTTTAATGCAAAACGGTTATGGTGCTGACGCTCTTCATGGTGATCTTTCTCAGGCACAGAGAGATACAGTAATGAAGAAATTCAGACTGAAAAACATCGATATCTTAGTTGCGACTGATGTAGCTGCAAGAGGTTTGGATGTAGATTCACTGACGCACGTTATCCATTTCTCTTTACCGGATGATCCTGAAGTTTTTGTACACAGAAGCGGAAGAACAGGTAGAGCAGGGAAAGATGGTATCTCTATGTCTTTGATCAAACCTGAAGAAAGCAGAAAGCTGAAACAGATAAAATCTACAACGAAAATTGAGATCGTTGAGAAGAAAATTCCTACAGGAGACGAAGTAATGTCGGCTCAGGTAAAAGGAGTTTTTGAAAAACTGATGACAGAACATGAAAATGTTTTTGAATTCGATCAAAACCTTGTTCCCGACTTAAGTAATTTCACGAAGGAAGAATTGGTTATCCAGCTGCTACAGTTCCAGTTGAAAGACTTTGCTTTGTACTATAAAGACAAGCAGGATCTTGTGGATCAGAAGTTTAACAACAGAGATGATGACAGAGGTGGAAGAGACAGAGACGGAAGAGGAAGAGACCGCGACAGAGGAAGAGACCGTGACAGAGGAGAACGTAGCGACAGAGGAGAAAGAAGAGGAGATCGTGGTGGTAAGCCAAGACAGAGAGACGAAAATATGACTAGATTTTTCTTCAACCTTGGTAAAAAAGACCAATTGAAAAAACTGGATGTATTGGAAATCATCAACAAAGCTACATCAAGCAAAGGAAGTAAGAGAGCTGAGATCGGAAACATCGAAATTCTTGAGAAATTCTCATTCTTTGAAGTTGAAAAATCTTACGGGAAAGAACTTTTAGGAAATATTCAGTCTATGAAGTTTAAAGGAAAAGATATGAGAGCTGAAGAGGCGAACTGATCTTAAACCTACAATATAATGTGAGCCGGCAATTTTGCCGGCTTTTTTTTATTTGAAATTTAGAGTTGTATTAAAAATACTGTGATCTCTAAATAATATCCAAGGTAGTGCCTGCGTAAGAACTATACCGTTAAAAAAGCTTTGTGGATATCGTGTATAATGAGCAATGATTTACTTGAATCAGGCGAAATTAGATCAAAAATAGTTTGTATTAAATTGAATTTAAGTTGTTGATTTACAGCAGTTTAAATTGTATAAATTCTGGTGTGAACAAATATTAATTCAATATTAACAAAAATTAATGCTGGATGCTTTTTGTTAAGGTGCTTTTTTAGGAAATTTGCACACGAATAAATTAAATACAATTTACAAATGGCAATTGGTAATATTTTCCACGCATTTCAGCCAAAAGACAAAATCTTCTTTGTGCTTTTCGAAAAAGTAACAGAAAATTTAGTTGCAATGTCTAATGATTTCAACAACGGAGTGAAAGATTTCGATCTTAATGATGATGCAATGTTGAAACTGATGAGCGACTATGAGCACAAAAATGACGAGCTTACTCACGAGATCTTTATTGAATTGGGGAAAAACTTCATCACACCTTTCGACCGTGAAGATATTCACACCTTAGCAACAGGTCTTGATGATATTGCAGATTATATCTACGCTTCTACAAAATATATATTCCTGTACAAATCTCCGATGATGAAGGCTTATGCAGACTTCTCATTGCTGATTCACAAGGCTTGTCTTGAAATTCAGAATGCTATGAAGAATTTGAAAGGTTTTAAAAATATGGAGCAGGTAAAAGAAGCATGTATTAAAGTAAATTCTATTGAGAATATTGCTGATGATCTTCTTTCAAACTCAATGGTAGAGCTTTTCGAAACGAATGATGCCATCAATATCATCAAAATATCATCAGTTCTTAATTATCTTGAAATCGTAACCGACAAAGCAGAAGATGTTGCCAATACGATCGAGAATATCATGATTAAATACGCTTAAAAAAAACAATACATAACAAAAAATGGATTTTCCTATTTTACTTACGGTTATTATTGCTTTGGCTTTAATCTTCGATTATATTAATGGTTTTCATGATGCTGCCAATTCTATTGCGACGATTGTTTCCACAAAAGTTTTAACGCCGTTTCAGGCTGTACTTTGGGCAGCACTTTGGAATTTTGCAGCTTTCTTTATCGCAGCGTATATCATTGGTGAATTTAAAATCGGTAACACGATTGCCAAAACCGTCAATGAAAACTTTATTACGCTTGAAGTTATTTTCTCAGGATTAATCGCCGCTATCGCATGGAATCTTTTGACATGGTGGTTTGGAATTCCTTCATCATCATCTCACACATTGATTGGTGGTTTCTTAGGAGCAGCATTAATGCATGCTTTCCTGATGGATTACCGAGAAGTGGTTGTTGCAACTCCAGACTTAGGAATCTGGGATACCTTAACGCAGACTGTGACGAAAGTTGCGAGTCAGGATGTGGTGAAATTCAGCAAAGTAATTCCTATTTTCTTATTCATTTTCCTGGCACCAATTATCGGGATGGTGATCTCAATTATTATCACTTTAATTATTGTTCACCTTTATAAAAAATCAAATCCGCATAAAGCTGATAAATCTTTCAAAAGATTACAGTTGGTTTCTTCAGCTCTTTTCAGTTTAGGACACGGTTTGAATGATGCTCAGAAGGTAATGGGAATCATCGGAGCAGCATTGATCTACTACCATGTTAATATGCTTCAGGATCCGGTTTATCTGAATATTGAAACTGCAGAACGTTTTAATTATTTTGCAGATCATTACATGTGGGTTCCATTGGTTTCTTTCATCGCAATTGCTTTAGGTACTATGAGTGGTGGTTGGAAAATCATCAAAACAATGGGTACTAAGATTACAAAAGTAACTCCATTAGAAGGCGTGAGTGCTGAAACTGCTGGTGCAATCACTTTATTTATCACCGATCACTTTGGTATTCCTGTTTCTACAACGCACACGATTACCGGTTCTATTATCGGGGTTGGATTGACGAAAAGAGTTTCCGCAGTAAGATGGGGAATTACGGTAAGCTTACTTTGGGCTTGGGTTTTAACAATTCCTATTTCAGCGATTGTTGCTGCACTTACATATCTTGCGGTAACGTATCTGACTTAATAAAAAAAATAAATCATATCACTGAACTTTGTCTTAATAGGCAAAGTTTTTTGTTTTATAAAGCCTTGAAAAATCGTATTTTTGTTCAAATTAAAAACTTTTATGGAATTCTTAGACACCTACCAACAGATTGTTGCTGATGCCATTAATAAATATACGTTCAAAGATAAGCCCACAGAATTGTATGACCCCATGAATTACATCATCTCGCACGGTGGTAAGCGCCTTCGTCCGATTATGGTATTGATGGCGTGTGATTTATTCGGAGGTGATATGAAACAGGCGATAAAGCCCGCTTTGGCGATTGAGTTTTTCCATAATTTTACGCTGATTCATGATGATATTATGGATGAGGCACCGTTAAGAAGAAACAAGCCGACCATTCACACGCTACACGGTATTAACGTCGGAATCCTTTCTGGAGACGGATTAATGCTGAAAGCTTATAAGTTTTTTGAAGATCTTGAACCGGATGTTTTCAAAGCGTGTATCAGAATCTTTACGCATACAGGTTTGCTTCTTTGCGAAGGTCAGCAGTATGACATTAATTTTGAGACTCAGGAAAATGTAACTTTTGATGATTACATCAGGATGATTACTTACAAAACCGGTGTTTTGAGTGCGTCTTCATTTGAGATCGGAGCATTAATTGCCAAAGCGCAGTTTAAAGATGCCAAAGCCATTTTCAATTTCGGAAAACATATCGGAATTGCCTTCCAGATTATGGATGATTATTTGGATGTTTTCGGCGACCAGGCTCAGTTTGGTAAAAAGCATGCAGGTGATATTTACGAAAATAAAAAAACAGTTCTCTATCTTTTAGCCAAAGAACACGGTACAGAAGAGGAGAAAAAAGAACTTGATTACTGGTATTCTAAAAAGACTGATAACATCGACAAAGTGTATGGTGTTGAAAAGATTTTCAGAAGAACAAAAGTAGACGAGAAAGCCTTGCGTCTGATCGAAAAGCATAATGAAATAGGTCAAAGCTACCTTTCTAAAATAGATATTGCTGAAGACAAGAAAAAACCTTTCGCTGAACTGGCGAATTATCTTTTGAGAAGAGAAAGTTAATTTAAAATTTTGAAAATGTGTCAGTTTGAAAATTATTATTGATTCGATTTTCATTTTCAAATTCTCAAATCAGCACATTTTCAAATTAACGAAATGAAATTCCGGACTGAAGTAAATATTACAGAATCTAAAACTAAGATTGAGATTGAAGATAAAATATTTTCAATAGGATCCTGTTTTGCTTCTGAGATGTCTGAATTGTTTCAGCAGGGTCAGTTACAGACCGTAAATAATCCTTTCGGAACTTTGTTTAATCCTTTCTCGATTAATCAGTCAATTAAAAGACTGCACGATTCTGAATTCTATCACGAGGAAGAACTTATTATGTTTAATGATGAATATATTTCGCTCGATCATCACTCAAGTTTTGATACAAGATTTATTCATCAGACTTTAGAAAAAATCAACTCTAAAATTGTGGAAGGAAATCAACTTCTGCAGGACTGTCACTGGGTAATCATCACCTACGGAACATCATTTATTTATGAGTTTGAACCCAAGAAGAAGCTGGTTGCGAACTGTCATAAAATTCCGCAGAAGTTTTTTGAAAAAAGATTATTGACACATCAGGAACTGACAGATTCGGTATACGATACGATTTTAAATTTGAAAGATATCTGTAAAGACGATCTTCAGATCTTATTCACTGTGTCACCGGTGCGTCATACCAAAGATGGAATGATTGAGAATCAGTTAAGCAAATCAAAACTCATTACGGCCATTCATGAGGTGATTTCAGAGATAGAAAACTGTCATTATCTTCCTGTCTATGAGATTTTAATGGATGATCTTCGGGATTACCGTTTCTACAAGGAAGATATGATACATCCAAATGCTCAGGCTGTGAATTATATTTTTGAAAAATTTGGAAATGCTTATTTTTCTGAGGAAACTAAAGATTTTATTAAAGAAAATTTTAAAATTCAAAAGGCTTTAGAACACAGGTCTGATGATGAGAAAGATCCGAAATATATAGAATTCAGGGAAAAACTGAGTGAAAGGATTAAGGCGCAGCAACAGAAAACGAAACACAAAATATTCTGACTTTGAATGACTGACTTTACCACGATTGATTATCTCAGCAACGGAAATGACAGACAGAAACGAGCTTTTGAAGTTCTAACAAAACACAGGGTTTTTGAGAAACTTTCTGACTTTTCTCCGATTTTAGCAGGAACAGTTCCGATAGAAATTGATATTGAAGGAAGCGATCTGGACATTTTATGCGAGGTTAAGAATCAGATTGAGTTTGCTGAATTTCTAAAGCATGCCTTTTCAGAATTTGATTTAGATTTAAAAATCGAAACGTCCATAATTAACGGAGTAGAATCGACGGTTTGTAATTTTGAACTTGACGGTTTTCCGATCGAAATTTTCGGACAGAATAAACCGACAACCCAGCAAAATGCTTACCTACACATGATTGCAGAACACAAAATATTACAGGAAAAAGGAAAAGATTTTAAACAAAAAATAATAGAATTAAAGAAAGAAGGAATCAAAACAGAACCGGCTTTCGGGATGCTTTTGAATTTAGAAAATCCTTACGAAGATCTATTAAAATTTTAAATAATGATTGATACACATACTCATTTATATTCTGAAGAATTTGACGGAGACAGAAAAGAGGCCATTCAAAGAGCTTTAGATAAAGGAATTACAGAATTTTATCTTCCGGCTATCGATTCAGAATCTCATGAAAAAATGCTCCAGTTGGAAAGCGATTATCCGAATCAGATTTTTTCAATGATGGGGCTTCATCCCTGCTACGTAAAACCTGAGTCCTGGGAAAATGAACTTGAAACTGTAAAGAAATATTTAGATGAAAGACATTTTCCTGCCATTGGTGAAATCGGGATCGATCTGTATTGGGATAAAACCACTTTAGATATTCAGGTAGAAGCTTTTGAGCAGCAGATTGATTGGGCGATTGAAAAAGATTTGCCTATTGTGATTCACACCAGAGAAAGTTTCGATGAAACGTTTGAAGTTTTAGAAAGAAAAAAACATCCGAAATTAAGAGGGATTTTCCATTGTTTTTCGGGAAATCTTGAACAGGCAAAACATGCTGTTGATTTAAATTTCATCCTAGGAATCGGTGGAGTAGTGACCTTCAAAAACGGAAAGATCGATCAGTTCTTAAATGAAATTCCGTTAGATAAAATCGTTCTTGAAACAGATTCTCCTTATTTAGCACCAGTTCCCTTTAGAGGAAAAAGAAACGAAAGTTCTTATTTAGATTTGGTTGCAGGGAAACTTGTGGACATTTATAAAACAGATTTTGCTGAGATTGACAGGATTACGAGTGAGAATGCCAAGAAATTGTTTGTTCTAAAATAAGTTTGCTAGTATAATGATGAAGTTACTTAATTTCACTTTGGAGAATAAGGCAATGAAATTCATTATGCTCTTCATTTATTTCAGTATTAATCTCTTATTTCTGATTAAATATGGAATCCGACAGGATAAAATTCCTCTTCCTATTTTAATTGCCGTTTTTCTTATTTTTCATGCAGTGATTTATAAGGCCGGCAATTTAAGCAGAGTTGAAATTAGGATTAAAAAAAACTATTCCTATATCTATATCATGATTATGGTGATTGTATTTATCATCTTCAGTCATCTGATTGATAGTCCGTATAAAGTTAATATTGACAGGTGGCAAACGATTGAATACTGTCTTAAAGACTGGATGCATGGAACCTTTTTCTACGACAAGCCTAACTTTATTGGTCAGATGCCTTCATATCTTCCCGGTCAGCTTCTAATCGCATCTTTTTTCTATTTTTTAGGGAATGTGGGATATCTGCAAGTCGCGGCTTTTATAATATTTACGCTATCGCTTCTATATATATTCCGGAACAGAAATGTACAGATTGTCGGCATATTTCTGATCAGTATTGCCCTCTCATTTGTATATGATGTGATTTGTAAAAGTGATTTTATTTCGTCATTTATTTTTATTGCAGCCTTTATTATTTTCTGGCACAAAAAATTCCAGACAGATTATTTTGCGAAACCTTTTTTACTTGGAATTATTTTGGGCATTCTGTGTCTTACGAGAAGTCTTGTTATAATTCCTCTCATTTTATTTTTATTGAAACCTTTTATCAAAACAAAAACAAAAAATAAGGTAATATTACTTGCCGGCTTTTCTCTTTCATTTTCAATTTTAGCAGCCACTGTCGTTCTTCCCGTAAAGAACATCGATTATCTTTTACAATATAATCCGCTTAAAACACAGGGACAGGGAAATGTTTGGGTGATGTGTTTTTTTATCGCAGTTACAGTTTTTATATCCGGTTATATGAGAAACGTAAGGCAAGTCTTCTTCTGTTCTGCTATTCTTTATTTTTTACTCATCAGCTGCTTTCTTATAGAATCATCACTTAGTGGTATATCTTACAATTTTTTAGGAATAACCTACATGGCTGCGGCATTACCATTTTCAATTGTCGGTTACTGTTTTTCGATTTCAGATCACAAAGAAGATTATCAAATTTTATAGAACTATCAGATGCACATATTTAAAAAAAATCTACATTATCTGTTTTTTATTTCCGCTATATTCTTTCTAGGAAATCCCGCGAAATTCCCGGCTGATGATGGATTTTTTTATCCGCAGATCGCTCATAATATTGTTCGCAACAGTTTTATGGGGTTCAATGACCTATACCTTACAAATGGATTTCATCCTTTATGGATGGTTTTTTGTGTCTTGGCCGAACTTTTTAATCCTTTCGATAAGATTTTTGTATTAAATATTTTATGGCTATTTCAGGTGCTTTTCATTTTTTTTGGCTTTAAACTTTTAGAAAATACTTTGTTAAAAAATTCAGAAACAGGCAAAATTCTATCTCTTGCGTTTTACTGTCTCATGTTTTTTAGTGTAGGAACTTTGTATCTAACAGAAGCTCATCTTGCCTTTTTTACTTTAGCTTTGCTCCTCTATTTCTGTTGTAAAAATTACACCAATGATTTTCTATTTGGCTTGATTTGCAGTCTGGTTTTTTTGGCAAGATTAGATCATATTTTTATTATCATTCCGTTTGGCTTTTGGTTTTGGAAACAAAAAAAATGGAACATTGTAAACTTAATAAAAATGATTGTAGGTTTCTCATTTTTAAGTGTTCCTTACTTAGTTTCAAATCAGTTTATTTTTGGGAGTTTAGTTCCTATTAGCGGGAAAATAAAGAGTTCGTTTCCGTTGATTCAGAGTTATATTGAGTTTGGTACACTTCAGAAAATATTTACCGGAATTGGTTTTTTATATCTTTTATTTTCAATTTTTGTGAAAGAAGTGCCTGGCAGAATAATTAAACTTGTATTCTTATCGGGAAGCCTCTTTCATCTTTTTTATAATCTGTTTTTTCAGTCGGCAATAGGACAGTGGTATTTTGTTTCACAAATGGTTTTCTGTGGCTTTTTTATAAATGATTGTTGTGAAAAATTAAATTTTAAAGCATTAACTAATCATTATACTACCAAAGTTTTAGCAATATTATCCATTGTGTTTTTATGTCTTATCGGTTGGTTGAAACTTACCACAAGTCTTAGTCTTCAAAATAATGTATTCGCTAGAAACTCGAAATTCGAAAAAAAACCAAACGAATTGGTGAGAGAAACTACGCTCTCTCTCGGAAAGATATTACCGGCCAATTCAAGAATTTATATTTATGATTTTCCGGGAAAATTTGCATTTTATTCAAATTTCAACATAATCCCTGCAGATGGTTTAGTAGCAAATTTGAATTTTTTCGAGCAAATTAATTCAGATCGTTTTCCAAATTTTCTAAAAATGAAAAAGATTGACTATATGCTTTTTCCTACACATTTTCAAATTAGAGACAAAACTCAGGGATTTATGGGAATTGATATTAATAACGTCAATGCTGATAACGTCATCTATTTAAGAAATACGTTGGATAAAAAAATTGTTGATAGTTTAGATGAGAAAGATTTAGTTAAAATAAAATCTTATCCAAACCCTATCAAAACCTGGCAACCTCAATATGATTCTGTCACTGTTTACAGATTAAAATGATAAAGCCTTCCAAATTTGGAAGGCTTTATCATTTATTTTTTTCTGGAAAAATTACTCTTATTTTTCGGCTTCTTGCTGTGATCAGACTTTTGCTGTTGACCACCTGCAGGCTTTGGTCTCGGTGTGAAAGGTTTGTTGTTCGAATCTCTCTTCTCAACCACCAAATTATCGGTATGGAAAGGATGGTTTTTCTCAACCGGAATTTTCATTCCAATCAATTTTTCAGTATCCTTTAGGTTTAATAAATCTAAACCGTCTACGAATGAGATTGAAGATCCTTCAGAACCTGCACGGCCTGTTCTACCAATTCTGTGAACATACGTTTCTGCCACGTCTGAAAGTTCGTAGTTAACCACATATTTAAGTTCGTCAATATCAATTCCTCTTGCAGCGATGTCTGTGGCAACCAAAATCCGCGTTCTTCCCGACTTAAAATTATTTAAAGCATTCTGTCTTGCATTTTGAGATTTATTCCCGTGAATCGCTTCTGCTGAAATGTTTTGAGACTGCAGTTTTCTTGCAATTTTATCGGCTCCGTGTTTCGTTCTTGAGAAGACCAAAACCGATTCTTTAATATCATTGTGCAAAATATGCGTCAGCAATTCAAGCTTATTGTCTTTGTCAACAAAGTAAACTGCCTGCTTAATGGTTTCTGCCGTTGAAGAAATAGGAGTTACAGAAACTTTAATCGGAGTATTCAAAATAGAATCTGCCAATTTCTGAATTTCTGTAGGCATTGTCGCAGAGAAAAAAAGCGTTTGTCTTTTTTGAGGTAAAAGTTTAATGATTCTCTTAACGTCGTGTACAAATCCCATGTCCAACATTCTGTCGGCTTCATCGAGTACAAAAATTTCAAGATTTTTTAAACTGATAATTCCCTGAGCGATAAAATCTAGTAATCTTCCAGGAGTGGCAACCAAAATGTCAACACCTCTTCTTAAAGCTGTTTCCTGACTTCCCTGTTTTACACCACCGAAAACGACTAATTTTCTTAAAGGTAAATTTTTTCCGTATGCATCGAAGCTTTCTTCGATCTGAATAGCTAATTCTCTTGTTGGAGTAAGAATTAATGCTTTGATATGATTGTTTTTTGGACCTTTTCTTTCAGTAAGATTCTGAAGGATTGGGATAGCGAATGCTGCTGTTTTTCCGGTACCTGTCTGTGCAGTTCCCAGTACATCTCTGTGTTCTAAAATTGAAGGGATTGCCTGTTCCTGAATAGGTGTTGGTTTTTCATAACCTTGCTTTTGAAGCGCATCCAGGATGGGCTTGATAATGTTTAAGTCTGTAAATAACAAAATGGTATTGTGTATTAAAATAGTGCGGGTGAAGCAGTATACTTCATCATTTTTAGCAGATCTGCTAAAAACTTTTAACAGAATTTTGAGTAAAAAATTACTTTACTGGCTGAGAATGCCGCGAAATATACTGCAAAGATAGACTAAATTAATGGAAAGCAATTATTTTACTTTCGTCCACTGTTGACTTTGTTTCAAATCTTCAAAAATCTGATATACATTCATCAGCTTTTCAGAACCTCTTTTTCCATAATCCTCTGTGTTTTTTGCACTGCCGTCAGCAAACTTTATTCTTAGGTAAGAGGTAGGCAAATCGCTAACGTTACGGCTTCCGTATTTGTCCTGAAGAGATTTTACGTCTAGATCATCCAACGAAGCTACCAATTTATTGTAATCAGCTTCTTTGATGGTAGTTTTGAAAGTTCCTTCTCTGGGTTTTGAAAATTCGTCTTTTGAAGTTCCTTTAGAAAAATTAAAATGCTCGGCCTCCAAAACTGCGGTTCGGTCTGCCTGAATCGTCATCTTATAAATCGGACAAAACCCGAAACATGCTCCGGCTTCATACTCAATCGTTGAATATTTTGATGCAACTTTCTGTGTCTGGCAAGAGAATAAAACCACTATTGCGAACAGACTTAATAAATATTTCATTGTACTTAAATTTGTGTGGTATCTCTCAAGAAGTGTTCCAAAAAATAAGAGAAACCTTTTGTGTTTCTCTTGCTTGATTTTTAATTAAATCTGTATCCTACACCAGCCTGCATAAAACCTATCTTTGTGGTAAATCCGTTTTTGTGAGCGTCGAAAAAGTTGAAATTGTATCTCGCATCAACAAAAAAGTGATCTGTCAGTTTGTATTCTGCACCTAAAAAAGGGAAGAGGTTTAATGTTTTAAAACCTATTAGGTCCTGCGAATCTGTGCCATTTACTATTACGTCAGTTTTTAATTTTTCAGAAAGATTAAAACCAAAATTCATTCCTACCGCAGCAGAAAGTTGTGGGATAATATAATATTTTACCGAAACAGGGATCTGAATCTGGGTCAACTGATAATTAAAATCTATATTTCCCAAGTTCACAACTTCATTACCAACCAAGTCTACCAAGGGAAGAGATTGTTTACCACCCAACTGCGTGTATAAAACTTCAGCCTGAATACCAACATTTGAAGCAACTGGCATTTCGCCGACAAGTCCTGCATAGAAGTAAGATTTTGAATCTAATTTGTCTTCAAAAACTTTCATCGAAGAAAGACTGTATCCTGCTTTTACTCCAAATTTAAACTGAGAATCTGAACCTGAAGCGACAGATTGAGCACTCATAACTCCCGAAATTGTGACCGCTAAGGTCAAAAAAAAATTCTTTGTCATTTTTTTCATAGTTTAATTTTAAATTCAACGAAGTTTTTATAAAAAAATTGTGCTGTAAAAAAGTTTACAGCACAATCAATATTTTTATCCGTGAAGTTGTTTCCAGATAGCATCTTTTAACTCCATCAGTCCTTCGCCGGTAACTCCCGAGAAGAATAATGGTTTTCTGTGCTCCGGAAATTCTGCAGAGATTTCTTTTTTCAGTTCGTCATCTAAAAGGTCAGCTTTAGAAACTGAAATGACAAAATCTTTATCCAATAATTCAGGGTTGTATTCTTTCAGTTCGTTCTCCAGAATTTTAAACTCCTGAAAATGATCTTCAGAATCTGCAGGAATTAAAAACAGCAAGATTGAATTTCTTTCGATATGTCTTAAGAATCTGTGCCCTAGACCTTTTCCTTCAGCAGCTCCTTCGATAATACCGGGGATATCTGCCATAACAAAAGATTTGTAATTTCTGTAGTCTACAATTCCTAAATTGGGTGTCAATGTTGTAAATGCATAGTTGGCGATTTTAGGTCTTGCTGCCGAAACAGAAGCCAAAAGCGTAGATTTTCCGGCATTCGGGAAACCTACCAAACCAACGTCAGCCAAGATTTTAAGTTCGAAAACGATGTATCCTTCCTGTCCGTCCATACCAGGCTGTGCATAACGCGGAGTCTGGTGTGTCGAAGATTTGAAATGCTCATTTCCTTTTCCACCTTTTCCACCTTCCATCAGGATGATTTCCTGGCCATGCTCTAAGATTTCACCTACAATTTCTCCATCTTCATTTTTAGCAATTGTTCCTACAGGAACTTCGATATAAGTATCTTCTCCGTATGCACCGGTTAACTGGTTTTTCGCTCCGTTCTGACCGCGTTCCGCTTTTACGTGACGTGTATAACGAAGTGGAAGTAAAGTCCATTCCTGTGAATTCCCTTTCATGATAACGTGACCTCCACGGCCTCCGTCTCCACCATCAGGACCACCTTTGGGAATATATTTTTCACGGCGAAGATGGGCAGAACCTGCGCCACCATGACCGCTTTTACAATGAATCTTTACGTAATCTACAAAATTGCTCATGCTTCAATTTGAAATTGAAAATTTGAAGTTTGAAATTCAATCTCGAATCTCAAACTTCAAACCTCAAATTTATTTATTTTATTTTTTGAACTTCAGCAAAAAGCTTTTCAGAAATCTCATTGATTTCTCCTACACCGTTGATCTCAACGTACTTACCTTGCTGCTTATATAATTCTGCAACCTCTGCAGTTTTTGTGTAATATTCTTTTATTCTGTTTTCGATGATTTCTACATTGCTGTCGTCAGTTCTACCGCTGGTTTCACCTCTTTTCAGCAATCTTTCAACCAAGATTTTATCTTCTACGATCAATGAAAGACAAACATCGATATCGTTATTCAGTTCTTCTTTTACGATTTTTTCCAAAGCTTCTGTCTGTACAGCAGTTCTTGGATATCCATCGAAAATAAATCCTGCAGCATCAGTCGGCTTTCTCAATTCGTCAATCAGCATATCGATCGTCACCTGATCCGGAACCAATTCCCCTTTATCAATGTAAGATTTTGCCAATTTCCCAAGTTCAGTATCATTTTTCATGTTGAATCTGAAAAGATCACCTGTTGAGATTTGCTTTAGATTAAATTTCTCGATCAGATTTTGAGCTTGAGTCCCTTTTCCACTTCCTGGAGGGCCGAACAGAACAATGTTTATCATAATTTAGTTTCGCTTCTGGCGGTTGGCAGTTTGCTTTTGGCAGCTTGCACTTTGCTCTCAGCTTATTTTAGTTATTATTAAATTTATTTCTTTTTAATTTTTTTAGCTAAAAGCAATCAGCAAATAGCTAAAAGCCGTTTAATGGTTGATCGTTCCTTCTTCCAACTGATATAAATTGGGTAAATTTCTTCCCAACTCATCGTAGTCAAGGCCATACCCTAAAACAAATTTGTTTGGAATTTCCTTTCCAATATAATCTAATTTAAAATCTTTTTTGTACACTTCAGGCTTTAATAAGAATGAAGCAATTTTTACAGACTTCGGACGCTGAGTTTCGTTAAAATATTTAAATAAACTTTCCACAGTATTTCCTGTGTCCACAATATCTTCTACCAAGATAATGTGACGGTCTTTTACGTCTTTCGTCAATTCCATTTTCTGGTAAACGATTCCGGTAGATTCAGTTCCTGCGTAAGAGCTCATCTGGATAAACGCAATCTCGCACGGTCCTGGATAATGCTTTAGAAGATCAGAGAAAAACATGATCACTCCGTTTAAAACACCAATGAAAACAGGAACTTCATCCTTGTAATCTTCATAAATTTTTAAAGCGGTTGCTTTTACAATTTCCTGAATTTCGGCGTCCTCTAAATAAGGAACAAAAGTTTTGTCGTGAACTTGAATACTTTCCATAAAATTTTTAGTAGGCGGCAAAGTTACGGATTTTTGATGAAAGTTTTTTGTGAGGTGTATCAGGTTTGTGAAACTTGTGTTTATTATATTTGAGATTCACATTTAAAGTTTAGATGGTATTAAAGATATGGTGAAGGTAGAAGTTTTAAGTAAGCTAATAGATTCATCCTGAGAACTTCATTCTGATAAATAATTTAAAAATCTTTTAAACATCATAAATCTCACAGAAGGCGAAAAATTTATGGATTCATAGAGCCCATGGCAAATGGAAGTAGAAGAAAAAGTATAATCAGATTTTAGTAAGGGAACTATTCAGACTCAATAATTATTGAGCGTCAGGTTTGATTATTGTACACTAGTAGAGCAAAAACACAATCCCTAAAAAGACCTGATTATCTTTTGATAAACAGGTCGATTATTAGTTATTATAAAAGCTTTATTCGTTTCTGTACATAAAAGCAATTGTTGTAATATCTCCTTGAGATAATTGAGAGTAATTTGAATTGTATAAGGAACCGTCCTTTTTTGTAATTGTAGGTCTTCCATTTTTAGAGAATGAATAAGGTCCGTATAACATAATAGAATTAAAGTCTAGGTTGTCACCTAAATCAAACCCGTTGTAACCCAATGTTTGCCATGTTTTGAAATTATGTTGATAGCCGTCTTCAATATTATTCCATTTGATGGTTAAGAAGCCATTCCTGTCTAAGCGAGACTGCTCATGAAATAATCCTAAAGCATGACCAATTTCGTGAATTGCTGCTCCTGTAGAGCAAGTTATGTTCAAAGTAATATTTTGCTTTCCACCTTGTTTGCCAATATATGAACTGCAACCTTGTCCTTTGTTAAAATAAATGTAGTTTGTCTGCGTTGTACGTTCTATAAAACGGATATCTGTGTTTGCTTCAACATGTGCAATTGCATCTATAACTCTTTGTTTAGCCGGGAGATCAGGATTTATACTGTAATATACTCGTTTGTTTTTCCACCGATATTGTTCTCCCCGAATTCCTGTCCTTTCTGTCGAATTTCCTTTAACTGTACTTAGCATATCGGGATTTAGTATAATATCTCCCTGATAAACGAGTTCATTATTTATTTCCTCGTAAGAAATTTCTTCACCATTCAAAAACGCCTTTTTTAGAATGCCTTTTTGTTGTGGATAAGCTTCGAAAGAGTTTTGACCCTGTCTTTTCATATCTTCGGTCTTTGTATTCAGCTCGCTGTTTTCTAGCAATGCTGTATCTTCATTTTGACACGCAATCATACTAACGGCTGTTATGCAGCTTATTATAAAATAATTTTTCATAACTAAAATTTTGTGATTAATATATATAAATCAATCAAAATTTATGCCTAATTGACAATTTATTAGTCTTTTTGTAATGAATAATATTTTTTTAAAATTATCGAAATTATTAAAATATTTAATTATCATTATGATATTGAAAATATAAAACCAGTACGGAATTTTACAATCCTTGTCCAGTCAATATCCTATTCGGATGCGCAATAAAGAGACTTGTTTAAAGTTCTGTAGATAGTAGGATTTTTGTTTTTCTTAAATGATGAAAAGTGAAATTTTTACACTCTGTTCCTTATTATTAACTGTTTTCGTTTGTAAATAAGCAATACCTTAGAATTTCTATTTCTTAGATTAAAAAAAATTGATTCTTAATCATAATAATTTATTTATGTTTAACAATAAAATATTTACCATAGAATATAATTACGGTAAAAAATAATTATTTCAAATGCTCCAAAAATAAAATCCCCATCAAATTTGCCCACCCAATTTTTTAAAAGTAATTTTGTACGAATCTAAAATAAAAGTAAAATATGTCAACTTACGTAGTTGTAGGTCTTCAGTATGGAGATGAAGGTAAAGGAAAAATCACTGATGTTTTATCGGCAAAATCTGATTACGTTGTTCGTTTCCAAGGGGGCGATAACGCTGGTCACACGGTTTATGTGGGTGAAGAGAAATTTGTTTTGCACCTTCTTCCTTCAGGAGTTTTGCAGTGTAAAGGGAAATGTATCATTGCCAATGGAGTAGTGGTAAATCCTAAATCTTTCATTAAAGAGGTGAGCCAGATCGAAAGCAAAGGCTTGAGAACAGATCACATCTTTATCAGCAGAAGAGCGCATGTCATCATGCCTTACCACATTCTTTTGGATACTTACCGTGAGGAAGAGCACGGAGGAACTCAGATCGGAACCACCAAAAAAGGAATCGGACCTTGCTATGAAGATAAAATCGCAAGAATCGGTATCAGAATGGTAGATCTTTTGAATCCTGAGATTTTAAGAGATAAAATTGAGAAAAACTTAAAAGTTAAAAACTCTCTTTTCGAAAAATATTACGGAAAACCGACTTTAGACGTTGAAGAAATCTACAACGAATATTTAGAAATCGGAAAACAGCTTCAGGAAAGAATTGTTGATACTGAATTAGAGCTTAACGAAGCAATCAGAGACGGTAAAAACGTATTGTTCGAAGGAGCGCAGGCTTTGATGCTTGATATCGACTTCGGAACATATCCTTACGTTACCTCATCTTCGCCGTCAACCGGAGGAGTCTGTACTGGAGCGGGAGTTCCGCCAACTTCATTGAAAAACCTGATTGGTGTTGCCAAAGCATATTGTACTAGAGTAGGAAACGGACCTTTCCCTTCTGAGCTGGATAATGAGTTAGGTGAAAGCATCAGACAGATTGGTGGTGAGTTTGGAGCGACTACAGGAAGACCGAGAAGAACAGGTTGGTTAGACTTGGTTTCCTTGAAGCACGCTTGTATGATTAACGGAATCAATAATTTAGTCATCACAAAATTAGATGTTCTTACAGGAATTGAAAACCTGAAAATCGTTACGCATTACAAAACTGAAGATGGAAAAATCATTGATTATTTCACTTCATCCACAGAAAAACTATACAACTACGAGCCAATCTATAAAGATTTACCGGGTTGGACAGAAGATTTAACCAAAGTAAGAAGCTACGACGAACTTCCTGACACAGCTCAGAAATACATCGAGTTTATCGAAGAATACTTGGGAATCAATGTTTACTTGGTTTCTGTAGGTCCTGAAAGAAGTCAGAATATTATCAGAAAAGAATTATTCTAAAAAATATTTTCAATATAAATTAAATCCTGCGAAAGCGGGATTTTTTTTGTTTGATGATATTATTAATTTGAGAATAAATGTATCATTCAATATCCCGAATAATTTTTCAAATGTCTTCTCACTTTAGTTTTTTTAAGTTTTATTATCGTTATTTAAAGATATCTTTCGTTTTTATGTACACTTTGGATTATAAAGGATTTGTTCCGGTTATTCTGGGATCCATATTTGTTATTTTGACCGTCATCGCGGTATATTACCCAATCGTTTCGGTTCTTCAACCAATTTTTAACGTTGTGAAGTGAGTCATTTAGGTTTAGAACCTAATCATTGTGGTTCGGATCCGAAAGTTTGTGGTTATGGACTGGATCACTCTTCTAAATGACCGAATCGTTAGTGTTGGGAACCGACAGTTTGTGGTCATGGACCGAATCACGCCTCCAAATAACCGCATCATTTCGATTGCGAATACAATCATTTCGGTCTCTGATGTATATTTTATTCAATGAAGTCAATTCCTCATCATTTTAAATACATTCTCTGTTGAGATTGAGCTACAGAACCACTTTATCATTTTTTTCAAATTGTTTTTGGAATTTTCAGGTGTTGAGTATAAAAAAATCCCTCAGGAAAAACTCCTGAAGGATCTCAATTTAATATGAAGAAACTAATTACTTAATTAGATACCTGCCCATCCTGCAGCCCACGTTGGTGCAGTTGTTCCGTTTCCTGCTCCTGTTGCAGAAGGATTTTCAGTAAATAAGTTTGCTGCTGCAGTTACAGTAGCACCTGTACTAGATTTTAAGGAAGCCTTAGTGGTTACGTTTGTATCAAACTTCACGTTAGTGATTTTACCACCACCGTTGAAGTGAGAAACAGATGCGTCATGCTCTACGTTGATCCCTGTAGACCAGTTAGATAAAACGATATTATCTAAAGTTCCGTGAGTACCCACTCTTAATTTGATTGCATCGTTTTCTGCTCCTACTGTACCTCCGATAAATGTTGCATTTTTGATGGTAGGATTAGATCTAGGGTTTGCGTTGTTGTCGTTTGCGTTGTTGTCTGCCTCGATCCCTCTGTTTCCAACACCTGTCGCTCTTCTTTTTGTATAGATGTTGGTTGCAATACCGTTCCATCCTTCAGTCCAGTCAAAAGCATCATCTTCGTTTCCTACAGAAATAATGTTGGATACATTTACTGTTCCACCGAAGAATTCGATACCGTCATCAGATCCGTTGATCAGTGATACATTATCGATTACTGTTCCGTTACCTACTCCGAAAAGAGATAGACCGTTGAATTCTTTATCTGCCTGAAAGATTGCTCCGGCATACTCGATTCTTACATATTTAAGTACACCTGAATTGTCTGAAACATTTGTACCTCCATAAGTTGCGTCACCTACTTCAGCATTTGCACTTGTACCCTTATTTATCGGAGCTTTTCCACAGATTACCAATCCTCCCCAGCTGCCTGGCGTAGGGTTTGGTGAAGTCATCACAATTGGATTAGAAGCTGTACCATTGGCTAAAATTTTACCATCCTGCTCTACAGTGATATATGCAGAAGTACCACCGCTAGCTTCAATTCTCGTTCCTGCAGGGATTACCAAAGTACCTCCTGCTTTTACTTTTAAAGCTCCTGTAAGTTTGTATAACTTAGTTGCGTCAAGTGTTACTGTTTCACCAGACTTAATTTCTCCCTTAAAGTTGTTTGGGTCTGAAGCAGCACCTCCTGGGTTGGTGATTACGATATCATCATCGTCGTCGTCGCTGCAAGATTGAAATACTACAGCTGTTGTTGATACAAGAAATGCAACAGCTAATAATTTTAAATTGTTCTTTTTCATTTTACAATATTTTATTTATTTTTTTACTTATTAGAATTCATAAGAAATGCTTGCGCCTACACCTGCACCTCTTTTATATCTTTTTGAAACCAGCTCTTGACCGCTAACAGTATTATCCTGGAATCTTGTGAAAGTAGGATTAAGAAGGTTTCTTCCTGTAAATGAGAATCCAATTCCGTTTCCTAATTTGAATTTTAGTGTAGCATCTAAAGTGCTGAATGCTTTATCAACCATATTTCCTCTACTCTGAAAACCGATTGAATAAATGTTATCTGAAATGTAAGAGTAAGAAACTACAAAATCCATTAGGTTTTTATCCCCCCATTTCTGTTCTATTCCAAGGTTTATGTTCGCCAGAAACTCAGATGCGCCCTGTAATTTATCAGAAGTTTTAAGGAAATCAGCGGTATATTGAGATTCTCCGATACCTGCATTTTCTCTTCTTACTTTTTCACTATCCAGCTCCATTTTAGTATTGAGATAAGTACCATTCATGAAGGTGTAAAGTCTTGTTTTACCTGAATCGTAGATGTCCTTTCTTACTTCTGCTTCCAAACCAAATACTCTTCCTGTATCTCCTACGTTTACAACTGACGTTAAGTTGGAAGCTGAATTGATTGTTATTTTAGCAAGCGGATTCTGTATGTGTTTTCCGAATGCAGTTAAGGAAATCAATTCATTTTTCTTCGGAAACCATTCCCATTTCAAATCAACATTATAGTTATCTGCAAGATAGTTTGATTGGCTTCCCTGAATAGTCTCATCCACTTCTTCGTACTGGTAAGGTGTAATCTCAAGTAATAACGGACTTGTGTATGTTTTAGATGCTGCAAGTCTTAAATTATGCTTATCGTTGATGCTGTATTTAACGTTTACAGCAGGTAAAATTTTATTATAGTCTTTGTCTCTCGCACCCTGCTGAATAGCAGTATTGTACGTAAGTTTCTGCATAAGTTTATCGTATCTTACACCTGCCTGTACAGTCAGTTTTTCAGTAAATTTATAATCCACGTTCACGTATCCTGCGTGATTATTTACTTCAGAAGTAAATAATTGCGGGATTAATGCAGTATTCGGATCAAATTTGATATCCCCTCGGAACGTTACAATGTCAAAAAATCCTCCTGCCTGATAATTGGCTAAATTGAAGAATGCATCGTAGTTATTGGGATCTACGGTATACGTTCCCTGCGCCGGTAAAATTCTGAAGTTGTACTGAGTTGCCTTAAATTCGCTTTCTTTGTATCTGCCGCTATACCCTAAAGTTATTTTGGCATCACCAATTTTGTAATCTGCGTGTACGTCTCCTACGAAATCATTTTCCAGCAATCTGTCAAAATATCTGTTGTTAGCTCCGGGATTTGAGCTTGCAAAGAAACTGGTGTTTGTCTGTTTGTCCAGCACAGTTACGTTTTGTTGTCTGTCCGGTCTTCGGCTGTCTAATCTGTTGTAACCTAAATTCCAGCTGATCTTTAAAGGTTCGCTTACGGCATGTTCACCTCTTAGCTGATTAACTAATAAATCATTGGTTCGGTACGTAGCTCTTCGCAACTGAGTTACATATCTTTCCTGATTGACATCATTATCATAATAATCTCTGTTGTATCCAGAGTAGTTTCCTAATCTCTGTTCGGTTGTATGGATATAATTTGATGATAAATTGATGTTGTGATTAGGGTTAATCTTATAATTTAGATTAATTAAACCTGTTGTATTAGTGCTGTATTTAAATTCTTCAGCATCAGTATATAATCTAAGAGCATTATCCTGTCCGTCATAAGCTCCTCCGGTTACGCCTTTGAAATATTCATAACTGTTATCAAAACCACCATATCCGAAAATGCTGAATTTGCCCTGATCACCAATTTTAAAATTAGTTCCGAAATCAAAACTCAGTGCAGAGTTAAAAGGATTGTTCACTTCCTCATTTCTCCAAGATGTTTTAAATGCGTAACCTTGATTTACAATAGCATTCTTAGATGGTTTCTTCAGCATGGTGGAACCGAAGAAGTTTGGCCCATCCTGTAAGAAATAATTATTTTTCTGAACAGCGTTAAAGTTTACAGAAGATCCTAAATTAACTTTAAAATAAGGCTTTCCTGTGTAAACTTTAGTTACAATGTCTACGTTTGCACCAGACATATCTCCCCAGAGTCTTGGGTTATAAACTTTTTCCAAACCGATAAAATCAATCATATCAGTTTTGATGATACTTAGATCGATATTCTTATATAAGGGATCGTTTGAAGGAACCTGCAGTCCGTTGATGGTAGTCGAGTTGTTACGGTCGCCAAGACCACGGATGAAGATCTGTCCGCTGCCTTCCTGTTTTTGAGAACCTGTTGCCTTAGTTACTGCAACAGAAACGTCACCTACACCTTGTTTTTCAAGCTGTACAGAACCAACTCTTTCAATCACTTCTACAGATTTTCTCTGTACACTGATGATGTTTGCTTCACCTCCTTTTTTAGTGGTACCTTGAATTACAACACCTTCAATCTTTTTTTCGTTCTTTACAGTGTCGTTTTTTTCTTGAGCGTAAAATAAAGTTCCGGATGTGGTAAGGAACAAAACAGCGATACTCAGTTTTCTAAAATTCATTTCTTTTTTACTAATTACTTTCGGTGCAAAGGAATAAAACAATGGGGTTGAAAATGGTTTAGTTAATTTTAAATTTTCCTTAACTAAACATTACGAAATACCCTTTAATATTAAGTTTATGTGAATGAAAACGAATTATCAATCATGTTGCTTAAATTTTGTTAACTTTGAAATGTAAAAATTGAAAATGAACCAAAAAAAGATTCTATTAATTGATGATGAACTGGATATTCTCGAAATTCTTTCATACAATTTAGAAAAAGAAGGCTATGATGTTACCACCGCTACAAACGGAAACGAAGGTATAGAAAAAGCCAAAGAAATTATCCCGGATCTTATCTTATTAGATGTCATGATGCCCGAAAAAGACGGTATCGAAACTTGCCAGGAACTACGTAAAGTAAAAGAACTTCAAAAAAGTTTAATTGTATTCCTTTCTGCAAGAAGTGAAGAGTTTTCTCAGTTGGCAGGTTTTCAGGCCGGAGCCAATGATTATATTGTAAAGCTGATTAAACCGAAAATTTTAATTTCGAAAGTAAATGCTTTACTGCAGTTGACTTCTCAGGTTTCTGATAATGCAAAGCTGATCGAAGTTGGAGATCTTATTATAGATAAGGACAACTTTAGAGTTTCAAAAAGCGGACAGCAGTTTTTACTTCCAAAGAAAGAATTTGATCTTTTATATCTCTTGGCTTCAAACACCGAAAAAGTATTCAAAAGAGAAGAAATTTTAGAAAGAGTTTGGGGGAATGACGTTATCGTTGGTGAAAGAACCATCGATGTACACATCAGAAGATTAAGAGAAAAATTGGGAATCAACACCATTCAGACTTTAAAAGGAATTGGATATAAACTGATCGTTTAATTCAAAAAACCTATCTTTACCTATAACCCCTTAAATATTTGTAAAATTGAAATTTTACAGACTTAGTTTCATTTCATCATGTCTTCTGACGTTGGTGATGCTGGTTTTGGTCATCATTTTTGATGCTCTGAACGAGAAGTATGATCAAAGCTCCTTTTTTCAGATCGGTTTTATCATCTGTGTTGTGGTCATGTTTATCGTCAATTACGTGGTTCTCGAACTGCTTTTTAGCTATTACGCCAAAAAGCAGGTAAGAAATATTTCCAAAATTTTGCCGGAAGAGATTGTCTATGACAATCAGGAAAATATCACCTTAAAAGAATTAGGTGAAAGGTTTTCTGATTTCAACCAGCAGAAGGTCACCGAGATGGAAGTGATGAAGAAAATGGAAAGCTACCGGAAAGAATATATTGGAAATGTTTCTCACGAACTCAAAACTCCGCTGTTTTCCATTCAGGGATATGTAGAAACACTGAGTGAAGGTGGTGTGGAAAATCTGAACATCAGAGACAAATACCTTGAGCGAATCGGTATTTCAGTGGAACGGTTGATTGCTATCGTTAATGATCTTGATATGATTAACAGACTTGAGGCGGGAGAGATCAATCTTACGGTTTCAAAATTTGATGTTAATATTTTAGTGAAAGAAATTTTCGACCTTCTCGATCTGGAAGCTGAAAAAAACAATACCGTGCTTCAGCTACAGACTTTACACAGCCAGATACTTGTGGAGGCAGACAAGCAGAAGATTTCGCAGGTTTTCATCAATCTTATTTCCAACGCCATTCATTACGCCAACAGGCAGGAAGCAAAAGTTGTTGTGAAGACCAGCGTACTCAGAAATAAAGTGCTTATTGAAGTGATCGATAACGGGATGGGAATAAAAGAAGAACTTCTCCCAAGAATTTTCGAACGTTTTTACCGTGTAGAAACCAGCAGAAGCAGAAGACAGGGAGGCTCGGGTCTGGGATTAGCCATCGTGAAGCATATTCTGGAAGCTCATAACGAAAACATTACGGTAGAAAGTGTGTATCTTGAAGGTACCAAATTCAGTTTTATGCTCGAAAAAAGCAAATAAGCCGGGCAAAATGTAAGCAAAAAAAAATTCTAAAAAATTATTAAATATTCTTTTCTAAAATCTCATTTATTATATATTTGCAAGAGAAATTGATCAATAGAAATAAGGTAAAAATAGAAATTGGAATAGTAGTATGGTTTACAAAATCCGTGTAATATTAGATACAAAAGAAGATATTTTCCGTGATTTTGAAATTAAAGGAAAACAAACACTGTGGAACCTTCATTTAGGAATCAAAAGTGCTTTCAACCTTAGTGGTGATGAGCTTTCTACTTTTAATCTCCTCGAAGAAGATGGTACCATTGTGAAGAGTGTTCCTTTGGAAGATATGAGTGATGAAGGGGATGGCGAGATTATGTCAGACGTTTACATCGATGAAGCATTTGAAACAGTTGGCGATAAGGCACAGTTTCAGTACGGCTTGCTTGACCTTTGGGAATTTTTTTGTGAATTGGTAGAAGTGAACGAAGAAACCAAAGGTGTTAATTATCCGATTACCGTTTACAGATTCGGAAATGCTCCTCTGAAAGCTCCAAGCAAAAGTGGAAGTGCAGGTTCGAAAAATAAAAAATCAGCAATGCCTCTGATGGATGATGATTTTGGTTTTGAAGACGACTTCGGCGGAGGAAACAGTTTTGCAGACGAAGATGATGACAGCTTTGATGATGACGAAGACGACGATTACAACGATGATGTTTTCGATGATGAAGATGACAGCGACGACAGAATCTAAAAAAAATACAGCCCTGAAATGAAAAGTTTCAGGGTTTTTTATTTGAAAATTTCCAAGAATCTTGAATTCCTCAAACGTTCACAACTTATTAACTTTTCAAAATATTCAGGAGCTATTTCCCGTCATCCACTCATACTCCTCGCTCCAAAGCATAATCCAACGCTTGCTGTGGGGTAACCGTTTCTACCGGGGCTAGGCCTCAGTCTTTATTTTTCGTATGGTTTGCATAGGAAAAAGCGGATTTCAGAACGAAATTTTACCATTACCAATTCCTATTTAAATCGGTAATCGTTACTTTTGTTAAAACAAAAATAATGCGGAAAGCAATTCTACTCGCAACAATAGGTCTGGGACTTCTATCCTGTACCACTCAAAACATTAAAAAGAATATGGACTTACCTACAGAATGGAAACATACCACCAATATTTATGAAGTCAATCTAAGGCAATATACTCAGGAAGGCACTTTCAAAGCGTTTGAAAAAGAAATGCCCCGCCTCAAAAATATGGGCGTGAAAACCCTTTGGTTTATGCCTGTTACCCCAATTGCACAGCTCAATAAAAAAGGAAGTCTGGGAAGTCAGTATGCAGCATCAGATTACACCTCCATCAATCCGGAATTCGGTACCATGGATGAGTTTAAACATATGGTTAACGAAGCGCACCGTTTGGGCTTTAAAGTAATCATCGACTGGGTAGCCAATCACACCGGCTGGGATCATGTATGGACAAAAACTCATCCCGAATTTTATTTAAAAGATCCCGACGGAAGTTTTCACAAAGCTTCAGGAATGGATGATATCATCGAACTGGATTATAAAAACAAAGAGATGAGAAAGGAAATGATCGATGCAATGAAATTCTGGGTAAGAGAAACAGGCATCGATGGTTTCAGATGTGATCTGGCTTCATGGGTTGAAGTTGATTTCTGGATAGAAGCAAGACCTGAAGTTGAAAAAATAAAGCCTCTTTTCTTCATAGGCGAATACGACGAGTTGGAAAATCCGGATTACGGTAAAGTTTTCGACGCAAGTTATTCATGGAAGTGGATGCACAAATCTGCGGACTACTACAAAAAAAATGAGCCTATCAGTGAACTGAAAGATTTGCTGAAACAATATTCTGCAATCGGTGATGCTTCTATGAGAGCATGGTTTACGACCAATCACGATGAAAATTCGTGGAATGGAACCGAGTTTGAAAAGTACGGAGATATCACAAAGCCAATGGCTGTTTTCTCTGCCACATGGAACGGAATTCCACTCTTGTATTCCGGTCAGGAACTTCCCAATATGAAGAGATTGGAGTTCTTCGAAAAAGACGTCATCGAGTGGAATGGAAAATACGATATGGCCGACTTCTATAAAACCCTTTTAAGTTTAAAATCATCAAATCCAGCTTTGAGAGGTGGAGATTCTGCAGTTTCAACATATCTTCTGAACACAACCGCCAATGATAAAATTCTGGCATACGTAAGAAAAAATGGAAAAGATGAGGTTTTAGTGGTTTTAAATTTTTCAAAGGAGCCGGTAAATTTCACCATTCAGGATGAAAACGTAGATGGAACTTTTAAAAATGTTTTTGACAAAACAAAGAGAGATTTCAGTGAAGGAAAAGATTTTAATTTTAAAGTTTCGGCTTTTGCTGTTTTTGAAAAATAAGGTGTAACTTTAATAGAATATTTATAATATCAATAGGAACGGGCTTTAGCCCGTTTTAAGTTTGATGTTGGAATTGGCTTTAGCCAAAATTTAATCTTTCACAAGGATTATTCAAAATGAAAAAAGAAGAAATACTAAACATTCTCAAAAACAAAATCTCAGAAAAAATTCTGACTTTCGAAAATCTTATCGCTGAAACCCGCGCCTCCAGCAACGACACCAAAAGCTCAATGGGAGATAAATATGAAACCGGGCGCGAAATACTGCAGCAGGAAATCAACAATCTGCAAGTTCAGCTGAATGAAGTCTTAAAACAGAGAGATTTTCTTAAAAGTTTATCTACAAAACCCTCTGTCAAAGCAGAAAAAGGGGCGCTGGTAAAAACGGATAAAGGACTTTTCTATATTTCGGTTTCTCTTTCGAATATTGATTTGGATGGAAATAAAATTTTCTGCATTTCCCCAGATTCACCCTTGGCAAAAGTACTGGAAGGAAAATCAGAATCGGAGAGTATCAGTTTAAATAATGTCACCCATAAAATCTTAAATATTTTTTAAGCCTAAGATTTAATAATTCTCAAAATCAAATTGTTGGTAGATTTCGGAATCCTTTTTGAGTAAATTACCATGTAAAACTTTAATAAAAGTTTAATGTTTTAAAAAGAAACAATGAACTGAAATTATTGTAAATTTAATTATTCAAATATTAATCAAAATTTTATCAAATGGGAATTTTAGACAATAAAGTAGCTCTTGTTACAGGAGCAGGTTCAGGAATCGGATTGGCAATCGCCGGGTCTTATGCAAAAGAAGGAGCAAAAGTTATCGTTTCTGATATCAATGAAGAACATGGCAAACAGGCGGTAGAAAAAATCAAATCAGACGGCGGTGAAGCATCATTTGTAAAAGCAGATACGTCAAAGGCAGAAGAAGTAGAAGCACTTATTAAATCAACAGTCGAAATCTACGGAAGATTAGATATTGCCTGTAATAATGCGGGAATCGGAGGCGAACAGAAACTGACCGGAGAATATGGCCTTGACAGCTGGAGAAAAGTACTGAACGTTAACTTAGATGGTGTGTTTTATGGCTGCAAATATCAACTGGAGCAGATGGAGAAAAACGGTGGCGGAGTGATTGTGAATATCGCATCAATCCACGGAACAGTGGCAGCACCGCTTTCTTCGGCATATACTGCATCAAAACATGCAGTTGTTGGTTTAACAAAGAATATCGGAGCAGAATACGGACAGAAAAATATCCGTTGCAATGCTGTAGGTCCTGCCTATATTGAAACACCTCTGCTAGAAAGTGCAAGTGGAGATATGAAGGAGGCTTTGGTGGCAAAACATCCAATGGGAAGATTGGGGACATCGCAGGAAGTTGCTGAGTTAGTCTTATTTTTGAGCTCAGACAAAGCATCATTTATGACTGGTGGATATTACCTTGTTGACGGTGGTTATACTGCAGTTTAAATTTACTTTATATAGTACATTCAGACAGGTTTCGATGAAGCCTGTTTTTTTTATTTAAACATTTTAATCTGCAGAATCTAAATAGTTTTCTGTGGAACTAGCTCTGTTTTTAGGCTCTTGGCATTCTCCGTTAAGTGAAAAATTAAATTCGATTTAAATAATTAACTGCACTGACAGTCAATTTATTATATTTGTGTAGCGGACAGTTATTATCACTATTTTTAAAAACTAAAACTTATTACCATGAAAAAATCAATAACATTGGGCGTTTTGCTTCTGAGTGTATGGTCTTTTGGTCAGTACAAATATCCTGAAACGAAAAAAGAACTGGTTTCCGATACCTATTTCGGGAAAAAAGTTGAAGATTCCTACCGCTGGCTGGAAGATATCAAAGATCCAAAAGTTCTGGACTGGTTCAAAGGTCAGGAAAACTTCACCAATGCCCAGCTTTCAAAAATCCCGAATCAGAATAAGATCATTCAGGAACTCAAAGAGCTCGACAAAATTATTGCTGTAAAATATATTCCCGTTGCCATTGAAGGCGGAAAATATTTTTATAAAAAAAGATTGCCGGATGAATCTGTACTCAAACTCTATTACAGACAAGGCAAAAACGGAAAAGAAGTCCTTCTGTTTGATCCCCAAAATTATATAGCAGGAAAAGTGATGGATTATGCAGTAAGTGTGAGTCATGACGGCAGCAGATTGGTCTTCAATCTTAGCGAAGTGGGATCGGAATTGGGTGATGTGAAAATCATGGATGTAGCAACCGGAAAGTTTCTTCCTGATGTCATCCCGCACAGCAACGGCGGTTTTGTAGACGGCAGCAATACAGAAATCATGTACGGTGAGGCAAAAAGCTATGATACCCACGATCCTGAAGTATGGTTAAATTCCAAAACAAAGCTCCATGTTCTCGGCACCGACAATTCAAAAGATCTTCTGCTGGCAAGTGCAAAAAAATATCCTGAGCTCAATATTCTCCCGTCGGAATATCCGGATATGTATATTTCAAAAAATTCACCTTACATTTTTTTAAGTAAAGCAACGGTTGAAAATTATAAGGAAATGTTTTACGCACCCGCTTCAGAACTGAAAAAAGAACGCATCAACTGGAAACCGTTCTGCACAAAAAAAGATGAAATCTGGAATTTTTTTGTGAAGGGCGATGATGTTTATCTTTTGACTACAAAAGGAAATTCTAAATTCAGACTGGTTAAAACCTCGCTTTCGAAACCCGATTTTGCCACCGCCAAAGAAGTAGCATCCGGAGATAAAGAATGGAAGCTGTCCTCTGTCACACAATCGAAAGATTATCTGGTTTATTTTAAAACTAAAAATGAGTTGGTTGTAGAACCGTTTTATTATGATTTAAAAACCGGAAAAACCACAAAAATAGAAACGCCTTTGAAAGGAAATGTAGAAGCGACGGCACTTTCCAAGAATTCAAACGAGTTAACGCTCATCAATGTCGGCTGGAATTTACCCATCAATTTTTACACTTACGATGTTGATTCGAAAAGCTTTTCCAAAGGACCTTTCAGCATGGATATCAATTTTTCGAATCTTGAAAATATTGTTTTTGAGGAAATTGAAGTTCCTTCCCACGATGATGCAATGGTTCCGCTGAGCATTATGTATGATAAAACCAAACTGAAAAAAGACGGCAGCAATATCGCATTCATGCAGGGTTACGGCGCTTACGGGATGTCTTCTACACCTTACTTTTCAACGCGATATTTACCGTTGCTGAATCGCGGTGTCGTTCTGGCTTTTGCACACATACGGGGCGGTGGAGAAAAAGGTCGGGATTGGTATCTTGCCGGTAAGAAGGTTACAAAACCCAATACATGGAAAGATTTCAATGCCTGCGCAGAATATTTGATTAAAAATAAATATTCCTCATCAGATAAATTTGGAATTTCGGGAGCAAGCGCCGGCGGAATTTTGATTGGAAGAGCGATTACAGAACGTCCCGATCTTTACAAGGTCGCCATTCCGAAAGTAGGCTGTCTGAATGCTCTGAGAATGGAATTTTCACCAAACGGTCCCGCAAATATCCCTGAATTTGGAACCGTAAAAGACGAAACGGAATTTAAAGCTTTATGGGAAATGGATGCTTTTCATCATATTGAAAAAGGAACAAAATATCCTGCCCAGCTGATCACTACAGGTTTCAATGATTCCCGCGTAGAAAGCTATATCCCTGCGAAATTTGCGGCTAAGATGCAGGATGAGAATGCATCAAAAAATCCCGTTCTTCTGTATGTAGATTACAAAGCAGGGCATTTCGGTGGAAGTACGGTTGATGAACAGTTTGTTCAGGTGGCCAGAGAATATTCTTTTCTGCTGTGGCAATGTGGTGATAAAGATTTTCAGATGAAGTAGAAGAGATATTAAAGTTTTAATGTAATTCACTCTAAAAAAAAACAAAGATGTATCCTGAGAAAATTTGGAGTGTTAAATATGTTAGATGCAAATTCGGATTTGAATTTCAGTTAATGATTTCTGCAGTTGTATTTGCTCCTGCGTTACTGTCTGGATTATATTTTATACGTAAAAAGCATCGCTTAAATAACAATTTCAACCATTAATTATTGAAACAATGAGAAAATTACAATTTATAATTCTGTTACAGTTTTCAATTCTGCTATTCGCTCAGGAAAATGAGATGAAATGGCAGGAAAAACAATATCCTGACAGTCTGGAAGCTGTAAATAAAGCACCTGAAAATCATATCATTCTTTTTGAAAATGAGAATTTGAGGCTTCTGAAAATTTTTGTAGCAGCTCAGAAATCAGAACCTATTCATTCGCACAGATGGCCTGCAGTAATGTGGGTGTATCAACCTTCAGATTATGAACAGGTTTTTTATACTGAAAATGAAAAAGCAGAACGCATTCCGGTGCAGACGGTTGCTATGAAGAAGAATGAGCTTCCGATGAATGTTGGATTTCCTGTTGGCAAAGGCGATCTGGGACTGTCAAAGAATTTGGGAAATCAGGATTTAGTAGCTTACCGACTGGATTTCAAAAAAAAAATTGATTCATCCAAAAAGATTACAAAACCCACAGGTTGGACGTGGAATGAAGATTTGGATGGTGTTAAAAAAGCTCCGGCTTCGCACCAGATTGTTTTTGAAGATGAGTATACAAGGATTTTACACGTCGTTCTGTCAAAAGGAGAAGAAGAATCGGTACATACCCATCAAAATCCCTGTTTGTTTTGGGTGGTAAAATCTCAACCTATCGAATATTCAGAATTTAAAATGGATAAAAAAGGGAAACTGAGAAAATCTAAAACTCATCAACTGCCACCTTTGCCCACTGATCAGCTGTTAGATCAGAATAAAATCTCAGATCCCGAACCACCTCATTCTGTGAAAAACCTCGGCACAGAAAACTTTGAAGCCTACCGGATAGAATTTAAAAAATAATTTGAAAATTAAAATCAAATCAGAATTGGATTTGAAAAGATTAACTAATAATCCCTCAATTTTTCATAAATTTGAGCCCAATATTATTCCCCGCAAATGCAAAACTATCTCGATTTACTTCAGCATATTTTAGACAACGGAACCGATAAAACCGACAGAACAGGAACGGGAACACGAAGCGTTTTCGGCTACCAGCTGCGTTATGATTTATCAAAAGGATTTCCTTTGGTAACCACGAAAAAGGTTCATTTAAAATCTATTATTTATGAATTGCTGTGGTTTCTGAAAGGTGATACCAATATTAAATATCTTACAGACAATGGAGTTTCTATCTGGAATGAATGGGCTGATGAAAATGGTGATTTAGGCCCTGTTTACGGCGCACAGTGGAGAAGCTGGACCGGTGCAGACGGAAAAGTGGTAGATCAGTTTGCTGAGGTAATCGACCAGATCAAAAAAAATCCCGATTCCCGAAGACTCATCGTTTCTGCATGGAATGCTGCTGAAATTCCAAATATGGCTTTAGCGCCTTGTCACGCTTTATTTCAGTTTTATGTTGCGGATGGCAAATTGTCTTTACAATTGTACCAAAGAAGTGCAGATGTTTTTCTGGGAGTTCCTTTCAATATTGCAAGTTATGCTTTGCTGTTGATGATGGTGGCGCAGGTTTGCGATTTGGAAGTGGGAGATTATGTACATTCCTTCGGAGACGTTCATATCTATAACAATCATTTTGAGCAGGTTAACAGACAGCTTTCAAGAGAAACAAGACCTCTTCCGACCATGAAATTAAAACCTGAAATTAAAGATATTTTCAATTTTAATTTCGAAGATTTTACTTTAGAAAATTATGATCCGCATCCGGGAATCAAAGCACCTGTAGCGATTTAAAAATAATTAAATAAGAGAGAGAGTGAAGCGTAAGAACTTCACTTTTTTTGTAACGATTTGTGAGTTTTAGCAACTTATTAATAAATTTCCATTATGATAAGAAAGGTTTGTTTGTCGGTTGCTGTAAGTGTTTCATCATTTGCATTTTCTCAAAATAATATCAGAGAAAAATTAAGCAGTTATTTTGATTCCCTGAACGTACATCACAAAGTAATGGGAAGTTTTGCTTTTGCAGATAATCATCAGACTTCCTTCATCAAAGTGGTAGGATTTTCGGATGTTGAAAAACAGCAGAAAGCCAATATGAACACGCAATATCGTATCGGATCTATTTCAAAAACGTTCACAGCAGTATTGATTATGAAGGCAGTTGAGGACAAAAAATTGACTTTAAATACAAAACTGTCTCAGTTTTTTCCTGAAATAGAAAATGCCGATAAGATTACCATAGAAAATCTTCTGCAACACCGTACCGGAATTCATAATCTGACTGATGAAGCAGAGTATATGCAGTACAATACTCAGCCGAAAACTGAAAAAGATTTGGTCGGAATTATTAAGAAGTATAAAAGTGATTTCAATCCGGGTGTTCAGTTTGAGTACAGTAATTCGAACTATAATCTTTTAGGGTTTATACTTGAAAAAGTGTATAAAAAATCTTACGCGGAATTAATAAAAGATAAAATTGCAAGACCTCTAAAACTCACCTTGACGGAAGTTGGCGGTAAAATAGATTCTGGGAAAAATCAGGCTAAGTCGTATAATTTTGTAAATGGGAAATATCAGGCTTCCTCAGAAACCGATATGAGCATTCCTATCGGTGCAGGTAATATCATCTCGACTCCTTCAGAGCTTCTGAAATTTATTGTAGGACTGGAAACCGTAAAAATCATCAACAGTGAAAGTCTGAAGCAAATGAAAAATTTCTCAGATAATTATGGTTATGGATTGGTGAAAATTCCTTTCAATCAATATTCAGGCTTCGGACATAACGGCGGAATTGATGAATTCAGATCTTTTCTCTATTACTTTCCTGAATTGAAAGTTGCAGTGAGTTCTGTGACCAATCAGTCAGATTATGATAACAATCAGATCGCAATTAATATGCTGAAAGTTGCAAGCGGACAGGATTTCCAGATTCCTAATTTCAAATCATTTGCTGTGTCTGAAACTGAACTTCAGCAGTATGTAGGAATATATTCCACGCCAAAAATTCCGGTTAAATTTAATATTTTCGTTAAAGATAAAACTTTGATGGCTCAGGCGACCGGGCAAAGTGCATTTCCTTTGGAAGCTACTTCAAAAAATAGCTTTAAATTTGACATGGCAGGAATTGTTGTCAATTTTGATCCGTCAAAAAAGCAGTTTGCAATCATTCAAGGCGGAGTAGAAACTATATTCACAAAAGAATAATCTCATGAAATATCTAAAAATAAATACCGAAGATAAAGCAGATCTGGCGTTACTTCAGAATGCAGTCCTTCAACTGAAAGGAGTAAGTTCTGTCGAAATTATCGATGATGAAAATCCTGAAAGTGAACTGAAAAAAGCTTTTGCCAAAACCAAAGAACAGCTGAAGAAAGGCGATTACGAGACTTTGGTGAACGATATTTTCGAAATCATAACAAAAAATAATATAAAAAAATAAAAGGAAAGAGATGAAGAAAGTCATTTTATCGATTGCAATATTGGGAGCTTTGTTTTCCGGCAATGTATCTGCACAAACTGAAACTTCAGGCAGAGAAAAAGTCTACAGAGCGACATCAGCAAAAGTTACAGAGCTGAAACACACCAAACTTAAAGTCAGTTTTGATTATCAGAAAGAGCAGATGAATGGGGAAGAGTGGTTAACAGCTTCACCTTATTTCTATGCAACAAACGAGTTGATTCTGGATGCTAAAGGGATGTTGATTCACGAAGTGGCTTTGGATAACAATGGCAAAAAATCTCCTTTAAAATATGATTACAAAAATGATGTTTTAAAAATTACTTTAGATAAAACCTATCAGAGAAATCAGGATTATACGGTGTACATCAAATATACTGCCCGTCCAAATGAAGTGAAGCAGGAAGGAAGCATGGCAATCAGCGATGCGAAGGGTCTTTATTTCATCAATGCACAGGGTCAGGATCCTGATAAACCAACCCAGATTTGGACACAGGGAGAGACTGAATCTTCTTCTGCATGGTTTCCGACCATTGATAAGTCAATCCAGAAAACAACTCAGGAAATCTACATGACGGTGCCTGATAAATATGTCACCCTTTCAAACGGTCTCCTAAAGGATTCTCAGAAAGAATCTAACGGCTTAAGAACCGATCATTGGGTGATGGACAAAAGACATTCGACTTACCTTTTCTTCATGGGGGTCGGTGAATATGCAGTTGTAAAAGATAAATGGAAGAATATTGCCGTAGACTATTACATCGAGAAAGAATATGAGCCTTATGCAAAACAGATTTATGGAAACACTCCTGAAATGATTGAGTTTTTCTCAAAAAAATTGGGTTACGATTATCCATGGTCAAAATATGCTCAGATTTCTGGTAGAGATTACGTAAGTGGTGCCATGGAAAATACTACTGCAACCCTTCACGGAAGTGATATTTTACAGAAACCGGGACAGCTAATCGATGAGAACAAATGGGAAGACACTATCGCTCACGAATTATTTCACCACTGGTTTGGTGATCTGGTAACCGCAGAAAGCTGGAGTAATCTGACGGTCAACGAATCTTTTGCCAACTACTCAGAATATCTTTGGAACGAGTATAAGTATGGGAAAGATCAGGCAGATTATCACCAGATGGAAGATGTAGGTCATTATATTCATAATCCTTCAGACTTCAAAAAAGATCTGGTAAGATTTGATTATGCGTCACGGGAAGATGTGTTCGATTTGGTAACCTATCAGAAAGGTGGCGGAATTCTTCACATGTTGAGAAATTACCTGGGAGATGAAGCGTTTTTTGCCGGAATGACTGACTATCTGAAGACGTATGAATATAAAAATGCAGAAGCTCATCAGTTAAGATTATCATTTGAGAAAGTATCAGGGAAAGATTTAAACTGGTTCTTCAATCAGTGGTATTTCGGTAGCGGACATCCAAAATTGAATTATTCTTATACTTTTGAGCCTGTAAAAAAACAGGTGACTGTAGTGGTAAATCAGTCTCAGGAATTACCTTTTGAGTTTCCTTTGACCATTGATGTTTACGATAACGGAAAACCAAAAAGACAACAGGTTTGGGTGAATGCGGCTGCAAAAAACACATTCAGTTTTGATGTTTCAAAAAATCCGGATTTAGTGAATATCAATGCCGACGGAATTTTGGTTGCTGATGTAAGCGAGACCAAAACTCCGGAGCAAAATCTAATGCATTTTACAGGATCAAAAGAATTTAAAAGCAGATATAACGCTTTAAATGCAATTAAAGACCAGGTAGGAAAAAATCCTGCTGCAACCAAATTATTGGCAGCAGCTTTAAAAGATCCATATTTCAGAGTGAGAGAAAAAGCTTTGGAATTAATGGATTTATCCAATGCTGAACAACTGAAAGCTTTAGGAACAGAGGTTGAAAAATTAGCTTCAAATGATCCTAAAACTTTAGTGCAGGGTGCAGCAATAGCAGCATTGGCAAAAACAAAAGATAAAAAATACTTATCAATATTTGAGAAAGGAGCCAACGCAGTCTCAAACTCTGTACGAGGAAATTCTGTAGCGGCAGCGTTGGAAGTTGACCCTACAAAAGCAAATGCTTTGGCAGATAAAATCGATCTAAATGGTGCTTCCGAAGATTTATTGAGTAAAATGCTTCCGATTATTGTTAAAAATAAGGTAACGTCTCAAATGTCGAATATTGCTCCAATGGTTGCTTTCTATCCATTTTTAAAATTCCAGAATCCGGAATTGGGGAAAGTCGCAGAAGAAGGTTACAACTGGATTATGACATCTGATAACCTAAAAGCGACAGAAAGTATTACTAAGATTTTAGGTCAGGCAAAAGGACAGATGGGCGAAAATCCTCAGGTAAAAATGATGGTTTCCCAAATGTTGAAAGATGGCTTAAATAAAAAAATGGAACTTCTGAAACAGAATCCTCAGAAAGCAGCAAGTATCAATCCTCAGATTAACGCAATCAACAAAGCGATCGAAAATTTCAAATAATAAATCAACCTATATTTTTTTAAGCATCTCCACATCGGAGGTGCTTTTTTATTTTCCATAATCTGTTATAACTGAAATACATTGTGTTCTTTTCTAAGTCGAACGCCTTTGCCTCAAATTATTATATTATTGAATCGGCTAAACTTCGTTTTGCGAACTTAAAAACAGTGAGTTGTAAATAAATCTTTGTGGACTTTGCGTAAATAATAATTTTTTGTATAAACGCCAAGTATTTAAATTAATAATTCCTCAAAAATTTAGACGATAATGAAGTTTTTTTTGCGTTATCTTTTATAAATTCGTTTTAAAATTAAACAATTATGAGTTTTGGAATTGAGGCAGCAAGTTACTATGTACCATCTTTGTATTTGGAAATTAAAGACTTAGCAGAAAAAAGAGGAATTGAACCGGCAAAATTAGAGAAGGGTTTAGGTTTACATAAAATGGGCTTTCCGGATTTGCATGAAGATGCTGCAACTTTTGCGGCTGAAGCTTTACTTAAATTAATCAGAGACTACGAAATCAACCCAAAAGATATTTCAAGAATTTATTTAGGCACAGAGAGCGCAATCGATGCCGCAAAACCTACTGCTTCCTACGCAATGCAGATGGTAGAAAAGGTCTTGGAACCTGAGTTTGGTAAAAGATGTTTCAAAAACTGTGATATCGTGGATCTGACTTTTGCCTGTATTGGCGCAGTAGATGCACTTCACAACTCTCTGGATTTTGTAAGAGTAAATCCTGATAAAAAAGCCATCGTCATCGCAAGTGATTATGCAAAATACGAGTTGGCTTCTTCAGGAGAATACACTCAGGGCGGCGGTGCTGTATCGTTGTTGATTTCTGCAAAACCTGATTTAATTGAAATCGAAAATCATTGGGGAGTCGCTACAGAAAGTGTTTTTGATTTCTTTAAACCGAGAAGGCATTTTAAAAAGGAAGATTTGACAAATGCGCCTGAAAACTTTCCGGATAAAATCGAAATTTTCACAGACGAGCCGGTTTTTGACGGACAGTATTCCAATCAGTGTTATCAGGACAGAATCAGAGAAGCGTACGAACATTATAAAGAAGTTTCAGGTCAAGAAAAACCTTATCAAAACTGGAAATATTTAATCTTCCATCTTCCTTACGCATTCCATGGTAAAAGAGTTTTTACTGAAATTTACAGCTTAGAAAACGGACTTTCCTACTCGAATCCTCAAGAACAGAAAGCGGTGGCAAAATCTGAAGATTATTTGAAATTTATCAGTGATAAGATCGAGAAGACACAGCGTGCATCGTCTGAGATCGGAAACATGTACACCGCTTCGATTTTTATGGCCTTACTTTCAGGTTTACAGACTTCTTTTAGTGAAAAAGAAGAATTGGCGGGACAGGAAATAGGATTTTTAGGGTATGGAAGCGGTTCAAAATCTAAAGTTTTTGCCGGAAAAGTTTCTGAAAACTGGAAAACCGTCGTTGAAAAATGGAATTTATTTGAAAATTTGAATGAACGTTTAGCCATTGATTTTGATACGTATGAAAAACTCCACAGAAAACAGCTTGAACATTCTGTAAATCCTGGTTACACTGGTTTTGGATTAGAGTCTGTCGAACATGAAAATCCGGTCTTATTAGGAGCAAGATATTACGGTTTTAAAGAATAAAGAATTACAGGAAGCATCTCATTGAGGTGCTTTTTTTAGTTAGAAACTAATTACCCCATTCTGGTAGTTCTTCGGTGTCACCCCAACCAACTGTTTAAAAACTCTTGTAAAGTAATTTGTATCAGAAAAACCAGTCTGGTAAGCAGTTTCCTTAATGCTGTTGTTTAAAGCTAAAAGTTCTTTCGCCTTGCTGATTCTTTCCTGAAGAATAAAATCATTTGGTGAGGTTCCCAACTCGTCTTTAAACATTTTGAAGAAATTAGATTTGCTCACATAAGCCAGTTTTGCAATGCTGTCGATAGAAAGTTTCTGATGGATGTTGTTTTTAATATAGTCCACTACAAAACCGATTCTGGATTTATTTTTAGCCAAATTTTTCTCTACCATACTTCTTGCCTGTGTCTGCATAAGTCTTATTAAAAGTTCTTTTAAAGCAAAATCAGCCATAATATCTTTCTCGGAATTATCATCCATGGCGATTCTCATAATATTGTTGGTGGCCGCTGCCAATGATTTATTATTAAATAAAAAATACTCGTCGAGTTGCAGATTCCAGGATGAGGTTTCATCTACTTTCGCGAAATTATAGTTCAGATGATTCAAAGAGTTTTCGATAAACTCAGGATTTAAACTTAAAGAAATACATTGAGTGGGTGTCTCATCAGACTCCGGAAAATCAATGACCATCGTCTCACCGGGCGCAACCAAAACACTTTCTCCCGGGAAATAATCGAAATAGTTGGTTTTGTTTTCCAGCTTCATGTATTTTCTGCCCTGCAACATTGCTGTGAAAGCGATCGTATCAAAATGCAGTTTTATATCAAACGCAGACTTGTGAGTCTCATAGATGCTGAATTCACAGTTGTTGAGATTAAATTTAGTTTGATTTTCAACTAAGTTTAAAAGCTGACTTTCCTTCTTTAATGCAGGAGTATTCAATAAAAACTTATGATCATTCATTGCTAAATTTATTTAAGTTGCGACTTCTATCAAATATAGAAATTATATGATTAAAAACATGTTAAGGAAATACTAAAGTCTGGCTTCTACACTATTTTGAAGTTTTTTTGTAGGATTTTGCTATTTCTTTTATTGTAGTCGGTGTAATTTGGTTGAAGATAAAATCAAAACAATACTAATATGAGCACAGCAACAGAACAAAAATCAGACACGGTCTTACAGTGGCCGGAATTCAAAAAGCAATATGACAACTTCATTAATGGTGAGTTTACCGCACCGGTTAACGGAAATTATTTTGATGTAATTTCTCCCGTTGATGGAAAAGTTTTCACCCAGGCAGCGCATTCGTCAAAAGAAGATTTAGAACTGGCAGTTAATGCAGCCGAAAAAGCGTTCCAGACGTGGAAAGATACATCGTCTACTGAAAGAAGCGTTATTTTAAATAAAATTGCCGACAGAATCGAAGAAAATCTGGAGTATTTGGCAACGGTAGAAACCATTGATAACGGAAAAGCAGTAAGAGAAACTTTAGCTGCAGATTTACCTTTGGCAGTCGATCATTTCAGGTATTTTGCTTCAGTAATCAGAGCAGATGAAGGTTCGCATAACGAACTGGATAAAGATACGGTTTCATTAATCGTGCACGAGCCGCTTGGCGTGATCGCACAAATTATCCCATGGAATTTCCCGATTTTGATGGCAGTTTGGAAACTGGCTCCGGCATTGGCCGCAGGAAACTGTGTAGTCTTAAAACCGGCAGAAAGTACACCGATTTCAATCTTGGTTTTAATCGATTTAATTAAAGATTTACTTCCGGCGGGAGTGGTGAATATTGTCAACGGTTTCGGAGCGGAGCTTGGAAGAGCTTTGGTGACGAATCCGAAAATAAACAAGGCTGCGTTTACCGGTTCTACTGTAACAGGTCGTTTGGTAATGCAGTATGCCACAGAAAATATCATCCCGGTGACTTTGGAATTAGGTGGAAAATCTCCCAACGTTTTCTTCAGCTCGGTGATGGATGCAGATGATGAATTTTTAGACAAAGCCGTAGAAGGTGCAGTTCTTTTTGCGCTTAATCAGGGTGAAATTTGCACAGCTCCTTCAAGATTATTGGTTCAGGAAGACATTGCCGATGCATTTATCGCGAAAGTAATTGAAAGAGTGAAAGCGATCAAAGTTGGAAATCCTCTGGATAAAACCGTGATGATGGGAGCGCAGGCTTCAAAAATTCAGAAAGATAAAATTTTGTCTTACATTAAATTAGGAAAAGAAGAAGGTGCTGAAGTGTTAGTGGGTGGTGATGTGAATCATGTAGGTGAAAACCTTGAAGAAGGATACTACATTCAGCCAACGATTTTCAAAGGAAACAACAGAATGAGAATCTTCCAGGAGGAAATTTTCGGACCTGTTTTAGCGTTTACGACTTTTAAAGATGAAGAAGATGCAATTAAAATTGCCAACGACACGATCTATGGATTGGGTGCAGGAGTTTGGACGAGAGATGCGCATCAGCTGTACAATGTGCCACGTCAGATTCAGGCGGGTAGAGTTTGGGTGAATCAATATCATTCTTACCCTGCAGGAGCGCCATTTGGTGGGTACAAGCAGTCGGGTATCGGTAGAGAAAACCATAAAATGATGTTGGATCATTACCGTCAGACAAAGAACATGTTGATCTCATACAGCAAAAACAAATTAGGTTTCTTTTAATTAATAAATATTTAGGGCGTGCCCGTTTTCCCCGTTTGTCACGGGGAAAAACGGTCGGGCTATCCAGGGCTGCACTTCGTTTCGGTGCTTCGCACCGGCGAGTTCCTCGCCGCCCTTCCTATCCCTCACGCAAAAGTTGTGTGCAAAACACATCACTATATTTGGTTTATGTAAAGTCTGACAATGCTTGTTTTGTCAGACTTTTTTTAACTTTATAAAATAGTAGACAAAGACTAAGCTCGGCTCAATAAAAGTTTAACAAACCAAATTTTGTTTGAAAGACATAAATCCGACCTAGGAAATGGAGGCGTTAAGAAAATAAACTGTATGAACGTAAAAAAATTCTTCTGTTCGAAGCGCGACACAAATATTCAACCGAAGAAAATAATAAACTCTCGCGCAAGCTTAGAATTTTTTAGTGAGTACAGATTATTTTTAGCAGGACTTTCCAGTCTTGATTTTTTGGTTCTTTTGGATTAAGCCAAAAGAACAGAGAAATTTAACTGAAACCAATAAACCTTTTTGAAGAAGATCATTATGGAAGCAAAAAAAATATCGAGACTCTCAGTTACAGAAAAAGCCCTCGAGCTCATTTGGGAACTTGAAAAAAAGCACGGCGAGCTTATGTTTTACCAAGCCGGAGGATGTTGTGAAGGTACACAGCCACAATGTTTCGAGAAAGGAGGCTATTTTCCGAGAATGAATGATGCCATGATCGGAACCATCAACGGTCACGAATTTTGGATCGACCGCGACCTCTTTGAATATTGGCAGTATTCCCATTTTACATTAGACGTTTTAGAAGGCTTCGGCCCTGGCGGATTTTCTTTGGAAACCCCTTTAGGAAAAACATTTAAAGTGCATTATAAATTATTTACAGCGGAAGAATTAAAAAAATTGGAAGAGGTAAAACGGAGCGAGTAATTTTATTCATAGCTTGTGAACTGCTTGTTTTTCTGAACGATAAAATTTAATTCTCTTTCAAAATCATATTTACATTTTTTTATATTTGTTTTTAAAATAAAATATTGAGTGATTGTTACCAATATTGGAATGACAATAAAGATATAATTTTCGTTGTTTTGAATTTCTTGTGATGTGATAAAAAGGAAAAGAAGAATTGCTATTATAGAAGCTATAAAAGGATAAATGAAGGGAGTGAATTCTATTTTAATAACTGTTTTATTCTTTTCTTCTACAATATTTCCTTTTATAATAGAACGATAAATATTAATATCAAATAAATGTTTTCTTCTTTTTATAATAAAGTTGTCTACATTGATCAATCCTCTGTATTCAAATCTTGTAGGGATTCCATGATCAGGAATTAAAGATATGAAACTTGTATCTGTTTCGTAGGTGATTTTTTTTAAACTTTCAACAAATTCAGATTTATCCATGTCAATATTGAAAGTCAAATGATCATACAATCCTATGTTTTTAAAAAATAAATTCATAATAAATACTCATCAAACCTTCACAAACCGATTTACAAACATTGCCGCCACAATATCTCCAACAGCATTTAAAACTGTTGCCAGAGGATCTACCAAAGTTCCGATAATAATCACCGCAGGAATCGCTTCCTGTGGCAACTGATAGACAGAAATCATCAGCATTTCCCCAATATATCCGCCATTGGGAATTCCGCCTGCAACAATACTGACAAAAACAGTAATTCCTAAAGCTAAAAGAAGATTAGACGGTTCAAAAAAATCTCTTCCGATAATCTGAAATGCAACGTAGATTTTAATAATGGATGACATCGACGAACCGTTTTTATGAAGTGTCGTTCCAATCGGGATTACCAGATTAGCAATCGAACTCGGAATACCGATTTTGGATGCGGCTACTAAGTTTGTAGGCATGGTTGCGAAACTGCTGCAGGTACTTAATGCGGTGAGTGTAGGTAAAATGGCGTTGGTCCAGAAATTTTTTATTCCGTTTTTTCTGTCTGCGATAAAGGCGTAAAGTGAAAAAAACACGAAGAAGTAAATAATTCCTGAAATATAGTAAAGTCCGAGAGGCTTAGCATAAAAACCGAAAAGCTGAGGTCCAAGCGTTGCTACCTGATACGCAAAGTAGGCACCCAAACCAATTGGCGCAATTTTCATAATCATCAGAAGCAGTTCTTTCATCACTTCATAACCCGAGGCAATGAAGAGTCTGAAAGGCTTACCGTTTTCTCCGGATTTTCTCGCAGCAAATCCGGTAAGGAAGGCGAAAATCAGTAGTGCCAGCATGTTTTTCCGTGAAAAAAGTTCGGTGAATTCTCCAACGGTAAAGAAGCTTACAATCCTGTCGCCCCAGTTTTCTTCCTTTGCCGCTTCAGCTATAATTTCAGAACTTCCCGAAATCGAGGACACGGGAAATAAATAAACCATTCCGATGGTGAAAATAGCAGCAATTAAAATGAACAAGAGAAAGGTAAATGCCATTGCAAAAATGATTTTACCAAACTTCGACTGCTGTTCAAGAGAAGATATAGAATTGGAAACCGCAAAAAATACCAATGGAACAACGCTCACAAAAAGCAAATTCAGAAAAATATCTCCCAGCGGTTTAATGTATTCCACAATTTGTGGAGCAACAACACCGATGATGCTGCCGACGGTAATTCCGAGAAGAAGAAAAAGAATTCCTGAATAGTTTTTTAAAACCTCTTTCATATGAAGGTAATTTTAATTTTTAAATGGTTATCTGTGATGATCTGTCTTTATTGGTTTTGTGATTTCAAGACAGTACCGGTGATTCCATGCGGTGATTTTTAGTAAAGATAGATTTATTTTTTAACAATTTCTTAGATAAATCTTCGGCTTAATTTTGGTAAATTTGAGTAAACAATCGTTTCTATGGCTTATATAGATTATTACAAAATTTTAGGCGTAGACAAAAGCGCAACTCAGGACGACATCAAAAAAGCGTACCGCAAGCAGGCAAGAAAACTGCACCCAGACCTTAACCCCAACGATAAAGAAGCAGAACTGAGATTCAAAGAGCTGAACGAAGCCAATGAAGTGTTGAGCAATCCGGAAAATCGGGCGAAATACGACAAATACGGTGAAAACTGGAAGCATGGCGAACAGTACGAACAGGCTCAGCAACAGCAAAGGCAATCCCAAAGTCAGGGTGGAAACTACGGTGGTGGTTTTTCGGGTGCTGATTTTGGAGGTGGCGAAGATTTTTCAGACTTTTTCCAGAGTATGTTTGGCGGTGAGGGTGGTGGATTCGGCAGAAGCTCCCGTGGAAGCGCATCAGGAAAATTCAAAGGTCAGGATGTACAGGCAGAATTGAATTTAAATCTAAAGGACGCCGCAAAAACACAGCAACAGACTTTTGATATTAATGGCAAGAAGGTGAGAATAACAATTCCTGCGGGAGTTTACGATGGCCAGCAAATAAAATTAAAAGGCCACGGAAATCCTGGTTTTAATGGCGGTCCGACAGGAGATTTATACATTACTTTTAATATAGCTCCGGATCCGAATTTCGAAAGGGTAGGAGATGATCTAAAATCTAAAGTGACGATCGATTTGTACACCGCTGTTCTGGGTGGCGACGTAAAAGTGGAAACTTTAGAAGGAAGCGTAAATCTTAAAGTAAAACAGGAAACTCAAAGCGGAACAACGGTGCGGTTGAAAGGAAAAGGTTTTCCTGTCTATAAAAAAGACGGTGAATTTGGTGATCTGTTTGTGACGTATGATGTAAAGCTGCCCACAAACCTTAGTGATCAACAGAAAGAACTTTTTGAACAACTTAAAAATTCTTAATCATGAGCGAAAGAATATCACGGGAAGAACTCATAAAAATATACAATATTGAAATTACTTTTTTTGATGAATTGGTAGATAACGGTCTCCTGAACGTAGAAACTGAGGATAATGTTCGTTACCTGATTTATGAAGATCTGCAGGTTTTTGAAAAGTTTGCCAACTGGCATTACGATTTAGAGGTCAATCTGCCGGGTTTGGAAGTGATTCATCATATGCTGCGTAAAATGGATGATCTTCATCAAAAAAATCGCGACCTGATGAATAAACTTTCAGTAATTCGTGAGAAATATGAGGATATTTAATTTAGTTTTGTAAAATCAAACACTATATACATGGCTAGAATAAACGACGACAAAATCATCAATTTAAAAATCAATAAAGGAGATTTTGAAGAGATTTATCTTAATGGAGATCAGGGAAGTCTTTTTTTGTCACCGACCGTAAAAGGAAAACTGATTACCACAATCATCGTGGCCGCCATACTTTTGATTTTATTTTATTTCAAAGATGATTTAAGCAAAGAGAAATTCGGGATTTTATATTTTGTGAGTTTTCTTTTCCTGCTTTGTGCGGTCTACTTATCTTTAGCCATCAACAAGGTTTCGAAATGGAAAAAAGAAGTCGTAAAATACCTCAAGACTCTTGAGAATACTGAAATTTATCAGATCCAGTTTAATGCTAAAGTTTTTAAGGTCAACCTTAATGAAAATAAAGAAACCAGTCTCTGGACAGAATTCACAGCTGGAGAAATCAGCGAAAAATTTATTGGTTTAGAAGGTAAATTCAATTATATGTTTCCAAGAAAATCAATGTCAGAAGCAGATTTTAATATGTTGAAAGATGCAGTACAGAAAAATGTTTTAAAATAAAAAAATCAGAGCCAACGCTCTGATTTCTGTTTTTTTATAAAGGTTCTGAATTAATCTAACCAACCCATTTCTTTCATCCACTCGTCATTGTAGATTTTTCCTACATACCTTGAGCCGTGATCGTGAAGCAGAACAACAACCACATCGTCTTCTGTAAATTGATCTTTCATCTGAACCAAAGCAGCCATCGCACTTCCTGCAGAATATCCACAGAAAATCCCTTCTTCTTTTGCCAGTTTTCTGGCATAGATTGCTCCATCTTTATCGGTTACTTTTTCGAAATGATCGATTACCGACATGTCGTAGTTTTCAGGAAGAATATCTTCACCAATACCTTCTGTGATGTAGGTGTAAGCATTTCCTAAGTTAATTTCTCCCGTTTCGTGAATTTCTTTTAAAATTGATCCGTACGTATCAACGCCAATAATTTTGATGTCTTTATTTTTCTCTTTAAAGAACATTCCGCAACCTGTAATTGTTCCACCTGTTCCTGCTCCAACTAGAAAGTGAGTCAGTTTTCCGTCAGTCTGTTCCCAGATTTCCGGTGCAGTAGACTCGTAATGAGCAGCTCTGTTTGATAAATTATCATATTGGTTGACGTACCATCCGTTCTCTGTTTCTTTAGCCAGTCTTTTAGAAACTGAATAATAAGAACGCGGATCTGTAGGCTTTACATCTGTCGGACATACAATCACTTCTGCACCAACTGCACGGAGAATATCACATTTTTCTTTAGACTGTTTTGCATTGGTCACAAAAATACATTTGTATCCTTTAATGATCGCTGCCAAAGCCAATCCCATACCAGTATTTCCGGATGTACCTTCAATAATGGTTCCACCAGGTTTCAGTCTTCCGTCTTTTTCAGCATCTTCAATCATTTTCAGAGCCATTCTGTCTTTCACCGAATTTCCTGGGTTGAACGTTTCCACTTTTGCCAAAACCAAAGCCGGAAAATCTTCACCCAAAACTTTGTTCAGTTTTACAAGAGGTGTATTTCCAATAGTTTCGAGAATATTTTCTGCGTATTTCATACTTGTTTTTTTTCTGCGGGGCAAAGATACGGCTTTCAAATTATTTAAGGGAAGAGATGGTATTTAATTGAATATTAGAATGCACGAGTTTTTCAGGAGCCTGATCATGCTTCTAATTAACACTTTTGAAGTCAAAACGCTGTATTTTTCATTACGCTCTGCTCCCAAAAAGGATGTCGCCTCACTGACGACTAGGAAATTCGTCTGCAAGTAGTGACTTTACTCAAAATAAAATATTGCAGAAGCTACAGAGGACAACATTTAAACACTCCGTCAAAAATTCCTCAAAATTTTCGATACCTGTTTAATGAAATGGGAATTTTCTGTTAGCCATATTTTTTATGAATGAAAAATGTGACACAATCAACAAATGATGTAAAACGGTTAATCAATAGATGACAATTTAAAGTAAGCCTGTAAATTCACAATTCACCATTTGCTCTTTAGCTATACTTGATCGATTTCACCGGAGATATTTTACTGATGAGATAACTCGGGATAATCAAAGCCAAGCCGGAAATCAATAAAATTCCTGCAGAGATTGACAGAATAACCAGAGGATTTAAATCAACGGGAACGGTACTTACATAATAGTTTTCAGGATTTAATTTTATAATTCCCAGAAACTTCTGAATCAGTAAAAGTCCTAAACCGATCGCATTTCCATACAACAATCCAGGAACCATGATAATTAATGTGTAATTGATAAAGGTTGCACGTATCTGACCATTTGTAGCACCTAAAGTCTTAAGCAGACCAATAGAATTTGTTCTTTCAATGATTAGAATAAGAAGAACCATAATGATATTGATGATGACTACAATTAACATTATTGAAATAATCAAAGCGATATTCACATCAAAAATACTGATCCAATCGTTGATCTGAGGGAATTTATCTGTAGCTTTTTCAGCATAATTTTTATAACCGATCAATTTATCAATTTCGGGAGAGTCTTTATCGATGTCATCTACATTTTTAAAGAAAATATCAATTCCGCCAATATCTTCAGGTGCCATATCCTGAATTTTCCGCACATGATTGACATCTCCAATGACGAACTGATCGTCAATCATCTTAATATCGGTCTTGTAAATTCCAACAACCTGAAATTTTCTGTAAATCTGTTTCTGATCTTCTTTTGCAAAGACGGTTACAATGCTGTCATTTAATTTAAGATGCAGGTCATTTGCTATTTTTTCTGAAATAGTAACACCGTTGTTATAGCCATCTTCTGTTACCTGAGGCGTTTTTCCGGCAATCAGGAATTTTTTGAAACGTAAACTGTCGAAATCTTTTCCTACACCTTTGAAAATAATTCCTGCAAAACTATGCTCGTTACGCATAATTCCCGTTACCATAGCATATTTCTGCACGCTTTCAACATCCGGAAGTTCTTTCAGTTTAGCAATGTTTAAACCTTGATTGTCAAGAATAGAGGTATTGTATGAAGAATTTGAACGGGTCGATTTTACAGTGATATGTCCGCTGAAGTCTGCAAGTCTCTCCTTAATCGCTTTTTTTGAACCAAAACCTGTGGAAACGGTAATCAGAGAAACAATGATTCCCAAAGCAACAGAAAGCCTGCCAATGAAGATGATCACCCGTGATAGGTTATTTTTGTTATCTTTGGAAAACGCTATTTTTCTAGAGAAATATAAAGGAAATTTCAAGCTTATGAATTTAGATTTCAAAATTAAAACTTTAGTTCTTATTTGCCTAATTTTTTTAGGAGTATTCAACCCACATTATTCTCAGACTCAGGATCAGGATGGTTTCAAAACCGGCGCAGACCGACCTGAACTATATCTGCCTCTGCTAAAAGGTAAAACAATTGGAATTGTGACCAACCAAACCGGTTTGATGAAAGATAAAACGCACGTCGTAGATTATTTAGTAAAAAACGGAATTAAAATTAAAACAATCTTTGCTCCTGAGCACGGTTTCAGAGGTGATGCCGATGCGGGCGAAAAAGTAAAGAATGGAGTAGACATCAAAACTGGTATACCTATTATTTCTCTATATGGAGCCAACAAAAAGCCTAAACCGGAGCAGTTAAAAGGTTTGGATATTGTTATTTTTGATATTCAAGATGTTGGCGTAAGATTTTACACCTATATTTCGACTTTAACCTATTTAATGGAAGCCGGAGCTGAAAATAACGTTGAAATTCTGGTCCTAGACAGACCCAATCCACATGATGGATACATTGACGGACCTGTTTTAAAAAAGAAATGGGAAAGCTTCGTGGGAATGCACGCAGTTCCTGTAGTGTACGGTCTGACCATCGGTGAATACGGTAAAATGGTGAACGGTGAAAAGTGGCTGAAAAATAGCGTACAGGCAAAGTATACTTTGATCCCGATGCAGAAGTATCATAAGAAACAGCGTTATGCGATTTTAGATAAACCTTCTCCGAATCTTCCCAATGATCGATCAATTAATCTTTACCCAAGTTTATGTTTCTTTGAAGGAACTCAGGTTTCAGTAGGAAGAGGTACAGATACTCCTTTTCAGATCTACGGTTCGCCCTGGACGAAAAATCTGCCCTATCAGTTTACTCCAAAACCGAACTTCGGAGCTAAAGAACCATTTTTAAACGGGAAACTGTGTTACGGAGAAAATCTATCCAATCATTCCACAGATTTGCGGTCGCTTAATCTTGAGTGGCTTTTAAAGGCGTACAGGAACTACAAAAATCCTCAATTAGATTTTTTCCTTAAGAATTTATTTTTTGATACTCTAGCTGGAAGCGACGACTTACGGAAAAAGATTGTCGCAGGGAAATCAGAAAAGGAAATCAGAGCTTCCTGGAAATCAGATTTAGATCAATTTGAAAAAATCAGAAAGAAATATATTCTTTACCAGGATTAAAAAAAATGTCAACTGTAATATTGCAGTTGACATTTTTTTTTAATAATTTCTTAATCAAAATTCTGCGGCGGATTTTTATCGTCTTTCCCTTTATTTAAAATGAAAAGTCCAATCGATAATCCTATGACTCCCGCGAAGGCTGTCATCAGTGCACGTTCCAGTTTATCTGCTTCTGGGTTTCCTACATAATTCATCAGAAAAAGGATTGCAAAAGTAATTACTGAGATGATGATGTGATTTTTACCTAATAATTTCATGTTATTTTATTCTATATGAGATCATTACACCGCCTCTATAAGGGATTATTTCACCGCTTCTGTTGTAACCATCGTTGCCATCATATCTTTCCCCTGTTCCACGTACATATCCTTTATAGAAATCTTGTGCATTTCCTATACCGGCAAAAATATCCATATTCCAATTCTCAGCTAATCTGAACTGATAGCCACCTTCTATTCCAAATAAAATAGAGTAGCCTTTTTGATAAAGTTGAGATTGCATATATTTTGTAGGTTGAAGAGTTTCTTGGTTATAATAAACCTCGTCATTCCAATAGGTAGGTTTTTGTAAAATATATGCACCAACAGAAACATTAGCACCTACATGCCAACCTTTAAAGGCTTCCTTGAAATAATATCTTCCTTCAATAGTTCCCATATAAATCTGAGCTTCATGTCCTGCAAAAGATTTCCACGGGGATATCAGAACATCACCCTGCATAGTAAATTTCTGACTCAATTGATATTCTAGTCCTGCATTGATTACTCCAATAGGAATTAGCAGTGCATTTCCTTTTACGTAAAGTTTCTTTTCGGACATTGAAACATTTTCCAAAGATTGATTTTCCTGAGCATTGATATTTATAAGTGAAAAGAGACTAAATGCTGCTATTAAAATTTTATTTTTCAAAGTATCAGTTATTTAATATTATTTAATAATTCTTTTGCTAAGGTTGCATCTTTTCCTGATTGTTCTGCCATGTTTTTAGACATTTCCGCATAATTTTTTGCAACATCAAGGTTACCAAGAGCGAAGTATATTTTGGCCAAAATATATGTGTTTTCTGGCGTTTCATTTCTCATTACTGATTTTTCAGCCCATTCTGCGGCTTTTTTCAATGAGGTTTTTGTTTTGATATGATCAGAGAAAATCCAGGCTGCTTTCAGAAGTTCATTAGGTTCAAAAGCATCTGCATTTTTATAGTAATCCAAAGCTGCCTTCTCATACTCTGGGAAATTGGCATTCTGCTCATAATACGCCAACTTGGTTTGGTTAAGTTTTAGCATTGCGGCTTCTTTTCCTACCAGTGGTTCAGCAGTTTTCATAAAATATTCATCATTGATTTTTTTGGCTTTTTCATCAATAGATTCCTGCACAACTTTAGCTAATACCAACTGATTGTTAAACTCATTGTAGTTTTCTTCCGGTAAATATTTGATGATATCTGCTTTTTGGGAAACAAAAGTTTTGTAATTAACATCTTCTGTAGATTTCAGAAAATACAGTAGAAATCCTGCATCGTCCTTTGTGAACTCATCTGTTTTTTTTCTGTTGGCAAAATATCTTTCTGATGCCTTCTTCGCAAAATCATAATCGGCACTGGCATTAAGTTTCATAATGTTGATCAGGAAATCACGGTCTTTTTCTCCTTTTGCAAAACGTTCCTTCAAAGAACCTTTTTTGTTGTTGGGAGAATTGATATCCTGAGCCATTGTTAAGAAAATGTTTTCTTCCATATAGCCTGAGTTTTGAGATACCAGTTCACCGTCACCGTTTAGGAATAGGTAAGTGGGATAAGACCGTACACCAAATTTCTGGGCAACTTCTTTTCCTTCACCTTTTTCCATGTCGATTCTTGCATTGATGAAATTTTTATTGTAAAAATCGCCAACAGATTTTTTAGTGAAAACATTTTTCTCCATCATTTTACAGGGGCCACACCACGATGCGTAGGCGTCAATAAAAACCAGTTTGTTTTCTTTTTTCGCCTTTGCGATAAGATCTTTAAAAGGAATATCCTGAAACTTGATTTCGTCCTGCGCAAAACTTAATATGGTGATAAAAATAAATAATCCGGAGATGATCTGTTTCATTTTCTGTTCTAAATTTTAAGAAGCGAAGATACTTAATTTTGATTTATTAGAATTGTTTAAAGAATTAAAGTGTATCGGAAGATCTATAAAATAAAAAACCACCTTAAGAAAAGGTGGTTGAAGTGGTTTCTCCAGGAATCGAACCAGGGACACATGGATTTTCAATCCATTGCTCTACCAACTGAGCTAAGAAACCATTTTTGTAATGTACTTCATTTCTGAAGCGAGGCAAAAGTAATAATTAATATTAGATTCTGCAAATTTACTTTTAAACAGCTTTGAAAAGAAAACCGCCTAATGAAAGGCGGTTTAAGTGGTTTCTCCAGGAATCGAACCAGGGACACATGGATTTTCAATCCATTGCTCTACCAACTGAGCTAAGAAACCATTGATTTACTTCGTTGTTTTAAAGTGATGCAAAAGTAGTAAGTTTTGCTATATGATGCAAGTATTGACGGCTTTTTTTTAACTAAAATTAAAAACTTACTGATTTTCAGGAGTATTATTTTCCTGTTCTTTCCTTATCTGCTCGCTCATCTCTTCCAATACAGGCTTAATTGTACTTTCGGGAAGATCACTTATTCTGATATACATCAATCCATCAATCGCATCATTGAAGTTGGGATCGACGTTGAAGGCAATTACTTTTGCATTCTGTTTAATATATTTTTTAATTAAAACAGGCATTCTCAGTTCAGGTTCCAGGTCATCGATAATTTTATCCAATTTATTTAAATCAGATTCCATTTCATCCAAGAACAGGTGCTTATCACGATCTCTCAGTTTCACCTTGAAGTCATTTCGTGGTGTAATGTATTGAGCGACAGCAGAATCGTAGTAATTTGACCGCATGAACTCAATCATCAGGGACTTAGAAAACTCTGAAAATTTATTGGAAATACTCACACCTCCCATCAGGAATTTATGATCAGGATTTCTCAGGCATACATGCACAATTCCACGCCATAAAAGGAATAAGGGAAGAGGTTTTTGCTGATATTCTTCGCAAATGTACGCACGTCCCATTTCAATCACTTTTTTAAAGAAAGGATGAATGTCCTGTTCAAATTCAAATAAAGAACTCGTATAAAACCCTTTAATTCCAAATTTTTTCATCACATCTTTACCCAAAGCCATTCTGTAGGCGCCGGCAAGCTTTTCTGCGGCATTATCCCACAAAAACAAATGATGATAATGTTTATCGTATTCATCTAGGTCAAACGGTAAATTACTTCCTTCACCCACTGCTCGGAAAGTCAGTTCTCTCTGTCTCCCGATCTCCCTCATAACTGAAGGGATTTCTTCGTAGGCCGTAAAGTAAATTTCGTAATTACCATTACTGAAAAGCATTTTATCGGTTCCGCGAAGTTTTGAAATATCTTTTATTAAATCTTCCTTTGGAGTTTCATCAATAATATTCTGAACAATGTTTTCTTCACGAAGCAACTGAAATTTCAGCGATAAATTTTTAAGATTGATTACCTGTGCCAGAGATTTTCTTTTTTCGTAGTAAGATTTCATCATATAAACCTTACGTTTCAGAAACTCTCCCAACTCCTCAATGTTTTCCATTTCATCCATTGTCTTCACCGTGATAGGTTTTCCTATTCTGATACGGATGGGTTTCTCACGGTCATTCATCATTTCTGCAGGAAGCATAATGGTCTGTAGATTGGGATGAATTTTGGCAACCTGATAAAATAACGTGCTGTTTTTTGCATGAAAATACATCGGTACCACCGGTACTTTCGCCATTTTAATAAGCTTTAATGCAGGTTTTTCCCATTCTCTGTCCAGAATTTCACCGTAAGGATTGTTTTTGTTTGAAACTTCTCCTGCAGGAAAAATCCCTACACAGCCACCATTTTCGAGGTGTTTTAGTGTTTCACGCATTCCGGTCGCGCTGTTTCTTACTTCTTTTCTTCCTTCAAAAGGGTTGACCGCAATAACATACGGCTCCATAGGTTTTATCTTTTCTAAAAGAAAATTCCCCATTACTTTGAAATCTGGGCGGACTTCTGAAAGAATTTTACACATTAAAATTCCGTCAATAGCCCCAAGAGGATGATTTGAAACCAGTATAAAAGGTCCTGTCTTCGGTATTTTTGCTAAATCTTCTTCAAATGCAACATAGCTTAAGTTTCTCTCTCTGACGAAAGAGTCGAAAAAATCTTTGCCCTCCTTTTCTTTCAGCTTGTCATAAAGTCGGTTGACTTCATTTATTTTTGCAATGCTCATCACAGCAGATGCAATAGGATTCTTGAGGAAACCTATTTTATTTAAGCCGGCAGCTTTGATTAAATCATTTTTCGAAATTAAGCTCATGTGTTTTTAGTCGTGATTAGTTTTATTGTGTTACCATCTGAAGCGTATTTTTCGCAATCTGCTCCAATAATACACTTTTTTCTTGGTAAAATTTACCGATGTTTTCCATTTTTGCATTCCTTACTGTAAATAAAGATACATTTTTTACCACATCAGTTTTAAAAACTTTTTGAAGTTCTTCGTTCAGTTCGTCAATTTTCAAAAATTTATCTTCCAAACATAAAGCTAATGAAATCGCCGAGTTCTGCATCAGCGAAACTTTGATTTTATATTTAGATAAATATCCGAAAACCAGACTCATATGATCTTCTGCAATGAATGAGAAATCTCGGGTTGAGATTTTCAGTAATGTTTGATTTTCTTTTAAGATATAAGATTCCTCATGCTGGTTTTTATCAGAGGCACCCACTTTAGTTCCGTCTTTTGTAGGATCTACAAATGATTTCACATAAAAAGGAATATTTTTCTGCTGTAACGGCTGTAAGGTCTTCGGGTGAATAATGCTGGCACCGTAATACGCCATTTCAATCGCTTCTTCGTAAGAAATATTAGAAAGCAGGGAAACATCTTTAAATTTTCTCGGGTCTCCGGTCATTACTCCGGGAACGTCTTTCCAAATAGTCATAGCATCTGCATTCAGACAATATGCAAAAATTGCAGCAGAGTAATCAGATCCTTCTCTTCCTAAAGTTACAGTGAAATTATTATCGTCTGAGCCAATGAAACCTTGAGTTACGTAGCAGATAGAATTCAAAGTTGAAATAAATTCTTCGGTCTTTTGCCAGTTCACCACACCATCACGGTAAGAATCATCGGTTTTAATATAATCTCTTGCATCAAGCCATTGGTTCGTAAATTCAATATCGTTAAGATATTCACTTACGATTTTGGTTGAGATCATTTCTCCGCAGCTTACCACCTGATCGTATACGAAATTGTAATTTGGCGATTTATTTCTTCTTAAAAATGAAACAATGTCATCAAAAAAAAGATTGATTTCGTCAAAAACTACGTGACTGTTCTGGAAAAGCCCCTTGGCTATTTCAATGTGCTTCTGTTTTATCTTTTCAATTTCGGTTTGATAGTCTTCTTTTTTAAAATAAAGTTCCACCACTTTCTCCAGCTCATTGGTTGTTTTACCCATTGCCGAGATGACAAGCAGACATTTATCAAAGCCCTGGCTTTTTAGAACCATAGACACATTTTTTACACTTTCGGCATCTTTCACCGAAGCTCCACCAAACTTGAAAATTTTCATTTAAGATTTAAAATAAAATTGTTAGATAAATAAAAGTTTTTGAATCGACAAAATTATAAATTTAAGGTGAGATATGAAAGAGCACAATTTGGTGATTAATAATTAGTGCATAATTGTTTTAAATCTTCCTGTTTTGTCTTTAATGTTCAGTATATCAATTGTTTAAATGATTTAAAAGAAAATTCTTTCAGGTCTGATAATTTTTACGAAATTTGGCAGTAAAGTAAAATCAAAAAAATGTCAGATCAACCATTACAGACCTTAGGAGAATTTTTAATTGATAAACAGGAAGATTTTCAGTATTCCACTGGTGAATTTTCACGTCTTCTAAGTGCGATCAGGCTGGCGTCAAAAGTTGTAAACAGAGAAGTAAACAAAGCCGGAATTGTAGATATTACAGGCGCCGCAGGAAATCAGAATATTCAGGGAGAGGAACAGCAGAAGCTTGATGTGATTGCCAATGATATCTTTATCACAGCGTTGTCACAGAGAGAAGTTGTCTGTGGAATCGCTTCAGAAGAAAATGATGACTTCATCGACATTAAGTGTGGTGAAAACGGTCACTTAAGCAAATATGTTGTATTAATCGATCCTTTGGACGGTTCTTCAAATATCGACGTGAATGTTTCTGTAGGAACTATTTTCTCGATTTACAGAAGGGTTACAGAGCCAGGAACACCGGTTCAGTTAGAAGACTTTTTACAGAAAGGAATCAACCAGATTGCTGCAGGATATGTAATTTATGGTTCATCAACCATGATTGTATACACTACAGGAAATGGGGTGAACGGATTTACTTTAGATCCATCATTGGGTACGTATTACCTTTCTCATCCTAATATGACCTTCCCAAGAACGGGGAAAATTTATTCAATCAACGAAGGGAATTATATTAAATTTCCTCAGGGCGTTAAAAATTACCTGAAATACTGTCAGATGGAAGAGGGTGACCGTCCTTACACTTCAAGATATATCGGTTCTTTGGTAGCTGATTTTCACAGAAATATGCTGAAAGGAGGAATCTATATCTATCCCTCTTACGGTCAGTCGCCTAACGGAAAACTGAGATTACTGTATGAATGTAATCCAATGGCATTTTTAGCGGAGCAGGCTGGTGGTAAGGCAACTGACGGATTCAGAAGAATTATGGAGGTTGAACCTACTGAACTTCATCAGAGAATACCGTTCTTTGCAGGCAGCATCGACATGGTAGAAAAGGCTGAAGAGTTTATGCGAATCGACAGCGTAAAATAAATGAAAGCAGAATATTTTAAATATTTATTAAAATTCAAACGCCCGAGTGGAACATCTCGCGGCGTTTTGTATGAAAAGGAAACTTTTATTCTCGTAATTTCTGATGACGGAAAAAAGGGAACAGGAGAGTGCGCTATTTTCAGGGGATTGAGTTTTGATGACCGGCCGGATTATGAAGATAAGCTGAAATGGCTTTGTGAAAATACTGATCAGGATGTCGAATTCCTAAAGGATGAGTTGAAAGAATTTCCGTCTATCTGGTTTGGCTATGAGCAGGCCTTACTGAATCTAAAACATGGCGGGAAGCTGTACTTTCCAAGTGAATTTACAGATGGTAAAAGCTCCATGATGATCAATGGTTTGATCTGGATGGGAGATGTCGATTATATGGAGGAGCAGATTCAGGAAAAATTAGCGCAGGGCTTTCACTGTATTAAATTAAAGATTGGCGTCGATTGGAAGTCCGAACATGAAATTCTTCAAAAACTCAGACAGAAATTTTCAAAAGATAAACTGGAACTGCGTGTTGATGCCAACGGTGGTTTTTCCAAAGATGAAGCTGAAATTGTTCTGCAGCAATTAGCTGACCTGAATATTCATTCAATAGAGCAGCCGATCAAAGCAGGAAATTGGAATGATATGGCTGAATTATGCGCGAAAACTCCAACACCAATTGCTTTAGATGAAGAATTGATTGGCGTAGTTGATTTTAATGAAAAGAAAAAGCTTTTAGATCATATCAAACCTCAGTATATTATCCTAAAACCTTCCTTGGTTGGGGGAATTTCAGGATCTGATGAGTGGGTATCTCTAGCTGAACAAAACAATATTGGCTGGTGGATTACTTCTGCGTTGGAAAGTAATTTGGGTTTGAATGCCATCGCACAGTATACTTTTACAAAAAACAGTCCCATGCCTCAAGGTTTAGGTACCGGAGGTTTATTCACAAATAACTTTGATAGCGATTTGGAATTAAAGGGTGATCGGTTATTTTTTAAGTAAAGTAGTTTTTAAATCTATAAATTCTTTTTTAGATTACATTTTATGCGATTAAATCACATCTTTTTGGATGAACATTGCTTTCTTGATATATTTTAAAATAGAAGAAAACTGTTTTTTAACTTTTTTCATAATATATAGTTTGATTTTATATTAAGCATTGATTAGGACAAAGGTCGTACCATTTTTTATAATGGCGAAAAAAATTACTATTCAATGCATTGTGTTTTTCATTGTAAAAGAATAGTAAAAGTGTACTCGTTGTTTTTTATTCTGTTGGTAATCAGATTTCTGTCGACCCCATTCAATGTTTGAAATATATCATTCTGAGCCTGCGAACTCGAAAGATATCCCCAGTGATTTCCGAATTCAAATTTGAAAGAGTTTTTCAAATCGTTTTCAATATATGTACAGTCAACAATGGAAACAATATCTTTAAAATGTTCAATATTTGAAGGCCCGTTTTTCCCCAATCTTGGAGTGAGAATATTTTTTGTAAACTGAGAAATTCCTAAAATTGCGTCTTTCCGGTTTAAATAAATGGAAACATGATTGGCTAATAAAGGAAGTTTGTTAAAAGAATCCTCCGCATCATCAAACACTTTATACGAAACATCAGCATTTAAAAGTAAAACCTGATCAATAACTCTCAGCACATTTTCTTTTTTCAGACTGTATAGCATACTTTGAAGTACACGGTTTCCCAGTGAATGCGTCATGATATGAATGTGCTGATTGCAGGGTTTCAAATCTTTGTGCGAGAAAATATCTTTTAAAAATTGAGTATAAAAATAAAACATTCTCACCAGCGAAGTTCCCGAGTTAATGCTTGCCGCCTTGTCGTCAAAGTACGTCATCGGAACCAGACTGCCGGCAGCTGGCCAGCTTACAAACAAAATATGCTCTACAGGAGATTCCGGATTATCAACGAACAGTTTTTTGAGATCGATAATTGCTTTTAATTCATCATCAAAAGTATATGCATAACCATGAATAAATATTAAAACATCACTTCTCACTTTGGTAGAAGACATATTTTTATATAATTCGTAAAACATTCTCTGAGTTCCTCCAAGATTGTTTGAAGTCAGATTTGAATCTTTTAAACCTTTTTCACTTAACAAGACTTCAAGAACTTCCTCATAACCCTGCTTTTCAGGCTCTGAAAATAATTGATAATCTAAAATTTTTCTGTTGGAATAATCTTTATCCTTTTTTGTTTGAGAAGAAGGCTTTGTAAAATTGTCGAAATTACATTTTGCAATCCTGAAATTCGGGATCGAGTATTGGTCATTAGAGAAAGAATCGGTCTTTTCACCTTTATGCCGTACAATTTTTCGGTTGCTGAGAATATAGACAGCCATTATCAATAGTTTTGTGAAAGTAATTTTGGTCTAGTAAAATTCGTAATAAATTTTCAATTATCTGTGAATTCAATATTAAAAATATCGTTTTTTTTAACCCTTAAATTTTCTTAAATTTGCAAATTGCTGTGTAAATCATGCAGCAACGTAAGTTTACTCTCATGGAAGAAGAAAAAAAATCACTCAATTTTATTGAGCAAATTATAGAAGATGATTTGGCAAACGGTATGAGCAATGATCAGATCCGTTTCCGTTTTCCGCCGGAACCCAATGGTTATCTGCATGTAGGTCATACAAAAGCGATCTGCATCAACTTTGGCTTGGGCGAAAAATACAATGCTCCCGTAAACCTTCGTTTCGACGATACAAACCCTGAAAAAGAAGAGCAGGAATTTGTAGATTCTATTATGAAAGATGTCGAATGGCTAGGTTTCAAATGGGATAAAGTGTTGTATGCATCAGATTACTTCCAGCAACTTTACGATTGGGCAGTTCAATTGATTAAAGAAGGGAAAGCTTACGTAGATGAGCAGCCATCACAAACAATTACCGAGCAGAGAAAAAATCCTGCAGAACCGGGAATAGAATCTCCGTTCAGAAACCGTCCTGTTGAAGAGTCTTTAGACTTATTCGAAAAGATGAAAAACGGCGAATTTGAAAGCGGTTCTATGTCACTTCGTGCAAAAATCGATATGGTATCACCCAATATGAATATGCGTGATCCTGTGATGTACAGAATTTTAAATAAGCCTCACCACAGAACCGGTACAGACTGGAAGATTTACCCAATGTACGACTGGGCTCATGGTGAATCTGACTATATTGAACAAATTTCGCATTCACTGTGTTCTCTTGAGTTTGAAAACCACAGACCGCTTTATAACTGGTATCTAGACCAGGTTTATGAAAAAGGAAAGGTGAAAAACAAGCAGAGAGAATTTGCAAGAATGAACGTTTCTTACATGATCACTTCCAAAAGAAAACTGCAGAGGCTAGTTGCTGAAAATGTAGTCAAAGGTTGGGATGATCCTAGAATGCCTACTATTTCCGGAATGAGGAGAAAAGGGTATACACCGACTTCTATCAGGAATTTTATTGATAAAGTAGGAGTTGCCAAGAGAGAAAATTTAATCTCCATTCAGTTACTGGATTTCTGTGTGCGTGAAGACCTGAATAAAGTTGCAAAGCGCGTAATGGCAGTTGTAGATCCTGTAAAACTGATCATTGAAAATTATCCTGAAGGACAAGAAGAATGGTTAGAGACTGAGAACAACCCTGAGCAGGAAAATGCGGGGACAAGGGAAGTTCCGTTCTCAAGAGAATTGTATATAGAGCGTGAAGATTTTCAGGAAGAGGCTAATAAAAAATTCTTCAGATTGAAATTGGGCGGTGAAGTGCGTTTAAAATCTGCTTACATCATCAAAGCTGAAAGAGTTGATAAGGATGAAAACGGTGAAATCACGACGATTTATGCTACGTACGACGAGAAATCTAAGTCAGGAAGCGGTACTGAAGAGAGTTTAAGAAAAGTAAAAGGAACTTTACACTGGGTTTCTGCATCACATGCGATTCCTGTTGATGTAAGAATTTATGATAACTTATTCACGGTAGAACAACCTGATGCTGAGAAGGATGTAGATTTCTTAAACTTCATCAATCCAGATTCTGTTTCTACCGTTCAGGGATTTGCTGAGCCAAGTCTGAAAGATGTGGCAGTGGGAGAGCCACTTCAGTTTCAGAGAATTGGGTATTTTACAAAAGATCAGGATTCTACGGATACAAATTTTGTATTCAACAGAACCGTAACACTGAAAGACTCTTATAAGCCGGAGTAAAAATTTATTTATATCATTATAAATGAAACAGGGCTTAATTTATTTTAAGTCCTGTTTTTTTGGTTTTAATGAAAAATTTAACCACAACAACACGAATATTCCCCACTAAATTCGACGTTTAAGATTCGTGATATTCGTGAAAAAAAATTAGTGCTATTCGTGTTTTAAATAGATTCATGACGTGTAGTTTATCCTATACATGTTGGGAAATTAATATTTTAATTAAAGAAAATCGTGAAACTCTTACATATTTACACAAGTTCGTACAAAGGACTTTCAAAAGAAAGCTGGATGCTGGCACTGGTTATGCTGATCAACCGTTCCGGCTCTATGGTACTTCCGTTTTTGGGAGTGTATATGACGGCGCATCTTAAATTCAGTATAGAAAATACCGGAATTGTTTTAAGCTTTTTCGGAATAGGATCAGTAATCGGTTCCTGGCTGGGCGGTTTTATCACCGATAAAATCGGTGAGTACAGAGTTCAGTACTTAAGTTTATTATTGAGTGTACCTCTGTTCTGTTTAATTCCTTTATTCAAAACGGAAGCTGGAGTTGCATTGATCATTTTACTGCAAAGTATTGTAAGCGATTCGTTCCGTCCTGCGAACTCTGTGGCGATTACCAAATATGCCAAACCTGAGAATATTACCAGAGCATTTTCTCTTAACCGGATGGCGGTGAATTTAGGATTTTCCATCGGTCCAGCTTTGGGTGGTATTCTTTCGGCAATATCTTATGACTTTTTGTTTTACAGCAATGCTTTTGCAGCTTTGATGGCAGGCTTACTTTACATTTCGTTTTTCTACAAAAGAAATAAGCTTGCGAAAATAAAAGCAAGAAAAGTACAGGAAGTTTTAGAAATCAAAAAAGAAAATTCGCCGTATAGAGATGGTAAATTTCTGATCTACTGTTTTTTCTGTATGCTGTTTTCAATATGTTTTTTCCAGCTTTTCAGTACATTGACCATTTTTTATAAAGATACAGCACATTTAAGTCAGCAGAATATTGGATATATTTTAGGCTATAGCGGATTCCTGGTGGTTTTACTTGAAATGGGATTGGTTCAGATTGCTGAGAAGTATTTTTCTCTGGCCCGAACGATGTTTTTAGGAACTTTCATTTGCGGACTTTCGTACGCGATGCTGGGCTTCGATCACAGTATTATGACATTGGTTATTTCAATGAGTCTTTTGTCTGCCGGTGAAATTTGGGCATTACCCTTTATGTCAACCATTACAGCCTTGCGCTCAGGTAAAAATAACAAGGGTGCGTACATGGGACTGAATGGAATTTCATTTTCAATCGCATTTATTATTACGCCGTATCTGGGAACTTTAATTGCCGAAAAGTTTGGATTCAATTCGCTTTGGATCGGCACCGGAGTTTTAGCAACAATGATTGCTGTTGGTTTTTATTTTATTGTTCCCTGGATGTTAAAGGAAAAGGAGGCAGAGATTTAATATTTAAAATATGATCAGAGAACATCATTAAAAAACGAATGGAATAAAGGGCGATTTTATGTAATTCTTAATAGAATATAGGCTGCAGAATTTCTGCAGCTTTTATTTTATCCCAGTATTTATCCGCAATACCTCAAAACTGTACAATATTTGCTAATGCAAATGTACAAACTGTTTTCATGACCAAATTTTACTTTTTAGCACTCACTTTTAGCGGTTCATTATTTTTTTCTCAGAAACGGGATTCTGCAACACTCATTTCCGAAGTACGGATCGATGCATACAAAAAACCGACCTCTTTCATAACCTCCACAAAGTCTGTTTCTGTAATTTCTGAAAATTTATTGAATCAGAATCCACCTGAAAGACTGCTTGAATCTGTCAATCAGATTGCCGGAGCGAGAATGGAAGAACGGTCGCCTGGAAGTTACCGGATTTCATTACGTGGAAGCACATTACGGTCACCTTTTGGAGTTCGCAATATAAAAGTATATCTCGATGATTTCATATTGTCTGACGCATCAGGAAATACTTATTTCAACCTTCTCTCACCTGAACTGATCAGCAGAATGGAAATTTATAAGGGTCCGGAAAGCGGAGATTTTGGGGCCGCGACCGGTGGAACGGTCTTACTGCAGACACAAAACTCAGAACAGACGGCTGCCCATCTTTCTGTGGGAAGTTATGGAACTTTTAATGAAAGTGTAAATTTTTCAAAACAGTTCGGAAAGCATTTTTTTCAGATTTTCCAGAATTATTATCGTACTGATTCTTACCGTGAACAGTCTGCTGTAGAGCGGAAACAGATTTTTATCAAAGATAATTTTCAGTACTCAAAAAATGCAGAGTTGAAAGCTATGATTCTTCTCTCAAATATGGATTATCAGACGCCTGGTGGTTTAACTTTAGAACAAATGCAGCTCAACAGAAAGCAGGCAAGACCAAAGACGGCGACCGTGTCCGGAGCAAAAGAACAGGATGCGGGAATTCGTAATAAAATGATTTTAGCTGGAATTTCGCATGAGTTTACCATTCTTCCCAACTTATCTCATTTCGTACTCCTTCAGGGTTCTTATGTTGATTTTGAAAATCCGTTTATCACCAATTTTGAAAACCGTTTTGAGAGCAATTATGCATTACGGACACATCTAAATTATCAGCAGAACTGGGATAAAGTTTCTGCAGAATGGAGATTGGGTTTTGAAGGGGGAACAAATAATATTTTCATTAAAAATTTTGATAATAATAGAGGAGTAGAGGGAAATCCACAGAACTTTGATAAGTTAAAAAACAATGCAGGATTCTTCTTCGTATCACAGAAACTGAATTTTAATGAAAAACTGTTTTCAGATATTTCTTTAAGTCTCAATTCAAATTCCTACGAATGGGAAAAGTTGTATCCAACGTATGAGAACGGAAGAACAAAATTTAAAGATCAGTTGCTTCCCAATCTTGGACTGACGTATCTTATTGGAAAAGGTTTTTCAGTTCGAGGAAAGGTTGGGAAAGGAAATTCTTCACCAACCAACGAAGAAATCCGTTCATCCAATCAGGAATTTAACCTGAACTTAGTTCCAGAATATGGATGGAATAAAGAAATAGGTTTAAGAAAACAGTTTGGAAATATCATTTTTGCAGAAGCTAATTATTTTGATTTCCGAATGAAAGATGCGATCGTAAGAAGACAAAACGAGCGCGGTCAGGAATTTTTTGTAAACTCTGGTGAGACGGTTCAGAAAGGAATAGAATTACTTTTAGAATCTAAAAATTTCAATCTTAAAAATGATTTTCTAAGCAATTTTAAATTCAGATTTTCAGGAAGTTTTTACGAATTTAAATTCAAAAATTATCAGCAGGGAATAGGAGACTTCTCTGGAAACGACTTGACAGGAGTTCCCAAAACTACGATTAACAGTTTGCTGAATTTCACTTTTTTCAATAAACTTGCGGTAGATTATTCTCATTTTTACACCTCAAAAATGCCTTTAAATGATGCGAATACCGTTTGGTCAGAATCCAATCTGATTGGGAATATTCAGTTCAGATATCCCGTGCAGTTAGAAAAAACAAGACTGAATTTATTTGTGCAGGTTCAGAATTTATACAATACCGATTACGTTTTAGGATTTGATATCAATGCTTTCGGAAACCGTTACTATAATCCGGCGGCAAAAAGGAATTTTGTTTTGGGCGTAAACGCTGTTTTTTAATCGTAATCAATTCAGATCAGATGATATATGGTCGATGTCTTCGTTCTTAACGTATTCAGGAATGTAGATCAGAGCAATTCTGATTTTACTGTCAAAAATGTTTAAAGGATGTATCCAAAAATTCCTTTTAATAAGAGTGGCAATTTCATTGTCATGATCGCCAAATCCCGAAATAATATTTACCTGTGCGACTTCCTTATCACGATTAAATAATAGTTCATAAACTGCAAAATTATTTTTTGGATGAAAGTTTTTTACCTTTGATAAACTTGATTTTCCATCTTTATTATTTTCAAAGTAAGATTTAAATGAAATATTATTAACAGGATATTTTCCTAAGAATGAAAAGAGGTTTTCTGCAGCAGCAATTTTACTTTTAGCAGCATCTGTTTTATCTAAACGGTAATGGGGCGTGCAGATAGAAATGATCTCTTCGGTGTTTTTGAGAAAAATAAGATACTTATCGCCTTTCTGTAAACCAACTTCACATGCATCGCCAAGTAAGTCTTCCGGTGATAAACCCGTTAAGCCACTAACAGTCAATGTGCTTCCATTGGGAACGCCTTTAAAGATTTTATCAAACTTTACATCAGCTTTATACATTCTTTTTGAAAGGTCATTATCGTGGGTCTTCAAAATCGTAATTTCTGCGACAATTAAATTTTTATTGTAATTCTCTGCAAGCGAAGTAGGTACACAGTCGCACGCTGATAAAAAATTAAATCCTAATAAAAATGTGATTAGAATTACGATTTTCTTCATGGGTTTATTTCTTAATAATATTTTTAACGATCATCTCCGCATGAATTCTCGAGTTTTCAATAAACCAAAGGTGAGTGTCTTTTCCGCCGCACACTACACCTGCCAAATATAAATTCGGAATATTAGATTCCATTGTTTCAGGATTGTAAACTGGGTTTAAACATTCTCCCTGAAGATCAATTCCTGAGTTTTTCAGAAATTCAAAGTCGGGAAGGTAACCGGTCATTGCCAAAACAAAATCATTTTCAATTTCCTTAATTTCACCATTATCATTTTTAAAAACAACAGAATTTTCTTTGATTTCCACTAATTCAGAATTAAAAAAGGCTTTTATATTTCCTTCCGCAATTCTATTCTCTATATCAGGCTTCACCCAATATTTTACATTTTTGGAAATCTCAGAATTACGGATTATCATGGTGACTTCAGCACCTTTTCTGTACGTTTCCAAGGCAGCATCAACGGAAGAATTACTCGAACCAATAACAACTATCTTTTGCTTTGCATACGGATAAGGTTCCGTGTAATAATGTTTTACCTTCTCTAAATTTTCTCCCGGAATATTCATCAGATTAGGGATGTCGTAAAAACCGGTAGAGATAATGACGTTTTTTGCCAAATATTTTGATTTTGAAGTTTCAACTTCAAATTTTGCTTCCTCTTTAGAGACTTTTAAAACTTTTTCATATAAATTGATATTCAGGTTTTTCTGTCTTGCAATTCCCTGGTAATACTCTAGACCTTCCTGCCGTCCTGGTTTGGGAGCCGCGGAAATAAAAGGAATTTCAGCAATTTCTAATTTTTCAGCAGTGGAGAAAAACTTCATGTACAGAGGATAATTGTATAATGAATTGACAATCGTTCCTTTTTCTACAATCAGGTAACTGAGGTTATTTTTCTCTGCTTCAAGCGCACAGTTTAAACCAATAGGTCCCGCTCCGATAATCAAAATATCTAAAATTTCCATCTAACAAATTTACGAAAATACACTCAGCAAATACAGAATGATGATCATCGTAGATTCAATTAATTCACTCAATAAAAATGCTTCCAACCGTCAACTCATCTGTTGGCATTGGTTTTGGACTTTTTATAAAAAATAAATAATGAAAAAGTCTTTTGCAATATTTTCTCTGCTCTTCATCTTATCTTGTGACAAAAAAGAAGATAAAAATCCTGCAGTTTCTACAGACAATCTAAAACGATCCAATGAAAGAACTGATACCAAGCAGGACGCCCTGTCAACAGAAGTTGCCTTAAAAAAGACCAATGATGAACTCTTACAGGCGATTAAAGTCGGTTATTATGATGTGTTTGCCAATTATATTCATCCGCAGAAAGGAGTTCGTTTTTCAATGTATGCTTTTACCAATAAAAATGAGGATAAGCATTTTACAAAAGCTGACTTTGAGAAATATCAAAATTCGAAAACTATTTTTACTTGGGGATCCAGGGATGGTTCGGGAGAAATTTATAAAGCAACGCTTAACCATTATTTAAAGGACTGGGTTTTTAAAAAAGACTTCACAAAATCTGAATATTCATTTAACAAATTCAAAGGTGGAGGCAATTCACTGAATAATTTGAAAGAAATGTATCCTGACAGCAATTTCACAGAAAACTACATTCCAGGCTCAGAAAAAAACGGTGGAATGGATTGGAACGCATTGCGTTTCGTCTTCGAGGAGTTTGATGGCAAATACTATATTGTTGCCGTTGTCAATGATGAATGGACAATATAATTTTTACTGAATGTCAACAGGTTCTCGTGCAAGCCTAAAATTATAAAATATCAGATAACTGTTTCGTTAAATTTCTTCTCGAAAATTGTTCAATATTTCCCGTGTTCTCGGATAAATTTCCGCTTTTCCAAAGTTCAAATTTTTCTAAAATGAAATTTTTAATTTCTTCAGAATTGTCGTAGCTAAAGTGTTTTCCTGCTTGGGTTTCATCTAAAATCTTGGCAACATCAGCATCATCAGGACCAAATGAAATAATTTGTTTACCTGTCGCTAAGTACTCGAATATTTTTCCAGGAATAATTCCTTTTGAAGACGCATTCGGGAAATTAGTAATCAACAGAACTGTAGAGTTTGACATTTCATTAACCGCCTTATCATGTGACAGATAACCCAAATTATCAATATGATTTTTTAAGCTTGAAGTTTCTATTGCATTTAGAATTTTGTCATCAATTCTGCCAACAAATTTTAATCTGAAATTTTCTGCAAATTCAGCATCTGTTTTAACTAATTCATCTAGTGCTTTCCAAAGGTTTTCTGGATTACGAAGCTGTTCCAGAACTCCAATATAGCTGAGTGTGAATTTTGTTGCAGAGTCTGCGGATTTGAGAGTCTGAGGATTTGAAGAATCACTTTCATCAAATCCGTTGGTGATGCAAACTGCATTGGCTCCATTTTTTCTGAAATTTTCCGCATCGGTGTAGCTTGTTGCTAAAGTAATATCAGCATTTTTGAAAACATCACTTTCAAGCTGACGGTGTTTTTTGTCTGATTTATTGGTAAGTTTTAAATGTTTATAGTACGAAATTTCCGTCCACGGATCACGGAAATCAGCAATCCATTTTATCTCAGGGAACTGCTTTTTTAATTGTAATCCAATCAAATGCAAAGAATGTGGCGGTCCCGAAGTAACAACAACATCAATCTTATTTATTTTTAAATATTGCTCTAAATATTTCACAGAAGGATTAACCCAAAAAACTCTGGCATCGGGAATGAAAAAATTTCCGCGAACCCAAATCGAAAGTTTAGATTTCCAGCTTTGGTTATTTCCAACATCAAACTGTCCCGCTTTGAATTTTTTATTGCTTTTATTAAGCTTTTCAGCCAACTGATAAGGCTCCCAGATTTTAGTTTTAATAATTTCTAAATCTTCCGGAACATCTTTCATCAAACTTTCATCAATCAAAGGATAGCTCGGATTTTCCGGCGTGAAAATAATGGGTTTCCAGCCGAATTCTGGAAGATATTTCGCAAACTTCAACCATCGCTGAACACCAGGTCCACCTGCAGGCGGCCAGTAGTAAGTGATGATAAGGATTTTTTTTGAGTCCATATTTTTTAAGCACCAAATGAGGCGGGATTTCTTTTATTGCCAGTTTTTTTTACCGCAAAAGAATCAAAAGATTTTATTTGTTTAATAGTTATTCAAAAGGTGGCAAAATGTTTTTGTTATTTTTTTGCTGGATAATTTTTTTTAATGCAAAAGCATCATAAGTCTGCTTTTGTTTTTTTGTAATTCCAAGAAAACTAATAATGTATCTTGATTTTAAAAATGATAAATTATTAGAGATTACATTTTGCAAACTTTTGGGCGTCTATTTAACATTTTTATCTTTTGTCTCTTTTGCGGTTAAAAAAACTACATCATCAATTTCTTAATCATACTGGTCATAATATTTATTAATAAAAGTTTCCTGTCCAAAGTGATAAAGATTCTTCACATTAAAATTCACCAATATTCCCTTCGGAACTTTTAATAAATTCATATAATTTATAACCTGAAATTTATGAATATCAGAAATGGCTACAACTGATTTAATTTCTAAAACAATTAAATTTTCAATCAAAAAATCGCATTTAAAATCACAGTTAAGCGGTTCATCTTTATACATAACTGGAATTTGAAATTCAGATTTAAATTCTATATTTCTTAAGCCCAATTCCTTTTCTAAAGCTTTATGATAAACAATTTCTGCCAGACCAGCACCCAAAATCTTGTGAACTTCAATGCAAGCTCCATTAATTCGGTAGGTTAGGTCAGTAATGTATTTTTGAGTAATCATACATTAGATTTTGTGTACTTTGAATGCTTAGATTGTCGCGGTTACTTTTTCGTCTCTTTTACGGTAAATAAAATAAATTCCACCAGCACTTAATATTATAAACAAGGCGAAACACAATAAAGAAATCCATTTTCCGGTTGCGATAACCTGCGGTTCGAAAACCATTCTGATGCTGTGCTCTCCGGCTGGAACGTGTACTGCACGCAACAAATAATCAGCCTTGATGTATGGAACTTCTTTTTCGTCCACAAACATTTTCCAACCATGCGGATAATAAATTTCAGAAAATACAGCTAACTGTGGTGTTTTAGACTGAGATTTAAATTCCAGTTCATCAGCTTCATATTTCGTTAAGTTAATGGAAGCTGTAGAATCTGTCTGAACCTGTTTTCCATTAAAATAAGCTTTGTCTGAAGCATTGATAACAGCAGTTTTTTTAGAATCAATATTTCCGAGGGATTTAATTTCTTCATCCGGAGTATTTACGAATTTCAGATCTGCAACAAACCATGCATTTCCATTTGCATTAGGGTTTGGAACAACCTGTGGCTCCTGAGGATTTCCGAAAATCATGTATTTTGTATTCAGTAAATTCAGGATTTTCGGTGTTTTTACACTGTCTGCATTGGAAATGTACTCATTCAATAAATCATCATAACGTCTCAGTTTTACTGCGTGATAACCACCGATCGAAGATGCAAAATAGGAAGTATTGGTTTCACTGGTTACACCCAATACCTGATTATAAACTCTATAATGTTTTTTGTCTTTTTCGGCAATAGTTTCCAAAGTTTTGTTCACCGGAATGCTTGCTAAGATAGATTGTAAATTAGGATTGTCGCCCACTTTTTCTGCCAAATAATCTGAACCTTCAGTCTGGAAAGGGTTTTCGGCGAAGATTTTATCTACATAATTATCATCATTCAGATAACGTTTGTTCACTGTCCAAAGATCGAACAAACTTACTGCTCCAATGATTATCAAAGCAACATTCTGATTGAGTTTCTGCTTTAAGCTGAAAAATAAAACCGCTGCAGTGATTCCTACATAGAGTAGTGCTTTTATCGCATCAATTCTGAATAGCTTGAATCTTTCGTCTGTTAAATAATCCAGCAAAAATGGAGGTAAATATGTTTTCTCGTTATCGGTATGAAAACCTAGTAAAGCTTTTCCAAAAATGATAAACAGTAAGGTTAAGCCTAAAACTCCACCGCTCACATAGGTCAGAATTTTCTTTTTGTAATTTTCTTCTAAACTTGAATCTGTATAGAATCTGTACAATCCAATGATGGCAATCAATGGGAATAGTAATTCAATGACGACCAAAATTGAAGATGGTGCTCTGAATTTACTGTAAAAAGGAACATATTCAATAAAGAAATCTGAAAGCGGCATAAAATTGCTTCCCCAAGCCAGTAGTATTGTTAAAATGGTTGCTCCGAGAATCCAGTAGCGGTATTTTTTCCAGGCAAAAAAGAATCCTAGAAGAGCTAGGAAACATACAACTGCTCCTTGATAAGCTGGTCCTGAAGTTCCCGGTTGGTCGCCCCAATATGTGATACTGCCAAAACCTTTGGAAATTCTGTCGTACTCAGCTTGTGAAGTGACGTTGTCCTGTACCAGCTGTTGTACATTTTCCATCATTTCTTTTGCTTCAGGTTCCTGACTTCCGCCTCCCATTAATCTTGGAATGAAGAGGTTTAAAGTTTCCAGTTTACCATAACTCCACATCAGAATGCTTTCTTTATCCATTCCAGAGTTTCCTGCGGTATGGCTTTCTGTATTTAAAATCTGTTTTCCTCTTACGGTTTCTTTGATGTACTCAGAGTTGGCCATAATCCGCTGAGAGTTCATCCCAACACCAATCGCTAATGCACTTGCAATAATTCCGGAAGAAATCAGGAAATGTTTCATCGGGGTTTTCTTCTGAATTGTTCTAATTAATTCAGATAAAAATAAAAATCCTAATCCCAAAAACAGATAATACGTCATCTGTGGGTGGTTGGCAGCGACTTGTAATCCGAAGAACAGGGTAGTGACAATAAATCCGAGGACGTATTTTTTTCTAATATACACCAATAAAATTCCGGCTAAAAGTGGTGCGAAATATTCAATGGTATTTACTTTTCCGTTGTGCCCTGCTGCTATGATAATGTAGAAATAGGTTGAAAGACCAAAAAATGTAGCTCCCAAGAGGGCATATTTCCAGTTTCTAACGGCGACCATTCCGAGAAGAAAGAATCCCGAAAATAGAAGAAATAGGTAGTTGACAGGTCTCGGAAGAATATTCAGATAGCTGTCTAATTTTTTAATAATATCACCTTCAAAACGGCTTCCCATCTGGTATGTAGGCATCCCTCCAAACATCGAATCGCTCCAGTACGTTTCTTTATCGTAACTGTCTCTGTAGTCGATGAGCTCTTTTGCACCACCACGATACTGAACGATATCATGTTGAAAAAGCTGCTTTCCTGTAAACACAGGTGTGGAATATAAAAATGCTAAAACTAAGAATGCGATAATTGAAATCGCAATATACATTAAGTTTTTATTTTTCGCCATTTTGCTTATTAAGTTGAGATTTAATTAAGAAGTTTTTCATGATTTTTTTTAACCGCAAAAGAAACAAAATATTTTACTGAATATTTTAGATTATTAAAAGTTTACAAAATGTAAAAATTCCTTTTGCGGTAAAGTTATGCTTTAATGTTTCGAACTGTTTTTATCTTTTACTTCCTCATAGTCCACAGTCTCTGCGTCCCATTTCACTTTCTTTTCAATATTCGTGTTTGAGTTTTTAGTTTCCTGATTCGGAACGTTGTTAGGTTTAAAGCCTGTGTATTTATAGAAAGATTTAAAGAAAATTCTTTTTAAAATATTCCAGACGAAAAAAATAATGATCGTAGCGATTACAAGCTCAAAAATGAATTTCATAAAAAATTATTTTAGTATTCAATGTTTACTATTCAAGATTTAACGTTTGTTGTTACTAGAAAACGTTAAGCTCTCAATCCCTCAAACTTATTTTGCTGCAGGATTAACCATTACAGACGCATTTGAAACACTCTTCATGCTCTGAGACTGCTTTCCGTCTGAGATCGTTTCCACTTGAGTGGTTTTAACATTGATATTTTGGTTGCTGATCCAACCTGTATTTTGGTCAAATTTAATGGTTCCGTTTTGAGCCAATTCACTGCTCATGCTGTGCGTCATTTCGCCCTGAGATTTTTTCTCTTCTTTTTTAGGAATTCCTCCGGTTACAGAAATTTCTGCAATTCCGTTTCCTACACTTTTCAAAACGTAGTATGACGTTACTTTATATTTTCCGCTTTCGTCAGCGCTTTCGCTGGTTGTCCATTTTTCGCCAATCTTAACTCCTTTTTTAGGAATAATCGTTAGGTTTTTAGAAAACTGATCTTTCAAAACTTTTTCATTAAAGCTCTGTTTAAGACCTGCCACAGCACTTGCTTTCTGGTTCGCATCTTTTATAAGAGTTCCTAAAGCGTTTGAAATTTTTGTGTAGATTGCATCAAAACCTGTGATGGAGATTACATTCCCTTTGCTGTCCATCTTCATATTCAGTTTATTACCCGTCAAAGCACGGTTAACATTCCAAATCATTTTAAGATTATCTTCTTTTGGAATAGGAAGTTTGGTGTCAACTACAATGGTTTTGCCGTCAGCACTTTGAGAATTTCTTTTTCCAATCAGATTGATCGTGATATCGTAAACTCCACCTTTCACGTCATTTACAGTAAATGTCATTTCGTCAGTAGATTCACTCGTTCCATTCAAAGTTTTTCCCTGTGGATCAGTCATTGTCTTTACATCTCTCTGATATGTGGTTAAAGGGTATGTTTTTCCTTTCTCCAATTTAAATGACTGTGTAAAAACACCCAAAGAGTCTTTAATGGCCGGGTTTTCTTTCACTTCAGCTACAGAGTCTGCAGGAACTTCTACGGTAATTGTCTTTCCGGTTTTAGGATCAACTTTAGTGATGGTCGCCGTTTCTTTTTTACAAGAAATTATGGCTAAAGATATCAATGCTAATGCTGCTATATTTTTCATAAATAGTATTCTGATTTAAAGAAATGCTTCCTTTTTAACTCAGGAATTTTAGAATTTCTTTTTTTTAATTTAAAATCTGATTAATTAATTTTCACCAATTTTTGTCTCATTGCCTCATAGAGAATGGCTCCACAAGCTACAGAAACGTTCAGTGACTGTGTTTTTCCTTCAATAGGAAGTTTTATTTTTTCGTCTGAATGATGCAATACTTCTTTTGAAATTCCTGTTTCTTCATTACCCATTACAATGGCGCAAGGCTCTGTGAAGTTGACATCGTAAATAAGCTTCTGTGCTTTTTCAGTTGCCGAAAATACAGAAACTCCACTCTGTTGAAGATAATCTACAACGTGAGCCAGATTATTTTCTTTACAGATTTTGATATTGTACATCGCTCCTGCAGAAGTTTTTATCGCATCAGAATTGATGGGTGCTCCACCTTTTTCCGGGATGACAACTGCATGTATTCCTACACATTCTGCAGTTCTACAGATGGCTCCGAAATTTCTTACGTCTGTCAATCGGTCAAGAATTAAGATGAAGGGTACTTTCCCCTCTTCAAATAATTCAGGGATAATGTTTTCTATTTTGTGGAAAGGTACATCTGAAATAAACGCCACAACACCCTGGTGGTTTTTTCTCGTAAAACGGTTCAGTTTCTCAACTGGAACATAGTTCGGACGAATTTTATATTTTGCTAAAACCGCTTTCAGTTCTGCATAAATTTCTCCCTGCAAAGCATTCTGCACAAAGATTTTGTCAATCGTTTTTCCAGCTTCTATTGCTTCCAAAACAGGACGTAATCCGAATATGAAGTCGTCTTTTTTATTAGGTTCTGAATTTCTAAATTCAGGTTTTGAGTTCTTATGTTGAAAATCTTCCAAAATTTTTATTTTTATTTTTAAATGAATAATTTTAGTTATTCATATTTTATGTTACGTTAGTTTGTTTAAAATTGTCAAACTTCAAAAAGGAAAGGGTTTAAAAAAAGCGAGCTGTTAGTTAGTTTCCTTTTTTGAACTTTAAAAAGAAGAACATTTATCTAAAAACTTTTGTGCCTTTTGTGGTTTTTAAATAGGCTTTTATCCCTTTTCCCCTAAAATTGCTCTCTTCTGTGCCATTGCATAGCCATAATGCAGGCTCTCATGCATGTTGTTGAAAATAATTGCATCCTGGATGCTTTTCAAATCCATTCCGAAACTTGTCGTGTAAGGCGTATAGTCTGAAAAGAAATCACTGTCATAATCTTTCATCAGGATTTTTGAAGTTTCGGTTAAAAGAAATTCCAAATCTTCAACTTCAGATTTCTGCACATTCAGGTTGGGCATTGTTCCTTTTTTGTAAGTCTCAATCCAATATTTGTCAATTCTGAAAGGATTTCCACTGAGGTAATAGTGCAGTAACTGCTGTGTGGCAACAGTGTGTGCGATATTCCAATACATATTGTTATTAAAACCATCAGGGATTAATAAAAGATCTTCGTGAGAAGTGTCCTGCAAGATGTCCAAAAGGTTTTTTCTAACCTGTCTGTGAGCTTGAAAATGATAATTCATATTTCAAAAATTTAATCACCAAAAATAGTTTAATAAACTGAAAATGACAATTTTTGAGTAGGGGTTTAGAGCAAAATTTATGTATTTTTTATGATTTTAGAATTAAAAGAAATGCAATTAATGATTTATGTGATTCCGAATCTGCCAGAGCGGCTGGAATATTTAACAAATTTTAACTCAAAAATGGCATTCATTGTGTTGATTAATGCAAGTATTTATTAGAAATTTACCAATTATTTTAATTTAAACTATGTCAGATTCATATCAAGCAGAAGACATTCGTCAGCTTACAGAAAAAGTAAGAGAACAGAATTATTTCTTTTCACTTTTGAGACAGGAAATCAACAAAGTAATTATCGGACAGGAATATATGATAGACCGACTTTTGGTTGGTCTTTTGGGTAATGGTCACGTTTTGCTGGAAGGAGTTCCCGGGTTGGCAAAAACATTGGCGATAAAAACCTTAGCAGAAGCTGTTCATGGTGATTTCTCCAGAATTCAGTTTACACCCGATCTACTTCCTGCAGATGTTGTTGGAACGATGATTTACAATATTAAAGAAAATGATTTTTCTATCAAAAGAGGTCCTGTTTTCGCCAACTTTGTACTTGCAGATGAGATCAACAGAGCTCCGGCGAAAGTGCAGTCCGCACTTTTAGAGGTAATGCAGGAAAAGCAGGTGACCATTGGGGATGAAACCATGCATCTTCCAAAACCGTTTTTGGTATTGGCAACGCAAAACCCAATTGATCAGGAAGGAACCTATCTTTTGCCTGAAGCACAGAGCGACCGTTTTATGCTGAAATGTACGATCGATTATCCGGAATTTGAGGATGAAAGAAAAGTAATGAGAATGGTTTCTACATCTCATCAGTACGATGTAAAACCTGTGATTTCTTTACAAAATATTGTTGAAGCAAAATCAATTGTCAACCAAATTTATTTGGATGAAAAAATTGAGAAATATATTCTTGATATGGTCTTCGCGACCCGTTTTCCTGATAGATATGGACTTTCTGAACTGAAAAATTACATCAGTTTCGGAGCTTCGCCAAGAGCGTCGATTAATCTGGCCATCGCTTCTAGAGCGTATGCATTTCTAAAAGGAAGGGCATTTGTAATTCCTGAAGATGTAAAAGAACTGGCAAAAGATGTGTTAAGACACAGAATCGGATTGACTTTTGAGGCGGAAGCCGAAGAAATTACGTCTGAGGAAATTGTGAATAGAATTTTAGCTAAAATACAGGCGCCTTAAGTAATGTAACAATTTACCAATGTATTAGTTTAGCAATTTTGAGATTGTTATATTAATAAACTGATACATTGTTACATTTGAAACTATGCAGATAAAAGACATTGTAAAAAAGGTAAAGCAAATAGAAATCCGTACTCGTAAGAAGACGGAAGCTTCTTTGATGGGACAGTATCACAGTGCTTTTAAGGGGCAGGGAATGACGTTTTCTGAAGTTCGCCCTTATCAGTTTGGTGATGAAATCCGTAGAATCGACTGGAATAAAACTGCCCGTTTCCGAGAACCATTCGTGAAAGTGATGGAGGAGGAGCGCGAACTGACGATGATGATTTTAGTTGATATTTCTGCGTCAATGGATTACGGAACAAAAACCCAGCTGAAAAGAGAATATGTTGCAGAAATTGCTGCCAGTTTAGGTTTTTCTGCAGCCGGGAATAATGATAAAGTGGGATTAATTTTATTTGCTGATAAAGTGTATAAAGTAATTCCGCCGCAAAAGGGAAGAAAGCATATTCTGTCAATAATCAGTAACATTCTTACTGCAGATTACGTACCTGCAGTTTCTAAAATTGATAAGGCTTTAGAGTACATGATGGGAATTTTCAAACGAAAATCTCTGGTGTTCTTGCTTTCAGATTTTGGAGATGATTATGATTCTAAGATGCTTCGCGTTGCATCAAAAAAACATCAGCTTTTGGGTATGAGAATTTTCGACGAAAAAGATAATGAAATTCCTGATGTTGGATATACGCTTTTTCATGATGCCGAAACCGGTAAAGAAATATGGGTGAATACATCTAATGCGAGATGGAGATATACTTTTGCAGAAGCTCAGAAGCAAAAATTAAGAGCTCTGGAAGAAGATTTTGCCAACAGTTCGGCAAGCTTTATGAATATCAATACCAGCGACGATTACTCAAAGTTGCTGTATCAATATTTTCAGAAAAAATAAATTTAGATTTTAAAAATAAATTTGGCTCTTGCCAAAAACTGATCAATTAAAATTGAAAAAATTAGTATTACTCTTATCATTTTTCATCTGTGCAAATGCTTTTTCACAGATACTTTCCTCGAATCTTGAAAAGAAAACTCTGGCTCTTGGTGAAGTCAATCGCTTTACCGTAAAAATTGATAATCTGAATAATCAGGAAGTGAAAGCGGCTGCAAAAGACGGGTTGCTTCCATTTCATTTTGAAGAAATAAAAGACAGCATTGGAGTTCAGTCAAATTCTTATCATAGAAATATCGAATTTTCTGTTTTTGAAGAAGGAACTTATACCATTCCTGAACTGGAGTTTAAAGTTGGAGACAAAATCTTAAAAACAATTCCTTACGAAATTGAAGTAGTGAATACTGCTCAAAAAGATGATGTCATCAATGATATAATGAATAATAAAGACGTCAAACTTGATGTTACAGATTATTGGCAGCTTTATAAATGGTACGTTTTAGCCTTCTTGGCGTTGATTGCTGTAATTATTGCGATCATCATGTTTGTGAGATATGGCAGAAAATCAAAAGATTCTCCGGTTGTTGCGACCAATCAGACGTTGAAAGAATTGGATTCTTTAAAAAAGAAAAAATATATTGAAGAAGGAAATTACCGTTCATTTTATGTAGAACTGATCGATATTTCAAGAAAATTTATTGCGAAACAGTACAGAATTCCTGCTGACGTTCTACTGACCGATGATCTGGTTCATCTGATGAAAGAAAACAATACCATTTCGCAGGATAACGAAAAAATTATTGAAGATGTGTTTTTCAGAGGCGATCTGGTGAAATTTGCTAAAACATTCCCTGACCAGCAGACGATGGAAAAAGATTTTAACGAAATTACTGACTTTGTGAAAAGATCATCAAAGGATATAGAATTTGAAAACCTGAGAAAAGATGTTTAATTTCGAGTTTTACAGTCCTTTGTTTTTATTTTTGTTTGTCCTGTTTATTCCGTTATTAATCAGAGATTTCAGCAGAAAAAAACTGAAAGGGATCAAAGTTCCTACGGTTCAGAATATGAACAGCAGCAATGGTATTCTGCCAGTTCTGTTTTTACTTAAAATATCGAAATACATTATTCTTTCCTGCCTTTTCGTTGCAATGGCAAGACCGAGAACTTTCACCATCTCTCAGGATCGAGATGAGACCAAGGGTGTTGATATTATGTTTGCAGTCGATGTTTCTCTCAGTATGTTGTCTAAAGATCTTTCACCAGACCGGCTGACGGCTTTGAAGGAAATCGCCATTCAATTTGTCGAAAAACGTCCGAATGATAGGATTGGTGTAGTTACTTACGCTTCCGAAGCTTTTACCAAGGTTCCTGTAACGTCAGATCACCAGGTGGTCGTTGATGAATTTAAAAATTTAAACACTGCCGAACTGTATCCGGGAACCGCGATCGGAGAGGGACTTTCCGTTGCAGTTAACCACTTAAGAACAAGCAAGGCTAAAAGTAAAATCATTATTCTGATGACTGATGGTGTGAATAATGTTGAAAACGCAATTCCTCCACAGGTCGCAGCAGAACTAGCTCGAAATAATGATATTAAAGTGTACTCAATCGGGGTAGGAACAAACGGCATTGCATTGATGCCAACAGCGGTTGATCCTTTTGGAGATCTGATTTTTACGGAGACACAGGTGCAGATTGATGAACCTGTTTTAAGAGAAATTGCTCAGGAGACCGGAGGAAAATATTTCCGTGCGACATCAAACAGCAGTCTGGAAGAAGTTTACAGTGAAATTAATCAGCTCGAAAAATCTGATGTGAAAATTTCTAAGCTTTACAATTATGAAGAATATTTTAAGATTTTCCTTTGGGTTGCTTTAGGAATGTTGTTTTTTGATGCGTTACTGAGATGGGTATTATATAAATTTTTAAGCTGATGGAATTGTATTTAGGAAATTATTGGTACTTATTACTATTGCTGCTTTTGCCGGTCTTGTCATTTTTTCTCATCCGATATTTAAGATGGAAAAAGAAGAGCAGAGATCTGTTTGCAGAAAGCCGTTTTCAGGAAGCTTTATTCGAAAAAAAATCCGGATTTATTAAAGTTTTTCCGGTCTTATATTTTGTAGCGACCTTATTTTTAATTTTCTCGATTATTGATCTGCTGAGCGGTTCTGAGGAAGTGACCACCAATCAGAAATTCAATAATGTGATTTTTATGCTGGATGTTTCTAATTCTATGAATGCAGAAGACATTGAGCCAAACCGTTTGGTTGAAGCTAAAAATCTTGTGGTTCAGACAATGCAAAAACTGAGAAATGATAAAGTGGGAATGATCATTTTCGCTGGGCAGGCAACATCCATAATGCCTCTGACTACAGATTACAATTCTGCAGAAACTTATATAAACGGCGTTGAAACCAACTCAATAAAAATTCAAGGAACAGATTTCCTGAAAGCGATGGAAACAGCTGTTGACAAATTTAAAAACATTAATAAAGGTTCAAGAAAAATTGTTTTGCTGAGTGACGGTGAAGATAATGAGGGAAATGACAATGCCGCCATCAAACTAGCCAACAGTGAAGGAATTATAGTAACTTCAGTCGGAATAGGTTCTGATGAGGGAGCACCCGTTCCGGAGTATGAATTTGGACAATTAATGGGTTATAAAAGTGATATGAACGGTCAGACTGTCATTTCAAAAAGACAGACTGAAGCACTTCATAAAATGGCTGAATCTACTGGCGGAACGTACATCGACGGAAACAATATCAACGAAGCGCCGGACAGAATTATAGAAGCTCTGAACAAAAAAGCATCATCCACTGCAAGTATTGTAAAGTCACAAAATGCCAATCATTATTATCAGTATTTCTTGGCAGTTTCTATATTCTTTTTTCTGATCATTTTTTTATTTAATCCTAAAAGAGATTTTAACATATAATGAACGATTATTACAATCTCAGTCAAATAAATACTTTAACCCAACTTTAACAATTAAAGAACTGTTTCTTAACATATAAAGGAATAATTTTGCAAGTGATGAATACTAAAATTTTATTTTTATCGTTGATGATTGTTTTTTCTTTCTCAAGCACATTGTTTGGGCAGAAAAACTATAAAACTTTAGTGTATGAAGGCAATCAGAAATTTAATGGTAAAGATTACGATGGCGCATCATCAAGGTACATGGAAGCTGTAAAATCTAATGAAAAGGAATTTACTGCACATTACAATTTAGGAAATGCTTTATATAAAAGCAAAAAATACGAGGAGGCAAAAGCGGAGTTTGATAAAGCACAGAGTCTTTCGCAGACCATTCCAGATAAAGCGGCGGCTTTGCACAACTTGGGAAATACCTATATGCAGATGAATCAGCCTGAAAAAGCAGCTGATTTTTATAAACAATCGCTGAAGCAGGATCCTTATAATGAAGCTACCAGAAAGAATTTTGAGATTGCAAAATTGAAGGAAAAACAAAATCAGCAGAAGAAAGATCAGGAGAGCAAATCCGGTAAAGGCGGCGGGGGCGACGATCAGCAGAAAAATAAAGACAAAAATGGTGATCCTAAACAGGATCAGGGACAGGGCAAAAACAATGAAGGTAAAAGTCCTGAAGGTGATCAGCCTGAGAAAGATAAAAATAACCAGGGCAAAATGCCTAAAGATCTTGAAAACGCTATATTGAATAAAGTAAGCGAAAAAGAAAAAGAAACCGCCAGAAGAATTTTAAACAAAAATTCTTATTCGATGCCACAAAGCAACGAGAAAGATTGGTGATGAAGCAAAAATTATTTTACATACTGTTGACTTTTGTCTCCGTAATTGCTTACGGACAGGTGGAACTAACCATGAAACCTGATAAAAGTGATTACAACGGTAAGGAAGTGGTGAATCTCATCATTACGCTAGAATTAAATGGTGATAATTTGGTACAGCAGAGTAAAATTCAGCTTCCTGATTTATCTAAATTTAACATCATTGGAAACGGATCATTTAACCAGGGTGTCAGAGATCCGGAAACCAATATTGCTGTAGAGCAGTATATCACAAAAATTGCACTTGAACCTAAGCAGAAAGGTAAAATTAGAATCGGCTCTGTTTTGGTTACTGTCAATAATAAAATCTATAAGACTGAGCCTTTCGATATCTTCATCCGTGATGTTGAGAAAAAGCCCATCGCAAAAAATACTGATCATGATGTCTTTCTCAACATGGAAATTGAAGATAGAGAAGTATACCAGGATCAGCCTACAGTTGCAGTATTAAGAGTCTATTCCAGAAATATAGACAACCTTCGTAAAGTAAAAAACATTCATCTTCCTGAGCAGGATAATATCAATGTGCATCCTGTGAACTTTCGTAAATCTGAAATCGACCCTTCTGGTATTGGAAATATGCCGTCGCAGATTTTGGCGATGTTTATAGTATTTCCGAATGAATCAGGATATGTTGAGGTGCCGTCAGTTTCCGCTTCGGTAAATTCATATGCTCACAAAAACAGAATCGTTTCTAATAAAGTGAAGCTGAATGTGAAAAAACTTCCTGAAGGTTCGCCAGAAAGCTTTAAAAATGCAGTCGGAAACTTCAAAGTAGATGTTTATCACGAATCGACAGAGAAAATTGAGGCTAAAAAACCGGTCAATGTTGTTTTGAAAGTTTCAGGTGAAGGTAACCTGGCTGATATGCAGCTGCCGAAAATTGAAAGTTCACCAGATTACGAGATTTTTGCCCCAAAGATTACCTCCAAAGTAATTACCGGACTCGACGGAATGAAGGGGTATATTTTAGCCAATTATGTTTTAATTCCGAATAAAGCGGGTCAGCTTAATGTGAAAACTGAAGAATTTGCATTCTTTAATCCTTCAGAAAAAGAATATGTCAATCTCGGTCAGGAAAATCTGAGCCTAATGGCGTTTTCGCATGATCAGGTATTGGAGGCGCGTACTACGGTGGAGAAAGTAAATGAATATACCAATACTTTACTGGAAACCGTCAACAGTCCGGTATTAAAAACAACAACCTTAAAAGTAAAAGAAAAAAGCAGATTCAACTGGGGAATTCTACTGATCAACATTGGAATTCTTTTCGGATTGTTTATCGCTTATCTGTTGTTCAAAAATTGGCAAAAAAAACGCAATATATTTAAAGAAAAAACAGCTCCCAAAGACCTGGGTTCAGTGGCCGAAACTGAAAGAGAAATACGTGAAAGTCTGAAAACAGATGTTGGTGATTATTTCACATATCTTGAAAATTTAAAAGACAGCCATAATTTCGATCAGTTTTTTGTAACAGTTGATGAGTTGGACTCCGAAGTGAGAAACCAATATTTCCAAAGTTCTAAAGAGGATTTCAGACAGTTTCTTGAAAGCTACAAAGGAAGTTCTGTTGCTGAGGAATACAGAAATCTTTCTCAAAGAATTCAGATAGAAAAATACACACCCGTAAAGTCAGAAGATGGAATTGGAGATTTGCTGAAAGATATTATCAATTTGTATTCTCAGATTAGTAAATAATCATTTTTTATTCATAATTTTGCGAAATTAATAATTATTGAATAAATGGAAGTTCTTCAGGATTTTTCTCTCAAAGAAACAATGACGTGTTTTATGGTACTTTTTGCGGTGATTGATATCATCGGATCTATTCCCATTATCGTGAGTCTAAAGCAGAAATTCGGACAGATTGAAGCGAAAAGAGCTTCAATAACTGCGGGATTGATTATGATTGTTTTTCTTTTTGTAGGAAACAAAATTCTGAAATTCATTGGCGTAGACGTCAATTCATTTGCGATTGCCGGTGCTGTTGTTATTTTCATCATTGCACTGGAAATGATCTTGGGAATTGAAATTAATAAAACTACTGAAGCCAAGGCGGCATCAATTGTTCCTATTGCCTTTCCACTGGTTGCCGGTGCGGGAACTCTGACGACAACCTTATCGCTACGTGCAGAATTTCATGATATCAATATCATTCTGGGGATCATTCTCAATACAATTTTCGTATATTTGGTGCTGAAATCAGCTCCTTGGTTAGAGAAGAAAATGGGAGAAGCGACTTTGTCGATTTTACAGAAAGTTTTCGGGATTATCCTGTTAGCGATTTCAATTAAATTATTTACCGCAAACTTTGCACAGTTGGTGCAGAACTATATTAATTTTTAAGTCATGCAGAAGTTTTATAAAGTATTTTTAATCGTATTTATCGTTATTATCGCAATTAATATTTATGCGATCGACTGGCATTCTGAAATTTCATCAGAAGACAATATGAAATATGCAATTTCTATTATCTGTGGTGTAGTAGGGCTTTTCTTACTCTTCATTATGAACACATGGAGTAAAATCGGAGTGAAAAAATAGTCATTTCTGACATAAAAAATATAATCCTCTTTCAAGACTGAAAGAGGATTTTTCATTTAAAATTTATTTATATAATTTATTTATAAACTCATGAGTTTGTTGATTTATGTGGGTAGTTTACTCAATTCATCCACGTCACTTTAGAATCTTACTTGTATGACTATTAGAAATAGTACAGTTAATTCGAGAATGACAAATTTTTTAAGACTGCCTCTGATTTCAATTCAGTTTCTCTCCATTCTTTTTCTGGATTACTTTGAGCAGTAATTCCGCCGCCGACAAAAAGATGCACTGAATCTTTATACAGTTTTGCGCATCGCAAATTGACAAAATACTGTATAAAATTATCGGTTTCAATTCTGATAAATCCAGCATACAATTCTCTCGGAAATTTTTCAAACTGTTTAATTTTTTCCCGACAAAAATCTTTTGGTATACCGCACACAGCCGGAGTGGGATGAAGTTCTTCAATGATTAAATCAAGATCTTCAGGATTTATTTTCAGCTTAAAATCTGTTCGCAAATGCTTGATATTACCCGATATATGATCATACGTTTCAGATTCCTGCATTTCAGAATTTGCGTTGAATTTTGCCAGTACATTTCTGATGTAGGAGGATACAGGTTTCTGTTCCTTAATTTCCTTATCAGTCCAGCTCTCAGACACAGGAATTGTTCCCGCTAAGCTCATTGTTTCAAACTCGTGAGTTGTTTTATTGAACTTACCTAAAACTTCGGAAAAAGCCCCAATCCAGGACTTTTCGCCCTGTGTAAAAATATACCGGAATGCATTGGGATAAGCCCTGCAAAGATTTTTAAAACTTTCTTCAATGTTGATGTCATTAAAGTCTTTGAAAATTTTTCTGCGCGACAGAACAAGTTTCGGAAGTTGATTTTCTTTGATCACCTCAATAACCTCCTGAAGTTTTTCTAAATATTCATCATGAGTTTCTGCTGTGAAATTAGATTCATCTTTAGGTAATAGTTTGCCTGAAAATCTCTCTGCAATATTTTCAACTTCAAAAATACCTCCTTTAAAATCAACACTTTCAGTCTGGTCAAAAGACTTGAAGACAACTGCTTTGTTATCTGAATTTTCATCGGTAGAATAAAGTTTTTCGTCAAAGGGAAATTTGAAGTAGATCATAAATAGAGGGCTTAATGAAAACTTTTATTTGGATATAATATAGGAAATTCCTAGAGTGAGTTTTCGTTCTGCAAAGGTATTATTAGTCTTAAAAATGTCAAAATCAAATGAGCTGTTTTTTAAGGATAAATTATTCAGCGAAGACGATTGATAATGTTCAGCAATAAAGATTTAAAACTTTGTTGTCAGGCAATAAAAACTACATCTTATTTACTTTTGCTGACTGCAAATCTAAGAAAAGGTCTGAATTTATCCGTTAATATATTGATGGCGAGATTTGGATATCATTTATTAAGATACAGAAAACTCAAAAGGTTGCAGCAGGTATAAAAAAAAGACTCAAAAAATTTTGAGTCTCTACATTTTTATTTAACGTATTACTTATTTATAATATTATTCGTCATCGTTGTATGATTGATCAGCTGGCCTTTTTCATCCCGAATTTCGATTTCAGAAACGTGCATTGTTTTTCCTTTTCTTATAAATCTTGCCACTGCAGTTACTGTGCCGTCTTTTTTGCTTCTTAAATGATTGGAATTGATGTTGGTTCCTACTCCAAAATATTTGCTTCCGTCAATGAAGATATTTGACAGGCTCGAACCCATGGTCTCTGCCAATACACAACTTGCTCCACCATGCATTATTCCGAAAGGCTGATGAATTTTCGGTGAAACAGGCATTGTTGCCGTTAATGTTTCGTTTTCCAGGTCAATATCAATGAATTGGATATTGAGGGTTTTTGCAAACGTTTCTTCACCCCAACTGTTGATAAATTCTAGTATTTCTTCTTTTGTTTTGCCTTCTGTATACATGTTTGTCTAAGTATTGAGTAATTGGTAATTTTGAATCTATCGTCTAGCTCTTAACTTCATCCCCAATAATATTAGGATTCCAGTTTGAAGGAATTTTCGGGCCGATGTCGTATTTGATATAATAATTCTGAATTTCTTCCATGATTTCAAGAAAAGAGGCAGATGCAATTCTTTCATATGGAATAGTGTAACCGAGGTAAACGATGTTTCTTTTAAAATCTCCGGCTGCTAAAACGATAGGAACTTTTGCTGCCAAAGCCATGTGATAAAAACCTTTTCTCCATTTTGGAACCCAGCTTCTGGTACCTTCAGGAGTGATAACCAAGCTGAAATCGTCTTTCTTAAATTCATTCGCCACAAAATTGATCAAATCATTTTTCTGACTTCTGTCAATACCAATTCCTCCCAAACCTCTCACGACAGAACCGTACCAGGCTTTGGTATGAGCATCTTTAATAATGATTTTTAAAGGTTTTCCTAAAGTCCAATAAGCGAGGTTTCCCAACAGATATTCCATGTTGTGGGTGTGAGGAGCTACAACCAGAATACAACGGTTGAGACTGTTGACATCGCCTTGTAAAACGACTTTCCAACCCAGCATTTTTAAAAGTAATTTGCCTACCAGCTTTTTCATGAATTTAATTTTAAAACAAAAAAGTATAACCAAACAATGGTTATACTCTACAAATATATTGAAATATTATGGCTCTTAAAATAATCGGCTGATTAAATCTGCGATTTTTACTGCAATTTCTAAAACGACTTGTACCATGATTTGATGTTTTTTTGTTGGTTAAATTTTTTACGAATATAAGACTATTTTGGCATATAAACCACTAATTAAGGAAAATTTTTGTGATTTTATTGAGAGTAGAAGAGTGTGGGTTTCAAACTGTTGCTATTCATCCACACCTTCCGCCACTCTCTCAAGTTTAATTATTTGGTTTTGATAGAAAATTCCTTTTTACCGTCTTTGATTTTGATGTCTACGTCTTTCATTTTATCGATATTCATCTTCATCGTATCCATAATCTTTTTGGCTTCATTTTTTTGATACTTCTTGCCGTTGATGATTACGCTGTCTTTGTCGTTATCACTGTATTCGATAGTTGAACCGTTGATGGAGATTTTGTTTTTCTCAATTGAAATATTTCCGTTCTCATCGTTGTTATCTTCATCGTCATCATTGATACCGTTTCCGTCTGTGTCTCCGTCAAAATCGATCCCATCTTTCTTTAAAGGAATAACCACTGTATTCTGAGGAACGACCAATTCGTAATCAATGCTGTAATCTCTGAATCGGTGATCGTAAGGATATTTAATGTAATTCGGAAGAATCACTTTATTACCAACGATTTCTACAGGTACGCTTGCATTAAGCGGAACATTGTAACCCTTCGCATCTTTTTTAATGATTAGATAAGGTGTAGTAATATTCTCTTTTCTTGTAACTTCTACATGTACCCAGTCTTTCTCGTAAACAGAGATTTTATCTGAATAAATATCATCGTCGTAACCAATGAAGTTCTGAGGGATTGTAATTTGCTTGATGTCAACATAAATACTGTCAGATTCTGTTGGGATCGCAATCTCTTCGGTATCTTCTTTGTGACCTTTAAAGAACATATCTCTTTTTGCCATGCTGATTCCGAAGTAGATAGAAACGGCAATTAAAGAGAGAATCAGAGCTCCGATTACCCAACCTGTATTTCTCAGTTTTGTCTTAGGTGAAATCAATTTCATGCTCAACAGTCCGAATAGAAGTGCAGGAATTAAACTTCCTAAAACAATCATAATCATAATGATGTACTTCATTCCGTCGCCATCGAAGTAGAAATCCATTTCATTAATTGGTGGGAAGCTGTCGTTCCCCATGAAACCGAAAACTACGAATACACCAATCAGACATCCAAATGATATCAGGGCGAATAATCCTCCTAGAACATAACGGATTACGTTCCAAAGTCCGCTTCCTGCGCTGTTGATATGAGGTTTGTTTTCGATATAGATTTCACCAACTCTCTGTGTAGATTCATTAGCAAACTGTACCAGCTTGTTAGATTCACTCTTTAGATTATCGAAATTCATTGGTTTACCTTTCATTTTCAAAAAATCTGCTGCAGTTTCTGCTTTTGGTAATACAATCCAAAGAATAATGTACAGTAGCCCGATCAATGTGGAAGAAATAGCTGCTGTGAAAATTCCAAGAACGAAAATTCCTAACCAAATAGCTCTCATTGCTGTAATATCCATTCCTACGTAATGAGCTAAACCTGCGCATACTCCTGCGATTTTTTGTCTTTCAGGATCACGGAAGAGCTGTCTTTTATCTGTCTGAGTTGTTCCGGAAAAATTATTTCTGTTTGAATTTGTATTTTTCTCAGAATAATAAGCTTCTTCCTGTTCTTCGATTTTTTCCGGAGAACCGATTTGAGCGATTACTCTTTCTACATCACCATCATTGATTACTTCACGTTTTCCTAAAGTATCTCTGAAGATTTCAACCATTCTGATTTCTATGTCGTGCATTACCTCGTCTGCTTCAGAAGCTTCTAATGAGCTTCTCAATGCGTTAAGATAATCGCTGAGCTTTATATATGCGTGTTCTTCTATTGTGAAAGAAAAACCTGCGAGTCCTATTGAGAGTGTCTTGTTCATAGCTTTGTTTTTTTAAATTTTTTGAGTGATTTGGTTAACAGAATCTGTCAGTTCTTTCCATGTATTTTGCAGTTCGGCTAAGAAAGTTTCACCTTTTTCTGTAATCTGGTAGTATTTTCTTGGTGGGCCTCCTGTAGATTCTTCCCATCTGTAAGAGAGAAATTCTCCGTTTTTCAATCTTGTTAAAAGAGGGTAGAGGGTTCCTTCCACAACATCCAGTTTTCCTTTTTTCAGTTCATCTATTAAATCTGAAACATACATTTCGCGATTGTTGATAAGACTTAAAATACAGAATTCCAGAATCCCTTTTCGCATTTGCGCTTTGGTATTTTCAGTATTCATCTTTAATAAGTTTTTGTTATTGAGTTATATAAAATCATTTTCAGTTCCTAGCTAGTTGAACCTTCTCCGATTTTACATTACAAAGATATGTAATTAAAATGGTAATATGCAATACAAAGTAGTGAAATTAATTCAATTATTTATATAACTAATTGATAATTAAATAATTAATTTTTAATTAAAATGTAACGTCTTAATAATTAATATCCAAAATGGCTCTTTTAAAGCCAAAAATTTTATATTTTTGTTTATATTATGTTAAATAATATTTGAAAAAACTAAAAACTTACTACCATGAAATTTAAATTTTTACATCTGCTGAATCTTTTTGGAACTTTTTTTATGGCCCAAAATCATTTTAAAATAAATGATCTTTCCAAACAATATCATGTCACCATAGATATTGCAACATGCAATGAAGAAGAATGCTTTGGAAAATCTTCTGTGATTTTAATGAATAGGAGTACATCAGAGAAATATCCAGCGGTGATCTCCGATAATTTTACTTTTGATCTTGCAACCGATTCATTACAATTAAAAAAAGCTAATTTTGACAACAAACCCCGTTCTTTAATATTTGAAGATTTTAATTTTGACAGTTTTGAAGATGTGGCTTTGGTTAACAGGTCTTCTGAAAATGTTATTTATGATATTTACATTTTTGATTCTATTCAAAAACAGTTTGTAATCAATGAAGGAATGACCGGTTTAGTAAAAGAAAATTCGACCATGTTTACAGTAGATTCTGAAAAGAGACGGTTGATCTTGCAGTTAAAATCTGGATGTTGTCTGAATATTACCAAAGAGTATCAAGTTCTTCCGTAAAGAAGTCCTCTGAAAGTGTATGAGTTTGAAGAAGACACCAGAAATCCGGACACTGTCATCACAAAGAAAAGTGAGTTTATAGATTACAAATGGTACACAAAGACCACAAAATATCCGAGGGAAGTATATTATAAAGAAACAGATCATGAAAATACAGAAAGAAATTGATTTTATCGTTGCCATCGACGCACTTAAAAACGTGCAGAGAAGAAATTATAACGCAGACGACTCACGAAGAGAGAATACAGCAGAACATTCTTGGCAGATTATAATTCTGGCTCAAATTCTTTTTCCATACGCTAAAAACAGGGCAGATATTGATTTATTGAGAGTGATCAGAATGCTGTCAATACACGATCTTGTAGAAATAGAAGCAGGCGATACCTTCCTTTTTGATGAAGCGGCAATGGTCGGAAAATTTGAAAGAGAAAAACTTTCCGCACAGAATATTTTTGGAATCTTAGATGATCCGATCCGATCCGAATTTTTTGATCTTTGGCTTGAGTTTGAAGAAGAGCAGACTCCGAATGCTATTTTTGCATGCGCCATCGATAGAATTATGCCTTTTATTCTGAATTCTCATACATCAGGAAAAAGCTGGACAGAAGCTGCGGTTACCGAAAAGCAGGTAAGAAATATGCTTGAAAATGCAATAAGCAGGGCTTCTGATGAAATGGGAGAGGCCTTTCAGTTTCTAATGAATCTTAATCTGGAAAGCGAGAAAGTTTTGAGATAAATTATTTTAAACCTGAATCTTTGGTGTAGCGATTGTTGTATAGCTAAAAAAAAAATTATGCAGACTAAAGACTATAGCAGAGAAGATTTAGATTATCATCAAAGTGAAAATAACTACACGCTTTCGATCCCGAAAAAGTTTCTTAGCGCAAAAGATGTCAAAGTGATGAAAAAAGATCCTGATGGAAGTTTTTCTGATGCCAATGTAGAAATACGGGATGAGGAAAACAGTATTTTGATTATCACCACGGTTCCGATAGATATTCGTTTGGAGGTCTTAGATGAGGCCTGAAAATCGAGAAATCACAGTTTGAAAATAGTTTCGGCGGGCCAAAGGCCCGCCGAAACTCGTCTAAAATTTATAGAATTTGAATTGGTTTCTTAAATTCATCAATTGCTACAAAAGTGAAATCACCTACAATGGCTTTTTCTCTTTCATAAGAATACATTTGTTCGGTATAGATTTCTACATTCACTTTCATACTTGTTTTCCCGACATATGCCACTCTTCCGATAAGTTCTACAATAGTTCCGGCAGGAATAGGTTTTTTAAAATCAATTTTATCGCTGCTTACGGTTACTACACGCTTTCTTGCAAATCTCGTGGCAGTAATAAAGGCGACTTCATCCATCAGCTGCATGGCAGTTCCTCCGAAAAGTGTGTCGTAATGATTGGTCGTGTTGGGGAAAACCGCTTTGAAAATTCGGGTTTCGGAAGTTTCAATTCTCTCTTCTGTAGTCATATTTCATTATTAAATTAAGGCGAAAATGAAATATATTGAAACAAATAGAAAGATCAGGAACAAGAAAATTCCTGAAAACCATAAGATCAACAAACTTCAGATCGCGAAAGTTTATGTCTAAAGAAAATGGCAGGTCTCCTGACTTGTAACATCCTTATTTCCTTCCCATACTTAGGTACAGTGGATTTTTAATAAAGACCGAAGTTACTTTACAGTTGCGCGACAGTTCGTGATTTTCACACGATTCCCTTTTCATCTGCGTTTAGGCAGAACCAGTTTCCTGAAAATGATAAGCATAAGGTTAACCATAGCTCATTTCTTTTCAGATGCAAAAATAATGATAAATAGATAAATTATTCAGGATTTTTAAAAATAATCTGACTGATTACTTTTCCTTCCTTAATCGTCCAAAGTGTGGTGTATCTATTGGCTCCGGAACCATTGATCATGTAAAGAAAAATATGATCTTCATCGATAGACGTCACTCCGATGTTTTCAAAATCCATTGTCGGCTGGAACATATTTTTAATCGCTTCCCTCACAAACACAGAACCTCTTCCAGGTTGCTGTACTCTGATCGATTTGATTTCCGTCATTCCTTCAGGCAGTTCCTTATCGATTCCCCAAGGTTTTATTTTATCAACGGTCTTGATAGTTCCATCTGCATCTTTTTCCTGTTTTCTGAAGCTTGCGTTGGAAGGATAAATGTCAATGACTACTTTACTTCTTTGTGCTGTCGGGATTTTAGGATTGCTGTTATCGGTGAAAATTAAAGATTTTCCATTTTTGGATTTTGATGGAGTAAACTGTGGGAGTTGATCAATAAAAGCAATACGGTCTTTATTCACCATACCTTCTTTGGTGAGACTGTCATATCTTACAAATGGTTTTTCGATTTCAGCTTTTTCGGGATATTTGATCCAGATCCAGTCAGTTTCGCCGGGAGCGGGTTTTACGTAAACGAAAACATCCCCTTTTTTCATCCGGATTTTGTCTACGATTTTTCGGTAATCTTCCTTGTGTACACGTACCATTGCATAACCTTCAGTCGCTTTTACCACTCCGAAAGGAACCTTATTCTGTGCAGAAAGTAACGAAAGAGAAAAAATACTGAATACCGAGAGAGAAATCGCTTTATTGATGAAAGTCATTTGAAAGATATTTATAGTTCAAAGATATAAATTAAATATTTTTCGGAAGATAATTAAACCTCTGCAATTCTGTTAAATCTTTAACAGGTTTCAAATAAGTATCAGACAATAAATAAATTTCGTCAGAAACTTCCAGAACATCCTGATAAAGATGGTCAGAAATGATAAACCCTTTGATCTTTGACTGTTCTTTAATTATATCTTTTAAAGCAGATACCATTTTGGGTGAAAGGCTGTGAAATGGCTCATCAAGTAACACAAATTCCGCAGATGAATAAATAATGAGTAAAGTTTCTAAAATTCTTACTTCGCCGCCAGACAATTTGTTTGGCGTTGTATGAATTAAGGGTTTTATTAAATTTGAATCTTTCAGTTTCTGATCATTCTCATTCTGGCAGAATAATTTAATTAAATTTTCAACATTTACATTTTCGGTAAAAATGATTGCTGTGGCAGATAGGCAATTCTGTTTCGACGATCAAACTGGTTTTTAAGAATACGATCATTTATTTTGACGTATTGAGTGTCGCCTTTCAGACTTCCAAAAATAATCTGAAACAGGGTGGATTTTCCGCATCCGTTTCTTCCGAGAACTCCCAAGATTTTACCGGTATTGCAACTTAGATAAATATCCTGCAGAATTTTCTTTTCACCAAATGATTTTGTGATGCTGTCGATATGAAGTGTATTCATAGAAATCGTGTAATCATTTTGATTATGAAGCTTAAGCAAAAAGTAAGAATCCACAGAGATAACCGTGAGTAACCGAAATTGCTGTAGAAAAAATATTCACTTTTAAACCGTAATTCATAGATAAAATAATGAAAGCAGGGAAGGAGCAGAGCAAAGCACAATCCGAAATTATCAAAACTGAATCCTAATTGAAAATCAAGTAGTATTGAAAACAAAACTGTAGGAATCAGCAGTTTTCGGTAAAAGATCCATAAGATTTTAAAATCACTGAGCATTTTTCAAAATTAAGAATATTATTGATCACCAAAGAATGAACGATATTGAAATGTAAGCCACAGCAGAAATACGGAAAGATTGCATAAAAATGATTAAATTCAAAAAAATATTGGTTAGCCATGATTAAGAAACCCTATTTCTTTTTAGTAAGTATTCTTTTTTTTATTTCATGCAGGAAGGAGACTGAGCAAAGTTTACCGAAGCGAAAGCCGGTGGATAAAACTCTCATCCAAAAAATATCTCTGCCGCCTGTTTATTTAGATTCGCTTAAAACGGAGAGTGAAATTCTACTGCATATTCAAAACCGTACAACAGAAATCTCTGAGCTTCTGAAAAATTCATCAGCAGAAAATGCTGATGAGATCTATGAGAATCTTAAAAAAGAAAACGATTCAGCGCTTGTTCTCCTGAGTAAAAAACAAACGAGTCTGCTGGATAGATATTATGAATTCAATGTGTACGATAATGAAACACAAATATCAACACAAAAGTTTCCTGATGACGTGAAGAAGACCATTGAATATTATGAGAAAACCGGAATTGAGTTTTGGGAAGTTGGTGAAGGGATGACAGAGTTGAGAATGTTTCCAGACTATTATATGAAATTATTTAAAGGAAAGCTTACAAAGGATTATGACCGCTATCTTGAAATCATTACTGAAGAAGATCAGGTACTTTTCGCAGCCGATGCAGGAATTATTATTCCATGGCGAGATGTTGCGAAAAGAATTGAAGTCCGTGAAGAATTCCTCTCTGTTTTCCCCGTTTCTAATTTAAAGAAAAGAATAGAAAACGAGCTGAAAGAATACCGTTACGCTTACCTTGTTGGTTACGACAATACACAGACCAATGAACAGGGCAAGTTTTTCCCTGAAAATCTGAAAGAATTCAAAAGGTTCATCAAAGAAAATCCCGAAAGCGAAACTTCAAAAATCATTGTAGAAATGCTGGCGTACGAAGGAAATAATGATGAGCTCTGGAATTTTGTGAAAAAGAAAACAGGATTTGAATGGTAAATACATGAGCTGAATTTAGGAGAAATTTTCAGATTTTATAATCTTTATTTATTTTATGTAAGAAAAAATCCTAAGTGACAGAGCTTCATCAATCATAAAGAAAAAATTTAAGTTTGACCCTCTTCGGGAGATTAGCATCAAATTTGTAGGCGAAAAGGTTATCTAATTTATATGAACGATAAAAATGAACGACAGAAATAATAATATTATAAGTAATTTCTCAACGTATTTCACCGACAGAAAGAAGACAATGTTTTTCTGTTTCACGATCTTTTTTGTTATCGTTTTTTTAATGCTGTGCTTTTATGTTGTTGATTCTTCTCCCAAAACGTGGGATCTGCTGGTATCACAGGAACTGCAGGAAGATCAGAGCGAAATTTTGGATCTTTTAATGAAAAGTTTCAGTTGGCTTGGAACAGTGTATGTGGCGGCAGGTATGGTGACAACTTTCGCACTGGTTTTTTTTATTTTTAAATATTTCAAAGAAGGATTTTACATATTATCTTCTATGCTGTCCGGTGGAGTCAGTTATGTTTTAAAAATGCTGATCGACCGCCCTCGGCCTACCACAGATTTTGTGAGAATTGTGCAGGAAACGCATTACCAAAGTTTTCCGAGTGGACATGTTCTGTTCTACACCGCATTTTTCGGTTCACTGATCGTTATCGCTCTGTATTCAAATATTCTGAAACTATCATGGAAAGCTGTTATCAGTTTGGTATGTCTGGGAATGATTGTTTTAGGCGCCGTTTCCCGAATTTATTTAGGAGCACACTGGTTTACAGATGTTCTCGGAGGTTTTATTGTAGGAGTTCTTTTTGTGATGATCACAGGAAGTATTTACATCAGAAGTAAAAATAATATATAAAAAATCGCCGTCAAAAATCTTTGACAGCGACCGTATTTTATAAAAGTTATGTTCTAATTAAACTCGGTACGTAAAAGCATTGATATTCATTCCGGCACCGACCGACGCAAAAAGTATGATGTCGCCTTTCGAAAAAGAATGTTCATCCATTTCACCTTTCATGATTAAGTCATACAATGTAGGAATCGTTGCTACACTGCTGTTCCCAAATTTATGAATAGACATGGGCATAATGTCTGCCGGCGCAGCCATATCATATAAACTGTAGAACCTATCAATGATCGCTTCGTCCATTTTTTCGTTAGCCTGATGAATTAAGATTTTTTTCAGATCTTTGATATCAATTCCGGCGTTTTCAAGACAGGATTTCATGGCCAAAGGAACTTTGGTTAAAGCGAATTCATAGATTTTTCTACCTTTCATTTTGATATAACGGATATCCGATTCATCATCCTGATTGTACGAATTTCCGAAAAATAAAAAGTTAGCTTCGTCATATGAGTAGGTGGCGCTTTCATGAGAAAGAATACCATGGTCTTCATCTGTTGCTTCCACGATTACCGCTCCAGCACCATCTGCGTAGATCATAGAATCGCGGTCGTAAGGATCTGTAACTCTCGATAAAGTTTCAGCTCCGATCACAAGACATCGTTTTGCAATTCCTGCTTTTACGAATGAACTTGCATGAATCATCGCTTCGTTCCAGCCCGGACATCCAAACAGAAGATCGTAAGCCACACAGCGTGGATTTTTAATGCGCAGTTTGTTTTTTACACGAGTCGCAATACTGGGAACAGTATCAGACTGAATTTTTCCTTTTTCAATATCCCCGTAATTATGTGCGACAATAATATAATCAATGGATTCACGATCAATATTTGCATCTTCAATGGCTTTTTCAGCTGCGAAGTAAGCTAAGTCAGATGTTACATGATGAGAATCTGCATATCTGCGCTCTTCAATTCCAGTAATATCCTTAAATTTCCCAATGATGGACTCCGGGAATTTAATTGCTAAACCATCTTCGCTTAAAAATACATGATCTTTAAAATCGGCATTTCTCATCACATTTTCAGGGGTATAGCTGCCGGAACCTTTAATTATTATATTCATCATAAATGTCATTAATACATACCCACTGAAAGTATTTTTTTTACGGAGTAATATTCAAAATTATGATAATTCCCTGTCTTATTCCCAATTTCCGCCGAATATTATAAAATAATTTTAAATCCGGAGCATAGTAATTTTAAAACGTATTGATTATCAATGTGTTGATAATTTGTATTCAAGAGGCTTTAAATTAAGAATTCTTTTTGTATTCTTCGATCTTTTTAAATTTTGTGTACGATTCTCTTAACTGTCTCAGATGTTCTGAAACAACTTTCGTACTTTCCGGGTCGAGCTCTCCATTTGTGAGAACTTCCTGATAGGCATTAATCGCATTTTGTTCGCCATACACTACATTTTCTAACGTAGAGTTTTCTTTGTTCCCGATCGGAAATGAATTTTTCAAATCAATCCACGCTCTGTGAATCGCTCCTGCCGTAGATGCAGAATCATCGGCTTTGCCACCTCTGTCCTGAATCAGATTGATCAGCTCGTTTTTCATGATTTTTGAGTCAGAAATCATATGATCATATTCTCCTTTCAAGTGCGAGTAAGATTCCCACACCTTGCCTTCCACGTTCTCAAACCCTGCAATTCTGTCGTTGGTGATGTGCAGAAGATCATTCAGTACTACTGCAATTCTTTCGTTATTCATAATTTAATTTTTTTGGTGTAATTGGATGGTTACAAGAAGCATGCCTTGAATGTTCCATTCTTTTAACTTAGTAAAAGCTTTAAAAGATGATTCATGGTTTAAGATTTGTACTCTTGTGTCTGCTTTTTATTTTCAAATTATTACATGAGTACAATTAATATTTTTTGGTTCCGGAGAGATCTCAGACTTGAGGACAATACAGCACTCTTTCATGCTTTAAAATCTGACTTAAAAGTTTTGCCAATATTTATTTTTGATAAAGAAATTTTAGATCAGCTTTCTGACAAATCAGATAAAAGAGTCGACTATATTCATCAGGCACTTACTTCGATCAACGATGAACTGAAAAAACACAAAACAACAGTCAGAACATTTTACGGAAAGCCGCTCGAGATTTTTGAAAAACTAATAAAAGATTTTGAGGTTGATACGGTTTTCTGTAACCGGGATTATGAGCCACAGGCCATTAAAAGAGATGAAGCTATAAAAAAATTCCTCAGTAAAAATGACATTAGATTTGAAGATTATAAAGATCAGGTGATTTTTGAAACAAACGATGTACTGAAAGAAGACAATTCACCTTACACCGTTTATACACCTTATTCAAAAAAATGGAAGCTGAACTTTAATCAGATTAAAATTGAAAAATTTGATGGAGAATTTTCAAATTTTGTTCATGTAAAAAACGAGGACATCAAAAGTCTGAAGGAAATTGGTTTCGAAAAAACAGATTTTGAATTTAAAAAGCCGGTCTTAGAAAAGAAAATTATTGATTCTTACGATAAGAACAGAGATTTTCCAGCCTTGGATCACACAACACGTTTGGGAATTGCGCTTCGCTTTGGGACAATCTCCGTCAGAGAATGTGTGAAATTTGCTGTCAGTCATAATGAGGTTTGGCTGAATGAGTTGATATGGCGGGAATTTTTTATGCAGATCCTGTATCATTTTCCTTACGTCGTTAAAGGTTGTTTCAAGAAAAAATATGAAAATATTAAATGGCGAAATGACGAGAAAGAATTTAAACTTTGGTGTTCAGGAGAAACGGGTTATCCGATCGTGGATGCAGGAATGCGACAGCTTAATGAAACCGGATTTATGCACAACAGAGTGAGAATGATTACAGCAAGTTTTCTTACCAAACATCTATTAGTCGACTGGCGATGGGGAGAAGCATATTTTGCCGAAAAACTTTTAGATTACGAACTCTCATCCAACAATGGAAACTGGCAGTGGGCAGCAGGATGTGGCTGTGATGCAGCTCCCTACTTCAGGGTTTTCAGTCCGGATGCACAAACCGAAAAATTTGATAAGGATTCTAAATACATTAAGCAGTGGCTTCCGAAAGACTACGATATACAGCCGATTGTAGAACATAAATCGGCAAGGGAGCGGGCTTTGGCAACGTATAAAAAAGGATTGGAAGACTGATCATTAAAGAACAAAAAAGATTAATTCATTATAATTAAAAATTATATTTCATAATTCAGATACTCTTAAAATATCAACTTATTCTACTATATTTGTGGATATTTCCCGTTTAATGAACGCTCAAGAATACATCCACCCAGAGCAACTGCTTTCAGTACTTTTCCAATCACCAAATGCAACAGCTGTTTACCGAGGTGCCGATATCGAAATTGTCAGTGCCAATCAGGCTATGCTGAGCTTTTGGGGCAAAGATATCAGTATCATAGGAATGTCATTTAAAGACGCACTTCCCGCACTTCTGGGGCAGCCCTTTTTGGATATTTTAAAAAAAATTTGGACATCTGGCGAGACTTATTTGGCCAAAGATTACCCTGCCGTTATCGAAAAGGGAGGAGTAGTGAAAACGTTCTATTTTGATTTTGAATACAAGGCTGTTTTAGATCAAAACGGGAAAACTGCATTTATCCTGCATACTGCATTTGAAGTTTCAGAAAGAATGGATGCACGTATGCTTGTCAAAGAAAAATCAAATTCTGAAGCAAGGCTTTCAAAAGATTTAGCGGCATTAAATGAGGAATATCTGGCTACCAATGATCAGCTGGTCTCTATCAATGATAAACTGCAGACTGCCAACAGCGAACTTCTACAGTTTAAAGATAAGATGCAGGAGCTGAACAAAACTCTCTACGAAAGTGAAAACCGTTTCAGATCTCTTATTGAACATTCGCCTGTGGCAATGGCTTCTTTAAAGGGGGAAAACTTTCAGGTTGATGTGGTTAATGATGCCGTATTGGAGATTTGGGGCAAAGACCGTTCCGTGTTGGGTCTTCCGCTGCATCTCGCGCTTCCTGAACTTGAAGATCAGCCCTTCATGGGTATACTTGAGGAAGTATACGCAACAGGGAAATCTTTCTATGGGCAGGAACTTAAGGCCTCATTAATTGTAGAAGGAGAACGTAAGGATCGCTATCTCAATTTTGTATATCAGCCAATACCGGGAACAGACGGAAATACAGGTACCATTCTCATCGTGGCGACAGATGTCACCGATCAGGTATATTCCAGAGAAAAGGTGAAAGAAATCAATACCCGTTTGCAAATTGCTTTGGATGCCGGAAATTTAGGCTCTACAGAAGTACATCTTGCAAGCGGAAAAATGCAGAGCACAGATCAGTTTAAACGTAATTACGGGTTTTCTGCAGAAGAGGATTTTGCGTATTCAGATTTATTTGAAGCAATCTTTCCCGAATATCGTGATAAAGTGAAAAGCCTGGTGCAGGAAGCTATAAAAAATAATGGTGTCTATAAAACCGAGTATCCTGTAAAATGGCGTGACGGATCTTTACACTGGATTCAGGCGCACGGCCGGCCAAGATATGATGAGAACGGAAATGCCGACAGAATGGTAGGAATGACCGCTGATATTACGGATAAAAAACTTTTTGAACAGCGCAAAGATGACTTCCTGAGCATAGCGAGTCACGAGCTGAAAACTCCCATTACGTCTCTGAAAGCTTCACTTCAGCTTCTGGATAGAATGAAAAATAAACCATTTTCTGAAATGCATGTAAAACTGATCGAACAGTCAGGGAAAAGTGTAGAAAAAATGGTGGTACTCGTTGATGAATTATTAAATGTGAGAAGACTTAGTGAAGATCAGCTGAAACTTGAAAAGACGAAATTTAATCTTCACAACATGCTCTCTATGAGCTGTAATCATATCAGGATGGAAGGGGAACATCAGCTGATTCTGGAGGGAGATGAAAATCTGGAGATTTACGCTGATGAGCACAGGATCGATCAGGTCATCATTAATTTCGTTAATAATGCTGTGAAATATGCACCGCAGTCCAAGAAAATACATATTAAAACTGAATCTTCAGAAAACTACGTGCGGGTCTCTGTACAGGATTTCGGAGAAGGTATTGATGAGAAAATTTTACCCAATCTTTTCGACCGGTACTTCCGGGTTGATCATTCAGGGAAAGCCTATACAGGTTTAGGTTTGGGACTGTATATCTGTTCTGAAATTATCAGAAGACATGACGGTCAGATTGGCGCTGAGAGTAAAATAGGAGAGGGTAGTACTTTCTGGTTCACCATTCCAGTGTAGAATCGTCTAAAATTTACTCTTCATTATAGGCAATGTCGTCGGGGTGAATAACTTTGGTAACGACGCCGTGACCAATCAGGTTTTCTCCTTCAAAAAAATCAAAATCCAATCCTTCATAGATTTTTCCTGTGACGTACTCACTTTTCAGTAAAGCGATTTCTGCGGATACGGTATCTCCTGGAAATACCAGATCAGTTTCTCCAAATGTCTGGACTCCGATATATAATTCCAAATCGAATGGAAATTTAATCAATGACCTGTAACCGGAAGAAACGGGCGTGGTTTTCACTCCATCCTTTGCAGGTGAATAAGTAAGGAGAGCGGTGAACGTTGGTTTGATTTTCATGATAGAATCGATGATTTTTATACTGCAGACGAATTTATAAAAATTAATACAATTTCTTCACAGCAACTGCTAATTCTTTCATTTCTGGTTCTGTTAAATTTCCCTGTAATGGCTTGATTTTAGATGACAGATAATAAATCACTCTTATTTGTACATTCAGCATAATAAGATCAAAATTATTACCCTATGAAAAAGTTTACAAAAATAATTTTGAAAATATTAAAATGGATCGGAATTTCACTTGCATCTATCCTGTTTTTAATGTTTATCATTCCGATATTATTTCCGGGAACAATATCTAAGCAGGTGAAAATCTTTGCCAATAAACATCTGGCAGGCGAGCTCGATTACAAAAAAACACATCTCACATTTTTCAGACATTTTCCGTCACTTACCGTTTCTGTAGATGATTTGTTATTGAAGGGTTCAAAACCATTTCAAAAAGACACTTTACTTGCTGCGAGAGAGGTTGCTGCGGGAATTAACCTTAAAAATCTGATTTTTGATGGCGAGGTGAAAATTGATGAGATATACGTTACAGATGCCTATGCCAATGTGTTTGTGAATACCAAAGGTGAGGCAAATTACAATGTCTACGTTTCGAAACCGTCTAAAACTCCAAAAGATACAACCCAGGCCGGCGCTTCTATTAAATTGGATTTAATCAAGTTCAGAAACTTTAATATTAAGTATAATGATCACGCTGCAAGAGTTTTGGTCGATGCAAAAGGATTGAACTATACAGGAAAAGGCGGGTTAAGTGAAGATGTTTTTGATCTTGAAACTGATTTAGATATTAATAAATTGGATTTCAGTCTCGACAGAATCTGGTACGCAAAAGAGAAAACTTTACATGCAGATTTGATTACAAGAATTAATACCAACGCGCTGACTTTTGTCTTGCGGAAAAATGAGTTGAGAATCAATGAACTTCCTCTTAAATTTACAGGTTTCCTGAGTATTCTGAAAGATGGATATGATCTGGATATTAAAGCGGCGTCTGAGAAAACCACGATTCGCGATATGCTTTCCGTTTTACCGCCACAATATCTGGAGTGGGTTAAAGACACGAAAATTGAAGGGAACAGTGATCTGTTTTTTAATTTAAAAGGAAAATTCATAGAATCTAAGAACCTAAAACCAAGGTTAAAAGCCAGACTTTTGGTACAAAACGGTTTTATCTCAAGTGGCAACGCGCCAGTCCCGATGAATAATCTGAATATGGATCTGAATGTAGATTTACCTGATCTTAATACGGATCAGTTGGGAATTGATCTGAAGAAATTAAGTTTTGATTTAGGGACAAACAACAATTTTCGGGCTGTTGTACAGACAAAAGGTCTGAAAGATATGCAGGTAAAGGCTGATATAAAAGGAGCCGTAAATCTTCAGACTTTGGATAACGCGCTGGGCTTAAAAGATATCGACATGAGAGGATTGCTGGATACCAATATTAAAGCAAATGGATTATTCAGTTTGGATAAAAAACTGTTCCCAAAAACCAATGGTTATCTGAATTTGAAAAACGGATGGCTGAAGACCAAATATTATCCCAACCCTATTCAGAATATTAATATTGCCACACATATTACCAATACCGATGGGACTTTTAAAAGTCTTGGAGTAAAGCTCGATCCATTTAAATTTGATTTTGAAGGAAATCCCGTTTTTGTAAATGCTGATCTGCAGAATTTTGAAGATCTTCTGTATAAGGTAAAAGCAAAAGGTGTTTTGAATGTCGGAAGAATTTATAAAGTCTTTGCCAAAAAAGGATTAGACGTCAGCGGATTGATTATGGCTGATTTATCACTCAACGGCCGCCAAAGTTATGCGACAACCGGTCAGTACAGTAAACTGGATAACAGAGGAAATTTAATTTTAAAAAATATAAAAGCCACTACAGAATATCTCCCAAAATCATTTTACATTAAAGAAGGAAATTTCGAGTTTGAAAATGAAAAAATGTGGTTCAGGAAGTTTTTTGCTACGTACGGAAAATCGGATTTTGCATTAAACGGACATCTGCTTAATACAATTAATTATTTTATTGAAAGAAAAGGTACCCTCCACGGAAAATTTGTGCTGAATTCCAGATATATTCTGATTGATGAATTCATGGCGTTGAAAAATGGTGACAATACAGATAAATCTATTGAGGTGGAATACGCAAAAGTTGAAAATCCTAAAAGCAGTGGTGTTGTAATCGTTCCGAAAAATCTGGATGTTTCTTTGGCAATTAATGCTAAAAAAGTTGAATTTAAAGGTTTAGGTTTAAATAATCTGAGAGGTCTGGCATCAGTCAATAAAGGTGAAGTGTATCTTAAAGAGACTTCATTTGATATTGTGGGTAGCCGTATGAAGATCGATGCCCGTTATCAGGATGAATCTCCGCTGACTGCCAATTATGATGTTGCATTGAATGTGCTGGATTTTGATGTTCAGAGAGCCTACAAAGAAATCGACATGGTGCGTGAAATGGCTACGGCTGCCAAAGACGTTAAAGGAATTGTATCGGTTGACTATAAACTGAAAGGTGATTTTGATAAAAACATGATGCCAATTTATCCGTCACTTGAAGGTGGAGGCGTCGTAAATCTAAGAGATGTTGAGGTGAAGAATCTGAAAATGCTTTCTGCGGTAGGAGATAATATCGGTGCCAAAGCTTTCGATAATCCGGATATGAAAGGAGTAAATATTGAAACACATATTAAGAATAATCTGATTCACGTTGATAAATTTACTTTCAAAGTATCCATTTTAAGACCTACCATCAGCGGAACGACAAGTTTTAATGGTTTGCTTGACTTACGAATCAGAGTGGGTATACTTCCGGGAGGGATTATCGGTTTTCCAGTGGTTGTCACCGGAACTCACGAAAAGCCGAAAATCAAAATCTTCAGTAAGACCGGACAGGGAATTATTGATGCGCTGTATAACAAAAAATCAAATAAAGTCATTCGTGAAGAAAGACGTGCAGAAAAGAAAACACGCCGTCAGCAGCGTAAAGAGAAAGCGGCTCAGGAAGCTAAAGCGAAAACCGCAGAGAAACAGGTCACGAAAGATCTTAAAAAGAAATAACAAAAAGACTGTCTTGAAAAAGGCAGTCTTTCTTATAATGAGATTTCTTATACTATTTTGGTTCCCAAAGTTCAATCTTATTTCCGTCAGCATCCATAATGTGTACAAATTTTCCGTAATCGTAGGTTGTAATCTCATCTAAAACGGTAACGTTATTCGCTTTTAGCTGCTCAACAAGTTTTTCGATGTGCTGAACTCTGTAATTGATCATGAATTCTTTTTTGGATGGTTCAAAATATTCGCTTCCGTTTTTAAATGGGCTCCACTGCAGGCTGTTGATTTCCTCAGGATTTGCAATATTTCTCGACTCGAAAGTTGATCCCCAGTCGTTTACTTCCATACCTAAATTCTTAGCATACCAGTCTCTTGTTTCTTTTGGGTTTTCCGTGAAAAAGAAAATACCGCCAACACCTGTTACTTTGGGAATGTCGCTGTTTGCAATGTCTTCCATCTTATCGTTTTGAGATTCCATTAATTTATTTTAAGTTTTTAATTTAATATTTTCCTGTCTATTACTGCTTGAATTAAATTCTGTAATTCTAATTTCAGAATATTTTAGTTTAATAAAATCGTCCTGCTTTGAAACATTCTAAAATTTTATTCAGATCTGAAATATGACCATGGAAATTTACAGAAAAATTTAAAACTAAGTAAAAGATTTTCTATATTCTAAGGGAGTCTGTTTCGTTTTGGTTTTGAAAAGTGTACTGAAGGACTGTGGATGTTCGAAACCTAACGTATAGGCTATTTCACTCACCGACAATTGAGTGGTAGAAAGTTTCTCCTTGGCTTTACTGATGAGTTTCTCATGAATATGTTGCTGTGTATTCTGGCCGGTATGAACTCTCAGAAGATCACTGAGGTAGCTTGGAGAAAGATTCATTTCTTTTGCTGCATTCTGTACAGTTAAAAGTCCTTTTTCTAATGACTCATCTTTTTGAAAATAATCATTGAGAAAGCTTTCAAATTTTGTTAGGAGCTGGTGATTGCTGTTTTTTCTGGTGATGAACTGTCTTTCATAGAAACGGTTAGAATAATTCAGAAGCAGGTCGATCTGTGATAAAATAATTTCCTGTGTATGTTTGTCAATATGCTGACATTCTCTGTCGATTTTATGAAGAATTTCGATCAGATCATTTTCTTCATCTTCAGAAAGGTGTAAGGCTTCATTCACGGCATATGAGAAAAAGCCATAGGTGTTGATAATCTGTGCCAACGGATGTTTAATTAAAAAATCTTCATGAAAAATAAGGAGAAAACCGGCTCCACATTCCATATTCTGTAAATCTAAATACTGCACCTGATTGGGAGCAGTAAAACTGAGCACTCCTTTGTCGTAATCATAATGCTGTTGGCCGTAACGTATTTTTCCCACGGCATCCCTTTTCAGTGCGACGCAATAAAATCTGTTGACGAACCCTTTCCAGACTTCATCTTCGAGAAAAACGCTTTCAGATAAATTGATTACACTTACCAACGGATGTTTCGGCTCCGGTAACGAAAGGAGTTTGTGAAATGCGGAAATTGACGCTATGGTATTCATGGCAGAAATATTATTTAATCTAAAAGTCCCATACTGAATTCATCGTACGGAGCTCCCGTGTCTGTTCCCAAAGGTACAATACTTTCCAGTTTCAAAACATCAGATTCACTTAATTGTATTGTAGATGCACTGATGTTCTGCTCAAGATACTTTCTGCGTTTTGTTCCCGGGATGGGTACAATTCCTTTATTGATAATCCATGCTAAAGCGAGTTGCGATGAGGTGATATCTTTTTCTTCAGCTAAATTTTCGATGGCTTCTACCAATTCGATATTTTTATGGAAATATTTTTCCTGAAAGCGCGGAATGGCTCTTCTGAAATCATTTTCCGGCAAGTCGTCAATCGAACGGATCTGTCCTGACAGAAACCCACGTCCCAGTGGAGAGTATGCAACAAAACCGATTCCCAGATCTTTTAAAGTTTTAACAACTCCTCTTTCTTCTGCTGTTCTTTCAAATAGTGAAAACTCACTTTGAACTGCTGTTATCGGATGAACCGAGTGCGCTCTTTTTACAGTCTCAGATGAAACTTCAGAAAGACCAATGTATCCTATTTTTCCTTCCTTTACCAGATCACTCATTGCCTCTACGGTTTCTTCAATAGGTGTGTTTTTATCTAAACGGTGCATGTAGTAGAGGTCTATGTAATCTGTATTTAAATTTTTCAGCGATCGCTCGACTGACTTTTTTACATAATCTCTGCTTCCGTTAATGGCCCAAGTCACTTTGTTGTTATCATCGATTTCCCAGCCAAATTTGGTAGCGATAACGTATTGATCACGGTTTTTCCCGATCGCTTTTGCGATGAGCTGCTCATTTTTAAAAGGACCGTAAAGATCTGCGGTGTCAAGAAAGTTTCCGCCTAATTCTAAAGAACGGTGAATGGTTGCAATTGCTTCTTTCTCGTCTGCTTCTCCATACATATTTGCATCTTCGAAACCTGTCATTCCCATGCAGCCTAAGCCAATATTAGGGATCATTAAACCCTGACTTCCTAATTGTATTTGATCTAAATTCATAATGTTGATTTTATATAAGCAAAGGTCAACCGATTTAAAATCTTAAAAGTTAGCAAAACGAGGAATTTCGTATGCAAATCACAAATGATAATGAAATAATGCATTGCATCGAATTCCTTTCCTGTAAGGCATTTAGTAGAATTCAATTATTTAGACTTAAAATATCTTATCATTATATTAATTGTAATTTTATATTTAATAATCAAATAAAAATCATAAATATTTTATTTCACTATAAAAATATTGCGAAGTTGATAAAAATAATTAAATTTGTGAACACCAAAAAATATTAATTCTATGAGTGAAATCTCTCCATTTTTACTTTGTTGTCCATTCTCGGATCATGAGTTTCCCTAGCAATATTTTCTTATCAACATTCATCACCTTCATTTTAGACGATGTATAACACAGAATATTAAAATATGAATAAATTTCTACTCACCATAACATTTTTTCTGGCTTTTGTAGCTGAAATATCGGCACAGTGTACTGCTGTACCGGCACCTTTTTTACAATCATTTTCCACAGGCGTTCTGCCGAACTGTTGGGTTAATCAAAACCCAACATCAACATCCACCAATGCCAACGTGAAATGGAAATTTACCGGCGCTGCAGGATATGGTGCCACCAATAACGGCGGTAAACCTGCGGGTACTTTTGCCTGGGTGGATGCAAGTACACCTTACACGGCTGAGCACACCGTAGAATTGCTTACGCCTCAGATTAATTTAACGGGACTGACCAATCCTTATGTGAAATTTGAATGGTTTAAAAATCATTTAACAGCATTGAACGGAACCGTTCCCAATTACGAACATAATCAACTGAAACTTGAAGTAAACAGCGGCGCAGGTTGGGTGCAAATCTGGGCAAGCAATACCAATGATCCTGAATGGAGAACGGTAGGAGTTCCGATAGCTGCATCCTATGTGGGCGCGACAATTCAGCTCAAGTTTACTGTTGATAAAGATGTGGCCGGCAATGGGTATTTTTACGATGATGTTTTACTAGATGAGGTGCAGGTGATACAGGCTCCAACCTGTTTTGAACCGACCACTCTTCCGGTAACCAATGTCACGCCTACCTCTGGAACAATTAACTGGACGCCTCCAGTGGCTCCCGCACCAGCTCCAGCCAACGGTTACGAATATTATTATAATACCACCAATACGCCACCGGTTGCTGCTACTCCGGGAACGGCAAGTGCAGGAACAACGGCTAATTTAACGCCATTAGTTCCGGGAACTACTTACTATTGGTGGGTGAGATCTGTTTGCTCGGCAACCGACAAATCACCCTGGGTATCGGGAACTCCGTTTACGCCAGGACAGATAGGTGGTGGAACGGCTACACACGCATATTTACCTGTATACTCGTGCTCAGGATTTAATTATTCTCAGCAGATTTATACTGCCTCAGAAGTTGCGGGTGCTGTGGGTGCCAACAATTATATCACCTCGATTAAATTTTATGTATCTACAACGGCTGCTACTCCGGCTAATTATAATCAATGGGTAATTTACATGGGGAATACATCCCAAAGTGATTTTGCGACAACTACCAGCTGGGTCCCGTCATCGTCATTATCGCAGGTTTACAATGCTACTTTACCTGCAATGACTGCAGGAACCTGGGTTACGATTCCGCTGAGCACTCCTTTCCTCTGGAATAGTGTTGATAATGTAGTGATAGCAGTTGATGAAAATTCTACAGGGACCTCATGTACTGCTAATTGGGGAAGCTATGCAGCAGGAACCAATAAAGGAATGCTGTACTATAACACCACGACAAATCCTGATCCTGCAAATCCACCAACGGCTACGAGCAGATATTCTGTAATCCCAATCATTCAGATGGTAGGTACAGCTCTAGTTCCGTGTTCCGCAACGCCACCGACAAATATTGCGGTGAGTAATATCTCGGCTACTTCTGCAAATGTTTCGTGGACACCAACTGCGGGAGCGACATATGTCTTAAGATATAGATCACTTCCTGGCGGAACCTGGAATACGATAAATCTTACACAACCACTTACCAATACCTATACTATTGATGGTCTTTTGGAATTTACTCAGTATGAAGTTGAAATAGCCACTGTCTGTAATGCGAGTCCGGCAGGAGCATATTCTACTCCGGTAACTTTTACAACACCGGGAGTTTCGTGGTGTCCTCATGCTGCACAGTATACCAGTGCAACTTATGGATGGATTTCAAATGTAACTGTAAATCCTGTAGGATCTGCAGTATTGAATAATACGTCAACACAGTCTCAATATACTAACTTCTCTACCAATCCTGCTTTAGATTTGATTCTTGTAAGAGGTACTCAGAATAACTCAATCTCTGTTGGGAAAACCTGGCCAGGTACTCAGTATGCGAATTATACCAATGTCTGGATTGATTTTGACAGAGATGGTATTTTTGATGCAAGTGAGCTGATCTACACCAGTGGATCCAGCACTGCATCACCTGTGTCCGGAACTTTCAATGTTCCGGCAGTAACTTACAATGGTCCTAACGCAACGAGAATGAGAGTCGTGGTGTCCTACGCTTTGGCGGCAGGTGCGTGCTCCGGAAATACATATGGCGAAGTTGAAGATTATGCTGTACGATTTATTAATCCTGTACCGTGTACGACGGCTGCTCCTACGAATTTAACGGCGACGAACCTTACGCCGGTGAGTGCTGTGTTATCATGGATGCCTGCTCAGGGTGCAACTTACATTGTACAGTGGAGACAGGTAGGTACCACACCCTGGACTACCATTACTCCTAACCCGACAGTGAGTACATATACACTTACAGGTTTAAGTGAACAGGTTCAGTATGAATTTAGAGTGGCTTACATTTGCGGTGGAGTACAGGGTACGTATTCAGCACCTATACAGTTTACTACGCCGGCCGTTTCGTGGTGTCCTCATGCTGCGCAATATACAAGTGCGATCTATGGATGGATATCCAATGTAACCGTAACTCCTGTAGGTTCACCAATATTAAATAACACATCACCACAGTCTCAGTATACGGATTACACAGCCAACCCTGCATTGGAGCTAACTCTTGCGAGAGGAACTCAGAATAATTCTATTTCGGTAGGAAAGACATGGTCTGGTACTCAATATGCTAATTACACAAATGTTTGGATTGACTATGACAGAAATGGTATTTTCGATACCAATGAACTGATCTATACAAGCGGTTCCAATGCTACGTCACCAGTTTCCGGAACCTTTAATGTTCCTGCTGTTACGTATAACGGTCCTAATGCTACAAGAATGAGAGTTGTAGTTTCTTACGCTGCCGCTGCCGGGGCCTGTTCTGGAAATACCTATGGTGAAGTAGAAGATTATGCCGTGAAGTTTATTGATCTACTGCCATGTAGCACAATTGCTCCGGTGCCAGTAGTATCTAATATGACATCGTCTACAGCATATGTTTCATGGGTTCCTACCGCCAATGCAACCTACAGAATAAGATGGAGACAGCAGGGTACAACATCCTGGGTACAGCCTCTAGCTCCTTTAGGGTATGTAGAATTGCCGGCAGGGCAAAGTTACTACACAATTACGGGGCTTTTGGAACAAACTGGATATGAGGTTCAAATTCAGGCAAAATGTGGAACGACTTGGGGGAACTTTGGAGCCTCAGTAAACTTCACAACTCCTTCATTGACCTACTGCAATATGACAGGAACAGGTACCAACGATTATATTTCAAATGTAAAAGTAACACCTGTGAATTTTCCTCTAATGGATAATACTTCGCTTCAAACGAATTATATCAGTTATACAAGTCCCGCAACATTAATCAATTTAGAAGTCGGATCTACAGGCAATCAGCTGTCAGTTTCGAAAGCATGGATAGGAACCACCTATGGTGATGCTGTAGATGCATATATAGACTGGAACAGAGACGGGGTTTTCACTGCCGGTGAAAAAATCATGACTTCGGCATCAAGCACAACAACTCCTGTTACAGCTACCTTTAATGTTCCGGCGACAGGAGTTTACACAGGAGCTTACACAACTACGATGAGAGTTATTCTTAAAAGAGGAAGTGCTTCTGTAATATGTGTTGATCCTGTAAACGGTGAAGTAGAAGATTACGCAGTCAAATTAAGACCTTGCAGTAATGCAACGCCAACCAATGTAGCCATTACTCCTGTTACTCATAATTCGGCAACAGTAAGCTGGACATCTGCTCTTAATAATAATTCATTTGTTTTAGAATATAGAGCGGTAACTACGCCGGCTTCACCGTGGACTGTAATAAATGCTTCAGTCCTGGCAGGAAATCCACCTGTGATCATCAATGGTCTGACGCCGGCGACAACATATGAAGTAAGAATTGCTGCGGTCTGTGGTACAGGAGGTGCGGGTGTATATACACCTGTCAGCACATTTACTACAAGATGTGATCCTACACCACCCAATGTTACGATTACTAATGTTACCGCAAATTCAGCGGTCGTAACATGGAATCCTGTTGTACCTAATGCAAATTATATTCTGAGATGGAGAATAGAAGGAACAACCACATGGAATACTCCTACAGTCCCTCAACCACCTTTAAATTCCTACACCATTACCGGATTAAATTCATACGTAACTTATGAAGTGCAGGTAGCCAATCAGTGTGTTGGGGAAACAACTCCAAATCAATGGTCAAACCCTCAGGTGTTCACAACAGTAAGAGTTTGTGATATTGCTCCTCCGGGATTAACGATTACGGCACTGACGCCAACGACAGCAGAAATAATTTGGGATTCATTTCCGGGAGCAACGTATATCCTGAGATACAGAAAGGTTGGTATTCCTAGCTGGACAAGTATTCCTGTCAGCACGAATACGTATACGATAACCGGATTATTAGAATTGACTAAATATGAAATGCAGGTGGCAAATGTCTGCAATGGAACTACCGGTAACTTAACACCGCTGTATTACTTTACAACACCTACCGTTGTATACTGCCAGATGTCTTCAGCCAATTCTGCAACAGAATTCATTTCGAAAGTTACGGCAAAGCCTACTGGTAAACCTGAGATGGTTAACGAGACTCCAGCGTCTAATTACTCAGATTTTACAGGAGATCAAACGAAATATATCGAAATGGTTCAGGGATCGTCTGGTAATCAGATAATTGTTGACAAAACTTTAACTGGCGGAGCGACTGCCGGTGTTGCAATCTGGATTGATTTTAACAGAAACGGATATTTCGATATTGATGAAAGAGTACTTGCTGACGGTCCGAACACAAACCCTACAGCTACTGCGACTTTCAATGTTCCGGCAGATGCGTTTGTAAGCATGACCGATTACAAATATGTTGTGATGAGAGTTGCCATGCAGAAAGATGGAATTCCGGTAAACTGCGTGAACTTCGACAGTGGCGAAGTTGAAGATTATACCATAAGAATTTCAAAAGTTCCTGTTCCAAATTCTGTAAACCAAAATGACATCCTGATTTATCCAAATCCTGTGACGACGATACTGAATGTAAAAAACATCAGTGCAAAGGCAAATTACAAGATTTACACAGCTTCAGGGCGCCTTGTGTCGACCGGATTGATCGTGAACAATGCAATTGATGTAAGCAGTCTGATCAACGGATTGTATATTATAGACATCGATGATGTACAGGGACATGTGCAAAAGAAGTTTATTAAAGAATAAAAATTAGAATAACTTCATCAGATTATGACATAAGCTCTCAGTTATGAGAGCTTATTTTTTTTATCAGAACATGGATGGTTTAGAATTATAAACGATTTAAAAATTTATAAGTCTTCCCTATAGTCTCAAACGTAATGATTAAACGGTTTTGAGTAGAGGAATTTTAGCTTTACATAAATACTTAAATTACGATTATATAATTGCTTCCTATGCTTTTCTATCATTATGTCAAGGTTATTTGGTTCTGTATTCTATTTGCTAGATGTATTGTCCGTAGATAAAGGTCTCGCATTTCTAAAGTAATCACATACTCATAATTGCTGTCGCATGACCAATCATTGTGAATGACCAGTATTCTTTAAGTGATATTTAGGAATCAATTAAAGCAAAAAAGCAGAACTAAATATTAGTCCTGCTTTTTAATTATAAATGAATGTTTGGTGTCGTGTTTTATTTACCGATTTTCCAGTGAGTTCCACTCTTTGGAGGTTCGGTAGGATCAGTAGAAATCTCAATAGTGTCTCCAATTTTCCAGTGAGTTCCACTTTTAGGCGGTTCTGTAGGATCTTCAGAAACATTGATACTGTCTCCGATCTTCCAGTGTGTTCCATTTTTTGGCGGTTCCTTCGGATCTATATTGGTAGAGTCGCGATTTGCTGCGTTTTGAATTTCATCCTCCTTTAAAGTTTTTTTCTCAAAAAAATCTTTTGTGTTTTTCTCGCTGCTCAAGTCATCATCCTGCCGGCAAGATATCACTGCAATACCCATTAATATAAATACGATAAAAAAATATTTTTGTATCATGATGAAATATTAAAATGTTACTGACTCGATTTTTTTACAAAGATATTCATGTGGTGTTCACAATGCAAGCATATGGGGTGCTAATTTATAAATATTGCCGTAATAATTTATAAATTTTTACGTAATTTAAGGCTGTAATATTTTGATTATTAGTGCAATATCAATTTGTGCGATTATAACTTTTTATTTATTAGAGAGCATTGTAACAATGACGGAATTTGCTTATTTTTGACTATGATTTTTAACGATAGATATCCATTGATAAAAAGGTTGCTGACATTATGCTGCTGTATCTTTGTGTCATTCTTATTTTCACAGGATTCTTATGCCGGGTATCGAAAGAAATATTGGGGCTACGATGAAAATGATCAGCGGGCATTTGTTTATATTAATCAATACATTAATCTCGCTAAATCAGAAAACAATAATTCAGAATTATTTCAGGCATACAAAGATGCGATCTTATTCTCAAAAGATGAAAAATTAAAGTTTGCTGACAGTGCAATATCTACTGCAAAAAAATCAGCAAACAGAGATCTTATAGGGGATGGCTATCTAAGTAAGGGTGCAATTTATTATTTTAATCACCGAAAATTCCAGCTTGCATTAAACGAATATTTAACGGCGTACGAATATCTGAAAGATTCTAAAGATGAATTTCTAAAATATCAGAATTTATATCACATTGGCGTCATCAAAAGCTATTTAGGATACTATGAGGAAGCTCTGGAGATCTTCAAACAGTGTATTGCTTTTTTTGAATCTAAAACAAAGAGTGATCTGCATGAAAACGTTATCTACAACAATAGAAAAGGATACCTCAATTCTATGCATCAGGCCATTATCTGCTATCAGGCGATGGGCAAATATGATGAGGTGAAAAAACTTCTGGCAGTTTTAGGGCCTTCCATACCAAAGACAAAGGATTTCAGTTTAGAACACAGCTATTATAAAAAAAGCTTGGGTGTTTCAGATTTTTCGAATAAAATGTATGCAGACGCGATCAAAGATTTTGATCAGTCTTTACCGGCACTTCTTAAAGTCAATGATTTTACGTGGGCTTCATATGTCTATTACTACAAGGGTAAGAGTTACGCTAATCTTGGCAAGGAAGAGTTGGGTGTAGAAAATTATAAAAAAGTTGATTCTATCTTTAAGAAACACCAGTTTATTCTTCCTGAATTGCGTGCAAACTACGAAGAACTGATCACCTATTATAAAAAGAAGAAAAGTCCGGAAAATGAGTTGTACTACACCAATCAGCTGTTAAAGGTTGACAGTGTGATCTCGTCAGATTTTAAATATCTTTCTACACGTATTTATAAAGATTATGATACAAAGCAACTTTTGGAAGTTAAAGAAAACCTTCAGAAAACCAATTCTTTTGGTATTGCACTGCTGATTATTTCAGCGATTGTTATTATTCTGCTCGGCTGTATGATGTTTTACAGAATTAAAAAGCAGAAACAGATTCAGCAAAAATATAATGAACTTTTAGTCAAGATTGAAGATGAAAAATTCCCGGATCCCGAAATTGAAACCCTGAAATTCGATCTTACTAAAAATATAAAACTTGATCAGAATATTATTGAAAAACTGCTGAAGGATATCAGCAATTTTGAAGCAAAAGAAAAGTTTCTTGAGAAAGGTCTTACGCTTAAAAAACTCGCAGAACATTTTAAAACCAATACCTCTTATCTGTCTCAGGTGATTAACGAGTATAAAGGAACTAACTTCAGTGTGTACATTAATGTTTTAAGAATCAATTATGCGACACAGAAAATTTATCATGATAAAGAGTGGAGGAAATATTCAATAGAGCACATTGCGTCTGCGTCAGGATTTAGCAACAGACAGAGTTTTTCAAATATTTTCTTAGAAATAAACGGAATTCGTCCGGTAGATTTCATCAAAAAAAGAATCAAGGAGTTAGAGACCGGTGAAGAATAGATTTTGTTTTAGTCAATTAATATGCCTTAAAAAAGTAGATGCCAGGATTGAACAATCCTGGCATACTACTAATAGAAACTAAGTGATGAAACAATATATTTTGTGATAATGATGAATGTTTGTATTAATGATAATTGAAAAGTGAATTGTTACAATGTTTCTCAATTATTATGATACTAAAGTATAGACTTTATAATTCATTCACAAAGCATCGTGGGAGACATTTATAAATATTTACGTAACAATTTATAAATTTTAACTGAAGTTTTTAATGATAAATAGTTATTTTTCAATTGTTTATAGAATTATTATTTTTATTTAATTAGCACACACTTCATATTCTAAACATCAAAAAATTAATCTTGTTCTTTTATAAAAATAAGATGTTTTTTAACGATAAAAAGGCCGGATATTTTTTTAAATAAGCGCCTTAATCTCCGAATTCCTATTATTTTCCTTAACTTTAGTAAAAATAAATTTATGCAGATAGATACACGCACACTGAATATTAATGATTATGATGAACTAGTTTCGGCGATGCGCAGAGCTTATCCTAAAATGTCAGAATATGTTTGGTCTAAGAAAAGTATTTTAAAACTTACAAAAATTTTTGAAGCAGGGCAGATCTGTATAACAGTAGATGGAAAGATTGCTGCGGTTGCTCTTTCAATCGTTGTCAATTATGAAGAATTTGATGATGAGCACACGTACAGCGATATTACTGGGAATTACACTTTCAATACGCATTCCTCCACCGGAAATGTGTTATACGGTATCGAAATATTTGTCGATCCTGTGTACCGCGAATTAAGACTGGGAAGAAGATTATATGATGCAAGAAAGGAATTGTGCGAGCAGTTAAATTTAAAATCGATTATCCTCGGTGGAAGAATTCCTGATTATCACAAATACAGTCATGAAATTTCTCCAAGAGAATATATCAGAAGAGTAAGAGACAAGGAAATTTATGATCCGGTTCTTTCGTTTCAGCTTTCCAATAATTTTTTACCGATTAGGGTTCTTAAAAAATATCTTCCTGAAGATGAAGCATCGCGCGAGAATGCAGTGTTACTTCAGTGGAATAATATTTATTACAGTAAAAAGCCAAATACCATGCAGGACAGCACGATCCGTTTAGGTTTGGTACAGTGGCAGATGAGGCATTTCAAAGATATCAATGCTTTTTATGAGCAGGTAGAGTTTTTTGTCAATGTAATGGGAGACTATAAGTCAGACTTTGTACTGTTCCCTGAATTATTTAATACACCATTGCTTGCGCCGTTCAATAATCTTTCGGAGCGGGACAGTATGATCGAGCTTGCGAAGATTACAGATCAGATTAAAGCTAAAATTTCAGAATTGGCAATCAGCTACAATGTCAATATTATTTCTGGGAGTATGCCAGTTTTCGAAAACAATGATTTGTATAATGTAAGTTATCTATTACACCGCGACGGCCGTATAGATGAGTACAGAAAAATCCATATTACACCAAATGAAAGGAAGTATTATGGAATGAAGGGAGGGAATGAGATCAAAGTTTTCGATACTGATTGCGGTAAAATCGGTTTGGTCATCTGTTATGATGTAGAATTTCCGGAATTACCAAGGCTGTTGGCTGATCAGGGAATGAAAATTCTTTTTGTACCGTACCTCACAGATACTCAGAATGCTTACATGAGAGTGCGCCACTGTGCGGCAGCAAGAGCAATAGAAAATGAATGTTATGTAGCGATTGCCGGTTGTGTAGGAAATTTACCGGGTGTTAATAATATGGATATACAGTTTGGTCAGGCTGCAGTATTTACCCCGTCAGATTTTGCATTTCCGTCTAATGCTGTGAAAGGTGAAGCTACGCCGAATACTGAGATGACCCTGATTGTAGATGTCGATTTAAATTTGCTGAAAGACCTACATTATCACGGTTCAGTTCAAATTCTCAATGACCGACGAAAAGATTTATACGAAACCTCGCTTCTCAAAGATAAGACGCCGATCATTTAGAAAATAATTAATTTAAAAAGTCCCCATTTTCTTTTAAAATGGGGACTTTTTAAATTTAATCCAGAATGAGTCTTCCTTCAATCGGCTGATCAACGACAATAAAAATGCTCTCATTATGTCGTTTGATCGGGATTTGAATGACAGAGTAAGTTCCGTCTGCAGTTTTCTCTTCAACGATGAGATTGCTACCTTCTCCGATTTCTGATTTTGAATATTCTAATTGGTAATTCCCGTCATCGGTTTTTTTAAAATCTTCTTTTGTGAATTCTTTATGTGCCATATATTTTGGTTTTTGTTTATAACTAATTTAAGAAATATATCTGTTGTTTACTCATTAAAAATAAAAATGTCATTCATCAAAAATCCCCAAACGTAAAGTTTAGGGATTTTGTCATTATTAATATGATGTAAATGTGGTGTTGGTAAATTTAATTCTTACTCAATATGTTTCAAATTTCGTGCCTAAAATTTTATTATGTTAAATAATTTAAAATAATTTTTTTTTGAGAATTCTGGGCACAGATATTGCCAAGTGAATAGTACACTAATCAAACAAATAATATTATGAGTCAAGAAAAGACAGTATCAGTTCTTAATGATCTGCTGCAAATTACAAACGACAGAATTGAAGGATTTTCAAAAGTTGAAGACAAAGTTTGGGATAACTATTCCGGATTAAAAGCAGACTACGATGAAATGGTTTCGAACTCTCAGAACATGAAATCTGAATTGGTAGGATTAATTACTGAAAGAGGAGGACAGCCTGATAATACCACAACAACTGCAGGAGCCATTCATAGAGCATGGATTGATGTGAAAAATTCTTTCTCAGGAAATAAAGACGAGGCAACACTGGAGAATGTAGTTTTCGGTGAAGATGCTGCTATTAAGGCTTATCAGGATGCTTTAGACAGCGGTGATCTTTGTGCTGAAAGCTCTAGAAAGGTTCAGGATCAGCTTCATCATTTAAAATCATCATACCAGAAGTTTGAAAATCTTGAGCATCTACGCTCGTAAAAGAAAACGAAAAGGAATAAGCTGTTTTATTGATAAAGTAAAGCAGCTTTTTCGTATTAAAATTCTGACAGAGTAGTTGTATGTTTAATGGGTTAATGGTTTGATTATTAAGCAAATAATTAGTTTGTGATTCAAATCATAAAGCATTAATCTCATTTTTAGTACATTTGATATAACACCAAAAATAAAAATATGAAAGCACTCATCACCTTGATTGTCGTCATGGGGCTGGTCACTGTGAGCTGCAAAAAAGAATCACAGGCTCGCTCTTCAGGATCGGATACCATCACTACTCCGGAAACTGAAACTTCTATACCCGTCCCTGCGAAAATAGATACTTTAGTGGCAGCGCCAAAATCTGACACAGCATCTACAAAACAGGATTCAGCAACAATGCGAAAGTAAGACAGTCAAAAATCTGACAGATTTATATCCAGCGGTTATCATAGTATTATAATTAAATAGGTGATAATCTGGTTTCGGTAAAATTTGGCTAAATTTTTCAGCATTTATTTCCTTAAATCACTTTCAGTTTTATACGTCCATCAGGTAAAAAGATGTGATTACAAGTATTCATTTTTTCAGGGTTTCAATTTCATTAGAAATAACCTCTTTCATTATTTTGATGTATTAAGAAATTTATGTTAAGTCATTTTGATCTTAATTTAATAGACGTGTTAAAACTCAGATAACGTATTTGAGTGGTATAATGAACACATACACATGTTCCGATATTTTTAATTATGAAATACAAAATAGATGTTCAGCACTTGCTGCCATTAAACAGTCACGGTTCTGAAAGTGATGCTGCTGCATCTCTGTCATGTCAGTCTGAAACTGAAGCTTCTGACAGATTCAAAAAACTTTCAGAAAAGCTCCTGCAGATTAATAATTGGAATAGGTATGCAAAAAAAAATCCAACAGACTTCTATCTATATAATAAGGAAGGAGAAAAATCGGCTAGGGCCCAAGTAAATGATTTGGTTAAAATAAAAATGCCGGCTCCTGAAAATAAACTGGGAAACGGTTTCGACTGGGTAAATGTACATAAGATTGAACCTGTAGATCAAGCGCAGATGAAGGCTTTTATTCTGCAGATGAAACCTCATTCATGTCCGGAAAGTGGTAAAGGTGATGTTGCTCATTTTTTCAAAGGAGATGCTACGAACAATTTCATTTTGGCTAAACAGGATAATACGATACAATTCAGTATACATGGAAGAAATGAAATTCCAAATACGAAAAAAGTAGGATTTATAAATTCCTGCAGAAATTTTTTTGTCGCAAACGGCGGAATTTTCGGAGGAAGCAAAGTTCAATGGCAGGAATTTGCAGATGAATTCATAAAACAATAATAAAAAATCAATTTAAATAAACTATAAAAATATGGACAACAAGAACTTTAAAACAAATGACAAGATTGATCAGCTTCAAGATCACACTACAGACAATAACGATACAAAACTCACTACTAATCAAGGTTTGAAGATCAACAACAATCAGGATTCGCTGAAGACTGATCAGAGAGGCGCAACTTTGCTTGAGGACTTTATACTTAGAGAAAAAATTACGCATTTTGACCACGAAAGAATTCCGGAAAGAATTGTTCATGCGAGAGGATCTGGAGCTCACGGAGTTTTTAAACTGAATAAAAGTTTAGAAAAATATACAAAGGCAAAATTCCTGAATGAGGTTGGTAAAGAAACTCCGGTTTTCGTAAGATTCTCTACCGTTGCAGGAAGTGCCGGAAGTACAGACTTAGCAAGAGACGTAAGAGGTTTTGCCGTTAAATTTTATACTGAAGAAGGAAATTACGACTTGGTAGGAAATAATATTCCCGTATTCTTTATTCAGGATGCAATGAAATTTCCTGACTTGGTACATGCAGTTAAACCGGAACCGGATAATGCAATTCCACAGGCAGCTTCTGCGCACGATACATTTTGGGATTTCATTTCATTAATGCCGGAAAGTATGCACATGATTATGTGGGCAATGAGCGACCGTGCAATTCCCAGAAGCTACAGGATGATGGAAGGTTTCGGAGTGCATTCATTTAAATTTATCAACAGCGAAGGTGCTGTACATTTTGTTAAGTTTCATTTCAAACCAAAATTGGGAGTTCACTCAGTAGCTTGGAGTGAAGCGCAGAAAATTTCCGGTACAGATCCTGACTTCCACAGAAGAGATCTTTGGGAATCTATTGAAAATGGAGCTTTCCCTGAATGGGATTTCGGTGTACAGATTATTCCGGAAGAAAATGAGCATGATTTTGATTTTGATCTTCTCGATCCTACAAAAGTAGTTCCTGAAGAATTAGTACCTGTTCAGCTTGTCGGAACTTTAACTTTAAATAGAAATCCAGATAACTTTTTTGCAGAAACAGAGCAGGTGGCCTTCCATCCGGGACATTTGGTTCCGGGAATCGATTTCTCCAATGATCCGCTGTTGCAGGGAAGATTATTTTCTTACACAGATACACAGCTTTCACGATTAGGATCGCCTAATTTCCATGAAATTCCAATCAACAGATCGATTAATACAGTTCACAACAATCAGCGTGACGGTCATATGAGACAGCAGATTGTAAAAGGTAAAGTAAGTTATGAACCTAATTCTATTGGTGGAGGTTGCCCGTTCCAGGCAATGATGAAAGATGGTGGGTTCAGCTCAAATAATGAAAGAGTAGATGGCCATAAGATCAGAGCGAGAAGCGACAGTTTTGTTGATCATTATTCTCAGGCAAAAATGTTCTTAAACAGTCAGTCAGCACCGGAAAAAACTCACCTACAGGATGCATTGATTTTTGAATTATCTAAAGTGACGATTTTACCTATCAGAGAAAGAGTAGTGGGACAGTTAGCATTTATTGATGCTGAACTGGCTGCAAATGTTGCTGCAAAAGTAGGTGTAGAAGTGACAAAATTAGAAATGCCGAACCAAAGTATTCCTGCAGATGCAGATGCTGCAAGTTTGCAAAGTGAAGAAAGAGAACCTGAAACTAAAAGTTCTGAAGCATTGAGTATGAAAAATACAGTGAAAGATACTATTGAAAGTCGCGTAATTGGTTTCATTATGGCAGACGGAGTAAACACTCAGGCTGTAAAAACCCTAAAAAATAAACTGGAAACAGAGGGTGCAGTGGTTCAGGTGATAGCGCCAAGCGTTGCACCCGTAAAAGCTGATGACGGAACTAAATTTGAACCGAAACATTCTATAACCAGTACAGCAAGTGTAAGTTTTGATGCATTGTATATCTGTGCAGGAGAGAAATCTGCTAGAGAGTTGATGTACCCGGAGAGAAAACCAATCATAACAGAATTTATTAATGAAGCTTACAAGCACTGTAAAGCAATTTATTTCGGAAAAGATACCGATGATATTTATAATGCGACCAGAATTAGTGCTAAAAAACATGAAGACCCTGCAATTATCACTGCTTCAGGAGACGATTCTGATGAGAAATTTATCAAAGCAATTGCCGGTCACAGAGTTTGGGATCTTGAGAAAGAACGTAACTCAATGGCATAAGTTTAGATAAGATTTTAACACACCAAACCAAACTATATTTATGAAAGCAGCTGTTTTTCACGCACCCGGCAAGATTACTTGCGACACGATAGATGATCCCAAGATTGAAGATCAAAACGATATTATTTTAAAAGTCACTTCCACAGCAATCTGTGGGAGTGACCTTCATATGTATTCCGGTGGAATTCCGCAGGCACGTCCGATGGTGATGGGTCACGAATTTATGGGAATCATCGAAGATGTGGGTAGAAATATTACCCATCTGAAAGTTGGCGACAGAGTCGTAGTACCTTTTCCGATTGCCTGTGGTGGCTGCTATTTCTGCAACCATGATCTTCCCGGAGCCTGCGAAAATTCAAACCCTGATCATTATGGTCCTGAAGGTGGAATTTTACAGAAAAAGGAGGTGGAATGTTTGGCTACAGTGATCTTTACGGAGGTTACAATGGTGGGCAGGCGCAGTACGTAAGAGTTCCGTACGCTAATTTCGGACCTAGAAAAATTGCAGACAGTCTTACTGATGATCAGGCCTTATTCCTCACAGATATTTTCCCGACTGGATATACCGGCGTGATGTGGGCAGATTTAAAAGGTGGTGAGACAGTTGCAATATTTGGGGCAGGACCTGTTGGTTCAATGGCTGCCAAAAGTGCAGTTCTTCACAATGCTAAAAAGGTAATCGTGATCGACACGCTTCAGTATAGACTGGATCAGATTAAAAAATTGACAGGTTGCGAAACTATCCTTTGGAAAGATGCAGAACAGACCGTTGAACAGATAAGAGATATGACGGATGGCCGAGGCGCTGATGTCTGTATCGAAGCTGTTGGGTTTGAGCCTGAAAGAAATTTATTGGATAAAGCAAAAGCGGTTGTTAATTTTGAAAAAGGTTCGATAAAAGTTTTGGATGCGTGCATGAGCGGAGTGAAGCGTGGAGGCTTTGTATCGATTCTTGGTGTTTATCCGATGAATTATGATAATTTCAGAGTGGGACAAATGTTTGATAAAGGAATTACATTAAAAGCAGGTCAGTCACCGGTACATGCGATCATTGACAAGCTGATAAAATATGTTGAAACCGGACAGGTGAAACTGGATGATATTATTACTCACCGACTTTCTTTGGATGACGTTTCAAAAGGTTATGAAATTTTTGATAAAAAAGAAGATGGCTGTGTAAAGGTTGTATTAGATCCGTGGAAATAATACTTTTTGTAAAAGATAAAATTTAATCAGACTAAAATTTTACTATTATGGAATTTCAAAAAAAGATACTCGAATACATCAGCGAATGTATGATTACCACCGGCGAAACCATTTCTATTGCTGAAAGTGTGACTTCCGGAATGTTGCAGTTAGCCTTTTCACAAATGCCAAATGCATCCATGTTTTATAAAGGCGGAATGACAGCTTATTCACTGCCTGAGAAAGTCAGATTGTTAAATGTAGACAAGAAAGAAGCTGAAAACTGCGATTGCGTATCAGAAAATGTTGCTGAGACAATGGCTTTAAATGTAGCCAGACTTTTTGATACAGACTGGTCGATTGCGACAACCGGATACTGTACGCCGGTAAGACATTCTACCTACAGCGTTTTTGCACATTATGCGATTTCTTATAAAGGTGAAATCATCGTTTCTAAAAAACTTGAACTGCATCCAAAAACTCAGGCGCTGAATGCACAGCTATACTACGCCGAATTTATTTTGGGCTGCTTCAAAAGTGAACTGAATAATCTTTTGATTTTAAATAATTAATAATCAATATTTAGAATTAAATAGGCAGAAATCAGTTTCAATAAAATAGAAAATCCTCAATGAAAATTGAGGATTTCTTTATGTAAATAATTTTGTGAATTATTTTGCTTTACTGTTCAATGCCGTATCAGCGATTGTGCTTAATAATTTATCACAGTTTTTTTCTTCTTTTAAAGTAGCCAAAAGATTGCTTAAACATTTTTTCTCACCTAGTACTTTCGCATAAGCTGCCAAACTTCCATAGGTAGCGATCTCGTAATGCTCGATCTTCTGAGAAGCAGCAATAATTCCTACATCACGGATAGCTCCTGCTTTCGTTTCTTCCATGATACCTTTGCCTTCGTCAAGCAAACCCTGCATTGCGTCACATTTTTTTGCTTCGGGTTTTAATCCTAATGCTTTGAAACATTCTTCCAATCTGGAAATCTGAACTTCAGTTTCAGCTAAATGTGAAGAGATTGCCTTTTTCAAATCTGGATGTGTTGCATTTTTCTCCATCTTCGGAAGTGCTTTTGTTAAAGCTTTTTCAGCCCAATAGATATCTTTTAATGCATCTTCAAAAAAGTCTTTCAAGTCAGAGGCTGCATCACTTTTTGCAGGTGCCTTTGATGATTTTGAGGTTGAACTTTTCGAAGCTGTTGATTTTTTTGGCGCTGCAGTTTTCTTAGGTGCTGTAGCTTTCTTAGCTGTTGCTGTTTTAGTTGCCATAATGTTTTATTTTAGTGATTTTTATGTTGAGTCTTATTATTCAATTTTAAGACCAAAACACGGTAATTCCATTTTAAAAATAAAAGTTTTTACAATGATTCTATTGGCAGGTGTTTTGTTAATTCAATAACAAAATAAATCTTATGAACAATAAAATAAAAGTCGCATTAGCATTCGTAGCCGGAGGAACTCTTCTCCTTCTCAACCAAAGAAGAAAAAGGCTCAGTCAGAAGATAAAGACCTTTACAACTCCAGAAGGAAATACTTATAAAGAAAATGAGATCTACACTTCAGCTGAAGGGAAATCTTACAGAAATGGTAAAGTGGTTCATTTTGATCATTTAGAATTCGAAGATACGCATACAACAAATCCTTTCAATCATCAACATGATGATAAGTTTTCAAAAAACTATCAGGCAAAACCTCAGAATGTGGATTACCACCAGAGAGGAAAAAGACATCGTTAATCTGTTGTAAACAAATAAAGGTGAGCAGTTATGATTAGGTTCATAACTGCTCATTAACTTAACAAGTGTATTGAATTATGGATGTAAATATATTAGGTATAGTAGCAGGATTTCTCACTTCCATAGCAATGATTCCGCAACTTATCAAAGTCATTAAAGAAAAAAATGTGGAAGACCTTTCATGGATGATGATCTTGGTATTGATCTGTGGACTTTCTCTATGGGTTTGGTACGGAATTATTCAAAATGAACTGCCCATTATTCTATCAAATGCTTTCGCTGTTCTGGTAAATGTAACTTTATTTATATGCTATTTAATGTTCAGAAAAAAGTCTTAAAAACCAAAATTTAGACTTATTACCCACTAGCAAGAATTATTCTAATTAATCTGATTAAGGTTAAATATAACTGATAAATATCAGCTATTGTTTGAGATTTATTTAAAAATCATAATCTTACGTTAATAATACATCAATTTTTGTACATCTAGTTTAATAGCTGACTGAAAATTTGTATCTTGGTCGCAGATTTTATGAGGCTACTGATTTAGAGTTTAAATCGCGCCATACGCTTCATCTTGTAATCCCGCTGTATCAATGGCATCCAGCACATATTTTTTATTTTGTATGACTGAATCTTCAAACAGGTTATCCGGGGAAAATTATCCTGAATTTCTTGATCATTTTAAAACTTCACTCCATCATCTTTTTCAGAGAGAAAACATCGACCAGCTAAGCCAATCAAGAGGTCTTCCGCCAAGTGTATGGAAAGAAATCATGAATCTTAAACCGCTCTCGGTGGCTGTGCCCACTGAATTCGGAGGTCGTGGACTGAAAGTGAAAGAATGTCTTGGGATTTTATCTGCTGCATCTTACGAATCGCTTCCTTTATCATTGACTTTTGGGATTAATATTGCTCTTTTTCTTGAGCCATTAGCCAAATATGGAAATGAATCTATCAAAGGAGATATTTTTAAGCATTTCTTAGATTATGGTGCGATGGGTGGTTTGATGATCACGGAGCCGGATTTTGGAAGTGATGCATTAAATATGAAGACTCAAAACGAGTTGAAAGGAGATTCTTATGAAGTAAAAGGTACAAAACACTGGCAGGGTCTTACAGGTTTGGCCAATTACTGGCTAATCACCTCAAGAAGTGCCAATGCAGAAGGAAGTTTATCAAGAGATGTAGATTTCTTCATCGCCGATACGCACAAGCCTCACCAGAATATTGAAGTATTGGAATATTATGATAATCCAGGATTATACATGATTCCTTACGGTCTTAATAAAATAGATATTACAGTTCCTCAAGCCAATAAACTGATTCCTGAATCTACAGGTCTGAAAATGATGCTTGATATTCTTCACAGAAGTAGATTTCAGTTCCCGGGAATGGGAATGGGATTCCTGAAAAGAATGCTTGATGAAGCTTTGGATCATACAAGAACAAGAATTGTAGGAAATTCAAACCTTTATGCCTTAGATCAGGTACAGTATCAGCTGACAAGATTAGAATCGTTCTTCACGCTTTGTTCAGCAATGTGTGCAAAAAGTTCTAAAATAAGCGGAATTGATCACAACCTTTCATCAGAAGGTGTTCATGCCAATTCAATGAAAGCTTTGGTAACCGATATGATGCAGGAGGCTGCACAGATTTTGGTACAGCTTTCAGGTGGAAAAGGTTACAGAATGAGCCACATCGGTGGAAGAGGAATTATGGACAGCCGTCCGTTCCAAATCTTTGAAGGTTCTAATGAAATGTTGTACACACAGATTTCAGAAGGAATTTTGAAAGATATGAAGAAAAAGAAACTCGACAATGTGGGTGAGTATCTTCAGCAGAACGTATTAAGCGGAAATGCTGCTAAACTATATACTCAAAACCTGGATTTCACAATTAATACAGCAATTTCTCAGAGAAAAATGATTGATTTAGGAAAAGTGGTTGCAAGAATCATCACAGTAAATGATCTTTTGGAGTTGAGCAATGCAGGATTTAATCAGAAACTGGTTGATAATTCTGTGGAGATGACAAGACAGGAAATCGTTTCGCTCCTTGCTTCAATGAATCACCACCAGGATCTTAAACCGTTGGATGATTACTCAGAAAACAGCAACTGGATGTCTTTGGTATAACCTGAAAACATTTCAACATAAATATTTCTCCGCAGAATTTTCTGTGGAGATTTTTTTTGTAAAATTTTTTGTCTCTGTCAGTTATCCTGATTGGAATTATTTCTGAGTTCTTTATCCAAATCATTGACTTCCGGTAGCGGCTCGTTAAAATTTTCTGCAATGTAACTTAGCAGTTCCTGATGGTTTTTGTAATTCAGCTTTCTGATAAAAAGATGGGTATTTGATTTCAGATAAGTTTCAAAAATTGATGTTGACGAATTGATTTCTAAAACACTGAGATCTATGATGGCACGTTTATCATCATTCACGATAATGTCATGAAAAGAGGTATTCATCAAGACGGTCTGAAAGAAAGATTCTGCCGGCAGAAAGGTGTGAAGATAATAGTCTTCAAATCTCATGACGCGTTTGCTGTTGGATAAAAAACAGCAGGTATCCCGGGTAAGAATCATCCATTTTCCGCCAATGAATGGGGTTACATCCTTCATAAATTCTCTCTTGTAGATAAAAGATGAAATCCTGAATGCGAGTTCTGTGAAATGATTCTGAATTCTTTTTAAAGTATCAGGTCTGTAAAATTTCTGATCATAGTAAAAGAGATAATTTTTACCGTTTTGTTCCGTTAAAAATTTCCGTATGATGGTTTGGGATTTCAAAGGATAATCTTCACCGCTGAGATTGATAAAATATTCCCAGTCATTACTCACATTTAGAAGAAATTCCATAGCGTTCAGTTCAATCTGAACCATATTAAAACCTCCGGAAGTAATATTCATACTCTCCAAAATATAGGCATTTGGATAATGAATCAGGAATCCCTGAATGATGTCCGTTATTTCAGCGCTCGCTTTTCTGTCAATATGAATAAGGTAAAACTGATCCCGTGTATAAATTTTCTGAAACATTCTGATAAACTGTTCCGGTTCGTTGTGTACCATGATAAAATAGGCAATTCGCACTGATGCAAAAGGTTTCAGACCTGTTTTCTGAGTCTTTGGAAGCGGTTGTATGGATGTTGGATGCATGGCTTTATCATTAAATCATATGCGGAGGCAAACAAGTTTCAGATAAAGGTAGGTATAGTTTTAATGCAAAGAGAAGTTATTTGTAAATATTTGATTTTATTACGATTAGAGTGAAATGAATCTTAAGCTCGCGCCTGGAACATAGAAAGAGATTTCAATCCTGAACAATATTTTTTACACATTTAATATATTATATGTATCTTACTTTTCATATTGGCCGTCGTTATTTATTTTAAAAAAAATTCAGATTGCCTCTACAAAAGTTAGCATGAGAATATACATTAAATATATGGTCAGTCTGCGGTGTAAGATGATGGTGCAGGAAGAAATTGAAAAACTGGGAATCCTTCATGCAGTCGTTCAGTTGGGAACAGTGGATATTCCTGAAGCTGTTTCAAACGAAAAACTGGAGATTTTCAGGCAGAGATTGACGATTTTGGGGCTGGAATTATTGGATGACAAAAAAAGTATTTTAATTGAAAAAATTAAAAATACCATTACAGAGATGATTCATAATGCTGATGAGCAGCCGAAAGAAAATTTTTCAGAATACCTAAGCGAAAAACTAGAATACGATTATACTTATCTGTCGAATGTCTTTTCCGAAGTCAACGGGTATACCATACAGAATTTTATAATTTTAAATAAAATCGAAAAGGTAAAAGAACTTTTACTGTATAATGAACTCAATATGACTGAAATTGCTTACAAACTCAACTATAGCAGTGTAGGACATCTTTCTTATCAGTTTAAAAAAATTACAGGTTTGGCTCCGTCTTTTTATAAACAGCTCAAACATAAACGTCAAAAGAATCTTGAAGATTTATAGAATGTGTGATTTATGTAAATTGAATTTTTATTTATGTAAACGCGCCGTTTGATTTTTGCTCATCTTTGTAATGTGAAATAAATACCTGAAGACTGTCTTGTTCTTAAAAACAGAACGCTTCAGAGAGTATTTTAAAATATAAGAGTTATACGTTTGCATTAAATCTCTTCCTGAGAGTATTTAAAAAAAATTCTTCTGAGAAAATTCCTTTTTCTTTATTGAGTTCCAAAATAATAATTCCCTAGAACAAATGAACAGGAGCTATTGTAGATTAAATTTGTGTAAAAAACAGAATATTTATCATCACAGCATCTTGATTTAAATTCAGAACGGGTTCTGAACTGTATATTTTGAAACAGCTGCTATGAAGACGATTCACCTTTTTAAATACAATGATGCGGTTAGTCTGAACAAGCCTTCATTCTATGAGAACTACAAACTCAGTTCGCTCAACGATTTTATGATGATGAGTTTTATGAATATTGAGGTGCTTTCAGAATTTCTGATAGATGTTCCAGACAGTTTTTCTGCACATCAGGAGCCTTTAGATAAGCTGTCTAAGCTTTGCGGATCGGCAAAAGAAACTATAGAACATTATTTTTATTATCCCTCGGATGATTATGATGTTATATAAAGGTAAACAAATAATAAACAGAGAATATTAAATTCTGATAAAAAAACGATCTCACCAGGTCACAATTATTAATCAAGTTTCCAACTCAGTTTTGAAGAGGAAAGCCGTAACTCGGCAAACAAATACTATGAGTTTTAAGAATCTAAACTTAATCAATCCCATCATTCGCGCTGCTACAGAAGCAGGATGTCCGATGCCAACAGAACTGCAGACACAAATCATTCCGCAGATCCTGAACGGCAAAGATATTCTCTGTCAGATTGCACGAGGTACAGAAAGGATGACTTCTTTCACAATGCCCATCATACAGGCGCTTAAAAAGAATAATCCGGATCACAATGATATCAGGGTTTTAGTTTTGACTCCTACCAAAGACACCGCTCTAGAAATAGAAGAGAACTTTAAACTCTATACCAAGTATCTGCCTTTGTCTCAGCTGTCAGTATATGAAGGGATTTCAAACGGAACACAACTTTCTTCGTTGAGAAGGAGACTGGATGTGCTGATTGCAACACCTGATAAATTACTTGAGCTGGATGATCAGAGACATATCAGTCTTTCGAAAATAGAAGTTTTGATTGTGGATGACATCGAAATTTTATTGGAAAAAAATGCCATCGACCTTAAAAGGCTTATTGCTAAACTTCCTCTGAAAAGACAGAATATATTTTTTACCTCAGTAATATCAAAAGACGTCAGCAATTTCGTCAGTAAGATATCCGACAGTGGAATAGAAATAAAGAAAACCACGGCTTATTCAGCGGTCTCATGACCAATGAACCCTAAAAAGAAAAAAAGTTTAATTTAGAATTAGACCTATCAATAATAAAACAATTTTTAATACCAATACAATGCAACAAGGCACAGTAAAATTTTTTAACGAAACAAAAGGTTTCGGATTTATCTCTCCAGCAGAAGGAGGACAAGACATTTTTGTACATTCTTCAGGCTTAAACACTAAAATGATTCGTGAGAATGATAAAGTAGTTTTTGACGTAGAAAAAAGCGAAAAAGGATTAAATGCAGTTAATGTAAGACTTGCATAATCGATATATATCGTTGAAGAAAGCTGTTTCGAGAGAAGCAGCTTTTTTTGTTTAAAATGGTCAGAAAGAAATTTTCATGTCTATTTTGATATAATCATTTCTTACTTTCATTACTGTTATTAAAAAACATTAATGACTTTTTATTGTCTTCCTACATGAATTCTCATAAATCTTAATACAATTTATATATTTTTAGGAATGCTTTAAAACTTATGATAGATGAAAAAACTTACCTTAGCAAAGTAATTTCATGTGTAAATCAAATTTATTCAGGATTTACATCAAAGTAGCTATTATGAAAATTAAACTCGAAACAACGGTTGAGGGGCTGATTATTATTCACCCATCAGTTTTGCAGTCCATGCGTAGACCAAATACTGCAGAAGGAGCTAAAGCTTTGGGAGCTCCTGTAATTGTTGACTCTGAAAATATATGTTTCCTTGCGTTCAATAATGAAGGTTACGTTACCTTTTTTCTAAACAATGGCTTCGAGATTTCGCTTAAGATTACTCATGACGAAGCTAAAAATGCTTACAATTTTGCTAAAATGAAAATCAAGAATGTGATAGAATAGTGCGAATCTTGTTTAAAATCAATCTATATTAATTTTATTTAACAAAGAATTTTCATCTGCTGATACAGCTCTAATGATGACTTTATTCTCATTAAAAGTTTCTTACAGTTAGACAGTTATGCGCCTCTTAGGTAATACATAACTGACCCTTTCTCATCTACAATTTATAATAAGTATCTGCGTAACTCCTTTTTTGGTACAGAAATTGCGAGTCTCACTGCACGTACGAAAAATCCCCTGCAGCAGGCGCTCGCTGAACACATCGGTTCAGGAGAGAGCATAAAAAGTAAATCATAGAGTATTGATTTATTATCGATCAAATAAATAATTATTAAAAATTTAGCATGAAATTAAGTTTAGCAATTTTCTCATTAGCATTATCATTGCCAGCAACGGCATTCGCTCAAGACAGTTTACAAGTTGTGTCTAGCGGAGAATACCCAAATACTTTCAGTTCGGGTTCTGCTAATGTTAGCAAGTTTACACAGTCTTCTAAAAGATTCAATGACTGGTCAGTATCATTCGGGGGCGGTGTGCCTTTACTGCAGTCTGCAGATTTGACATCTATCAAAAACGGTAACGGTAAAAACCTTATTGGTTATTCAGCTTACGTAAGTGTTGATAAAGCAATTACACACGCTTTTGGAATTAACCTTCAATATGACCGTGGAGAAACAAGACAGGGATGGTTTAACACCAAAGATGCAGCTCCTGCCAATGCAGCAGCTAACGGACAATACGGTGCAAGAACACAGTATGATGCAATCTCAATCTTAGGAGATATTAATTTCTCAAATCTAATGAGACGTGTAGACAACAAATCTCCTTACAGATGGGCATTACACGGTTACGCAGGTATTGGTAGTATCGCTTACAGAGCATATCTGAAAGATGACACCGGACAAAGATTAATGACTGAAATTAAACCATTTAAAACATTAAATTTCTTTGGACAGGCTGGTGCAGGTTTAAAATATAAGATCAACAACAGACTTGATCTTGAAGGTAGAGTAATGTATGTGGTAACTACAGACGACCAGTTTGATGGTGGTGGTGAGCCATATAGCGCGATTAACAGAAGAGAAGATCAGGTTTCAGACAATTTCTTCAACGCTACTGTAGGTTTATCTTTAAAATTAGGTAAGCATGACTCTCACTTGATGTGGCATGATCCTTTGCAGGAAATCTATTATAAATTAGATGTATTGGCTGAGAAAAATCAGGATATTGAAGTTTGTAAAAGCGGAGATGCTGATAACGACGGTGTATGTGACGACTGGGACAGACAGCTTGATACTCCTGCAGGTGCAAGAGTTGATGGTTCTGGGGTAGCTTTAGACGTTGATATGGACGGTGTGATTGATCTTTATGATAAATGTGTAACTGTTCCGGGACCTGTAGAAAATAACGGATGTCCTACAACACCTACTAACTCAGGTACAGTAACAGAAGCTGAAACAAAATTAGACGGAATTGAATTTGATTTGAATTCTGACAGAATTTTGCCTTCAAACACACCTATCTTGAACAATGCTGTAAATTACATCAATTCTTCAAACGGTGCTTACACAGTAGTTGGTACAACTGATACTAGAGGTTCTGAAACTTATAACCAGAATTTATCTGAAAAAAGAGCAAACAGCGTGAAAGATTATTTAATCAAAAACGGTGTAGAATCTACTAAGCTTGATGCAATCGGAAAAGGTAAAAAAGACCTTAAATATCCAGAATGTGATCCTGCTACAAAATGTCCTGAATGGAAAAACAGAGCAAACAGAAGAGTTTATTTCGAAGCAAAATAATTGCCGACAAATCACTTCATAAAAAAAAGTCATGCGCTATGCATGACTTTTTTTGTGTTTGAAAATCTAATAGACTGCTTCATTTATACATTATTTCTTAAGCTCAATCCATACAGGCGCATGATCGCTGCTCTTTTCCCATCCGCGAACGTGTTCATCAACACCAGCTTTACTGAGTTTCGGCGAAAGGTACGGACTTAGAAGGATGTGATCTAAACGAATTCCCGCATTACGCTCATAAGATTTGTACATGTAGTCCCAAAAAGTGTAAACGGTTTCATCAGGATATATTTTGCGGATTGAATCGAGCCAGCCTTTCTTCTCTAAATCCTTGTATGCTTTTCTCACTTCTGTTCTGAAAAGCGCATCGTCTTCCCATTTTTCAGGTTTGTGCACATCTTTTTCAGTAGGAATAATATTAAAATCACCAATCAAAATCGCAGGAAGTTCCATTTTAATGAGCTGGTTGGTCCTTCTTTTAAAACGTTTTATCCATGACAGCTTATATTCGAACTTTTCACCGGGATAAGGATTGCCGTTGGGTAAATATAAACAGCAAATAACCGTCTGATTTATGATCGCTTCAATATAACGGCTCTGAACATCATCAGGATCTCCAGGTAAGGAATTCTGAACTTCTTTAATCTCGTATCCTTTAGATAGAATTGCAACACCATTCCAGCTTTTTTGACCTTTCCAAATCGCCTGATAACCGGCTCCGTTGATTTCCTCAATGGGAAATTTTTCCTGAGGACATTTCAATTCCTGCAGGCAGACAATGTCAGGTTGAGCCTCTGCTAACCACCGGAGTAAAACCGGCAGTCTTCCGTTGATTCCGTTGACGTTGTAGGTTGCGATCTTCATATTTTTTTGTGATATAGGGTTGTACTAATTTAGACAAAGATTATTCCACCAGCTACAATAGTGAATAGAATTTATTCAGGCCAGTTCTGAATCAGGTTTCTTATAAATTGCAAACAGCAAAAACACTGATAATTTAAAAGATACAATCTTGTCAATTTCTCTCATAATAACACTTCAATGGCATAAATTCTGATATATAAGGGTACAATCCAAAAACAAAAAATTATGCTGTCGATTTCTATAAATGTGGCTTTTTGCACAAATTGTAAAGGGTATTGCTCTGCAACACCTTCAGATAAAAAACTCTTAAATCATCCCGATATTATTGATCATTTCTTCTATCACGGCGAACCGTGGTTTACCTTAGATCATAAAACTTTTGAAAGGAAAACGCAGTTTCAGGATATTGAAATTAAAACGATGGATTTATCTGTTCACAAAACTGATGACCATCAATATTGTCACTGTAAAAAAAATAAAAAAACTGCAAAATCTACTTCTGTTACACAGTCATCCAAAATTGAGTATGCGCAGTCTGCTTCTGAAATGAACGAAATTGAATCTGATTTATATTTCACAGATTTGTATCATACGTACTATAATTTCCATGCGCAAAATGCTTCGATGAAACATTCCGGAAATTCTGTACGTCAGTTTTAGAAATGGTTTGGAATTTTTGGGCAGGATTTATTTACTGATACCTATTGATTTTAAAGATAACGGACTTAAATAAATCTTATCATATTTGGTAAGAGATTCTACATCATCAGGAAGTGTACTTGAATTGTCTTTTTTGAAAGACAGCTCAATAGAATCATCGTAAGATGCTACAATTCTTACCACAGAATAGCCGTTGTATGCAACCTTAAAACCTTCAAAAAGGATTTTTTTTCGCGCCTTTTCGTACGCTTTGTATTGAATTATTTTTCCGGCTTCAGAAATATTGAGATCTTTCTTTATTTTTGAGTTTGCATGTTTCCAGAATTCATAGTCTTCAGGTTCTTTAAGAAGTTCACCTTCAGAATCCATCGGAATAAACATCCACAATGATAAAGGCTGCTTGAGAAAGTTAGCATAATTTTTCATCAGCTGTAAAGTCTGCAGATCTGCATATCCCTCGTGGGAATAATAATCGATAACAAAGCTGGTCATCGGTATCAGTTTTGGGAAATCGTAGTTCTGCATAGTGATATCGCTATATCTTGTGATGAAAATTATTTTCGCAAATATACATTTTTAGAGTCATGAAAAGTTTTCAAATTTGCAGAAAATTTTTGCTTTATATTTGGTATACGCGATTACAGAGAGAATACAATTCTTTCTGTAGCTACTGTTTTGAAAATCAGCATAATTGACAGAGTAATTACAAAAGTTGATGCTGAGTATGATCTTTTAAATCCTGTTTTAACTTCAAGTTTTTTCCTAATTAAGCAATGCTTTATCCTGAAAAGGCAGAGAAAACCAAAAGCTGCTTCCTTCACCTACGGTACTTTCAACACCTATTTCGCCTTCGTGTCTTTTAATAATTTCAGATGAGATATAAAGGCCAAGTCCTAATCCGGAATATTTTTTCCCGTTGTGATTGGCGCGGTAATATCTGTCAAACAAAAAAGGCTGTATTTCTGGATCGATGCCTTCACCAAAATCTCTGACGGTGACTTTTATCCTGTCATCCAGTTTCTCTACGATCAGATGAATTTCTTCTGAAGTGGGTGCATACTTTACAGCATTGTTGACAAAATTGACCACCACCTGATCAATACGCTGGATATCTGCAAATACTGCCGCTTCCAAATCTCCTTTCAGGATTAACTGATGTTTGCCGGCAATTCTGATATCGTTACAACACGTATCAAGCATCTCTGAAACGGTAAATGTTTCTTTAGTTAGTTCTAACTGGCCTCCGCTCAGTCGGTTTAAATTTAATAATTCGTCAACAAGTGCGCTCAGTTTCTCAAGACTTTTTGCTGATTGATCAATAAGTTTGGGAATCATCTCATGCGTGGGCCTGTCTTTCAGTCGCGTTAAAAGCTGTATACTTGCTTTAAGGCTTGTAATAGGGGTTTTAAGCTCATGACTTGCAATACTTAGAAAATCATCTTTCTGGGTTTCGTAGTTTTTTCTTTTAGTAATATCAACGGTTACGCCGATCATATGGGTGGCAATACCTTCAGCATTAAAGCTTGGAAGACCTGATGCGTTGATCCAGTGTAAAGATTCATCCGGCCACTTTACCAAATATTCTGCATGAAAGGCCGAATGATTCTCTACAGACTGATTTATTTTTTCCTTAATTGAATCTCGGTATTCAGGAACAACAATCTGCATGAGTTTATCAAAAGTAAATTTAAAATCATTGGGCAATCCGTAATTTGCTTTACACTGTGCAGAAGAATTGATCTCCCCAGTAGTAAGGTCTAAATTATATGATCCCAGCTGACCAGCATGCAAGGCAATTTCCATCTGCTGGTTGAAATTCTCTAATTCGTTTTTCTTAAAGATTCTGTCTGTAACCTCATTGGCAATAACAATGATGGCAACAGTACGGCCTTCTTCACTTTTTAAAGGTTCATATATAAAATCAAAATAACAGTCTTTTAAAATACCGTCAGTTTCTATTTTTACATTCGCCGTATCTCCCAGATAAGTTTCTCCAGTTTCGAAGACATTTTCTAAAATAGGAATGTAGGGCTGACCTATCAATTCAGGTAAAGCTTCGGCTAAAGGTTTCCCGATTACTTTTTTTTCCTTACCCCAAACTTTAAGAATCATATCATTGGCGACTTCGATATTCAGGTCTTTTCCTGTCAAAATACCAAATGCTATCGGTGCTTTACTGATAAATGATTTTAAACGGAGTTCGCTGTTCTGAAGATTTTTATTGAGGGTCACGGTAAGGTCGTAAGATCTGCTTACATTTTCGTTGGCCGCATTCAGTTCTTCATTGGTTGCTTCCATCTCTTCGTTGATGGTTGCAAGTTCTTCTATGGCAGATTTCAGGTCAAGTTCAATATGAGATAACTGAAGATTTGCTTTTTTAAGTTCATCTATGGTATCAATTGAAGAACGTCTGAGTTCTATCTGCTCCATTGCAGTGGCTGCAAGACCTTCTAGTATCTTTCTGTCTGACTGACTGAAATCTCTGGTTTTTTGGTCGATGATGCAAAGTGTTCCGATCAGAAATCCATCGTGCGTTATCAGTGGTGCACCTGCGTAAAATCTTAAACCGAAATCACCAATCACATTCGGATTAGCCATCAGGCAAGGCTCTTTCAGTGCATCTTCAAATACGGTAACTTCATGGTCAAGTACTGCCAAGGCGCACAGACTTTTACCTCGGTTTGCCTCTTTTGCTTTACCCATACCAATATTGGCTTTAAAGAAAACAGATTCTGCATCTACGAGAGAAAGAAGAGAAATGGGAACATTGAATATCTGTGTTGCGAGTCTGGCGATCCCATCAAAACTGTCTTCTGAAGGAGTGTCAGTGATTCTGTAGCGCTGTAAAGCTTCGAGACGCGCAGTCTCATTTTCAGGCAGAATATTTATGCCAAATGTATTTTCAATCATACTGACCGTATTAAACAGTTTTTGTAAAGGTAGACGATTAGTTACTACAAAACAAGATTCTTGTCAGGAAGCATAAATTTTTATTTTAATGGTCTAAGTATTTGAATGATTAGTTTTTAGTTTAACTGTCGCCCGTCTAAAAAATTTAAATTTTCTCATCAAGAATAGTTCAAAAAATAATATTTAAAAAATTATGATTTTGTTCATATTCTGGGCATAATATTTGGTTTACACCAATATCTGTATTGTAAAATAGTAGATTGTTTTTATTTTCTACTATTTTTGCAAACTTATGTTAATAAAACCAATGAGATTTGGAAACATCAAATGACGCCTATCACAGGTCTGACAGCAAATTGGAGAATAATTTAGACATTTATCTCAAAGCACTTAACTCAGCGAATTCAGGAATTATAATCACTGACAATACTCAGCCGGATAACCCTATCATTTATTGTAATAAAGCATTTGAAACAATTACTGGATATGAACATAATGAAATCATAGGTCACAACTGCCGTTTTTTACAGTCACAGGACAGATCGCAGCCAGAGAGATCAATTCTTAAAGCGTGTATCGAAGAAGGTAAAGAATGCAGAGTTGAAATCAGAAACTACAGAAAAAACGGAACTCTTTTTTGGAATGAACTCTATGTTTCTCCCGTACAGAATGATAAAGGAGAAGTTACTCATTTCATAGGCGTTCAAAATGATATTACTGACCGAAAAAGGGCAGAAAATGATCTCAGAGAAGAAAAACTTTCTGTAGAGAAAAAAATTCAGACCCGCACGCAGGAGCTTATCGATAATCAGGCATTTCTTTCAAGTATTATTCATACAGTGAGAGAAAGTTTATTGGTGCTGGATGCAAATTACGTTGTAATAAGTGCCAATACTCATTTTTTAAATACATTTAAAGTTTCACAGGAAGATACAGTGGGGACTTTGCTGTTCGAACTGGGAAATCATCAGTGGGACATAGAGGCACTGAAAGAACTTCTTATAAAAATATTACCAACCAATAATCCTGTAATCGATTTTGAAGTTGAGCATGATTTTCCCCACATAGGAAAAAAGGTGATGCTTCTCAACGCTTACCGTGTAGAGTTTGAAGGTCAGTATAAAGACAGAATCTTGATTGCCATCGAAGATATTACTGATAAAACTGAGATTGACAGACGTAAAGATGATTTTTTATCCATCGCAAGTCATGAGCTGAAAACTCCTTTAACAACTATTAAAGGTTTGGTTCAGCTTCTTCAAAGGATGCCTCCTGAATCGGCATCAGAGAAATACCTGACTACTTTGGATAAGGTCGGGACTTACGTTGACAGACTCAATAATTTAATTACAGAACTTCTGGATACTTCAAAAATCAGATCCGGAAATATAGAAGTGCACAACGAGCCTTTTGCTATAGATAAAACCATACGGGATACCGTAGAAAGCCTGTCTTTGGCTACTCCTAATTATAATATCGTGTTATCTGGAGCTACCGAGGCGGTTATTTTGGGAGATGAATTGCAAATTTCACAAGTGATCAACAATTTGATTTCAAACGCAATTAAATATTCTCCCGGTGCAGAAAAAGTAGATGTGCATGTAAGCCGGGTAGGAGATTTTGTGAAAGTTTCCGTAATTGATTACGGAATGGGCATAAGCCCACAGGATAAAAAGAAGATTTTCGAAAGATTCTTCAGAGCCAGAGATATTCAGAAAAAATTCCCTGGATTAGGGATTGGTTTATACATCTCACACGAGATTGTAGCCAATCACAAAGGAACACTTTGGGTAGAGAGTGAAATAGGTAAAGGATCAACCTTTAGTTTCACATTACCAATAATGAAAGTTGATAAATAATGAAAAATCAAAATAAAAAAATAATGGTCTGTGATGACGACCAGGGCATTCTTGATGTATTACAAATGTTGTTGGAGTCGGAAGGCTTCGATGTAGTTACCGAAATAAACAGCACCAATCTTATAAGGGAGATGAATAACAATTCTCCGGATCTTTTGTTGCTTGACCTTTGGATGCCTGTACTATCTGGCGATCAGGTTTTAAAAACACTCAGAACGTCACCAGAGTACGAGAATCTTCCGGTGATTGTACTTTCAGCGAGTGTTGATGGCAGCAGCATAGCGAATGGAGCAGGAGCAACCGATTTCGTTCCTAAGCCTTTTGATATGGATGATCTTATTATAAAAATAAAAGGTTTGCTTTCAAACACCGGAAATGTAGACCGGGTTTTTGAGCCAATTATTTAATTGAAATAGTTGATTGCCAATGAAAAATATTTACTGAGTAAAATTTTTTAATATAAACAGAATTCAGTCATCTCAATTGGGATGCTTTTTTCTTGTGCAATCATTTTCAAATTAAATAATTAGCTCTTAATGATTTATCCGACCATAGAATTTACGATGATTTCACCGGCAGTATCGCAAAAATCCAGTCCTGAATAATCAGGATTTAGTCCGCCGATATAAGCCACTGACATGATGTATAGATTTTTCCTCACATTTCCGTAAGAATCCAGTGCCTGAAAATAATCATTGATACTGAGTCCTTTTACCTGCAGGTAGAAATTATTGTTTGCTCCGCTTTTCACCATTTTATTTCCGTTTTCCAACTGTTTTTCAGCCTCATTTTCATCTTTAAAACTAAGATAACCGGTGCTCACTGTACCTTGATTTTTCAATCCATCAAAGGGCAGATCGTTAAAATTCATAGCCCTCTGCCCGGTTGCATCAACATACATTTGATAGGGAATTTCATGTGAATTACCTGTATCATCTTTAAATTCATACACCGCGCCCTCAGAATCCTGTGGCTTTACCTTACTTTCCGGATCTACATTATTTAAACGGATGATACCTGCATCATACAATGCAATCACTTCTCTGTAAGAAGACTGCGGAAGAGCAGCAATGATAATTGATATCAGTGGCATCAGCACTTTGTTGAGTCGGATCATATCTTCCGCTGAAAAATGTTTTGCCGGATAATTCATTGTGTAACTGAATGCGGTAAGAGCTTCCTTCCAGGAAATCGACTGATGTCTCTTAATTGATTTCTCTGCCTCTGCATACTCTGCTTTGAAAAGTTCGAAACTGTCTAATTCTTTTCGCAGTTTCATCATTTTCTCCACAAATTCTTCGATGCTTAAATTTTTAATTTCATTATAAAACTCAGGATCTTTTTTCTGCAGCGGCATTTTGAAATTTTTGTTAAAAACATAATCGAGATCTACAAATCCGCCGTGTTTCCTTTTGTATTCAAAAATTTCGTTTAATGACATTTTCCAGTCAGAAGAATAGGCTTCATCTTCAGAATGAAACCGCAAAGCTGGTAAGAAACCACTTAAAGAATACAGATCGATTCTGAAATTTTCAGATTCTGGCTTTAAAATATATTCTACACGGTTTTTATCTTTAATAAAGTTTCCGTTTTGTCTAGAAAGAGTTCTTATTACATCTACAGCCGTTAGTGAAGCGCCTTTCACAGCTACAGGATAATTGGTTGTAAAGTTAAATTTCGATGGCGGATAAGGAGAATCATACCATCCTTTCTGCGTATCTTCATAAGATCTGGGCCACTGATGTCCCGTAGAGAGAATCACAACATCTGCATGATATTTTTCATTTCCTGCAATGATTGAATAGGTTTCAATGTCATTAAAATGAACTATATCTTTAACTTCTGTGTTAGTATAGGTTTCAACCTTAATTCCGGAACTTTTCGCAAGCTTTATATATGCTAAAAACTGATTTTCAAGATAATTTCCCAGCAAGAGCCTCGGAATTACCTGATCGCGATTAATTGCTCCATCTGTCAGATATTCATCAAAACCATCTGCAGAATGTTTCTGAATAAAAAGTTCTATATCGTCTGACAGTTTCGGAATCTCATTGGCTGAAACATTGGCAACATGCTCATAGCCCGAGCCTGCTTTACCATAGGGCATACCCACACCGAGGCGCTCATTTTTTTCAAAAATATAAATTGTTTCGGGTTTTATTTTTTTAAGAATGATATGTTTAAGAAAAAATAAAGCTGCTGGGCCTCCTCCTATGAGCGCAATGACCTTCGAGTTGATTTGTGACATGGCAATTAATATGATTAATAGTGGTCTATATTCAAAATATGTTCCTTAATCTATTTTACTTATCAATAAAATAATTATCAGCATATGATTTCAGTCACTAGAGGAAAAATAAATTGCGACCGTCGAAACTTTTTTTATTAGAAGAAAGTTCTATTCAATTTAATCTGAATTTGCGATTTGATTTGTAAATCAATGGTTTGTAATTTTAATTTTTGTTTTGAATAAAATAATTTCTACGTTTAGATAAAAGTCGTAGAACTACTACATAAAATCGTAGTTCTACTACAAAATTTAAAATAATGGGTTTTGTTTTCATCTCTTATAAAATGACTTCCTATCTTTGAAATATATAAATCAATTATTTACAAAATATTAACTGTTTAAAATTTACAAATCATGGCAGCAAATTCAAGAGGAATCTTAAAATTCAACGGAAGCGAAGGACAGAAATTATTAAAGCTTAATTACAGCGTATCAAGATCTACAGACGTTTCGGGTAGAGTAGCTTCAGATCCATCTAATGCATTGATCAAACTGACGATCGAGGCAACAGAAAAATCTGACATCCTTGAATCTTTACTGAACGGTAAATACAAACCTACGACTGGTGAAATCACGTTTAACAAATCTCATGAAGAAGGGACACTCATTACTTTGAACTGGGAGAACGGATACGTGATTCAGCATGAAGTGGATTTTGATGCTGTTGATGAAAATTCAATGTTAATCAGTTTTATAGTAAGTGCAGAAAAGATCAATTATGGAAATTCTGCGTACGAAGGTATCTGGCCAGGTGCATAAAAAATCAGATGTAGTTTTGGTTAACTCACTTTTTTACAGAATAGTCACTTGAAGACAGGCTGGCTATTCTGTTTCTATTATGAGTTGTAAGAAGAGTTTAGCAAAATTTATATCAAATCTTAACATATTTTAAATAAAAAAGATGCAGAATAATTCTACATCAAAATATAATTATTTAAGCGTCAAAGGATTCGAAATAATTAAAAAAACTCAGGTATTAAATAAAGTTAAAAGCCGATTAATGCAGGATTTTGGCATAATATTTCGATACAATAAAGTACTCATGTTTAATTGAGTTTTCATGGTTATTAGTTTTTATCCCCGAAGGAGTTTGGGGATTTTTTGTGCTTAATTCTAACCAGTCTGAATCTTCGCAAGTTTGCTCAATATAATCCTTTGGAGTATTTCTACTATGATCCAGTTTATGTAATTTCATAGAAAAATTTTCATTATTGATATTGAGATTTTTGCAGATGAACAATTTGGCTGATTTCAAGAAATGACGGACCATTTTACAGGTTAGATTTTGAACTAGATGAAGAACTTGATAAAAAAAGCACGAAGAAACTCTGGAAGAAAATTTCAGATGTACGGGTCCTGATCCTGAAAGAATAAAAGCTGTGGGAAAAGTAAAGAAAGAAATTAAAATCTTAATTAATAAATTTAAGAATATATTATCAACATAAATATCCATACAATGAATTCAATAACCTTCGACCAAGCTTTTCAAACCTATATACTTAATCGGAAAGTCATCGCCTGGGGATTTCAACACGAGGTAAAAGTTCTTCTACCCAATGGCTATTATGCTTATCCTAGCGGTTATTTCACTGAGTACGAAAACGGTTACAAAATGATTGCCAGTGGGGCAACTCTACATAAAACTCAAATTCAGGAAGTGATGATTCTTGATCCAGATGGAGTGCCGATAGCGAGAGATACTGAAGATACTATTCCCTGTGACTACTAAATACGAGTATCATCATCAAAAAACTAGTCAATTACAAAGGCCGTTAATTCTGACATTTTGCCTTCTGCGAATCTCCAGATATCACAGTATGAATATTCTTTCCAGTGTCCGTCCTGCATTTTCATGCTTATTTTTCCTACGGCAGTTACAAAATCTCCTTCTGCGATCATATTCTCAACCATAAATTTTGGAGGTTCAATATATGCGTTTTTCATGTAAGAACGCACTTGCTCTTTTCCATGCAATTCCTTATCGCCCACAAAAGTCCATTTTGTATGATCGGTACAGAAAGATAAGAATGTTTCATAATCTCCCGCTGAAACTGCGGTATTAGCTTTTTCTATAATTTCTTTATTATCCATCTGATGAAATTTTTAGTGTAAATTTTTGATGTTTCGAATCTATTTATAAACTCAAAATTGATACCGCCGACTATTCTATTTTAAAACAAAAAAATATTCCCGGCCGAGACCGGGAATATTTGTAGTTCCTTTAACAGGTATTTTTTTTAATAGTTATTTCTTTAATTTCAATTTCTGTGCCAATTTTGTTTGGAATAATAACTTATTTTGTATCCTCACTCAGTTTGCTGATCATTCCGTTAAAAATATACCCATGGAAAGGCAGGACTGCGTACCAGTATAGTCTGCCAAAAATCCCTACAGGTCGGAACGTTGCTTCCTGAATGAGTTTGCCATCAGTAATCTTAAATTCCAGCCACGCTTCACCCGGAACTTTCATTTCAGCAAAAAGAAGAAGTCGTTTTTCGTCCCTGCTCGCATACAGCACTCTCCAAAAATCAATACTGTCTCCTGCATTGATTGATTTGGAATTTTTGCGCCCTCTTTTCAAACCTACGCCGCCAAAAAGTTTATCGATACTTCCGCGGAGACTCCACAGATAATTGGCGTGATACCAACCGTTTTTTCCTCCAATACCGAAAATCTTGTCGAGTGTCGCCTCTTCGTTTTTTATTTTTCTTGTTTTCTTATCTTTAAATACACCCATAGTAGGAACTTCCAAAAAGTTCCACACATTCTTTGAATATTTGTAATTCCCAAAGGAATCATACCATGTAGAGGAAACATCATTCTGTTCAATCTTATCAAAACTTAATCTTAAACTGTCCCGATACGGAAGCAAATCGATATTCAGTTTTTCGGCAAGATCATTCTTTTCTGCAACGACATTTACTTTCATGCTCTCGACCAGATTTTTCGCCAAAACGTACGAAGTAGAGGTAATAAAATACAACCAGTAAGAAGATATTTTTGGACTGAGAACGGGAACTGAAATGATTGTACGTTTTAATTTTCTTTCTTCTGCAAAGGTGAGCAGCATCTGTTTATAAGAAAGTACATCTGGACCTGCAATATCAAAATGCTTATTATAAGTAAACGTTTTTCCCATAACACCCATTAAAAATTCAATGACATTTCTAATGGCAATTGGCTGACAAAGGGTTTTTAACCACTTGGGAGCAACCATTACAGGTAGTTTTTCTACAAGATCACGAATAATTTCAAACGACGCCGATCCGGAACCGATAATAATGCCTGCACGCAAAACAGTCAGAGCATAAGAATCTGACTGAAGTTCATCTTCAACATCTTTTCTTGACTGTAAATGTTTTGAAAGTTGATCATCATTCACAATTCCCGTGAGATAAATCACCTGTTTACAGTTCGTTTTTTCGATTGTGGCAGCAAAATTTTTAGCGGAAATTTTTTCAGCTTTGCTAAAATCTGCGTTGGCAGACATCGAATGAATAAGGTAATATGCAATTTCTATATCATCATCTACAGGAGAAAGAGTCGTTGCATCATTGTAGTCATGCTCTATAACACTCAGTTGCTTCTCGTAATTTTGATAAGGCGATAGGTCAAAACGCTTTTTATCGCGTACAGAACAGATGACTTCATGGCCACCGTTCAGGAGTTGAATAAGGAGTCTTTTTCCGATGTAGCCTGTAGCGCCGGTAAGAAAAATTTTCATGGATAAAATATTTTGTGATAGGTGGTGATAAATTTTGCAGCTCTCTCATTTCTCTAATAAAGAAAAAAGGGAAGTGGTGACTGTACAATCAGTTACAAATCTGAGACCAAGAGAATTATTCGTGTGTGTTTAATGGCCAATGAGAAAATTCAGATTAGGTTATTTAAAAAATTTTTAAATCATCATCTTCTGTCTTTCTGATGATAATTAAACCAAACGATTGCACGAAATTAAAATGGTATTATAATCGTATGGTTTTTTGTATGAAAAATTATAAGAAGAACAAATATCCTGTCACTGATGTGCGGAAATTCCTAGAACCTACACCAACCGTTCTGGTAACTTCTGCATATAAGAAAGAAAAAAACATCATGACGATGGGATGGTATACCATTATGGAATTTTCACCTTCACTGATTGGATGTGTGATTTCCAGCGGTAACCACAGCTTTAATCTCATCAGAAAAAGTAAAGAATGTGTGATTAATATCCCGACTTTGGAATTGATGAATACAGTTGTTGCTATCGGAAACTGTAGTGGTTCTGAAATTGATAAGTTTGAAAAATTTGATATGGCTGTGCTAGATGGAGAATTTGTAAAAGCACCTCTGCTTAAAAACTGCTATGCAAGTTTTGAATGCAGACTTTATGATAATAAACTCGTGAAAGATTACACCTTTTTCATATTTGAAATTGTAAGAGCCCATGTCGCTTCAAAACCCAAGTATCCCAAGACGATCCAGTACCGGGGTGACAGTCATTTTCTGGAATCGGGGAGAAATTTTATGATTTCTTCTGCAAAATGAAAAAAAATTAATAATCTCACATGGTATTTGAATTATGTTTGGCATATAATTTTCTATAAGACAAAATATCTAATAATTTTTAAAATAGGATAGAGGTTCAAATTCTTATTTTTTTTAGAAACAAGAATACTGTTAAGGCGTTAATATCTTTTAATCATATGTTAATCCGCTTTTTAAATGATTTATTGGTTACAATCAGGAGATGGAATTATGATGTTTTTAAATATGCCTTATGAAAACAAAATTCGAAAAAAAGTATACAGACCAGGAACTGTGTCTTTTAATTCAACAGAAAAATAAAGCAGGCTTTGATAAACTATACGATCAATACAGCTATATGGTTTATGGATTGGCTTCTAAGACCATACGTTCAAAAGAATGTGCTGAAGAGATTGCTGAGCTGACTTTCTTAAATATTTGGAATTCTATTCATGTTTTTCAAAATCAAAAAAAGAATTTATGTCTCTGGATCGTTTCAGTACTTATAAGTACGGCTAAAGACTATTTAGAATCAAAGAATATTAAATATATAATCAACACCGATAATTTTCCCGATTTTGCCTTTGATATTCTTGAAGAGGAAGCATGTTAATTTTTTACAGTTTAATAAATATTACCAATATTTAATTTCCCATTACCTTCTTTCTACAATTTCTCAAATTTCTTCTATGCATTTTAAGTTAAAAGTGAAATACATTTATTGCTTACACTATCGCTCGTTCCCAAACCCATAACATTTTATTGCAAATCTATTCGTAATGTCTCCTGTTACGACGTAATGCAACCAATAGAACAAAGTAACCAAATTAAAAAGACTTTTTAATTTTTGCTAAATATTTCTGCACATCAACAGGAAAAAAACGTGTTTGCGAGATTGAGTTATATGTGTAGATTAAAATTTAAAACATTGGCAATTAAATTACTGAAGTCCTAGCGTTTTGGCAGACAAATTGTTACAGCTAGTGCAGAGTATTAAAAATTCTACTCTGAACTAAACCAAATCAATATAATTTATGAAAAATTCAATTCTAACTCTGTTGGCAGTTGCTGCAATGGTAGCCTGCAACAAAAAAGAAAGTACGGCAGTTAATAATTCGGGAGATTCTACCACCGATATGTCGATGCCCGCAGATTCTCCAATGACCCTTAACGATTCTGCATCTGTAGCTGATCCTAATGCAGCAACAACTACCACCACTTTAAGTGATCAGGACAAAACGTTTGCTGATGCAGCTGCGAGAGGCGGAATGATGGAAGTGATGATGGGGCAACTTGCCGCAACTACTTCTACCAACGCAACGGTAAAAGCTTTAGGAGAAATGATGGCTAAAGATCATGGTAAAGCTAATGACGAGCTTAAGAAATGGGCTACAGCAACAGGTTATACTTTACCAACAAGCCTGAATGCTGAGCAGCAGAAAATGCATGACGATCTTAAAGCTAAAAAAGGTGCTGATTTTGACCGTGCATATACCGACTTAATGGTTACCGACCATAAAAAAGACATTGCAGAATTCAAAAAAGAAGCTTCAGGAGGTTCAGAAGTGTCACTGAAAGGTTTCGCCAGCAAAACTCTTCCTACCTTAGAGCATCATTTGATGGAATCGGAAAAAGCGAAAGCAGCAGTAAAATAATTAGATAGACTTAAATATTACCGATCAATAGCACATCTCAGGGTGTGCTATTTTTTTATGTAATTTACGCCAATTCTTTCTTGTGAATCATTCTTTTTATATTGTGTGTTGAAGGCCACAAGTATTTAAGAGCCCAAGCAATCCCATTTTTAAGATCAACATTTAAAAATGTAAGTACCAGATCCAAATGACAATTTTGAAAAATTATATACTGTCAAACTTTATTGTAGGAGATAACAATTCTATGATTGATAAGCTTATCGGCGAAAATATTATGGATGTAAACTTTATTGAAATTAAATTTAAAGAAAATTTCGCTTTTTGATTTAAAGTGCCGTAAAAAATGCAAAAAGACCAAATAGTATACCCGGAGAATTGGCGATAATGATAGGCAGGTCTCTTTTTGGTTTTTTAAGTACGCCATAGATCACCCATAGCATACAATTTATAGCCGCAACGAGTGGCTGAAGCCAGTCACCTTTTTGTCCGTCCAGATTACTGCTGATTTGCGGGATGTAAGAAACATACATGGCCATCGATGTAATGGTAGCTACAATACCCAATATTCTGAAAAATTTATCGTTATCCATTACTTGTCATTTATATTAAAGTATAAGTGAGAGTTATTTACAAGTAACGTGCCCCAAAATGAATAAAGGTTAATTTTTAATATAAAGCTTCAATTAAATCAAAGCTCTGAATATTATAAAATCTAAAACACTTGGGTAAGTTCTTCTGTCAGGAGCTCAACCTGAACAGGTCGTTGCTTTTTATCAACATCCAAGCGGTTATAAATGCCGGTTTTTACAATAACCATATTTTTTTCTGGGATCATAATGATCAGCTGACCAAGAAATCCATAGAAAAAGCGATATTTCAGAGCACTGTCATCATTTGCCCAGACGGTATAGCAGAAGGCATCATTTACTTCTGTAGGACTAAGAAGTTTGCCACAATATCCTTTGCTGATAAGTTGTTTACCGTTCCATTTTCCGCCCTGTAATATTAGCTGTCCAATTTTTGCAAAATCTCTGGAAGTGGCATGAATGCAACAAAAAGCTTTTTCCAAACCTTTCTCATCAGTGCTCCATTTGGCAGAAAATTCCATTTCTAATGGTTTCCAAAGTTTCTCCGAAAGATAGTCTGCCAGATTTTTTCCAGTAACCTTTTTTAATGCAAGGCCAAGAAGCTGGGCAGCCACGCTTTGGTACTCGTATTTTTCTCCGGGCATTTCTTTTACCTCGACTTCGAAAGCCTGTGCAGCAAGATCATCAATAAAATACTGTTTAGAATTGGGTGCAAACGGATGGTGGTATTCTTCTTTCCAGTCGAGACCGGCCTGCATGGTCATCAGATGGCGAAAGGTGAGAAATTGCCCGTACTGACTTTTTTTATATACAGGATATACCGATGAAATTAACTCATCTTCAGACTCGAGATAACCGTCATCAATGGCGCATCCCACTAAAATGGAAAGAATACCTTTAGCCATAGAAAAGGAATTTAATAAAGAAGAAGAATTATGATCTTTCCAGTATTCTTCGTGAACTATCTTACGGTTCCGAATAACGATAAGCGATGAAGCACGTGTTTTTGCCAAATCTGCTAACACAGTTTCAGGTAAAGTATTGATATTGTATTCAGAATCTTTTTCCCATTGTCTGGGATTCAAATTAGCTACGGTACGGGAAGGAAATTTTTCTTCATCATCAGTTGAAGGCGCCAGTGGTCCTTTTTTTAAATTAACTGCGACGGCTTTAAAAATATATCCGTACCCTGAAAGGTAAATTGCAGCCACGACCGCTGAAGTTCCCGCTAAAAAAGCAGCCAATACTTTTTTCATATTTAAAAGGTCTGATTTATTTTCAGGCATTTAGCAAAAATAAAAAATCCTGAACATTAATATCATGTCAGGATTTTAAATAAATTTATTTTTTTTAAACTTGCTAAAGTAATGCTTATATCAATTCCATACTCCGTTCATTTCTGTTAAAATGACAGGTTTTCCATCGGTGATAAGAATAGTGTGTTCGTGCTGAGCCATAAATCCTCCTTTGTCACCAACCATCGTCCAGCCATCATTAAGTTCTACAGCATATGAGGAGGTTGTGGTAATAAAAGTTTCAATAGCTACCACAGAATTTTTTTTGAATCTTCTCTGGTCAAACCGGTTTCTGTAATTCAAAAGTTCTTCGGGCTGCTCATGAAGGCTTCTTCCTATACCGTGACCGCCGAGATTTTTTATAACTTTATAACCTTTCTTTTTAGCCTCGGTTTCCATAAGATAACCGATGTCGGCTATTTTCACTCCGCCTTTAATTGAATGAATAGCTTTTTTTAAAATTTCCTTTGAGGCATCAACTAATTTCTGATGTTGATGAATGTCTTCACCGATTACAAAAGAGTTTCCGTTATCAGACCAAAAGCCGTCAAGCTCTGCAGAAACATCAATGTTAATTAAATCGCCTTCTTTTAAAACCGTTTTGTCTGAAGGTATTCCATGGCAAAATTCATTATTAACGCTGATGCAGGCACAGCCAGGAAACTGATAGGTTTCAAGCGGTGCCGATTTTGCTCCATAGCTTTTTAAAATAGCCGCTCCGAAATCATCCAGCTCTTTTGTGGTAATGCCAGGCTTCACAAAAGCTTTCATTTCTTTCAGTGTGTAAGCGACAACATCACTCACATTTTTCATTCCGATAAGTTCTGATTCTTTTGTTATTGACATATTAATATTTTAGGTTGTAATCAATCAGTTAAGATCATAGTTGGAAATGACCATTCTCAAAATAAAATGTACATACTCCTGATCAGCTTCTTTTCTGTTCAGCAGCTTATTTCTGTAATCGTATGAATTTAGAGTACGGGTCAGTTTCTCGTAAGATTCAAAATCTTCACCTTTAATTCTGATTCTTAGATGACCATCTTTTCTTTTGATAATTTCATCGTTGAGCGTTCTTACTTTAAACAGAACTTCACAAAGTTTTGGGTTAGAATTCATTTTCCCCATGTATCTTTCAACGATATTAATCTTGAACGAGTCGAATACGATGGTATTAAAAACAATCTTAGAGCCAGGCTCCTGCGTATTGAGTTCAAGTTTATAATTCATTTCTTTAAATTTTAACAAATTTAAGCAGAATATAAAAACATTCAAAATAATTAGCCTGCAATGATTAATATATATTTTCATTTCTAAATAATGTGAATTTTTTTCTGAATATATAATGTTGATTTGTTGGATGTTAAATCCTTAATATTGAAATTAACTAAATTTAACACATCGTCAATGTAACAAATATTCCCCTGCAGGTGTCTTATGGGTAGAAAAAAACTTTCCTTTAAATGAAAACCATTTTAGCACCAATTGCTTTATTAATAGGTACTCTGGCTATTGCTCAAACTGCAAAAGACACCACGCAAGCAAAAGAAAAAAACATTGAAGCTGTTACTTTAACCTATAAAAAACCAACCGTTGAATCTAAAGTTGACCGCACGGTCTTCAATGTCGCAAATTCTTCCATTCTTGCCGGAAATACAACTTGGGATGTTTTGAGAATGACTCCTTTGCTGAGTGTAGACAACAATGATGCTCTGAAAGCAGAAGGTGAATCTGTAACCGTATATATCAACGACCGAAAATCTATTTTTACGGGTAAAGAGCTGAAAGAATATCTGCAGACGATTCCTGCAGACAATCTTATGAAAATTGAGGTGATTACAAGTCCGTCTTCAAGATATGAGGCCACGGGTTCTGTCATCAATATTGTTTTGAAAAAGCGTGATGATGAAGGAATGAAAGGGAGTATAACTTTTAATAACAGACAGAATACTCAAAATTCTCAGTACACGAATTTCAATTTAAATTATCATAAGAAAAAATTTACTCAGACATTAGTAGGAAGCTACAGCGACAATACTTTTGTGCAGAAAAACTCGTTTCTCAATACGATTTACGAAAATAATGTAGTGACGGAAGGAAATACCAACAGTATATATAAAGGTAAGAATCCTTCACTGTCATCAACATCAGAGTTTGAGATCAATGATAAAAATACAGTCGGAGTCATCGTAGAATTATATCAGGGTAAAAGAAATAATTCGTCTGAAGCAGAAGCGTTGCGTCAGGTGAATGGTGTTTTCGACCAGTCTTACGATCAGAACCAAAATTCATCTTCACTCAGTCGTAATTTGGGAACCAATGTTTTCTATAAATATTATGACAAAGAAAAGAACAGAATTTTAGATATTAATCTGGGGACGAACTACGATGGAGAATCTGATCACAATTATTTTATTAAAAATACAGTTTCAAGTGTTAATCCGCCTGCCATTAATGAAATTGGTGTTCTTTCGGATATTGAAAACAGAAATTACTATCTAAAAATTGACTACACGCAACCGCTGGGCAAAAACGGTGGAAATCTAGAAGTGGGAGGGAAGATGGATTTTAATAATAATGTAATCCCAAATGATCTTTATGGAAATCAGTTAGATGGTCTCAGCACGAAAGATATCTTTCATTATGAAGATAATATCAACTCATTGTATGCCAATTATTCGAAGACCTTTTTTAAAAAATTAGAAACCAGATTCGGTATCAGATACGAACATATTGACTATAAAATCCGCCAGGATATTGCAGGAACTTCACGCAGAGATTCTTACGGAACTTTTTTACCCAATATTTTGCTTAAATATTCGTTTTCCGAAAAATATGATCTAAGTTTAACGTACAACAGGAATCTTTGGAGACCTTGGTACGCTGAATTCAATCCTTTTATGCAGCCTACGAATGATGGTTTTTATACCCGCGGAAATATGGACCTTCTCCCAAATCCGAGCGACAGACTGTATATGAAGTTGGGATTTTTAAAGAAATATTTTCTTTCGGCGAGATATATGTATACCAATCAGGATTATTGGACCGCTTATTTGACGGAAGGTGATAAAATCATTTCTCAGGAAACTAATTTTACAGGTAAAGTGCACAAATATTATCTTTTCGCAAATACCAATCAGTCTTTTTTGAAAAACAAACTGAATGTGAATCTCGGTTTTGGCTGGAATTATCTCGATAACAGTGACTTCAATACAAGAAATCAACTGGAAGGTGCGGCAAACTACCTGAGTTATTGGTCAGGATCTACTAATGTATCTTATACCAATTTGTTTAATAAAAACATTAATCTGAGTGCATGGGTAGAAATATCTAATCAAAATAACGGAAATTCCTACGCCAACAGAACCAATGTTTTTCACAATATATCGGCGACAAAGATCTTCCCCAAAACAAAAATGGAGCTCAGTTTACAGCTTATGAATATCTTTGGCAGACCGAATTTTGACTCAACTACATTCAGTCAAATCGGAACTTTCAGAAATTCTACCAAATCCGACTGGTATGGTTTTTCCTTAACATTTGTAAAACGCTTCGGAAACCAAAAGGTGAAAGAAAATACAAAAACCGATGTTGAGAAAAACAGCGGTGGTGAAAAATAATTTTTTTATATAATAAAGACGGGTAGTGATCAATTCATTATCCGTCTTTTTTCTTGATTTCTAATCTGGCTTTTTTCCTATTCATATATATAGATGCAAAAGAAATTTTTTACTGATTCTGCAACACCTTTAGCAAATCGTGAAAGTTTCTCTCTGTTGAATATTCCAACCTACAGTTGATACTGAGTTGCTGAAGTCCTGTGTTTCTTTATATTAATATTAAAAATACAGACGTTTAAATTATAACTAGGGTACTGTTTTACTCTTTTCCAAAACTTATAAAGATTTACAATGCACTCAGCATTTTGAAAAATCTTCACATCAGAACAACTTCAATAAAGAAATTTTTACAGTCAATGGACATAATATAGGATTCGCATTTTGGGTATTACTTATCTAGCACGATTTTCTTTAAGGTGAAACAGATTTAGAATGATCTTTTACCCTAATTTAAGATTAAGCTCTACAAGAGTTGGATGTCTGTAGAGACGATGAAGTTAAAAGTAAATAAGCTCCGTAGGAGTAGAATGTTTGTGGCTTTAGATTCCCGAGAATAATTACAGCACCTCAGAAACGTAATGTTGTAGCATAATAATTCTTTATGTAAAAAGCTCCATAGGAGCGCCATGTTTGTAGCATCATCATTCTGTATATAAGAAAGAGCTCCGTAGGAGCGCCACAAAGAGCGGAGCAAATTACAAAATACAAGTACAAAACGTAAAACCTATTATTCACAGCGTACGAAATCTAGCTCTCCATTCGCTTCATCCAGCTTTTGTACTAAAAGAGCATTCATTGCTAACTCCCACTCTCCAACCTGAACTATTCCTCACGTCACCAGACTTTTACTCAAAAACTGCCATCCCACACGTTCACTCTCAAACCCTCCCTCCAACACTCCTAACATCGAGCATCCTTCACCCAGCATCCAACGCCGATCACCTACCACTCAACCTCCCAACATTTTTCTCTCACGCTTTCAGTTAATTACCAACAAATATGAATTAAAAGTAAACATTATGTTAAATATATTTGGAAGTAGAGGGGTAAACGTACTACTTTTGCCCCACTGAAAAACGAGAGTGAGTCAGTAGCGCAGAAGAGCCTTTAGGTAGGCAGGAACAAAAACTCTGAATAGAAATTAACTTAAAAAATTCGAATAAATTTTAATCAAATAAAATTTGTGGGAATAAAAAAAGTTTTTATCTTTGCAGTCCCGATACGGGGAGCGCAGGAGTGGATGGATTAAGTGTTGAAAAAGGAGATTAGGGTTACTTAAAAAACTTTAAAATTTCTTCAAAAAACATTTGGTCAATTAGAAATAAAGTTTTACTTTTGCACACGCAAATACGGCAAAGCCCAACGACAG
>NZ_JAPDHW010000040.1 GCF_025971945.1 Chryseobacterium kimseyorum
ATAAAGATGACCGTTATTTTACAGATACTTTTCAGGCAATGCCAAAGAATGGTTATACTGAGATGTTTAAAAAAATGCTGTCGCACAAAAATATCAGCATTATGCTTCAGACAGATTACAAAGACATTGTTGATGTAATTCCTTTTAAAACATTAATCTATACGGGTCCAATAGATTCTTATTTTGATTACTGCTACGGCAAACTGCCTTACCGTTCTATTGATTTTAAATTTGAAACCCTGAATCAGGAAAACTATCAGGCGACCGGAACCGTCAATTATCCTACCTCAAATTTATACACAAGAATTACTGAATTTAAATTTCTTACAGGACAGAAAAACGAAAAAACAACCATCGTTTACGAATATCCTACTGCTGAAGGTGATCCTTATTATCCGATTCCGAGAAAGCAGAATCAGGAAATTTACAATCAGTACAAAAGGCTATCAGAAGATCATCCGGATGTATTTTTTACCGGACGTCTAGGTACTTACAAATATTATAACATGGATCAGGTAGTGGCGCAGTCATTGGCGCTTTTCAAAAAGTTAAAAAGTAGGGAAGAGTATGTTCAGTAATGATTTTCTGGCTTTAAATAATAATCCTTTTAAAAGCTTCCTGATGGGTGGTTTTGAATGTGCCGATCAGCAAAATGCATTTGGGAACAGAGTAGATTTGTACAAAACTTCGGGTCACGATCAATATCTGGAAGCGGACTATGATCAGTTAAATGAATTAGGAATTAAAACCGTGCGTGAAGGAATCCGTTGGAGTGCAGTCGAAACAAAACCATATCAGTACGATTGGCGTGAAGTAGACCGAATGATCAGCGTTTCTCAGGCGAAAGGAATTCAGGTAGTTTGGGATATCTGTCATTTTGGTTTTCCTGATGATCTTACTCCTCTTCATCCAATGTTCTCACGGAGGTTCAGTCATTTGTGTCGTGAATTTGTGATCAGATACAGAAGCCTTATTCCTGAAGGTACTTTAATTATAACGCCGATTAATGAAGTGAGTTTTATTTCGTGGCTCGGAGGTGATGTCAGAGGGACTTCTCCGTACTGCGTTGGGCAGGGCTGGGAAGTAAAATATGGTTTAATGAAGGCTTACATTGAAGGGATTGAAATGATGAAAGAAGTAGATCCATCAGTAAGAATTTTAATCACAGAACCTTTAGTGAGCATCGTTTCGAATGATCCGGGAAATGTTGACGCACTTTTATTTGCTGAAGAAAAGCATTTTGAACAGTTTCAGGTTCACGATATCCTTTCTGGAATCATGTGTCCGGAACTCGGAGGTAAACCGGAGTATCTTGATATTATTGGAGTTAATTACTATTACAACAATCAGTGGATTAATGAAACTCATGAATTTTTGCCGTGGGCAGAAGAGCCGCCTCATCCATTGTTCAGATCTCTTCATTCTTTAGTTGAAACAGTTTTCACAAGGTACGGAAGACCGATGATCATTGCCGAAACAAGCCATCCCGGTGAAGACCGTGCAAAATGGATTCGGTCAATCACAAAAGAATGTAAAACTATCCTCAGATCCGGACTTCCGCTCTTAGGCTGCTGTTATTACCCGATTATTGACAGGCCAGACTGGGATGATTTGGAAGACTGGCATCACAGCGGAATCTATGATATTTTTGATACGAATTCTTTAGAAAGAATACCTGATAATGACAGCATCAATGCCATTTTAGAATTTAAAAGACAGATGAATGCACTTCAGGTCTTAACTTAATTTTGAACGTACAAATAAAATTTTTAAAGCCTTTTAATCCATTTAGAAGGCTTTATTTCTGAAAGTCCTTTTAATTGAAAATGGTAATTCCATTTTTTTTCAAAAATTAATGCCATTGAATGGATTTATTTTGGCGGTATGACCTAAGTCATAACATCCCATAGCTGACAGTAATAACTTTGGTTGAGATCGTAGGAAGACATCAATATCAGTCGTCTCTGTGACAGATGTCAGACAATTTAAATCACTAATCAAAAATATTATGAAAAAAGAAAATTCTAAAGTTGCTGAAAGGGCTACTCAGCTTCATAACATAACTCCGGATGATACCGTCAGGACGCTGTAGATTCAACTCTCCATTAGATAAAATCAGATTTATCACGCAGGCAACGCTGCATATCAAATAACAGATCAAGCTGTACGATACAGCTTCATAATTTTAAATCTAAAAAAGATGAGCAGAAAAACTATTTTAAAAATCATTCCTTTAATGACCGCTTTTGTTTTTTCAAATTCATCAGCGCAAAGAGGAATTCCTCCCAAGGATATTACAAAAATTACCCATTCTACCAATTACCCGGAACATCTCGATTTCCTCCCCGAAATGGTTAATCTCTTAAAAGTTCCAGACGGATGGATGGTATCGATCGCTGCTTCAGGATTAGGAAAACCGAGAATGCTTTATCATACTCCCAATGGAAATCTTTACGTCACAAGACGTGATACAGGAGATGTGCTCCTTTTAAAAGATACTAATAACGACGGCAAATTTGAGGAAGTAAAAACAGTGGCAGCAGAATTTAAAGGCGTCCACGGAATTACTATGAAAGACGGATTGATGTATTTATGTAACAATAATGAATTGCGCAGATACACAGTCAACACAGACGGAACACTGTCTAATAAAGAAATGCTGTTTAATGATATGCCGAGTGCAGGACAACATCCAAACAGAACCATGGATTTTGGGCCGGATGGTAAGCTTTATATTTCAATCGGAACACTCTGTAATGACTGTAAAGAGTCCGACCGCGAGGCTGCAACGATGATACAGGTTGATCCTTCTACAGGGAAAAGAATGATTTTCG
>NZ_JAPDHW010000041.1 GCF_025971945.1 Chryseobacterium kimseyorum
GGTAAAATTTGATGTATGAAAAGAATTATTACAATATTCATTCTCTTCTTTTGTTTTTTGGTGTCAGGTCAGGAGCCTTATCTCCAACTGCCTTCAGTTGCGGAAGAAGTAATTGATGAAAATCAAACCGAGGCTGGTGAAAGAATTATTTCTTTTCATGCAGATCTTACCATTGCAGAAAACGCTGATGTTACGGTTACAGAAACCATTAAAGTTTACGCAGCAGGTTACAATATTAAACGCGGTATTTTCCGTGCGTTGCCAACGGTAAGAAATATCAATGGAGGAAAAGAAAAAATCACGTATAAAATAATTTCTGTAGAAAAAGATGGTGTAGAAGAGGCTTATCACATCGAAAATCAAAATGGTGTTTTTAATATTTACATTGGAAATAAAGATCATGAGCTTAGTTCAGGTTTTTATACGTATAAGATTGTTTACAAGACGCAAGATCAGATTGGTCATTTCAAAGGTTATGATGAGTTTTACTGGAATGTGAATGGTACAGATTGGACTTTTCCCGTTGAAGAAATCAATGCCACAATTCATTTGCCAAATAATGCAGATATTCTTCAAAATTCTTGTTATACAGGCGTTCATGGAAGTACCGATAAAAACTGCACCAGCGAGAAATTATCTTCAACGCAGATTGTTTTTAAGGCTAAAAACTTAAAAGAGAGAGAAAACTTAACGGTTGCTGTAGGTTTTAAATCAGGAATTTTAAAAGAACCTGCTGCTTTTTTTAAATGGATCAATAGAAATTGGGAAAGCGTGCCTTTATTTCTGGTTGGGATTTATCTCCTATTCTTCTATTATACCAATTGGAAAAAACATGGTAGAGATCCTGAAAAACCGGCAGTAATTCCGCAGTTTAATGCACCTAATAATCTCTCGCCGGCCTCTTTGGGATATATAGATCGAAAGAAATTTCACGCAAATCTCGTGACAGCAAACCTTGTCGACCTTTCTATAAAAGGTTTTATCGATATTGATGAAGTAAAGGATGTTAAGAAAACCTATCTGTCAAAGATTTTTACATTAAAAAAGATTGGCTCAAATAGCAAAAGTCTGCAAAGTGATCAGAATGTATTACTGAAAAATATTTTTGGAAAAGAAACTACAGTTTCTGTGAATGGTACTTATAATTCGAAACTCAAGAATGCAGTTGAAGATTTTGAGAAATGTATTGTTAAAGAGAATAAAACGTATGTAGAAGGAAATTCTAATGTTAAGCTGGTGTATAAAGCCTTAAAAATTATTGTTGCAAGCTTTTTTCTTGCGCTTATTCTTGCAGCTCTCGCTACACAGAAATTTACAGCTCTGGGAATAGGATTAGGAATTGGTCTTTTTGGTGGTATTTTCGCGGCAATTTTAATAGCAATTTGGAATGATGAAAACAAGATGGCTATTTTCGTCGTATTTTTTTTCGCATCGGTGATTTTAATGCCATTGTTTTTCGTTGCGTTCGTAGATTCCGGGGACATATCATCATTTGAATCCAATTGCTTTAAATTTTTAATATTCTCAGTAATTTCGCTTTTTGTATTTAGATATTTTATTTACAATCCGAGTATCGAAAAAGTACAAATGGAGTCTGAAATTGCAGGTTTTAAAATGTACCTGAGCGTAGCTGAAGAAAACCAATTGAAGTTTCATAATCCTCCTGAAATGACCTCCGATGTGTATGAGAAGTTTCTCCCTTACGCCATTGTCTTTGGTGTTGAAGGAATTTGGGGCAAGAGATTTAGAGATAAATTACAAGAAACAATTGATGCAGCCGAACCTTACAGCGAAATTCAAAATCATTTCAGTTATGGTTTTGCAGAATCATTTACAACAACATTGAAAGGAACAACTGTTGCTCCTGTAAGCAGCTTTTCATCTTCATCATCGTCTTCCTCATCACGATCTTCAAGCAGTTCTTCTTATTCCGGAGGTTCCAGCTCCAGCGGTTCGTCTGGTGGAGGATCATCGGGCGGCGGTGGAGGTGGCGGCGGAGGCGGCGGCTGGTAATTTAAAGAAGCTTATAAGATTTTTAGAATTTTTTTTAAGACAGCAACTTGATGTTTCCTAAGATTATTTAAGATCTGTCC
>NZ_JAPDHW010000042.1 GCF_025971945.1 Chryseobacterium kimseyorum
TTGTAATCTGTCTGAAGCATAATGCTGATATTTTTGTGCGACAGCATTTTTTTAAACATCTCAGTATAACCATTCTTTGGCATTGCCTGAAAAGTATCTGTAAAATAACGGTCATCTTTATTGGTTCTCGTCGGAACACGTGCAGTAACCGAAGCATCCAGCTCAGAAGGATCAAGATCCCACTGTTTTTTGGTGTAGCCTTTGAAAAACTTCTCGTATAATTCCTTACCAACAACATTCAGCACGACATCTTCGGAAGTCAGAATTGGACTTCTCTTCTCAGCTTTTGACGCCAGAAAATCTGTAACCTCATCAGATGTCAGATTTTTACCGTACAATTCATTAATCGTAGTAAGGTTAATCGGAATGGGCACCAACAATCCGTCAACACTTCCCAATACACGGTGTTCATAAGGTCTCCACTCAGTGAATTTTCCTAAATATTTAAATACATCTTCTGAATTGGTATGAAAGATATGTGGACCGTACTTATGAATAAGAATTCCATCTTCATTATAAAAATCAAATGCGTTTCCTGCAATATGAGGTCTCTTGTCAACTATTAAGATTTTCTTTCCCTCGTTAGCCAAACGCTCTGCCAGAACTGCGCCGGAAAAACCGCAGCCTACTATTAAAAAATCATACATGGTTGATCTGTTTTTTTGTATTTGTAATTTGAACTTTCTCTACGCTTACCTCATCAATCAGTGCTTTCATTTTATTAAAGGTGTGATCCCAGGAATCGTTTTCAAGAAAATGATCTACCGTTCTCAGCCAATGATCTTTCTCTGTATCTTCAAAAATCTCTTCAGCCGCTGAGATAAAAGAATCTGTATCATGGATGATCTGCACCAGTCCGGCAGTTCCGTACGGCTGAACAACATCTTTAATGGCGGTAGAAATTACAGGTTTTCCTGCGGCTAAATATTCAGGAGTCTTTGTAGGACTGATAAATTCTGTAGATTCATTCAGAGCAAACAGGATCAGAGCGATATCCCAATTGGCAATGTACAATGGTAATTCAGTATATGTTTTCGGTCCCAGATAGTGGATATTCGGAGCTATTGGCAGATCGTCAGGATTTATTTTGACAACAGGCCCGATGATAACAAACTGCCATTCCGGACGCTGATCTGAAACCTCACGTAGAAGTTCAATATCAAATCTTTCATCGACAACGCCAAAGAAACCCAATCTTGGAAAGCCGATTGATTTTTGATCTTCAGGTTCATGCTGAATACTTCTTGCCTGTCCAAAATGTTCTTTGTCAATACTGCTTGGCATTGCATGAATATTGTGATGTCTGTTCTTCTTAGCCTGGTAGAGAGAATTTCCGCCTGTGAAAACTACGTCAGCTTTTTTGAAAAGCTCGTCTTCTAACTGCAAAAGCTGGGGCGGAGCAAATCTAAACGCAGATAACTCGTCCATAGAGTCATAAATAACCGTCTCTGGTTTAAGGTGATCGGTAAACTGAAGTGCCATCGGAGTGTAATACCAACAGATGTAATTTTCGATATTATATTCCTTCAATACTTGTAAAATAAGATTTTTGATACGGTCTGCGGTCGTCTCATTATGATTGGTAACCAACAGTTGAACAATTGAAACGCCATCCTGCATATCGACAATATACATGTCTGAATCTCCAATTTTTGGTTCCTCGAAATAGAATAC
>NZ_JAPDHW010000043.1 GCF_025971945.1 Chryseobacterium kimseyorum
ATTTCATTCTATGATATGGATAGAAGTTCTTTCTCAAAAAATATTAATTCTAGATATGAAAATATTGCTTCTATATTTTCCAAGCTATATAAAATAAAATTTGATAATTATCTTACACGAAATGACGAGTTTAATAATGATCTCGATGCTATCGATAATCTAAATAATAATGAAGATCCACTAAGTTTTGATGATCTCCGGTTAAATAAAACAGAGCCTTCATCTACTTCCATAGATGATATTATCAGATCTATACAGAGGCAAAAATTCATTATTAGACCTCAATATCAACGAAATGAGGTTATTGACAGAAAAAAAAGATCTTCTTTAATTGAAAGTATATTATTAGGAATAAAATTACCCCCACTCTTCATTTATAAAAGAAAAGATGGTATTTCAGAAGTTATCGATGGTCAGCAAAGATTATTAAGTATTTTAAGTTACATGGGTAATGATTATCTATCTGAAAATTATGAAAGTCTTTCAAGTAATTACGAAAATTTTTCACTTAGTCTTAAAAATGGAATTTTAACAAATTTACATGGACTAAAATTCTATGACCTTGAGACTGAATATCAAGAAAAAATTAAAAATTTTGATCTATGGATTATTGAAATTGATGGGAAATATAATTCTAATTTTGATCCCATTGATTTGTTTATCCGATTAAATTATAAACCATATCCTATAAAACTTGATTCTTTTGAAATGTGGAATTCATACATTGAAAGGAATTTAATAAACACAATCAAAGATATCTACAATAATCACAAAGATTGGTTTTATGTACGTAAAAATACTTCTCGAATGGAAAATGAGAATATTCTTACAGCTTTAATTTATCTTTATTACGAATTTGAAACGAGTAATGATAGTAAATATAAGGCTCTCGACTACTATAAAATTGGTAATAAGGTAAATTTTAGATTGAGATCGAAAAATGATCTTACAAAAAAATTGGAAACCTTACCAAATGAAATGATTTATTACAGTAATAAATTTGAAATTGACTTTTTGTATAAACTTAGAAAATTGATCAATTATGACTACGAAAAATCTGAGGTACAAAATTTAGACTTCATTCTATCTGTAGATAATGGTCGCAGAACTCAACAATCGTTATACGCTTTATGGTATTTTTTTAATGAAGTTCCTATCTCTGTTATTGAACATAATGCTGCAGCAATTCAAGATGATATAAGAGGTCTTTTTGATTTGATGAACAATGTTAAGAATATAATAGATTTTGACAATTCGGTTTCATTTTTCAAAATGAATTATATTTCTTCTTCTAATCATGGAAATTCAGTAATTAAATATAAACTCGGTGACATTGCAAAAGTTTTTAGAGGAATTGACAAAAGTAAAATTGAATACTCTTCTACAAGTGATGTTCGTCTTGTTATTTTAAACCCAGATATTACATCGAATACCCATAGTT
>NZ_JAPDHW010000044.1 GCF_025971945.1 Chryseobacterium kimseyorum
TACAGCTTAGCCGGAGCTACAGGAGAAATCAGAGCATTTACAGATCCTGCTATATCAGGAGCTCTGGGAACAGTTGTAAATACAACACCTTATCCACAGACACCTGCAAGTTCGGCAAATGGTGCAAATGCGATGGGATACAGCAATCTTACGAAAAAATTCTATTATGTTCAGATTCAGGCTACAGGCTCCGGAAACAATACTTTTGTAAGCTACGACCCTGCAACCAATGTGTACGAAACTTTAGCAGGAACAACGGGAACTATTTATAGAGGTACTGTGACGAATGACGGTGCAGGTTATTACGCTATCACAAATAATAATATTTTAAAGTATTACAGCATTACAAATAATACATGGACGACCATAACCAGTACTTATGTAGATCAAAACGGAGTCAGCCTGAACTCGCTTCTCGGCAACTACGCCGGTGGAGATATTGCTATGGACGGTAATGGAGATTTATGGATTTTGGCAGGTCAGGGAGCCAGCCCAACAGCTTATGTTTTCAGAGTTAAAAGCACGGTTCCAACGACCGGTATGGGGTCAACACCTTTGGTTTTGGAGCAGATCGTGAAACAGGATATTGGAAGCAGCCCTAACGGTATTGCTTTCAGTCCTGCTGGACAACTGTATATTACCAATGTTACCACCTTATTCAGAATGAATGACGACTTTACTATTTCTGCTATTGGCGCGATATCGCCTGCTGGAGGTGGTGGAGATTTAGCAAGTTGCGCATTTCCAGTTAATCCTTTTGCGGTTTCAGATTTTGGAGATGCACCAGATACTTACAAAACAATCCTTGCATCGGATGGACCAAGGCATATGCCATCTCAATATGATGCGACAACCAATACTGCGTCACTGATGATCGGAAGTTCAATTGATTTAGAAATTGACGGAATTCCGAACGTAGATGCAAACGGTGATGATCTGAGTAATGTCAACGATGAAAACAGCATCTCAATAACAACATTGTTTATCAATTCGACTTCTTACACAACTGCTGTTCCGGTAGTCAATAATACTGGAGGTAATGCAACTCTTAGAGGCTGGATAGATTTTAACAAAAATGGAATTTTTGACTCATCTGAGTCTGCAACAGTCACTGTTCCTAATGGTGCTACAAGTGCTCTACTAACCTGGACAGGATTATCAGGATTAACGGCAGGAGACACTTATTACCGATTAAGAATTGCAAAAAATGCCGCTGATATTACACTTCCCACCGGTTCTGTTTTTGGAGGTGAAGTAGAGGATGGAAAGCTGACGATTCAGGCAGTATGTTACGAAGATCCCGCATTGG
>NZ_JAPDHW010000045.1 GCF_025971945.1 Chryseobacterium kimseyorum
ATGGTAAGTTTGCATGAAGCAAAATAGATTAATAACTTGGTTAAAAAAATTAACCAAAAGAGCAAAAGCAGCAGGATAAAGACAGACGTTTCTTTGATACTTAGATATCGCCCCTGATATTATTCCCCTGCTGCTGTTTTCTTCCAAATCCGGATAGAACATTGTTGGTAAAAACTTTTACCATGGTGGATCAGAAGAAAACCTCTTTTAAAAAAAGATTTTACAATGACAAAATTATTAAAAAAAGTGATTGGTGTTGATGTGGGAGCAAAGTTTTTAACGGTGAGCTTTAATGACAGCAATAAACAGGATCAGGTTTATAACATCGAAAACAATCAGCACTCGGTTTTATCTTTTTTAATGAAAATATCATCAGATGATTATTGTTTCGTCATCGAAGCTACCGGGAATTACAGCAGCAGAATACTTCATCTCACTTTGGGACAGGGCTTTGAAACGAGCTTGATTAATTGCATGTCGGTAAAACATTTTGCAAGGATGAAAAACATTATTACAAAAACAGATGCTGAAGATGCAAAACTTGTGAGGCTTTATGGAGAGATGTTCCGTCCTGAGAAATACATTCCAAAAAGTATTGAGATTGAACATCTTGATCAGGAGATTAAACTTTTGAATGATCTGGAGGAAGAAAAGCGCAGGTATGCCGTAAAACTGAAGGCACTTCGTTTTAATCCTTATCTGAATCCCAATACAGAAAAGCATTATGAAAGAAGGCTTAAACAGTTAGATAAAGAAATCAGAGAAGTTGAGCTGCGTCTTCCAAAACTTCAGGATGAGGAATTCAGAGAAATTAAAGGTCTGATACAAAGCGTTTCGGGAATTGGAGAGAAAACCTCGCTTCAACTGATGACAGCAACTTCGGGTTTCAGGAATTTTGATTCTGCCAAATCTCTGGTGAAGTACTTTGGATTGGCTCCCAGAATTTACCAGTCGGGTAAAAAATCCTATTCTCCGGGAAAGTGCAGAACCTCTAAAACTCATATCAGAAGCCTGTTGTATGTCTGCTCCTGGACGGCGATGAAGCATAATATTCACTGTAAAGAGCTTTACTTAAGATTGTTGGCAAAAGGCAAGCCTAAAAAAGTTGCATTGATCGCAGTTTGCAACAAGCTTTTAAGGATCTGTTTCGGTGTAGTGAAAAACAAAATAGCTTATCAGGCAGATTATCAGAAAACCTTAAAATTTTAACTTAAAGAATTTGCAGATTAACATAGAACATC
>NZ_JAPDHW010000046.1 GCF_025971945.1 Chryseobacterium kimseyorum
TAAATGTAAAAAGGTAAAAGGAAAGTAAAAGGTAAAAAGTAAAAAGAGCTAAGTATGTGGTATGAAATTAATTGATGTTTCGGGTCTAGAGTTTTGTGTTTAATGTTCGCGTTGCTTGGTAAAGGAATCTCAATATTATATTACGTTTTACGGGAGCTAAGTTCAGAAGCCGAGATTGATTTTGAAATTTTCAGGTAAGCGGGCGAACTCTATTTTTTTTCAATTCGGCATATGTAGATAAATTGTAAAGAAAATTACAGGCCGCTACTACGGAGCTCAGATTTGCAATCATGATAATGTTGTTCTATGAACAGTTCACCGCGCTGCGGTTATTCTTTGCTGATCATGATGTAAACAAAGAATTTCTTTTTAAACTGTCTTTAAATGATAATTTAGACATTTTTTGCACAAGTGATCATTTGAAATTAGATTGAATAACGACATTTGTTAGAATTTTAATCCATATAGATTTTGAGATCTAGTATGTTGAATCTAATGGTAATGTAATAACCTAACAGGTATTTAATAGTTCTGCGATGCGTGTTTTATAAATGAATGTTATCACTTTGGATAGTTATTTTACAAATATTCATTTTAGAACAGGTCGCTCCTACGGAGCTCAGACTATCGTCATGACAATAACTACTCTATGAACAGTTCACCGCTATGCGGTTATTAAAATCACATTTGTTAACTGAGATTATCTTATCTAATACTTAAAAGGTTTTGAGTATCTGAATTTCAAGAATAAAAAAAACAAATTCATGAAAATATTTAATTGCTTCACAAAATGTAATTTTGCATAAACATCGAACATCGAACATCGAACATCGAACATCGAACATCGAACATCGAACATCGAACATCGAACATCGAACATCAATCATCAAAGATCAGACTTCAAAGAAGTCAGTAACGACATAATTTTGTTATCCGCCACTCCTTCTTAGCCCAGATCGCAACGGCATCCTTTTTTGTTGTTTGGCAAAAAGCAAGGGCACAAAAAAGATATAGTGGAGAGCTGGATAAAGC
>NZ_JAPDHW010000047.1 GCF_025971945.1 Chryseobacterium kimseyorum
ATTCCTGATCAGCCTACGGCAAGAATTGAATTTAATGCTCCGGAATCTTATCCTGAAGGAATTGCTTATGACAGTATTTCAAATGTTTATTTTGTGTCCTCAGCAAGACTTGGCAGCATCGGTAAAGTTACTCCAGGTGGCGTATATAGCTTACTGCTTAATGATCCTTCTTTTAAATCAAGTTACGGAGTAAAAGTGCATCCCGACGGAAAACGTTTGTTTGTCTGCATCAGTGATGCAAATTACAGCAAATTTACTTCTCCGGACACAAGAAAAAAAATGGCGAGATTAGTTGGCATTAATATGGTTACAGGAAAGATAACAGATGATATTGATCTCTCAAAATTAGTTCCCGGAAATCATTTTGCCAATGATCTGACCTTTGACAGTCAGCAGAATGCTTATGTAACCGACAGTTTTTCCAATGTAATTTATAAAGTTTCACCAGGCGGACAGGCATCAGTATTTGCAGACAGTCCGATGTTTAAAACCGAAGGGATAGGACTGAATGGAATTGTTTTTCATCCATCCGGTTATTTGCTTACAGTAAGCAGTGGGACTGGAGCGGTCTACAAAATAGATTTAAAAAATCCAAAAAGTATAAGCAAAGTTGATACAGAACAGTTTTTTATGAATGGTGATGGTCTTCTACTTACAGGAAATAATAAACTTGTGCTGGTGCAGAACGGAGGGAGTGATAAAATTTATGAGCTGACTTCAGAAGATAATTTTGTTTCAGCAAAAATGTCAGCTTCCACCTTGGTGACGGATCGTTTTACCTATCCTTCTACCGCGACGATGGCTAATGATAAAGTCTGGATTATGAATGCGAAATTCTCGGAACTCACAGACAGTACCAATGTACCGTCTAAGAGATTTGAAATTCAGCATGCACGCCTGATGTCGCTGCCAAAATAAGT
>NZ_JAPDHW010000004.1 GCF_025971945.1 Chryseobacterium kimseyorum
GATTTCTATAAATCTGATGAGTTTTTAAGTTTTATTAAACATAATACTATCGAAGAAATCTTAACTGGATTTGAAAACTATGGTAAAAATCTAATAGATATCAAAGGAGCGACTGATTTACATTTTTTAGAAAATAAAGAAAACTTAACTACAGCTTTATTATTTTTATCAACACAATATACAAGAACTAAAAATATCAAATACAGAGTTAATAAGACCTTGCGAAAATATGACTTATTATACAATGCACAAAATGATAATTTCTGGATGTTTTTAAGTTTTGTTTATGCTTTAAATATAACATATTATCTAAGTGAAAAATTTAACTCAAAAATCATTGTTTACAATAATGTTTCAGAATTAAATTTCATAACATCAGACCAACCCGCCTTTAATTCAAATCAACAAAATAAAGATGAAAATGGTCATGTAACTGGTTTTGATCTTTTTTACGCTTTAAATCCTAAAGTTGCTATTAAGTTTGTCTGTAATAATGGTTCAGAATCTTTTGAGATACATAATGTAAATAAAAACGAAGTGATTGAGATTAATAAAATGATTTTTGAATTTTCATATAAAAACATATTCTTTGTAAACGAAAATGACATAATAAATTTATCTTTATAATCAACCCAATAATTTATTTTTCAATTTATTAAGCTGATATTCAATCTTATCCAAACACAAATTTCCGATACTTCCCTGATGGGTATGATTTAAATTTTTAACTTCAAAATCAAACTCTTTATTTTCGATCTCCTGCCCCACTTTTACATAAGCATCACGGAATGAACTTCCGTTTTTCACTTCTTCATTAATTTTTTCTACACTGAAAAGATATTGATACTTTTCATCTTCCAAAATCCCATCTTTCACCTGAATATTTGGTAACGTATAGCTTAAAATTTCAAGACATTCTTTCAAAGAGTCAATTGCAGGGAACAGAATTTCTTTCGTCAACTGCATATCTCGGTGATAGCCGGAAGGAAGGTTATTTGTCAATAAAATAAATTCATTCGGTAAAGATTGAATTCTGTTGCAGCGCGCACGAACCAACTCAAAAATATCCGGATTTTTCTTGTGCGGCATAATACTGCTTCCCGTTGTAAATTCTTTTGGAAAACTTATAAAATCAAAATTCTGACTCAAATACAGGCAAACATCATAGGCAAATTTCCCCAACGTTCCTGCCAATGTTGCCATTGCCATCGACAACATTTTCTCTGATTTCCCACGTGTCATTTGAGCGTACACAGAATTATAATTCATCGACTGGAAACCTAAATTATACGTTGTACTCTCACGGTCAATCGGGAAAGATGAGCCATAACCTGCCGCCGATCCTAAAGGATTTTTATTAATAATACTTTTAACCGAGTAGAGCATTTCCACATCATCCAACAATGCTTCTGCATAAGCTCCAAACCATAATCCAAAAGACGAAGGCATTGCAATCTGTAAATGCGTATATCCGGGAAGCAAAATATTTTTATGCTGATCTGCCAGTTTAATTAATATTTGAAAAAATTCGTCCGTCAATGTTGTGATTTCACGGATTTCATCCAGTAAATACAGTTTTATATCCAATAAAACCTGATCATTTCTTGAACGGGCGGTGTGAATTTTCTTTCCGGTGTCTCCTAATTTTTCAATTAAAATAGATTCAATCTGCGAATGTATATCTTCCGCGGTTTTATCGATTTCAAAAGTTCCATTTTCGATTTCTGCTAAAACTTTTTCCAATACAGATAACATCTGCGCTGATTCTTCATCGGAAATAATTCCAACTTCTGCCAGCATTTTACAGTGCGCCATCGAACCTTTCACATCGTATTTTGCTAAGCGTTCATCAAAGTCAAGATCTTTCCCGACTGTAAATTTATTGACTAATATGTTAGTGGCGTTGTTGTCTTTTTGCCATATTTTTTTCATAATTTTTTCTTTAAAACATTAATTTACTTTTGTCTTGAAATCGAAGATTCGACGTAGTCAAACAAAAGAAACAATCCCGAAGCTTCGGGACAAGACTTGGAAACTCCGGCTAAAATTTTAAATTATTTCCTAAAATTTCCAAAACTCGGGCGGGAAGTATTATTTGAAATAATTAGATTATTTTTTGCCGCCACTCAGACAGTGGAAATTTTTTAACGGAAATAATATAAAATTTCTTAACGCCTCCGTTTCCTAAGTCGTTATTTGCAGACTTCATTTTCAATCTTCCCTCTTCCAGCTTCCAGTCTATAAAACTTTTTCAAGTATCTTAATATAAATCTCAATTCCCTCCGCAATTTCTTCGATAAAAATAAATTCATCTGCAGTATGAGAGCGCCTGCTGTCACCAGGACCGAGCTTCACCGATGTACACGGAATAATTGCCTGGTCGGATGACGTAGGTGAACCGTAAGTTGTCCTCCCGATTTCCAGACCTGCTTTTACAAATGGATGATCCTTATCGATTTTTGAGGAATTTAGCCTGAAAGATCTTGCCGTTAAAGTTGATTTCATCTGGGACTGTATGATTTCAAACGCTTCCTGATTAGAATATTCATCAGTAACTCTCACATCTAATGTGAATTGACATGATTCCGGAACTACGTTATGCTGCACGCCGGCATGAATTCCCGACAAAGTCACTTTAACTTCACCCAAATAATCTGAAACTTTTGGAAATTTGAAATTTAAAATCTGCTGTACATCCTCCATACATTTCACGATTGAGTTATCATCGTTCGGATGAGCGGCGTGAGAAGGAGTTCCTTTCATCTCTCCGTCAATAACCAACAATCCCTTTTCCGCAATCGCCAGATTCATCTGCGTTGGTTCTCCCACAATGGCAAGCTCGATATTGGGTAGTTGAGGAAATAAAGCTTCAATTCCGTCAAATCCTGAAATCTCCTCCTCCGCTGTCAGAGCAATCAATAAATTATATTTTAAATCTTCTTTATCGAAAAAATGTAGAAAAACCTGAGCCATCGAAACCAGAGAAGCACCGGCATCATTGCTTCCCAATCCAAACAGTTTTCCATTCTTTTCAACCGCTAAAAAAGGATCTAAAGTGTAAGCTTTATTTGGTTTTACCGTGTCGTGATGAGTATTCAGCAAAATCGACGGCTTGAAAACATCGAAATTTTTATTCACCGCCCAGATGTTGTTTTTAAAACGTTTTGTAGGAATATTGTTCTTTTTAAAAAAGCTTTCAATCTCCACCGATGTATTATATTCATCTTTGCTGAATGATGGAATTTCAATCAGTTTTTTCAGCAAATCCACTGCGTTATTCAGTAATTCTTCTTTACTATAAACAGATTTCAGTTCCTGCATGCTGGTTTTCTATATGGTTTTTTAGTTCAGTCTCTTTAATTAAGAACACCTTATTTACATTATTTTGTACGGCTCCAAGAGCATTTTCTAATTTTGGCAAAATTCCTTTGTACAATTTCCCTTCATTTTTTAAAAGAGAAAATTCTCCTTCAGAAATATTTTTGATGACAGAGTCAGGATTTTCGACATCTTCCAAAACCCCTGATTTATCAAAGCAATACAATAATTCAACATCATATTTTAAAGATAAAGCCTGAGCAATCACCGAAGCAATCGTATCTGCATTGGTATTGAAAAGATTTCCTTTTTTATCGTGTGTGATCGCTGAAAAAACCGGAACGAGTTTAAGCTTAATCAATTTTGAGATCAATTTCCTGTTCACACTTCTCTTCTTGATATCACCTACAAATCCGAAATCTATTTCTGCATGTTCTCTTTTTTTAGCTTTAATTAAATTCGCATCAGCGCCTGAAAATCCTATTGCCTTGCATTTTTTCTGCTGAAGTTTTGCCACAATATTTTTGTTGATTCCACCCGCATACACCATCGCCACAATATCCAAGGTATCTTTATCGGTAATTCTCCGGCCGTTGATCATTTTCTGTTCAACACCAAGTTTATCAGCCAATGTGGTTGCTAATTTTCCGCCACCGTGAACTAAAATTTTCTTTTCTTTAATTTCAGAGAACTGCTCCAGAAATTCATTCAGTAATTCTTCATCATCGATTAATGCTCCGCCGATTTTTATGATGTATAGTTTTTCTTTCATTATTTAATTCATTTACATAGGATTGCATCCTATTCTGGATTATGTCATCCCTTTGGGACTTTGATTGAACTTAATTAAGATGATTTACTTAGAATTCAATTCATCCAAAATCTCAGAGAACACAGCCTGTGCAGAGAAAATCCGGTTTTTTGCCTGTTGATAAATGATGGAATTTTTACTATCCATTACTTCATCGCTCAATTCTACATTACGACGAACCGGAAGACAGTGCATCACTTTTCCCTGATTGGTATTGGCTAATTTTTTATTCGTCAGCATCCAGTTTTCTTTCACTTCAGGCATTGCCGCATAATCATCAAAAGACGACCAGTTTTTCACATAAATAAAATCTGCATCTTTTAACGCTTCCTCCTGATCATGAATTACTTTCACATCTTTAGTAAAGTTTTTATCCAAATCATAACCTTCAGGATTAGCGATCACTAATTCAACATCCATTTCCTGCATCCATTCTGCGAAAGAATTTCCTACCGCATGAGCAATCGGTTTGATGTGAGGCGCCCAGGTTAAAACTACTTTTGGCTTGGATTTTACACTGAGCTTTGCCTGTGGTGAGCTTGACGAATCATCGAAGTGCCAGTTTTCTGTAATTGTGATACAGTCTGCCAAACTTTGCAAAGGGTGACGTGTCGCCGATTCCAAAGAAATAACCGGAACTTTCGCATGTTGTTCGAACTGACTTAATATACTTTCGTTCACGTCATCTTCCTTGCTTTTCATTCCCGCAAAACAACGAACTGCAATGATGTCACAATATTGATTTAATACTTCAATGGCATCTTTAATATGCTCAACAGTGTCGCCATTCATGGCGGCTCCGTCTGCGAATTCCAGACTCCATGCTTCCTGTGCAGCATTTAGCGTCAGAATATTTAAGCCTAAATTTTGCGCCGCAATCTGACTGCTTAAACGCGTTCTCAAACTTGAATTTAAAAATACAAGTCCTATTGTTTTACCTTTTCCTTTCTCGGTTTCCGAAAGAGGATTTTCTTTAATTTGTAAAGCTTTTTTTATGATTTCCTGTAAGTTTTCAACATCGCTTACAGAGGTGAATTTTTTCATTTTGAATTGGTTGTTTTACCACAAAAGTCACAAAAGATTTTTCCAAATTTTAAAGTCTAATAGTTTGAAAATATAAGTTCACATAAGATGAAAATCAGAGATTTTCATTAAGCTTTAATGCTCTTTAAAAAGCCTGATAGATTCTTAAAATGATAAAGCTTTTGTGACTTTGTGGTTAATTAAAAATTATAGATTTTCTAAAACACTTTTCAAAGCACCGATAAAGAAATCGGTTTCTTCTTTTTTAATGTTCAACGCAGGAAGAATCCTCAACACAGCCTTATCATTGGAGTTTCCTGTGAAAACATGATGATTGTACAACAGGCTGCTCCTCACTTCTGAGCAATCCCTGTCGAGCTCAATTCCGATCATCAGGCCTTTCCTTCGGATCGTTTTAATATGTGGAAAATCTTTAATTTTATTTTCAATATACTCGCCCATTTCCTGAGCATTTTTGATGAGATTTTCCTCTTTCATCACGTCCAAAACCGCAATCGCAGCGACACAAGCTAAGTGATTCCCTCCGAAAGTAGTTCCCAGCAAACCGTTGCTTGCCTGAAATTTTGGATGAATTAAAACACCGCCGATTGGAAAGCCATTCCCCATTCCTTTGGCTGTCGTGATAATATCCGCTTCAATTCCGAATTCCTGATGAGCGAAGAAATATCCACTTCTTCCGTAGCCTGACTGAACTTCATCTAAAATCAAAACGGCGTTATATTTTTCGCACAGTTCTTTGATTTTAGTTAAAAATTCAACCGTTGGAATCATAATTCCGCCAACTCCCTGAATTCCTTCAATAATAACTGAAGAAATTTCATTTCCTTGCTTTTCAAAAATCGCTTCAAGCTGTTCGATATTATTCCAATCAGATTTTATGAATCTTTCGTCATAATTTACCGGAGCTACAATTTTTGGATTGTCGGTCACAGAAACCGCTGCCGATGTTCTGCCGTGAAATGAACCTGAGAAATACAGCACGTTGCCTTTTCCATTGTGAAAAGAAGCCAGTTTTAGAGCATTTTCATTCGCTTCAGCCCCTGAATTACATAAAAACAGATTGTAATCTTCTAAGCCTGAAAGTTTTCCCAATTTTTCAGCTAATTCAGTTTGTAATTCATTCTGAACCGAGTTTGAATAAAAAGATATCTTATCTAATTGTTTTTTTAATTGATTTTGATAATGCGGATGGTTGTGCCCGATAGAAATAACGGCATGACCTCCGTAAAAATCAAGATATTTTTCTCCTTTATCGTCCCAAAGAAATGATCCCTGAGCTTTTACCGGATTGATGTTGAATAATGGATATACGTTGAATAAATTCATGTCTATTTATAAATGATAATTGATGTTTGATGAATAATTTACAAATTCATCCCTAAAATTCTTTTTTTAATTTCTTTTGCCTTGAAGCAAAAGAAACAAAAGTTCAAGACTGGAAACTTCCGCTAAAAAACATTTTTGTTCTCTAAAAATTCTAAAACTTGCGCGAAATCGATATTTGTTCTTCGATTCGACATTTGTCTCGCGCTTCGAACAGTAGAATTTTCTTAACGTTCACAAAACTATTTTTCTTAACGCTCCATTTTCCTAGGTCGGATTATTGTCCGTTTTAAAATGCAATTGGCTTTAAATTTAATCCTAAATTCTCTTCCCAGCCCATCGCAATATTCATGTTTTGAACTGCTTGTCCCGAAGCTCCTTTCAACAAATTGTCAATCGCTGAGTGAATAACTGCAACATTTCCACTCTTTTCTATATGAATCACACAGCGATTGGTGTTGACAACCTGTTTTAAATCAATTGCTTTCTCACTTACCTTTACAAAAGGCGCATCTGCATAAAAATCCCTAAACAATTGATGAATATCCGAAAGTTCTACATCTGTTTTCACCGTGGAACTCGTAAAAATTCCTCTCGCAAAATCTCCTCTCCACGGAACAAAATTCAGACTGATTTCATTCGTATTAAAAGAAACTAACTGCTGTATAATCTCATCCACATGTTGATGTGTCAAAGTTTTATAGGCTGAAATATTATCGTTTCTCCAGGTAAAATGCGTCGTTGGCTGCAATGACTGACCGGCACCTGTTGAACCTGTAATTCCTGTTATATATACCTCATTCAATAACCCTTTTTCAGCCAATGGAAGCAAAGCCAGTTGAATTGCCGTTGCAAAACATCCCGGGTTCGCAATACTTTTTGCTCCCAAAAGGTGTTTTTTGTTGATTTCAGGTAAACCGTAGATAAAATCTCTGTTTCCAAAATTTCCATCTAAGCGAAAATCATTTCCTAAATCGATCACTAACGTTTCATCTTTTACAGCATTCTGAGTCAGCCAATTCTGGCTTTCTTTGTGCGGAAGACATAAAAATAAAATATCTACCTCTTCAGGCTGATCCGTTAAAATCATTTCACAGACCGTCGTTAAATCCGGGTACAAATCTGAAATTTTTGTCCCCGAATTTGAACGGCTATATAAAAAACTCAATAATATGTTGGGATGAAAAGCCAACTGACGAACTAATTCGCTTCCTGTATAGCCGTTGGCACCGATAATTCCTGCCGTCTTTTTGATATTAATCATTTTATTGGTTTTCACGGATTTCGACCGCAAATATTATTGAACCCTATCGGGTTCTGATTGCTTGTTGATTTAATAATCCATAGGTTCCACCTATGGCTATTCGTATTGAACCCTTCGGGTTCGTCCTTATAACGCAGAATTAATCTGATGGTATATATTTAAAGAATTGCTTACAATTTTCGTGTATCCTTTCACATCATCGCCTGTCCAAGCTCTGTTTGCTTCTCCGTAGCTTCCGAATTTATCGGACATCAGGTCATGTTTAGATTCAATTCCATTTAAAATAAACCTGTATGGATGAAGGGTCACATATACTTTTCCGCTTACTGTTTTTTGAGAATCGACTAAGAAAGACTCAATATTTCTCATCACAGGATCTAAGAAAATTGCTTCGTGAAGCCAGTTTCCGTACCAATCAGACAATTGGGATTTCATCATCTGCTGATATTTTGAAAGCGTATGTTTCTCCAATAAATGGTGTGCTTTGATAATCACAGATGCCGCCGCCGCTTCAAATCCTACTCTTCCTTTAATTCCGACAATCGTATCACCAACGTGGATATCACGACCGATTCCATACTCAGAAGCTAATTTTTCAATTTTTTGAATGGCATAAACCGAATGTTCAAAGTTTTGTCCATTTACCACTACAACTTCGCCATTCTTGAACTCAATTTCCAGTTCGGAAGGCTGAGTTTCTTTAATCTGAGATGGAAAAGCTTCCTCTGGAAGATAATTTCTTGAAGTCAAGGTTTCTTTGCCACCGACTGAAGTCCCCCAAAGTCCTTTATTGACAGAATATTGAGCCTTTTCGAACTCCATTTCGTAGCCATGGATTTTCAAAAATTCAATCTCTTCTTCACGGGACAAAGACAGATCACGAATCGGAGTAATAATTTCTACGTTCGGACACATCACCTGAAAAATCAAGTCAAAACGGACCTGGTCATTTCCAGCACCTGTACTTCCGTGAGCAATCGCATCAGCACCGATTTCAATCGCATATTTTGCGATTTCCTGCGCCTGGATCGTACGTTCAGCACTAACAGACAATGGATACGTATTGTTTTTCAACACATTTCCAAAGATCAAATATTTTACGCAAGAATTGTAATAATCCTCCTGAGCATCAACGCACCTGTATTCTTTAACCCCAAGATTTAAGGCTTTTTTCTCAAGTTCTTTTTCCTCTTCTTTAGAAAAACCTCCGGTATTTACAGTCACTGCGTATACTTCATATCCAAGTATTTCGCTCAGATATTTGGCACAGTAAGAGGTATCTAGACCTCCGCTAAACGCTAAGATTACTTTCTTGCTCATTTTTATATTTATTTTCGGGTTGATTATCGTCAACTCCATTTACTTTACTATTTTCAGGAACGAAAAGCATTGCTGTACAAAGGCAGTTTTTCCGTTCTTTTTTCATTAAAATTTCATAATTCACGCAGCTTTTGCATCCGCTCCAAAACTCATCATCCTGCGTTAATTCAGAATAAATCACTGGTTTATATCCCAAGTCACTGTTGATTTTCATCACCGCCAAACCTGTAGTTAAACCAAATATTTTTGCATTGGGAAATTTTTCTCGTGACAAAGCAAATACTCTGTCTTTGATTAAAGTTGCAATACCTCCATGCCTGAATTTTGGAGAAACAATTAACCCCGAATTGGCTACAAACTGACCGTGCGACCAGGTTTCGATATAGCAGAAACCTACCCATTCACCATTTTCTGTAGCGACTACAGCGTTACCTTCCGAAATTTTTTTACTTAAATATTCGATGGAACGTTTAGCGATTCCCGTTCCCCGCCGCTGTGCAGAATCATACATTTCCTGCTGTATTTCACTCACATACATTAAATGTTCGCATGAGGAAATTTGTATTTCCATTTATTTATCTGAATTTTTTGGCAAATTTAAAACATATTATCTTTAAAAAACAAATTAAAAAGATAATTTTATTGTTTAATTAATATTAACAGGTATAATTATCTTATTGTTAAGATTTAATATTGCTAAATTATTATATATTTGCTAAAATACTATATATGGAAAGTATCTGTCCGAAATGCAAAAGTGAAAAAGTCGTAAAAAGCGGAATCATTAATGAGAAACAAAGATTCCACTGTAAGGATTGTAATTATTACTTTACCGTTAAAAAATTAGGAAAAAAAATTGATGATTACTATGTGACCAAAGCACTACAATTATATCTTGAAGGCTTAAGTTTCCGCGAAATAGAAAGGATTATCGGTGTTTCTCATGTGACGGTAAGTTCCTGGATCAAGAAGTATAATATTACAAGACCACCCCACTCCGATTTTCACCCGGTTTATAAAATTTTAAAGCAAAATGAGTTGATCGAATACATTTCCAAAGAAGAAAACATTAGAGATTCAGGTTTAATTATCACTCAATTTGCTGACAAGTACATGTTGATTAAATGGGAAAGATTTAAAAAATAAATTAAAATTTCTAGTACATTTCTGCTAAAATTAAATTTCAAGAACATCAATTTAATTATTTAATAAGCATTATATTAAATGATTATAACTAAAATTTTGCTTAAATATTTAAATTTTCCGACCCATCAATCATCATTGATCATTAATCAACTATATTATAAGCACTAATATATACTGAATTTTTATAACTAAATTATTAATTCCAATTTGGCTTTCACAAAATAACAGCCAAAAAATTAATAATTTATGAAGAAAATATTAAGTTTTATTGGATTAGCTTTAATCAGCAGTTCTGTATACAGTCAGGGTTCTCCTGATTATGGAAATGGTTTAAAAATAAATTTAAATCCTGAAAGAGATAAATATGTCAGATTTATTCTCTGGGATCAGTTCTGGATCAGGAACACCGAAATGAACCCCGGAAGTATGGTTGGCGGAGAAGCCACTGACAATACCTGGAATTTAGGAAACCGACGAGCACGTATTTTAGCCTACGCTCAAATCACGAAGCGTTACATGATTCTCACCCATTTCGGGATTAACAATCAGACTTTCATCAACGGTGGCGCGACAGGAACAACAGGAACCGGCGGCTACGGAAATGGTAAAAAACCTCAGCTTTTCTTTCACGATGCATGGAATGAATATGCAGTCGTAATGCCTGGTGAAGCAGGAAAATTCAGCTTAACATTAGGTGGTGGTCTTCATTATTATATGGGACTTTCGCGTATGACGATGGCTTCTACACTGAACTTTCTGACTTTGGATTCTCCGGTTTTCAGCTGGCCCTTGATTGATAATTCAGATCAGTTTGCGAGACAGATGGGTCTTTTTGCCAAAGGTAAATACGGAAAATTTGAGTACCGGATGAGTTTAAACAAACCTTTCGCAACAGATTTAGTTCCGGCAAATACGCTGATTCCCGGAAATGAAGTCGCTGTTGACAACAACGGAAATCCAAACTGGTCTAAGGCAGGTTATTTTGAATATCAGTTTTTAGACACAGAGTCTAATCTTCTTCCTTTCAAAGTAGGTTCTTACTTAGGAACCAAAAAAGTTTTCAACGTTGGCGCAGGATTTTACCATCAGGCGGAAGGAACGAGAACTTCAGTCAACTCAAACATCGAAAAACACGATATTACCTTACTTTCTGTAGATGCTTTTGCTGATATTCCTTTAGGAGAAGCGAAAAATAAAATGGCTGTTTCAGCTTATGCAGGATATTTCAACTATAATTTCGGACCGAATTACGTGAGAAATTTAGGTACAATGAACATCGCAGCCAACGACCCGAATTTTGTCGGACAAAGAGCTTTAGCTGGTCCCGGAAATCTACAACCGATGATCGGAACCGGAAATGTGGTCTATGCTCAGGCAGGCTTGTTATTGCCAAGCCAGGCTGAAAAACCGAAAATCAGAATTCAGCCATTTGCTGCTTATACATATAAAGATTTTGAAGCGTTTGATAAACCATCGTCGCAGTTTGATGTGGGAGCCAACTGGTTTCTGGACGGTCATCACGCAAAAATCACGACACAGTATTCTACGAGACCGGTTTACACAAGTCCGACAGAAAACCCGAAATCTAAAGGAGAATTTATTGTACAGCTTCAGATTTATTTATAAAAACCAATTCCATTTAAATTAATTATTAACAAAAAAAATCTATTGATATGAGCGAACAACACCACGATGTTTACGAGAATATGACAGATAAGCAGAAAAACCGAACCATCTGGAGCGTGATCACCGCATCGTCCCTCGGAACCTTGATAGAATGGTATGATTTCTATATTTTCGGAAGTCTGGCAGTCGTTTTGGCGACCAAATTCTTCCCCGCAGACAATCCTACTGCAGCATTTTTATCTACGCTGGCCACTTTTGCGGCTGGATTTGTAGTGAGACCTTTCGGAGCCCTGTTTTTCGGAAGACTGGGAGACATCATCGGGAGAAAATATACTTTCTTAGTGACTTTACTGATCATGGGATTTTCAACCTTCCTGATCGGATGTATTCCGGGATATGAAACGATCGGATTTATGGCGCCGGTTTTAGTTTTAATTTTAAGACTTTTACAGGGTTTGGCCTTAGGTGGAGAATATGGTGGCGCAGCAACTTATGTTGCAGAATATTCGCAGCCACACAGAAGAGGTTACTGGACTTCATGGATTCAGACTACCGCTACAGCAGGACTTTTCATTTCACTGATCGTTATATTAATTACTAAAAATACACTCTCTGCAGAAGATTTTGACTCATGGGGATGGAGAGTTCCGTTTTGGATTTCGATTTTAATGGTTGGAGTTTCATATTTTATCAGAAAAAACATGAAGGAATCTCCGCTTTTTGCAAAGGCTAAAAGTGAAGGGAAAACTTCAAAAAATCCTTTAAAAGAAAGTTTCGGTAATAAATTCAATTTCAAATTTGTCTTGTTGGCTTTATTCGGAGCTGCGATGGGACAAGGGGTCATCTGGTACACCGGACAGTTTTATGCGATGAGTTTCCTTCAAAAAGTAATGAACATCAATTCGATGCAGGTTGATTATCTGATGGCCACAGCACTTTTGATGGGAACACCGTTCTTCGTGTTTTTCGGTTGGCTTTCAGATAAAATTGGCCGAAAAGCGATTATGATGACCGGAATGCTGGTCGCAATTTTAGCCTACAGACCGATTTATGACGCGATGTACAAAAGCGTCAATATCGAAGCAAAAACAGTTGCAAGTGAAGGTATTAAAGAAACAAGAGTTGCAGCCATTCACAAAACGATTGCCTCAGACAGTTTAGTTACATTTCACAAAGAAACGACTTATACAGACGGAACTTTAATTAAAAAAGACAGTATCGTTCACTGGTCAGCCGCCGGTCCTGTGATGAAAGACGGAAAAGCGGAAGAGCCAAAAGTTTCAACATCGATTACGTTGAACGACGACACGAGATGGTATTTGGTTTTCCTCGTATTTATTCAGGTGATTTTTGTGACGATGGTTTACGGTCCGATTGCCGCATTTTTAGTTGAAATGTTCCCGGTGAGAATCCGTTATACCTCGATGTCGTTGCCATATCATATTGGTAATGGGGTTTTTGGCGGATTGCTTCCCGCAGTAGCCACTTATCTCGTAACTTCCGGAAAAGATGCAGGACATGCAACGTGGTATCTTGAGGGACTTTGGTATCCGATCGGAGTTGCCGCAGTCTGTTTAGTCATCGGATTGATTTATCTGAAAAATAAGAACAACAATATCCACGATTAATAGGGATAATCACTCAAAAATTTATTAATTTTAAATCTACTAAAATGAACGGATTAAAAAAAATATTAGGCATTGTATGGATTTTAGCCGCCCTGATCGTCGCCTATTTTGGAATAACGGTGATGGGCATCCCTAAAATCACATCAGGAAAACAGGAAGACCTTGTGTTCGGCATCATTATACTTTTTGTATTGGTTCCGATTGTCACAGGCGGATTGGCCATCTTTGGATATTATTCTTTGACTGGAGAATATTCTGACGAGAAATAATTTATAAATGATAGATGATAATTGATGAATGATTTCGGTCTGTTCATCAATTATCGTTTTTAATAAAAAATTGACCGAAAATCATAACCCTTGAATCTTCCTTCAACAAGCTCAGGATGACATAGTAGTAATTTTAGATAGAAGTTTTTCTCTCTTTTAAGGTTGGAGAAAAGCAGAATTATTTTAAATTTTTTATTAAAATTGAATTAAAAAAAACTTTAAACATTCGAATCAATCAATTATCATTCATCAATAATCACTTATGAAAAAGCGTCACGAACAAAAACTGATCATTCTGAGCGTAGGTCTTTTGATTGCGTTCAGCATTCCTATTTCATTGTTGTTTAACAGTGAAAGGGAAGTTTTTGGATATCCGATGATTCTTGTTTATTTCTTCGCAGTCTGGATGATTTCCATCATTATTTCTTTTGTAATCGTAAAAAAATATGATGAGTAGTTTCGCATTATTTATCGTTGTCCTTATTTATCTCGCACTTTTGTTCTTAGTTGCCCATTTGGCAGAGAAGAAAAAGAGTAAAATCTGGATCAATAATCCCTACATCTATGCGCTGTCGCTTGCTGTGTACTGCACCGCATGGACGTATTATGGAAGTATCGGCGTGGCAGCGACCAGCGGACTCAATTATTTACCGATTTACATTGGTCCGATCATGGTAATTCCGGCCTGGATTTACATTAATACCCGAATCGTCCGCATCTCAAGAGTTAATAAAATCAGCAGTTTGGCAGATTTCATTTCATTAAGATATGGAAACAGCCGTAGTTTCAGTGCAATCATCACTCTGGTTTGTCTGTTTGCAATTATTCCATACATTGGATTGCAGATCAAAGCAATTTCCGAGACTTTTCATTTAGTTACAGAAACTAAATTTTCTCAAAATATTTTAACGGACAGCGGAACTTTTGTAGTTATATTAATAGCTGTCTTCTCATCGTATTACGGAACAAAGTATGTTGATGCCTCAGAAAAACGTTTGGGAATTATTTCTGCCATTGCTTTGGAAAGCTTCCTGAAGTTATTCTTCATTATTATTTTGGGATTATTCGTTATCTATTATGCGTTTGACGGATTTTCAGACCTCTATCAAAAAGCCAGCAAATTCCCTGATTTTAAAGCAAAAAATACATTTAACGGAATTGAAGGCGCGATGAACTGGATGGTTCTCTGCATGATTTCCGGAACAGCCATCTGTATTTTACCGAGACAGTTTCACACCGCAATCGTTGAAAACAGACAGGAAAAACACATCAAAACTGCAATCTGGTTTTTCCCTCTTTACCTTTTAATATTTACGATTTTCATCTTCCCGATTGCCTGGGGCGGAAGATTGATTTTCAACGGACAAAACGTGAATCCCGAGTTCTACTCTATTCTCATTCCGCAACATTTTGACAATACTTTGATTACTGTTCTGGTGTTTTTGGGAGGTTTGAGTTCATGTATTTCAATGATTATTATTTCGGCGATTACTCTGTCTATTATGCTTTCAAACAATTTAATTATTCCTTATGGTTTATTGGGGAAATTTAAAGCTGAAAATGAAGTTCAAAATACAAGAAACATTACGAACATCCGCAAATTCTCGATTTTCGGGTTGATTATAGTTGCTTTTGCCTTTTATAAATATTTCATTTTAAAAACTTCTTTAGATTCTGTCGGACTGATTTCATTTGTCATTATTGCTCAATTGGCACCTGCATTTTTTGGAGCAATATTCTGGCGAAGAGGCAGTTATCAGGGCGCAGTGGCCGGACTTTTAGCTGGATTAATTATTTGCTATTTCGGACTGATTATTCCGCAGTATTATTTTTCCTACAATTCTGAATTGAAGGGAGTTTTAAGAGATTTGTATAATGCTTTTCAGTTTTTTGACATTTCATTTTTAACCCAAATTCCTGAAATTTTCTTTTGGTCAATTTTGGTAAACACTGCCCTATTTACCATACTTTCCGTGAGTATGAAAGGAAATTACCGTGAAAGAAATTTTGCCGAATTGTATGTTGATATCGATAAATATATTCAAAACCACGAAAATGCTTTCATTTGGCGTGGAACTGCTTATGTTTCTGATATTCAAAATATTCTGGAACGTTTTTTAGGCAAAAAGAAAACTGAACAGGCCATGCGGATCTTCAATATCAAATACAATATTGATTCACAAACCGAAACCGCCGATTCCAGATTTATTAAATTTTCTGAAAACCTTTTGGCAGGAAGAATCGGGACTGCTTCGGCAAAAATTCTGATTGAAGGCGTAACCAAGGAAGATAAAATTTCATTGAAGGAAGTTTTAAATATTTTGGAAGAATCAAAAGAGAATATCACGCTGAATAAAAAACTGACCGAGAAATCTGAAGAACTAAAACAGCTTTCGAACGACCTCAGTGCCGCCAATGAAAATCTCATCGTAAAAGACCGTCAGAAGGATGATTTCCTGGATTCTGTTGCGCATGAACTGAGAACTCCAATTACAGCAATACGTTCGGCAGGGGAAATTTTAGCCGATGACGACGATATACCTTTAGATATTAAAAGAGAATTTTTAAATAATATCATCACAGAGTCTGACCGTTTGAGCGAGATTATTAATGATATCCTTTATCTGGACAAGCTTCAGCACGGAGAAATTGCATTAAACATTCAGGAAAATAACATTATCGAAACATATAAAAAGGCTTTAAACCCTATCCTGCATTTGATTCAGCAGAAATTTATCCATGTCAGCGAAGTTGATTTATTGAAGCATTACCAGTTTGAATACGATGAAGCGAGATTTATCCAATTGTTTCAGAATATTTTGGGAAATGCACTTAAATTTACTGATGAACAGGGAATAATTCAGACGAAACTTTCAGAAAAAGATGATAATTTGATTATTAAAATTTTCAATACTGGGAAAAATATTCCCGAAGAAGATCTGGAAATGATTTTCGATAAATTTTATCAGTCTAAAAATCAAAACATTATCAAACCTACCGGAAGCGGCCTTGGACTGGCAATTTCCAAACGAATTATCGAAGCCCACAACGGAACCATAAAAGCAGAAAACAGCGGATTGGGTGTGACGTTTACCATCACGTTACCCATCATAAAAATGACAGATAATGACGCAGAACCCGAAAAGTAGCCCTGGATGAAATCGAGGCACGAGATTCGGCTAAGCCAAACCTGATATTGGAAGCAACAGATAAGAACCCGAAGGGTTCAACAACAATAGCCGTGGGTGAAACCCATGGATATTGAAAAACACAAAACAACGAACCCGACAGGGTTCAACAACAATAGCCGTGGGTGGAAACCCATGGAAATTGAAAAACACAAATAACGAACCCGACAGGGTTCGACAAAAAAACACACAAATGGGAACATACAAACAAATATTCTATCATATTGTTTTCGGAACAAAAAATAGAAAACAAACGATTAATGAAAAAAATGAAACCAAACTGTAAAAATACATTTTCGGCATTTTAAACAATAAAAAATGTAAATTATACGGAATTAATGGCATACCAGATCATATTCATATTTTATGTGACTTACATCCAAATTTAAATCTCAGCAGTTTGGTAAAGGATATTAAAGTAGCATCAAACCTGTGGATGAAAGAATCTGGATTATTTGATGAGTTCGAAGGATGGCAGGAAGGCTATGGAGCATTTACAATATCGGTGAGAGAAAAGGAAACTCTTATAAATTATATTAAGAATCAAAAAGAACATCACAAAAAAGAGACGTTCATGGAAGAATTTAAAAGGTTATTGAATGAAAACGGGATTAAATTTGAAGGTGAAATTATTTAAAATTCAACCCTACCGGGTTGTTTTGATCCGAATGAAGATTCATATTCCCTAGGTTTCACTTACGGCTATTAAAATTGAACCCTTCGGGTTCACCAACATAAAAAAACAATGAAGTTGAATCATAAAGAAAATACACAATGAAAAAGATCTTAATCGCTGACGACGAACACAAGATATTAATGTCTCTGGAATACAGTTTCCGGAAAATCGGTTACGAAGTTTTTATCGCCAGAGACGGAACCGAGGTTTTGGAGTTTTTAAAAACCATTGTTCCAGATGTGATTTTACTCGACATTATGATGCCCAATCTTGACGGCTACAGCACTCTGGAAGAAATTAAAAAGAATGAAAATTTAGACAATACAAAAGTTCTCTTCCTCAGCGCCAAAAACAATCCGAAAGATATTGAGAAAGGCCTGGAAATGGGAGCTGACGCGTACGTAACAAAACCGTACTCGATTAAAAAACTGATTTCTCAGATTGAGGAACTGTTGATTAATTAAGCACGAATATCATAAATAAAATTGCACAAATGATTTAGTGCAATTCGTGTTTTAAAAACAACAAATTATGAACACAGATAATCTATTTAAGCAAAGCATAGAAAACAAAGAGCAGTTCTGGAAAGAACAGGCTCAGGAAATTTCTTGGTTTGAATTTCCAAATCAGATTATTTCAAAGGACGCAAATGATTACACCCGATGGTTTGCGGATGGAAAACTCAACATATCTTATCTCTGCATTGACAAACATATTGAAAACGGTTTTGGAGAAGAAACTGCAATTATTTATGATTCTCCGGTCACAAATCAGAAGAAAAAATACACCTTTAATCACGCTAAAAAAGAGATTTCAAAATTAGCAGGCGGACTGGTTTCTTTAGGTTTAAAAAAAGGCGATACCGCAGTCATTTATATGCCGATGATTCCGCAGACGCTTTTTGCGATGTTGGCTTGTGCAAGAATCGGCGTGATTCATAATGTAGTTTTCGGAGGTTTTGCACCGCACGAACTGGTCGTTAGAATTGATGACTGCAAACCAAAAGCGTTGATTACAGCCACTGCGGGAATTGAAATTTCCAAAAGAATTCCCTATTTGCCATTGGTGGAAAAGGCAATCGAACTGGCACAGGATAAAGTCGATAACATAATCGTTTTTAACAGAAGATTAGTCGACAATCAGGATGAAATGTTTGAAGGCATCATCGATTACGAAGAGTTGGTTGAAAAGTCTGTGCCTGCATACTGTGTTTCTGTGGAATCGAATCATCCGCTTTATCTTTTATACACTTCCGGCACTACCGGAAAACCAAAAGGCATTACGAGAGATACCGGTGGTTACGCAACTGCTTTGAAATTTTCCATGAAATACATCTATGGAATTGAACAGGGTGAAACATTTTGGGCGGCTTCCGATTTTGGTTGGGCAGTCGGTCACAGTTACAGCGTTTACGGACCTTTAATCAACAGAAACACAACGATCATTTTTGAAGGAAAGCCAATTTTGACTCCCGACGCAGGAACTTTTTGGAGAATTATTTCTGAGTACAAAGTTTCCGCAATGTTTACGGCTCCTACAGCCATCAGAGCGATTAAAAAAGAAGATCCGAATGGCGAACTGGTAAAGAAATATGATTTAACCTATTTTAAAAAGCAGTTTTTGGCAGGCGAAAGATGCGATGTTGCTACTTTGGATTGGTTTGAAGAACACATCGGTGTTCCCGCCATCGACCATTGGTGGCAGACAGAATCCGGCTCGCCGATGTTAGGTTTATTAACTTTTGATGATAATTATAAAATTAAAAGAGCTTCCGCAGGGAAACCGATTCCAGGATATGATATCAAAATTTTTGATGAAAATGGATATGAATTGGATGAGCATAAAGAAGGATATTTAGTTATCAAACTTCCGCTTCCGCCCGGTGCAATGCTGGGAATTTGGAATGATTACGAGCGTTTTGAGAAAAGTTATTTATCTCAGTACAAAGGTTATTATTTTTCCGGAGACGGTGCGATAAAAGATGAAGACGGATATATTTTCATCACCGGAAGAGTGGACGATGTCATCAATGTTGCAGGCCACCGACTTTCAACTTCAGAAATGGAAGAAATTGTCTCCTCGCATCCTGATGTCGCGGAATGTGCCGTAGTCGGAATTGATGATGAATTACGCGGACAGGTTCCTTTTGCAACGGTTGTTTTAAAAAACGGTTCCGAAATTTCTGAAACTGATGTTGAAAATGAAATTATTAAAAATGTCAGAGAAAAAATTGGCGCAGTGGCTTTTCTAAAATCTGTGATGGTCGTAAAAAGACTTCCAAAAACCCGTTCAGGAAAGATTTTAAGAAAACTGATCAGAACGATTATTGATGGTAAAGAATTTCAGATTCCGTCGACCATTGATGATGAAATGATTATTGAGGAATTAAAGGAGAAGATTCTGCAATACAGAAATTCATAAACTTAATTGTGATGACAGAAATTATTAAAGCAAATTCCGATGACGACAAGATTTTAACCGAAATTACAAAAAGATCAAAGGCTTACTGGGGATATTCCGATAAACAAATGGATGAGTGGTCAGATTTACTAACCATCACTTCAGAATATATCCAAAACAATGAAGTTTATAAATTAGTTATCAACCAATCGGCTGTTGCTTATTATTCTTATTTCGAAATTGAAAATAACAGCGTGAGACTGGACAATCTTTTTGTTTCACCAGAAAATATCGGTAAAGGATTTGGTAAATTATTAATGAGTGACTTCATTTTAAAAATAAAACAGAGTCAAAGATCAAGAATAATTCTTGATGCCGACCCAAATGCACAGAAATTTTATGAAAGTTTCGGATTTGTAAAAGCAGGTCAGATAGAAACATCAATTAAGGATAGATTTTTACCAATTATGGAGCTCAAAATTGATTAAATTGTTGGAAATTCATTTAAAATAGACACCACTTTGCTTATGTAAGTGGAACGGCTCTGTGAGACTAAATGCAACATGAATAAAAAAAACTCTGTGACCTTCGTGTTCAAATTAAAACACTACAAAACAATTTAAATAAAAAATTAAAAAATAAATAATTCTAAAAAGAAAAAGTATGAGAAATTACGTGATAGAAGATTTACCGCACTACTTTGAAGAGTACAAAAAATCAATCAAAAACCCGAAAAAATTCTGGGATAAAGTGGCTGACCAAAATTTTGTTTGGTACCAAAGATGGAGCAAAGTGGTAAAATATGATATGAATGAAGCAAAAATCACATGGTTTAAAGATGCTAAATTAAATATCACTAAAAACTGCCTCGACAGACATTTATCGGTACGTGGCGAAAAAACAGCCATCATCTGGGAACCCAACGATCCGAAAGAGGAAGCTCAGCATATTTCCTACAACGAACTGTATGAAAGAGTCAACAAAACAGCCAATGTTTTGAAAGACATGGGCATCGAAAAAGGCGACAGAGTCTGCATCTACCTTCCGATGATTCCAGAATTGGCGGTTACAATGTTGGCCTGTGCGAAAATCGGAGCAGTACATTCAGTTATTTTCGCCGGATTTTCAGCTTCGGCAGTCGTTTCTAGAGTGAATGACTGCGGCGCAAAAATGTTGATCACTTCAGACGGAAGTTACAGAGGCAACAAAATTTTAGATTTAAAATCAATCATCGACGAAGCTTTAGAAAAATGTCCGACTGTAGAAAAAACTTTGGTTGTCAAAAGAACCAACAACGAAATAAAAATGAAGGAAGGCAGAGATTTCTGGATGGCTGACCTGTACGAAAAAGCTTCTGCCGATTTCGTAACGATCATTATGGATGCCGAAGATCCTCTGTTTATTCTGTACACATCAGGTTCTACCGGAAAACCAAAAGGAATGCTTCACACTTCTGCCGGTTACATGGTTTATTCGGCGTACACTTTTAAAAATGTTTTCAATTATCAGGAAAATGACATTTATTGGTGTACTGCAGATATCGGATGGATTACGGGACACTCGTACATTTTGTACGGACCTCTTTTAAATGGAGCAACCACTGTTATTTTCGAAGGAGTTCCAACCTATCCTGAGCCTGACAGATTCTGGGAAGTGATTGAAAAGCATAAAGTCACTCAATTTTACACTGCACCAACTGCCATCCGTTCTTTAGCCAAAGAAAGTGCTGATTGGGTTGATAAACATGATTTAAGCTCATTGAGAGTGATCGGATCTGTGGGAGAACCTATTAATGATGAAGCTTGGCATTGGTTTAACGATCATGTGGGAAGAAAAAAATGTCCGATCGTCGATACGTGGTGGCAAACCGAAACAGGTGGAATTATGATCTCTCCTATCCCATTTGTTACGCCGACCAAACCGACGTATGCTACACTTCCTTTACCGGGAATTCAGCCGGTTCTAATGGATGACAAACGCAACGAAATTACAGGAAATCAGGTGACAGGAAATCTCTGCATCCGTTTTCCATGGCCGGGAATTGCGAGAACCATTTGGGGCGACCATCAAAGATATAAGGAAACTTATTTCTCAGCATTTCCAGGGAAATATTTCACTGGTGACGGTGCTTTGAGAGATGAAGTGGGTTATTACAGAATTACAGGCCGTGTAGATGATGTGGTGATTGTTTCCGGGCACAATTTAGGAACTGCTCCGATTGAAGACAGCATCAACGAACATCCGGCGGTGGCAGAATCTGCGATTGTAGGCTTCCCGCACGACATCAAAGGAAGTGCTTTGTATGGTTTCGTAATTTTAAAAGACAGTGGCGCCGGCCGTCAGAAAGAAAATCTCAAAAAAGAAATCAATCAGCTGATCTCAGATCAGATCGGCCCGATTGCAAAGCTTGATAAAATTCAGTTTGTTTCCGGGCTGCCGAAAACACGTTCAGGAAAGATTATGCGTAGAATTCTGAGAAAGATTGCGGAAGGAGACTTCTCGAATTTCGGAGATACTTCTACTCTATTGAATCCTGAAATTGTGGAGGAAATTAAAAACGAACGTCTGAATTAATTTCTGTTGTTCATATTACAAACTGCACTCCTAAGTGCAGTTTTTTTTTAATATTTGCCAGAAAAAATACAATTATAAACAAAATAGACACTATCTTAATTTTTATTAATTTATTATAGATAAAATAATAAAATGTAAATTTTATTAAATTTTTATTAGCTATTCTAAAAATTTGTTTTATCTTTAAATACCAAAACAAAATTACTATGTCAAGCATTTTAGCGGGATTATTTGAACGCCACAGTGATTATAAGCGATTGGAAAATGAACTGGAGACTTCAGGTTTTGAAAACTCTGATTACATAGTTTATCTCACCGAAGATCATCATCAGTCACAGTATATGGCGAGTGTAGAGATAAAAGATAACGAACAGGCACAAAAAGCACAATATGTATTTCATCAGAATTCCGTTCTGAAAACATACATATTTGAAAATATGAATATCGGTCAGGCATCATACAGTAACGTTAAAAAGTACATCGACGCCCGGAGCAAGGCAGAGATTCATAACAGTCCGGATGTGAAGAAAAAATCACAGCACAGTGGAATGGACTCTGAAGTGAAATTCTAAAAACTAAAACTCATAACCAGAATCCGTAGAAATTTTTCTACGGATTTTTTAGTTTCAGGAATTGACGAATCACTTTATTTTTCGTATTTTCGTTTAAACAAAGCCTTTTACACAAATGAGTTACGACTTAGAGCAAGAAAATAAAGAAATCTTAGCGAGGTATAAAGACCTGATTTCTAATACATACAGAACTTTGGATGAAGAGAACAATAAACTCATCCGAAAGGCTTTTGATATTGCATTAGACGCACACAAAGACCAAAGGAGAAAAACCGGTGAACCTTACATTTACCACCCCATTGCTGTGGCCAAAATTGTAGCAACAGAAATCGGTTTGGGAGCAACATCTATTGCATGTGCACTACTGCATGATGTTATTGAAGATTCGGATTACAGTTACGAAGATTTGAAGAAAATTTTTGGTGAGAGAATCGCAGGGATTGTCAACGGACTGACCAAGATTTCAATCATGAATCATCAGAATATTTCTGTACAATCTGAAAACTACAGAAAACTTCTCCTGACGCTTTCAGAAGATTTCCGCGTGATCTTGATTAAAATCGCAGACCGTCTTCACAATATGAGAACCTTACAGAGCATGGCTCCCGATAAGCAGAAAAAAATTGCTTCCGAGACCGTATATATTTATGCTCCAATGGCTCACCGTTTAGGTCTGTACAATATTAAATCTGAATTAGAAGATCTTTCTTTAAAATATAACAATCCGGATATTTATAATGAAATCACTCAAAAACTCGAACTTGCCAAAGAAAGCCGGGAACGATATATTGAGGAATTTAAAAAAGAAGTTTCAGAAAGACTGACAGATGAAGGTCTGAATGTAACGATTAAAGGCCGCGCTAAGGCAATTTCATCGATTTACAGAAAAATGCTGAAGCAGGGAGTTTCATTTGAGGAGGTTTTCGATAATTACGCGATTAGAATTATTTATAAATCTGATGCTAAAAACGAAAAATTTCTAGCCTGGAAAATTTACTCTATCGTTACGGATGTTTACCACAGCAATCCCTCAAGAATGCGTGACTGGATTACCCAACCTCGTTCTACAGGTTATGAAAGTTTACATTTAACTGTGTTGGGACCTGATAAAAAATGGATTGAAGTGCAGATCCGTTCAGACAGAATGGACGATATTGCCGAAAAAGGTGTTGCTGCCCACTATAAATATAAGGAAGGATACAAACAGACTAACGACGACAGAAATTTCGAAAACTGGGTAACAGAAATACGTGAAGTTCTCGAACAGCAACAGAATCTTTCTACCTCTGAGCTTTTAGATAATATCAAGCTTAATTTATATTCTAAGGAAGTTTTTGTTTTTACACCTAAAGGAGAAATCAAAATTTTACCGACCAACGCTACCGCTCTGGATTTTGCATTCTCCGTGCACTCAGATTTGGGAATGAAATGTCTGGGAGCAAAAATAAACGGTAAGCTGGTTCCGATTTCTTATGTTTTGCAAAATGGTGATCAGGTTGATATCTTATCATCTCAAAACCAAAAACCAAAATTTGACTGGCTGGATTTTGTAGTGACTTCCAAAGCTAAATCAAAAATAAAAGGATATTTAAATTCCGAGAAAAACTCATTAGTTGATGAAGGAAAAGAAATTCTCCGCAGAAAATTGAGACACGCAAAAATCAATTTTAACGACGAAGAAATCAATAAACTTCAAAAGTTTTTCAATCTAAAAACATCTCAGGAATTATTTTTAAAATTCCAGACCAATGAATTAGACGCAAGCAGCCTGAGAAAATATATTGAAAGCAAAAATGTATTCAACAACCTGCTTTCGAGATTCAGAAAATCACCTACCAAAAATCAACATTATGTTGAGCCGAAAGAAATCAATTTAGACATGATTGTTTTCGGGAAAGATGAAGAAAAACTGAATTATAGTTATGCAAAATGCTGTACCGTAATTCCGGGAGATAAAATTTTTGGCTTTATCACCATTTCGGAGGGAATAAAAGTACACAGTGACAATTGTCCGAACGCGATTAATTTAAGAGCTCAGTACGATTACCGTGTAATCCCTGCAAAATGGGTCAATGAGGAAAGCTTCAAAAACCGTATTAAAATTGAGATCGAAGGTCTTGACAGAATGGGTATGATTAATGACATTACTACTGTAATCAGCGGCGCAATGGGTATGGATATGAAAAGTATGTCTATAGAATCCAACGACGGTGTGTTCACAGGAAATATAAACCTTGAAGTGAAAAACAGAAGCCAACTTGATGAAACATTTAAAAAACTAAAAGATATCGATGGCGTTTCTAAGGTGATCCGAATCTAACTATGAACTTAAGTATCTACTTTAAAAAGTTTTTTGAAAGCAGTCAGTCATCAGGAATTTTATTAATTTTTTGTGTCGCCATTGCGTTAGGAATTGCGAATTCTTCTTTGGCTGAAAACTTTCAGAACTTTTTGGATCAGGAAGTAGGTGTTAATTTATTTCATCTAAAATATCCTGTCTCTATATGGATTAATGACGGTTTAATGGCGATCTTCTTTCTTCTGGTAGGTCTTGAAATTAAACGCGAGGTTGTTGAAGGTGAACTCTCTTCCTTTAGAAATGCTTCCCTTCCTATCTTTGCAGCAATCGGTGGAATGCTGGTTCCGGCAATTATCTACACAATTTTCAATTTGGGAACCGAATACAGCAATGGTTGGGGAATTCCAATGGCAACAGACATTGCTTTTTCTCTGGCAATAATTTCAATGCTTGGTAAAAAAGTTCCCAATTCAATTAAAATATTTCTGGCTGCATTAGCGATTGTTGATGACCTGGGAGCAATTTTTGTGATTGCGATTTTTTACACTGAGCAAATTCACTGGATATTTATTTTGCTTTCTTTGGGAGTATCTGTCTTATTGTTTCTGCTGAATTATTTTAAAGTTACAAAAATCGTTTTTTACCTGATCCCAGGAATATTTCTTTGGTATTTTCTCCATCATTCCGGCATCCATGCTACGATTGCTGGCGTTGTTCTGGCATTTTCAATTCCGACCAATGTTTCAGATGTCGAAATTTCACCTTTAGAAAAACTAGAACATCAGCTTCATTTACCTGTGAGCTTTTTTATCATGCCAATTTTCGCATTGACGAATACAAATATAACTTTTAACAGCGGGATGATCAACGGTTTATTCAGTGGTTTGGGGCTAGGAATTGTCTGCGGACTGGTTATTGGAAAGTTAATCGGAATCAATCTTTTCTCATGGATTGCTATTAGATTTAAAATCAGTTCACTTCCTCAAAACTCGTCATGGACTCAGATGCTGGGCGTCGGACTTTTGGCTGGAATCGGTTTTACCATGTCCATTTTCATCGCCCTGCTTTCATTTAAAGAAGAAATTCAGATTCAGGACGAAGCTAAATTCGCGATCCTGATTGCTTCATTTATAGCAGCCGTTTCAGGTTATGTTATTTTAAGTTTAAGTTCTTCAAAAAATCATGAGACTTTGGAAGATTAGTTTTTAGTCACAGTCCATGTTCCTTTTAGATTCCCCATTTCCCAGGTTCCCTTTTTAGTCTGCATATTTCCGATGAGCATAAAACCCTGGGAAGATTTCGTCGTTGTATTGAAAGATGACATAATCAAATGAGTAAGATATGAATCTGAACCTCCAGTTACACCTCGACTGACTTCTACACTGGCATCTTTTCTTACATTAATGGCCAGTGAACCGCTGACATCACCGCTGTAACTTCCGGTATAATTCCCCATAAACTCAGACGTAAAGTTTTCCTGTGCGCGCTTTTCCTCAGCCTGATCAAGAATATGCTGACACGACTGCAAACTTACCAATGCACAGAAAATAAATACAATAAATTTTATATTTTTACTCATCTTTTTTCTTTATATCTTCAATTATACTGCGAATATGTTCCTCATCACTGTCGAGATTAGGTTCTTCATTTTTTGACTGGTAATGTGATGCCTCTTTCTTAAGTTCGTCTGCCAACAGTTTTTCCACTCTCAGTTTACGTAAAGCCATATTCAGCTCGTTCCCGAAAAGAAGAAGGTAAACATTTACGTTGACCCAAATCATCAGTAAAATCATACTTCCGATAGATCCATACAACACGTTGTAACGTGCAACATTTTTGACGTACAGCGTAAATAGATATGTTGTTAAAATAAACAGAACCGTCGTAAGAATCGCACCTGGAATTGCCTGCCTGAATCTGATAATCTTCACCGTTCCCAGCCAGTAAAACATGGTCAGTAACAGGAAAAAGAACAACGGAAATGATACGAAACCAATGATTTTGGAAAGGTTATTGACGAGCCACGAAATATTATATTTGGGTGTAAAAAGCTTCAGAACAACTTCGGAATAGTAGACGCCGAAAAGAGCTAAAAACACAATGGTAACAAAGCCAATGGTGATAAAAAATGATAAAATAAATTCTTTAACGTCAGGGAGCTTCTCTTTAGAATTTTCATTAAAACCGCTGATAATGGAGAACGTTCCGTTGGTTGCAAATACAAGGGCAATAAGAATTGTTAAATTACTGATTCCCTTCATATTGGGAATAATACTGCTTTCAATATAACTTCGCACATCACCTTCGATGTTAGATGGGAAAATATTGTGCATCAACACTTCAAAAATATAAAACTGAAGCCTGTCATACAAAGGCATATGTGGCAAAACAGACAGTAAAAACAAAATAAACGGAAAAAGACTCAATGTAAAACTCCAGGAAATTGCCGCAGCCTTCTTTCCTATTTTATCTTTAAAAACTCCTGCAAAATAGATTTGAAATAACTGCCAAAGCGATATTCCCAAAAGCGGAATATGTATATCATCTAAAAAATCTTGAACTTTCAAAAGAAAACCCGGAACTTTTATTGCCATTTTTTATTTTAAAATTTTATCGATTTTATCGAACTGCTGATTGACAAATTTAGGGGAATTTATTCTAAAACCCAATCCAAAACGAAATAACCAGTTTGTCGTTGAATAAAAATTTTCGTTCCTGCTGTTAATCCAGTTGAGTTGTGCGCCGCCACCGAAAAACCATTTGCCATTATCAAATCCAATTCTGGAGTATGAATTGAGCCCGAAATTAAATTCATCATAATTTTCATCAATCAGGTATCCGTAATGAATCTGCGGATACATTTCTACAATTGCATACCAGTTTTTTCCTATGATTCGCTGTATACCACCACCTGTTTTTAATGTTACTCTGACATCTTTTGTCACTGAGGGATCGCCCGAAGGATCTGAAATTTCCATACCCTGATACTTCACACGGTCGGTATCCTTCATCATATTATATTGGTAAACCAATCCTGTAAGCACAACAAAATCATTTTTCAAAGGCTTGTGCGTCATGTTGGTATAGGTTCTGTAATTATCTTTTTTTCCGAGCCACAGATAGCTCGTTTCACCTGTAAAAGACTGAAATTTCGCATCGGGAAACTGCATAAAATCATTGCTTAAGGCTTCTGTAAATTCATCATCTAAAACAGCTTCAAAAAATCGTTTTGTGTCATCCAGATACAAACCTTTTACCTGACTGTAATTAACAGACTGTCTCAGTTTCGGGCTCAGAAAAAATGCAAATCCGAGGTTGAAATATTTCGTTCTTCCCTTTATATCATCATCATTATTAATCCTTACAAACTTTGGAGCAAATGAAATACTTGCATCAACCCATCGGTATCTCAGGAAAAATTCTGTATAAAAAGAATCATTGGGTTTCAGAAGAAAAGACTGACCTTCATAGTAAAGTCCAAAAGAATTATTGACATAACTGACGCCGGCAACCAAAGAGATCTTATTTTTGTCTGCCTCCAGATATTTTTCCTCTTCAGATTTACTGATCTCCTGACAGAAAGTAATTCCTGAAAAACTTAAAAACAACAATGAGAAAATAGAAAATTTCATACTGACTGTGCTGGTTATGTAAAAATACAGATTATAAAATAATTCTTCATTTTTTTAATTATAAGTATCTTTGAACTTTCTTTTTTTAAAGCTAAAAAATGCGCATCAATCTACTCTGTATCGGGAAAACCGACGATAAGGAAATCACTTCTCTAATCAGCTATTATCTTACCCGACTTCCCAAACACTGGAATTTTGAAATTATTGAAATTTCTGATATTAAAAACGCCAAAAATCTTTCGCCGGATTTGTTAAAAAAAGAAGAAGCTAAATTATTTCAGAATTACATAGATAAAAATGACTGGGTTGCGATTTTAGATGAAAAAGGAAAACAGTTTACCAGCAGAGAATTTTCTCAGAAAATCGACGGCTGGATGAATTCTTCAGTTAAAAAGATACATATTCTGATTGGCGGTGCTTATGGTTTCTCAGATGAAATCTACAGCAGAGCCAACGAAAAAATGTCACTTTCTAAAATGACATTTACTCACCAGATGATCCGGTTATTTATCGTTGAACAGCTGTATCGTGCAGATCAGATTCTACAGGGAAAACCTTATCATAACGACTGATATTATATTTAAACTAAAGTTTTAGGTTAATCTGTCTTTTCGCCTCTCCCACCACAAATGCAACAGAGTTTGCGATATTAAAACTCCTGATCAGCTTAGACATCGGGATGGTTAAATGATTTTCAAATAAGTTTAAAACATCTTTGCTCAATCCTACACTTTCTTTACCGAAAACAAGCCAGTCGCCATCCTGAAAGTCAATTTCAAGATACGATTGTTCAGCATGAGAACTCATCAGAAATACTCTCGACTTGTCAGGAATAACGTTCACCCATTCTTCAACATTGGCATATTCAGTCACATCAAGATGTACCCAATAATCTAAACCGGAACGTTTAAGATTTTTGTCATCAATTAAAAAACCTAAAGGATGAATGAGGTGTAGCCGGCTCTCGGTTCCTACACATAACCTTCCGATATTGCCTGTGTTATTTGGGATTTCCGGTTCTACAAGAACAATGTTTAACATGAATGAATTTTAAGAAAAATTTGAGAATTTATTTTTTGATACATTTAGCATATTGCTCAGTCAATGCACCTTTTTCGTAACCTGTAGCAACTGCTTTATCCAGACTTGCACAGGCTTCTTTATCTTTTGCAGTATCAAATAAGATCAGCGCCTTGGTTACATACGATTGCGAGAATTTTGGATCAATGGAAATTGCTTTGTTGACATCCGTCAGTGCTTCTTTGTATTTTTTAAGTTTTAAATAAACGTCAGCTCTACCGTTGTATAAAAGAGATTCGGGTTTTTCCGAAAGAAGTTGGTTATAATCTTTTAAAGAACCTTCGAGATCACCATTTCTCTTTTTAAGATTTGCCAAACCAGTTCTTGCAAAAATATTATCCGGTGCAAAGCTCAAAACCTGATTCAAATCTTTTTCGGCTAAATCTTTCTTGTTTAAATTCTCATACACCTTTGATCGGGTAAGATACAGTTCAGCATTCTGATCATCAATCAGCAGGCCTTTATTTAAATACTCCAATGCTTTGGTTTTGCTGCCTTTCTGATTGTGCAGTGAACCTAAATTTGCATAAACAGCAATCGATTTCGGATTTGCCTTTAAGGCAGATTCGTAAGATTTAAAAGCTGCAGGAACTTTCCCCAACCTCCGTTGTGCTGTACCTAGATTATTAAAATATTCAGATTGAAACTGCTGAATCATTTCTTTATCTGCTAACTTCTGATATTGCTCTTCGGCACATTTGAAATCAGCTTTCTGCATACATTCTTCTGCCATCTTTTTATCCTGAGCAGAAAAAAAACTCAGCGAAGAAGCCGCTAAAGTAATAATGAATAGATGTTTTTTCATTTTATATAGTTTGTTTGTTGATGACTTTTTTTGCGAGCATAGAAAATACCGCTCCCAATAAAATACCAACAAACGCTCCTACCAAAATATCTATCGGGAAATGCACTCCTAAATAAATGCGACTGTAAGAAACTACCACAGCCCACACAAATATAACATAAGGAAACCATCTAAGCTTATCTTTTAACAGAAAACTTAGATAACTTGCTAAAAAGAAGGTATTTGAGGCATGGGCAGAATAAAATCCGAACTGTCCGCCACATTTCACAATTCTCATATAAGACTGTAGACTAGGGTCATGACAGGGTCTTAATCTGGCAACGCCATATTTAAAAATCCCAGATACCTGATCAGAAATAGTCACACCGATGGCAACAAACAGGAGGATATAAAGTAAGGATTTAAGCTTAAAATTTTTGTATAGAAAATAACAGAAAATGATATAAAGAGGCACCCAGATCCATGTTCCCGAAATCATTAACCAAAAGTGATCAAACGGTGTATCTCCCAAATTATTAAGAAAAAGAAATGCTTTCTTATCTTCAAGAATAATCTCTTCCATGATTATCTGCTTACTGGACCCTCGTAGGTATCGTCTTCTGAAGGTTTTAATTTTGGAGTTTCATCGGCTGCGGGCTCACCAATAATATCCTTCTGAAGATTCTTAGTAGGATCATAATCTTTGGCAGCATCTTTCACCTTTTCAATTTCACGCTTTATTTCAGAAACCGGATTATCTGTTTCTTTCATGATTTCGGTTTTAATATCTTCTACTGCGCCACGCATCTTTCTTACTCCAGATCCAAGATCTCGGGCAATCTGAGGAAGTTTATCCGGTCCGAATAAAACTACAATCGCAATGGCGATTAATGCCATTTCTCCAATGCTTAATTCCATAATGCTAAATTACAAAAGATTATAGATAAATGTTGTTTTGTGGCTTAATTTTAAATAAAATTTAAGATTTCTTTTTCTGAAAAGCATAATAAGTGACCACTACACTTATGGTCATCAAAACAAACGCCAAAAAGAACGGTGCACCTGAAAATTTAAAAGGCGCTTCCTTATGCGTAAAGTAAAAGAATAATTGAGTCATCATTGGCGGACCAATAATTGACGTTGCACTCATTAAGCTCGTCAACGCGCCTTGAAGTTCGCCCTGCTCATTTGCAGGTACACTTTTTGTAATCACTGACTGTAATGCGGGTCCGCATATTCCACCTAAACAGTATGGGATTAGAAATACAAACATCATCCATCCTTCGGTAGCAAATGAAAACAGTAACATTCCCAAAGCGTATAAAGCCAGACCGTAATAAATACTTTTTTGCTCGCCCAATTTTGGCGTCGTCCAACGGATCAAAACTCCCTGCACCAATCCCACTAAAAGCCCAACAACGCCGAGTGAAATGCCAACCATTTTTTCTTTCCAGCCAAATTCATACATCGTAAAGAAACTCCAGTTGCTCTGAACTGCGTGACCGGCAATATAAATTAAAATTAAAGCAACAATTAACCCTGAAATTTCTGGATGTTTACCTAAAAATTTAAACGACCCAACAGGATTTGCCCTTTTCCAGCTGAATTCTCTTCTTTTGTTTTTATCTAAACTTTCAGGCAGAATAAAATATCCATACAAAAAATTCAGTAAGCATAAAACCGCCGCCGCATAGAATGGAACCCTCGCTCCATACTGTCCCAAAATCCCACCGATTACGGGACCGATGATAAATCCAAGACCAAAAGCAGCACCAATTAAACCGAAGTTCTTTGCTCTGTCTTCATCGGTGGAAATATCTGCAATATAAGCACTCGCGGTGGTAACACTCGCTCCTGTAATTCCAGCAATAATTCGGCCGGCAAACAGCCAGATAATCGTGGGAGATAAAGCTAAAAGAATATAATCTACCGCAAAGCCGAAAAGAGAAATCAAAATAACAGGTCTTCTTCCAAATTTATCGCTAAGGTTTCCTACAATTGGTGAAAATAGAAATTGGGTAAATGCATATGCAAAACCAAGCCAGCCGCCATATTTTGCAGCTTCACTGATATCAGCATGAATCAATTCTTTGATCAATGCCGGAACCACCGGTATGATAATTCCCCACCCTGTAATGTCTATCAGCAAGGTGATGAATATAAAGCTCATGGCCGCTTTTTTCTTTGATTTTTCCATAGCACTGCAAAAGTAATCAAATCTCTAAAAATAATGTTCTAAAATTTTATCAATTAAAAAAGTGCCCTATTCTGAAAACGAAAAAAGCCTTTCGAATGAAAGGCTTTTTCTTATTTAATGTAGTTTGAATTATTTTGAAGCAAGAACTTCTTTGTCTGATGATGTTTTTCCGTGTACACCTTCTTCTTTTCCTGATTTCAGGAAATCATATGCAATCGCCGAAGCAATGAATATGGATGAGTACGTACCGAATCCGATACCAATCAACATCGCAAACATAAATCCTCTAAGGTTATCTCCACCGAAGATAAAGATTGCCAAAATTACAAGGATGGTTGTGAATGATGTATTGAACGTTCTACCCAATGTACTTGAAATAGAATCATCAAATAATCCTGCCAAAGTAAGAGATTTTTTCTCTCTTAAATATTCTCTAATTCTGTCGAAGATAATTACGGTATCATTGATTGAATATCCTAAAACCGTCAAGATCGCAGCAACAAAATCCTGATTGATCTCCATGTTGAAAGGCATAAATTTGTGAAGCAGTGAATAAGCTCCCAAAATAATTACCGCGTCATGGAACAATGCTGCAACAGCACCCAAAGAGAACTGCCATTTTCTGAATCTTACTAAAATATAGATAAAGATACCAGCCAAAGCAGCAACAACTGCAAGTATACCGTGAGTTTTAATATCGTCTGCCACCGTAGGTCCTACTTTCTCAGAAGAAACAATTCCTGTTTCACCTTTGTCTGCAGCTTTGAAATCTTCTAAAGTAATATTTGCCGGTAAGCTTGATTTTAAACCTTCGTATAATTTCTGCTCAACAGTCTGATCAGCTTTTAATGATTCATCATCAATTAAGTAATCTGTAGAAATCTTCAACTGATTGTCGCTTCCAAAAGTTTTAGCCTCAACAGAAGAGTTTTTACCGTCTTCAGTGGTAAACATTTTAACTAAATTCTGCTCAACATTCTCAGCATTTACGTCTTTATCAAATCTTACAACGTAGTTTCTACCACCTGTGAAGTCAATTCCGTACTTAAATCCGTGAATTGCGATAGATGCAATACAAACCACTGTTAAAAGTGCAGAAACAATGTAAGCGTATTTTCTTTTTCCGATAAAATCGATCCAGGTATTTCTGAATAGGTTTTTAGTTGGAGCCGTCCATACAGAAAGGTGTTTCCCTTTATGCAGTCTGCTGAAAATCATTACTCTTGAAAGCAATACTGATGTAAAGAAGGTCATTAAGATACCAATTCCTAAAGTCAAGGCAAATCCTTTGATTGGTCCTGTTCCGAATAAAAACAATACACCTGCAGTCAGCAACGTCGTTAAGTGACCGTCAACAATTGCACTTAGTGCATGTTTGAAACCATCTTTGTATGCTTCGAGAATACTTTTCCCTGCGAATAGTTCTTCTTTTGTTCTCTCGTAAATAATTACGTTGGTATCTACCGCCATTGCCATCGTAAGAACGATACCCGCAATACCAGGAAGCGTAAGAGTAGCATCTGCAGAATCCATAATTCCGAAGATGTAGAATAAGTTGATGATCATTGCGATCACAGCATATACTCCAGCTCCACCATAATAGAAAATAATGTATGCGATAATGATTAAGAATGCAATACCGAATGACAGCATCCCTGCATCAATAGATTCCTGTCCTAATGAAGGTCCAACCTGAGTAGCCTGAACTACTTTTGCACCAGCAGGTAATTTACCAGCTCCCAAAACGTCAACCAATTCTTTAGCTTCCTCCTGAGAGAAGTTACCAGAGATTTGAGTTCTTCCGTTTGGAATAGCATTTACAACATTCGGCGCTGTATAAACTCTGTTATCCAAAGTTACAGCAACTGGTTTTCCAACATTTTTCTCTGTTAAAGTTTTCCAGTCTTTTGCACCTTTAGAATCCATCTGCATGTCAACCACTACTCTGCTCAGTTCGTCGTAACCAATGCTTGCTGTTTCAACCGCACCGTCAACAGGAGCTTTCTGGTTGATGTTTCCTCTAATAGCATATAATACCAAGCTGTTTGTATCAGTAGATTCCGGCTTATATCCCCACATAAACTGGGTATACTTAATGTTTGCAGGACGTAAAGACTTGGCAATTTTGCTGTTTAATATTTTGTTAACCTTTGCAGTATCAGATAATTTAACGCTGGCAACACCATTTGTTTTCAATTTATCTAACTGAAGAAGACTCATAAAATTAATATTCTTCGCGACTCCGATAGAATCTCCTTTTGTGGAAACTGTAGTCGTAAGAGTCTGGAAATAAGAAGCTACCTCAGGAATCTGCTGAATTTCCCAAAACTGAAGTTTTGCAGAAGTTTGAAGCATTTTTTTCACCTTATCAATGTCTTTCATGCCAGGCATTTCAACAGAAATTCTTGCTGTACCCGGAACTCTCTGAACATTCGGCTGAACAGCTCCCATTTTATCAATTCTGGTTCTGATTACTTCAAAAGCCGTACCCACAGAAAGGTCAATTCTTCTTTTGATAATACTCTGAACCTGCTCATCGGTAGTATTGAATTTAATCTCAGAAAGATTCGTATTACCGAAAATTTCAGGATCTGCAAGTTTTAGATTAGCACCTTTAGCTCTGTTTACGGCATCAAACTCAACAAAGAAATTGTCGATGTAAGATTTTGTTGAATTTTTCTGAACTTCGTCAGTTTTATTTAAAGCTTCGATCAGAATAGGGTTTGTAGAATAATTGGTTAAATCATTTACAAGATCTCTCTGATTGATCTCCAATAGAACATTAATTCCACCTTTAAGATCCAGACCAAGTTTCATTTCCTTGTCTTTTGCTTTGGTGTAATAAAGTTCTGTAAAAACTAGATTCAGTGTATCCTTAGAAAGTCTTGCGATCTCTTTCTGATACTTTTCCGGATTGTCTCCTGCAATAGCAGTTGCCTGCCTTTCAATCTTGCTGGCGTACCATGTTGGTAATAGCTCATTTAAGCAAATTAACCCTAGTACAATAGCAACAATTGTAATAAGTCCTTTTCCTTGCATTTTGTTATAACTACGTTAAATTAAGTCGGCAAATATAATGATTTTCTTGATATTTTATGAATTTTTAAGAACAGAAATGGTTTATTTTCAGATATATCGGCATTCATGTTTCAATTAAAGATTTACCAATTAATCTTATATTTTTTAATGAATTTTTCAATCGTCTTTTGGTATGAAATTTTCATTTAACATAATACACTAAATATCAAAATATTATGAAAAGATTATTACTTTCAGCAGTTCTTTTTTCTGCCATGCATTTCAATGCCCAAAGTTTTGCTTTGCAAGAATTTGCGACGGGATTTTCTAATCCTGTAGAGATTGCACATGCCAACGACAACCGCCTGTTTGTCGTGCAACAAAATGGGATTATAAAAATCGTTCTTCCCAATGGTACTGTTAACGCAGCAGATTTTATAAATCTCAGTTCGAAAATTCTTTTTGGTGGCGAGAGAGGACTTCTGGGAATGGCTTTTCATCCACAGTACGCAACTAACGGTTACTTTTTCGTTTATTACAACAACACTGCAGGAAATATAGTCGTTGCAAGGTATACCAGAAATGCCACCAACCCTAACATTGCAGATATCGGAACTGAAAAAATTATATTAAATATTCCAAAACCTTTTGATAATCATAATGGTGGCAGCATTCACTTTGCGCCAGACGGTAATCTCTGGATCGTAACTGGTGACGGAGGAAGCGGTGGTGATCCCAATAATAACGGACAAGATAAAAACTCTCTGCTGGGAAAAATGTTGCGAATTGATATCAATTCTACAGCACCTTACAATATACCAGCCGGAAATCCCTACATCGGTGTAGACGGTGCTGACGAAGTATGGTCTTACGGTCTTAGAAATGCCTGGAAATTCTCTTTTGATCTTACTACAGGAAATGCAATGATTGCAGACGTTGGTCAGGGAGCGATTGAGGAAATCAACAAAATACCTATTGCAACTGCAGGGCTCAACTATGGTTGGCGATGCTACGAAGGAAATACGGCATACAATACGACTGGTTGTGCGGCTTCTACAACGATGACTTTTCCAATTGCGGTATACGATCATTCCGGAGGAAAATGTTCTGTAACCGGCGGCTATGTTTACAGAGGAACAGCTTCGCCAAGCCTGCAGGGGAAATATTTCTTTGCAGACTACTGTTCTACTCAGATCGGAACACTTGATGCTAACAATACCATCACTTGGACAACTCCTTTTACCGGAAATAACTTTTCAACATTTGGTGAAGACTACATGAAAGAACTGTATGTTGCCGCTGTCAATAACGGGAAGATTTACAAAATCACCACGGCAACACTGGGAACACAGGAAGATAATTTATTAACAGTAAGAATTTTCCCCAATCCTGCCCATGACAGAGTTTTTGTAGAAGGCTTACAGACAGAAAATGCAAGAATTGGCTTGATAGGTACCGAAGGTAAAATAGTTTTAGAGGGCATTAAACTCGACAGTGAAAACAGTTTTGACGTGACAGGAATTACGCCGGGAGTCTATTACCTCAACATTAAAACCACAGATCTAAAAGAATACAGCCAAAAATTAATTATAAAGTAGCTTATGGCTTATGGCTTATGGCTTATGGCTTATGGCTTATGGCTTATGGCTTATGGCTTATGGCTTATGCAAATAAAAGCGATTCATATCTGAATCGCTTTTATTTTATATTGTCATTGAAAAAATTCTGGTTTCCGGTTTGTTTCTCATCATTCTGAGGTCAAAAACCATGGCGACGTTTCTTGTGAAAGCTCTGCCTTTTTCAGTAATTTTTATTTGATTGTCATGAATTTCAACTAATTCATCTTTCTCCATTTCTCTCAACATTTCGAAAGCATTTTCAAGCTCAGGAAAAGAGTTTTGAAGATCGAAAGAAGTTTCAAGCTGACACATCAGGTTTAAAATATGTCGTCGGATTGTTAAATCTTCATCACTTAAAATATGTCCTTTTACCACAGGAATTACACCTTCTTCGACCGTTTTTTGATATTCTTCAACCGTTTTTACATTCTGTGCAAATGCATACCAGGAATCTGAGATCGCAGACATTCCCAAACCGACCATCAATTGGGTTTTGCTGGAAGTATATCCCATAAAGTTACGGTGCAGTTTTTTCTGAATTAAAGACTGATACAGATCATCATGTTCGAGAGAAAAATGATCCATTCCAACCTCAATATATCCCAGATTTTCCAGCAACTGTTTTCCATCTTCGTACAAACGTCGCTTTTCTTCGCCACTCGGAAGATCATTTTCATCAAAACCACGCTGCCCTACTCCTTTTACCCACGGAACGTGAGCGTAAGAATAAAATGCAAGACGGTCTGGTTTCAGTTCCATTGTTTTACGGATGGTATGTTCCATGGCTTCCCAGCTTTGATGCGGCAGTCCGAATACCAAATCATGGCTTATTCCTGTATATCCGATTTCTCTGGCGATTTCTGTAACCTCTTTTACTTTTTCAAAAGGCTGAATTCTGTTGATTGCTTTCTGTACTTTTAAATCATAATCCTGAACACCAAAACTGGCTCTTCTGAATCCTAAATCATATAAAGTCTGAAGATGCTCTCTGGTTGTATTATTAGGATGACCTTCAAAAGAAAATTCCTGATGCTCAGCAATTTCAACTGTTGAAAAAATACCTTCCAACAATGTTCTTAAATTTTGTGGAGAGAAAAAAGTAGGCGTTCCGCCACCTAAATGCAGTTCCTTTAACTTTGGTTTTCCGTTAAATAATTCAAGATAAAGTTTCCATTCTTTCAAAACACTTTCGAGATATGGAATTTCAACACTGTGTTGCTTCGTAATCCGTTTATGACAGGCGCAAAACGTACATAATGCTTCACAGAAAGGCAGGTGAATGTAAATAGAAATCCCCTCATCAGAATTGCTTTCATTGAAAGATCTGATCACACTTTCTTTCCACTTTTCCGGAGAAAATGAACTTTCGTCCCAATAAGGTACAGTAGGATAAGACGTGTAACGAGGACCTGGAATATTATATTTATCGATTAAAGAGTTCATACTGAAAATTTAAAACAAGATTAAATCCGTAAAGGATTTTAACTATGCAAAATTAACTATTACAGATGACTTTTTCTCTATGAATTATGTTAGGTCTTATTTTATAATCAATCTAAATACTTCTTCGGCAAAGTTTTTTCCAAGGTCAATATACCCTGCGCTGTCATAATGCCACGGATCATTTCCGTAATTGTATCTGATGGTTGAGCGTACGACAGCTGCTCTTTTATCATCTTTCACAAATTTTTCCTGAGCATACTGCACCAGTTCTCCTGTCGGCCAAACCTTTCCTTTTTCATTCTTCCCTGAATCGGAAATTTTGCCAATGACTACGGGCAAATCATCTGTAAGTAGAGCTGCCCGCATTTGATTCATTAAAACTTTCAAATGACCATAATAGCGGCTGGCAATCTCTTCATCATGGCTCGCATCACCTTCACCCTGCATCCACAGAATTCCGGATGGTAAGAGCTCATCTATTTTTCCATCTCCGTCAATGTCAGTTTCAGCCAACGCATTTTTTAAGGTTTTAAGAAAGTTATCATACTGGCTGATTCCGTTAGTACCATGAAAATCGGCATCCCAACACCCGAAACCACCTCTTGCGACACTGTCGATCGAGGTTCCTTCTCTAGCATATTTTATCAGGGCAATTTTATCATTAGGGAACAGCTCTTTGATTCTTTTGGCGAAAGATAATTCCAAACCAAATCTGTCAGAAAGCTGATTGCTTTTCCCGTTTGTTTTGAATCCTGTCCCATTGCCGGGTTTTAAAACATCCCACTTCCCCGTTCCACCGTTCAAATCACCATCAGGAACTGAATTTCCCTGAAAAATATAGATCTCTTTAAAAGATTTTAAATCGTTGGGTAAATCCTTATTGTAACCAAATCCATTCATATTCGACTGTCCGGCAAGAATAAACACCCTGATTTTTTGGGGATAGAAAAAAGTCGGAATAAGTATAAGAAAGAAGATTTTCAAATTTTTCATTAAGATCATTTTTATTCAATATTACTGACGTTTTTGAGCAGAAAAAAAATATTTAACTGAACTTTCAACGTTATAAATTTAATTTAGATGTAATTCTGTTTTATTTAATTGATTTTCACTTTGATTATTCGGTCTTTCCCGGCAAAAACAACAGTGTTGCCGTCAACCCATTCACAGACGAAAAGTCCTTTTTCATCAGAAATTTTCTTCCAGGTTTTTCCAAAGTCTGATGAGTAACTGATATGCTGATCACCAACCGCTATGATTTCTCTGCCTTTCGACTGGGGCTTTATTTTCACACAAGTCATATATCCTGCATTCTGTCCGGATGCCTGAATTTTCCAAGTTTCTCCTCCGTCATTCGTTGTAGCAATATTGTTGATATTTGCATCTTGTTTTGTATAATCTCCACCGACTGCGATGCCAAATTTGTCGTCCACAAAATCAATAGAATAAATTCCCTGAGATGAAATTCCCTGAACAAAAGGTGTATTGAAAGCTTCTAACTTTTCATTTTTCAGATGTAATCTCAAAATCCTTGAAGTATTTCCACCGGTTCCCACCCAAAGATAATTTTGTCCCGCTGAAATATTGGTATTACTCGCGGCAAATGCGACTTCCCCAGTATTCATTTTTAGATGTGAAAACTTTTTAATTTCAAATTTCCCTCTGTTAAAATTGAATTGCAACAGTTTTAGATTTAAATCTGCTGAAGGATCTGAAAATGCGTAAAATTTATTTTTATGAAAATAGAGGGCGTCGTAAAAAGCTGTTTTTGCAGTGTCCCTATAAACGACAGTGAATTTCAGACTTTTCTTATCAATCTTGAAGAACTGTGCAGGACTTTCGATATTGATGGCATACAGTGAATTTTTATCCTGAGCCAAAGTTCTGAACTGCAGTTTTTTTTCTGACAGCTTTATCTGCTTCTGTTCCTGAGGATTTTTCAAATCAACATAACCAAATTTAGAATCTGTGCCACTGTACCACAGTTTATTACCGTCAATTTCAATTGCGCGAATACTGATTTTATCGTTTAGTAAAGTTTCAAAACTTACATTCTGAGCGAATAGCGATGCAGCGAGGAAAGACAATAATAAGGGGAAGAGTTTTTTCATAGGTAGAGTTTTTATTATACTGTCTCCAAAATCGTCCAACATTGACCTCTTTCAATCCTGAAAACATTCAAATTTAATCAAAAAAAATTCCGCATAAAGCGGAATTTAAATTCATTCTTTATTGTCAATATTGATATTGACGTCTTCTAAAGGTTTCTGTTCGGCCTTAAAAGTTTCACCATAACCTCCATTCTGCAGTTTTGAATTTCTTTTACTGTAAAGGAAGTAAATGATAAACCCAATAATTAACCATCCGAAAGAATACATCTGCGCTTCTTTGCTCAGGTTGAAAATCAAGTATACATTAATTGCAATTCCTAAACATGCAATCACCGGCAATGCAGGAACTCTGAAACTTCGTACCAAATTTGGCTCTTTCACTCTTAAAACCCATACAGCAACACATACCATCGTGAATGCGAATAGTGTTCCGAAACTTGTCATATGCGCCAAATCATTAATAGGTGTCAAGGATGCTATAACAGCAATCACCGATCCCAAAATCATTAAGTTTTTTCTAGGAACACCTGTTTCTGCATTTACTTTTGAGAATGTTGCAGGAATCAATCCGTCTTTAGACATTCCTAAGAAAATTCTGGACTGGCCCATAATCATTACCATCAATACTGAGATCAAACCAACTGTAGCTGCGATTGTAATAATATAACCAGCCCACGCCTGACCTGCAATATCAAATGCATACGCTACCGGAGCTTTAATTGCATCAGGATATTTTCCTAAAGGATTAAAATCTGTATAATGCATCATCCCTGTAAGAACTAGAGACACTAGAATATATAAAATTGTACAGATTACCAATGAAGTGATAATAGCAAACGGAACATCTTTTTTAGGATTGATCGCCTCACCTGCCTGCGTAGAAACTGCATCGAAACCTACATACGCAAAGAAAATAGCAGATGCTCCCGCAACAATTCCGGCAACGCCATAGGCTTTATGAGGAACTCCGTTTTCTGTGATCGTTGTAGCTTCAGGAATAAACGGTGTCCAGTTAGCTGTATCAATAAAAAATATACCGGCAATAATTACAAATATAATTGCAGATACTTTTAAAATTACAATAAAGTTGTTTGCTTTTGCAGCGCCTTTTGTACCTCTCAATAAAATCCAGATTACAAATAGAACAATAACCAATGCAGGAAGATTCAGGAACAGTTTGAAATCAAAAAGTTCCGGAGCAGCATTAAAATTACTGATAGTCTCCTGAAAGCCCAATAATTTATCTGCCGGCAGTTTTCCTTCCGCCAATTGTTTTGTAGCTTCCCCGAATGCTTTGTGAGCAGTACCCGGATCTGTCGTCATCCAATAAGGAAGGTGTAAACCAAACATTTTGAGAAGTTTACCAAAGTAGCCCGACCACGACACAGCGACGGTCATCGACCCCATTGCATATTCCAAAATTAATCCCCAACCTATAATCCAAGCAAAAATTTCTCCTACTGTTCCGTACGCATAAGCATATGCAGAACCTTCCACTGGAAGTATTGATGCAAACTCTGCGTAGCACAAAGCTGCGAATACACAGGCAATCCCCGCAATTACAAAAGACAATGCCAAAGCAGGTCCTGCATTGTAATAAGCACCGGTTCCTGTAAGCACAAAAATTCCTCCTCCGATAATAGCTCCAATTCCGATTGCAGTAAGGCTCCATTTACCTAAAACACGTTTAAGTTCGCTCTTCTGTATATCGGCTTCGTAAGCACTCATTGGCTTTTTAGCCCAAATTTTCGACATATTTTTTTATTTATTAAAGATTTACGAAAATATAAAAATTTTAACGATATTAACATTTATTAATAAAAATTCATGATTTAATTTACATTTAAAAATATAAAAAACTGATTTACACTTGTTTTACACATTTTAAAGCGACTGTTTTTTTGCTTATTTTTGACCTCATGAATTTATATGATCTCTTTGTAAAACCGTATGAAACCTATACTGATTTGCAGATTTTTCTTGAAGCTGCAGGAACTTTCTTCGGAATTCTTAGCGTTTTCTTTTCCATTAAAAAAAATATCTGGGTCTATCCCACCGGAATTATTTCTACCGTCATTTATGTATATCTTCTTTTTATTGCGGGTTTGCTAGGAGACTGCATGATCAACGTGTACTATACAGTTATGAGTATTTACGGTTGGATTTTGTGGCGACAGCATTCTGAGGACAACGTTCATGTAGAAGTTTCATGGGCAACAAAAAAGGAATGGCTGATTTCTCTTATTCTTTTTGTACTCAGCGTCATACTGGTGATGATCATTTATTACTACAAACCTTTGCTGGATAATAACTTCATTTCTAAAAATGTGGAGTACGGTTTTCATCATCTCGATTGGGCAAACTGGATGGACATCTTTACAACTTCCGTTTTTCTGGTCGGAATGTGGCTGATGGCGAAAAGACGTATTGAAAACTGGATATTCTGGATCTTGGGAGATCTCATTTCTATCCCTATGTACATTTACAAAGGCTACGGAATTACTTCGGTACAGTATTTGGTTTTTACTGTGATGGCTACCATTGGCTATATTCAGTGGAGGAAAAATTTTAAACAAAACAATATTTAATAAAGATGAAAAATTTAATAAAAATAGCATTCGCAGTATTCATTACATTAAGTCTGTCTTCTTGTATGTCTTACAATAGCGGATATGCAGATACATATGGCGATCCGTATTATAACGATGGTTATTACTACGCACCGCAGGGATACTACAATACCGGAGGATATTATGGAAATGATGGTTATTACTATAGAAATGATATGAGATACTACTATGATAATGGTGTACCTTATTATTACGGTAATAACAGAAACAAGGTGTATGTACAAAAGCAGAACTCGACTCAGAGACCAGCTAATGGGTTTAAAAATACACCAACCGATAATGGCGGCACGTATACGAACCCTAGAAATACCAATAACAACAACAGAAATAATGGTAACGGTTTCAGAAACCAGGGTAACAGTAACAGCAGACAAAGATCACAGCAACCACAAAACGCACCGAGATCAAACAACAACAGTGGATACAGAAACAGCCCGAGCACAAATAATACACCAAATACAGCACCGGCTACACCTCAAAACAATACCCAAAATAATTCTCCAAGATCGGGTGGCGGATTCAGAAAATAATCATTCTAAATAAGTAAACGGACAGCAATCGCTGTTCGTTTTTCGTTTTAAATATAGTAATTTTGCACGTTAGTTTTTTAGACAAAATAAAGTATGGAATTTTATAAATATCAGGGAACAGGAAACGATTTTGTAATGATCGACAATCGTGATTTACAGTTTAATAAAGATAAAAAAATCATTGAAAAACTGTGTGACAGAAGATTCGGTATTGGAGCTGACGGTTTGATTCTGCTGGAGAATGATGAAAAATATGATTTTAAAATGGTCTATTACAATTCTGACGGCGGAGAGAGCACAATGTGCGGTAACGGCGGTAGATGTTTGGTAGCATTTGCTTTCTTCCTGGATATTTTTGAAAATAAATGTACTTTCATTGCTATTGACGGTGAACATGAAGCAGAGATTCATAACGGGATTGTCAAGTTGAAAATGATTGACGTGGAAAGCATCACTAATGACGGAGATGATTCGGTTTTAAATACGGGATCACCTCATTATGTAAAATATGTAGAAGACATTGCTAATTTTAATGTATTTGCAGAAGGAAACAGTATCAGAAATTCTGATAATTATGTTGAAAAGGGCATCAATGTAAATTTTGTTGAAAATATTTCTAATGATGAAATTTTTGTAAGAACCTATGAACGAGGCGTTGAGGACGAAACTTTCAGTTGTGGAACAGGAGTTACCGCTTCTGCTTTAACTTTTCTGCAAAAAAGTAATCTAACTTCCATAAAAGTTAAAACGTTGGGCGGCGACCTTAAAGTATATGCTGAGAAAAACGGAAATTCTTTCCAGGAAATTTGGCTTGAAGGTCCTGCAAAACAGGTTTTCAGAGGTAAGGTAGATCTTATTTAAAAAAACAAAACTTTTAATCAATTATTCATAATGAAAAAAGCAATTCTCATTATCGTCCTCCTTATTCTTGCTGTGGCAGGATTTTTTGGTTTTAAATTTTATGCAAAATATTATGGGAACAACGTAGAGAAAGATGGCTACGTTTTAATTCCACACGGGGCAGAGTTTAAGCAGATTTTAGACTCAATTGCGCCATATATAGATAACAGAGAATCTTTCACTGATGTTGCGAAAGATAAAGAAATGGATCAGCACTTCAAACCCGGACGTTATCATTTCAAAAAAGGTGCAAGCAATACAAGTCTTGTAAATATGATTAAAGCTGGAAATCAGACGGAAAATTCTTTTAGAATCGGAGATTTCGGAGACATCTATCAAATGGTCGGGAAAGTTTCTAAGAAAACAGAATTGGATTCACTGACATTTGTAAAAGACTTAAATCAAATAGCTGCAGAAAAAGGATATCAGAATGCTGAGGATTTAAAGAAATATTTTTTTATTGATACTTATAATTTCTTCTGGACAGTAACTCCGAAAGAATTTTTCAAAAAATTTGAAGATCAGTACAACGGGTTTTGGACAGCAGACAGAAAAGCAAAGGAAGAAAAATCTGGCTTGTCGAGAGATCAGATTTATTCACTGGCCTCTATTGTTTACAAAGAATCAGGTGGAAAACCGGACGAGATGAAAACAATAGCAGGATTATATCTGAACCGTTTCCGAAAAGGAATGAAATTACAGTCTGACCCCACAGTTATTTATGCGATCAACAAGCAAACCAATTTTAAAGAACCTATAAAAAGAGTTCTGTACAAGCATTTGAATACTCCATCACCATACAATACTTATGCGAATGCAGGAATCCCTCCGGGACCAATTTGTGTCGTTGATAAGAATTCTGTAGATGCAGTTTTGGATGCTGAAAATAACTCATATATCTTTATGTGTGCAGATCCGGCAAGGATGGGTTATCACAAATTTACAGCCAGTGCGGAAGAGCACGTCATCAATGCTAAAGCATACCAGGATTGGCTGAATTCAAAGAATATCAAATAATAAAAATATTTAACTAAAATTTAACAATTTAGTAATTAACAAATCGCATTCAAAGGCGACCTATCTATTAAAAATAATAAACGAATCATGAAAATGTGAAAATTCAGCGTTTAATAATTCTATAATATTAAGTGTGTTTTTCATGATTTCATTTAAAGAATACTTTATGAATCAGACGGAAATAATCAGCATAATTACAAAGAAAACCCTTGGGTTAACTTTTGTATTATCTGCAGCGGCATTTGCCTTCGGACAGGAAAAAGTAGGTGTATCGGGAACTATTGTAGACAAAAGCAATCAGCCTGTACCTTATGCTTCTGTTACCTTTAGTCACAAGGAAAACAAACTTTACAGTGATGCAACATTAACTGACGATAAAGGTCAGTATCAACTGGAACTTACTCCAGGAAACTATAATATCTCAATTGAAGCAATCGATTTCAAGAAAAGTGTGATCAACAAACAGATTGCAGCGGCCGGAAACATTGGTGCTTTATCAATTGAAGCAGAAACGTCTCCTACAAATCTGAAAACTCAGGATATTCAGGGCGTGACGATTACCGTTGCTACAAAACCATACAAAGTTGAGTTGGATAAGAGAACCTATGACCCTTCTCAGGATATTGTAAGCAAAGGTGGAAATCTTCAGGACGTGCTGTCAAACGTACCTTCAGTTTCTGTAGATACAGACGGAACGGTTTCGATGAGAGGAAGCTCAAACGTGAGATTCTTAATCAATGGAAAACCTTCTGCTCTTCTTGGAATAGATGACGGTGCGAATGCTTTACAAAGTATTCCTGCAGATCAGATCGAGAGAATTGAGGTGATTACAAACCCATCTTCGAAATTTGAAGCAAGCGGAACCGCAGGTATTTTAAATATTATTTTAAAGAAATCTAAAAAAACCGGTTTCAACGGAAGTGTGATCGGAACTTTAGGTTATTTACCGCAAACTAATTTAAATACCAATCTAAGCTGGAGAAAAGGAAATCTTACCTGGTTTCTGAATGGCGGTGGCGGTTATCGTGAATCTAAAAATACCAACAGAAATAATGCAACATTTTTTAATGCAGCATTAGATAGCGACAGAACTTTCACAGATCAGGAGTCTATTACAGACAGCAAAAATAATAACTATAACGCGTCTTCCGGTATCGTATATGATATTTCAGATAAAACTTCAATAAACGCTTCGGCAACTGTAAGAACATTTGACAGTGAAAATTTAGGTACCATCACTTATGATTACCGTTTTCTAAACGATCCTAGGTCGTTTGCAACAAGAACAAACACTGGATCTAATAATAATCTTGCTTTTCAGGGAGATTTCGGTATTGATCATAAGTTTGATGACAAAGGTCAAAACCTGTCGTTATCTGCAAGTTTACAGAGTAACAGATCATATAATATTACTGATGTAGACCAAACAGAAAACGGTCTTTTTGAATTGCAGAATTCAATTAATCAGAACACAAAAAATAAAACATTGGTAGGTAAAGCTGATTATGAACTACCAATAGGTGAAAACTCCAGATTTGAGGCGGGTTATCGTTTAGATATTAATCAGAATACTTATGATAATGATGTTCTGGAAAGATATAATATAACTTCTCCCTTTAATTTCTTACCTGTATATACTTACAATGCATACTATAGAGAAATCTTTAATGCAGGCTATGTACAGTTTAAGAGTAAAATCGGAAATTTGGGATATCAGTTAGGTCTTAGAAACGAACATTCTCAAATTGACATTAAATATTCAAATCTAGATTTCAATACAGACAATATAAATAATAAAAAAACTTATAATAATTTATTCCCCTCTGTTTTCTTAAGTTACGAAATTGCGAAAGACAATCAGTTTTTGGTTAACTACTCAAGAAGAATTGACAGACCGAGATCTTTCTTTTTAATTCCTAATCCAAGTTATACTGATAATCAGAATATCTTTGATGGTAATATTGATTTGAATCCATCATATGTAGATTCTTACGAATTTGGATACAGTATCTCTAAAGGAAAATTTACAATCAACCCTACCCTTTACTACAGACACACCAATGATGATGTGAAAATGTTGGTTTTCCCTGACGATATTGGTGCGTTTCATACAAGACCTATTAATTTAGGAACTGATGACCGTTTTGGTTTAGATTTAAACTTTAACTGGGATGCTACAAAATGGTTGAAATTCTTAGGAAACGTAGATGTATTTGGATATAAAACTACCGGAGTATTTGATGATTTATCTATTGTTCCGGAAGCTATGTCTTTTGAAGGAAATGGTTTCTCTACAAGAGCCAGATTGACATCAACCTTTAAAATTGATAAAACGTTTAGCTTTCAGTTACAGGGTTTCTACAGAGGAGCTCAGAAAACTAACAGCGTGGACAGAAAAGATATGTATGCTTTAAATTTTGGTGCATCAAAAACGATCTGGGATGGCAACGGAACTTTGAGTTTCAACATTCAGGATATTTTCAATACCAGAGCTATGCAGTCTACCGCTTACGGTGTAAATTATGTGAGAGATTCTTACATGCAATGGCAGCCAAGACAGTTTGCAGTTTCACTGACTTACAGATTTAAGCAGGGTGAAAAAATTGAGCAGCCGAAAAGAAAGAAAGATGTGAATTCTAATGCTACAGGAGACGAACAGCAAGGTCCGATGTAATACTGGAACTAAGAAAAATGCTATAAATAAAAATTCCCGAAAATTAATTTTCGGGAATTTTTTTATTTTAATTTTGCCATTTCGGCTTCGTAGATTCTTTTCCTAAGATCGCTTGATGAAAAACGATGATCTCTTTTGTTGTAGAAGATCTCAATCCCTTTTTCTTCGCAGTATTTTTTTCCTGTAAAATCTCTGTCCATGTAATCATCTCCAATTATTCGGACATCGATCACAAAAGATTTCAAAATATCTTCTAAATCTTCTTCTGTGTAATAAGGGATAATTTCGTCTACTGCATTAACTGCTCTCAACTGGATGTATCTCTCTACAATAGTCTGAGTGGGCTTATTCTTTGTTGGTCTGTCGTGAGAAGGATCTATCTGTAATCCTACAATCAGGTAATCGCAGACAGTTTTTGCTTCTTCCAACATTTTGATGTGCCCTGCGTGTAATAAGTCAAATGAGGAAAATGTAATTCCTATTCTATCAGTTTTCATATAAAATCGTGGGTGTAATAATAGTTAAAATTTAATTTTTTCTTGATTCTAAATACCTCTGCCAATCCCATACCGTTTTTAATGCTTCTTCTAATGTTGTTTCAGATTTCCAGTTCAATTCTTTCTCAGCTTTGTCTGCATTGGCATAAGCTACGGTAATATCACCCTCTCTTCTGTCACAAATCTGGTAAGGAACCGCAACATTATTTGCTGTCTCAAAAGCCTGTACAACTTCTAAAACGGACGAACCTTTTCCTGTTCCCAAATTATAAATATCGATTACTGTGTCTTCGGAATTTTTATTGATCAGACTTTTCAACGCCGCAACGTGCGCTTTCGCCAAATCTACAACGTAAATGTAATCACGAACTGCAGTTCCGTCTTCTGTGGGATAATCATTTCCCCAAACGCTCAGTTTTTCACGAATTCCTGCTGCAGTCTGCATTACATAAGGAACTAAATTATTCGGAACACCGATTGGCAATTCGCCCAACAAAGACGAAGGATGCGCCCCTATCGGGTTAAAATATCTCAACAAACAAATTTTGCTTTTATAAGCCTGAGCAAAATCTTTTAAAATTTCCTCACCCATCTGCTTTGTTTTTCCGTAAACGCTCTCAGGCATTTTCAGCGGAGTATTTTCGTCGATTGGCATTTCGTCTGCCTGTCCGTACACAGTACACGATGAACTGAAAATAAAGTTTGATATTTTTCTTGCCTTAAATTCCTGTAAAATATTGATTAATGAAAATAAATTATTCTCATAGTAATCAATCGGTTTTTCCTGACTTTCCCCAACTGCTTTGAAAGCTGCAAAATTGATACACCCTTCAATATTGTGTGCGTCAAAAACCTGATTGAGAAGTTCTTTTCTTTTCAGATCAAAGGGATAAAATAAAGGTCGCTTACCTGTAATTTCCTCGATATTATTTAAAATAAATTTTTCTGAATTGGATAAGTCATCTACAATAACTACTTCAAAGTTGTTATTGATCAGTTCTACCACGGTGTGGGAACCGATGTATCCAAGCCCGCCTGTTACAAGTATTGCCATTTTTTTAAAAGTAATGTTTAATTGGTAATGTGTAATTTTTCATTCTTCCTTTTGTCCTATCTGATTGATTTCTAATTGAAAATAGTCAACTTTAGATTTGTACTTTATAATTAAAAAAAGTAAACCCAATAATACAAAATAAACAATTGGAGGCATAATATAATCAATGGAGTCACCTCCAAAACTTCCCTCAAGAATTGATTTAATAATACTGAATGTGATTGTTGAAGAAATTAAAATTAATGATATTGAAAAAGTTAAAATTGATAATTTATTTTTCTTAATTAATAATATAAAAGATAGAGCTGAAAGCACTGTAATTATAAATATTATTATTGAGTATAGATCAAAAACAGAATTAAGAACTACTCTATTGTAAATCCCATATCCGAATGATATAAAAAAAATCACATTGACTAAAAGAGCAAGCCAATAAACAAATTTATATCTGAAAACCTTTTTTTTCATCTATTTTCCCATAAACTCCAGCACAGCATCCGTAATAAACTTCAACTGTTCTTCGTCTAGTTCTGTATGCATCGGTAGAGAAATCACCTGATCCAGAAGTTTGTCTGTATTTACAAAATCTGCGTCATTGCTTTCCTGAAAATATGCTTTTTGTTTTCTTAGTGCTACCGGATAATAAATCATCGCAGGAACTTCTTTTTCTGTTAAGAATTTTTGAAGCTCATTACGTTTTCCGTTTAGAATTCTCAGAGTATACTGATGAAAGACGTGGGTAGAATATTCAGCTCTTTTTGGAGTTAAAATGTTTTCGTGTCCGGCAAAAGCTTCATCATAATAATCAGCTGCTTTTCTTCTGGCGTCATTATAAGAATCAAGGTTCGGAAGTTTTTTTCTTAGAACTGCAGCCTGAATGCTGTCTAGCCTTGAGTTCACTCCCACTTCGTCGTGATAATATCTTTCATACATTCCGTGGTTGACTATACCTCTGATTTTATATGCCAGATCATCATTATTAGTGAAGATGGCACCACCATCACCATAACAACCTAAATTTTTAGATGGAAAAAAAGAAGTGGTACCGACTGTCGACATCGTCCCTGCATGTCTTACACTTCCGTCTGAAAATGTAAACTGAGAACCAATAGCCTGCGCGTTATCTTCGATCACAAATAAATTATGTTCTTCTGCAATTTTTAAAATCTCTTCCATATTCGAGCACTGTCCGAAAATATGTACAGGGATTATTGCTTTCGTTTTAGGAGTAATCGCCTTTCTGATCTGTTCCGTAGATATCGTGAATGTATCATAATCAACATCAACCAACACAGATTTTAACTTAAGAAGATGAATAACTTCAACAGTTGCAGCAAAGGTAAAATCAGCGGTAATAACCTCATCACCTTCCTGTAAATCAAGAGCCATTAAAGCAATCTGTAAAGCATCAGTTCCGTTTGCACAGGGAATTACGTGTTTTACATCAAGATACGATTCCATTTCGTTCTGGAAAGATTTTACTTCAGGTCCGTTGATGAAAGCCGCAGAATCCAAGACATTAAGCACCGCATTATCTACATCATTTTTTATTTTGTAATACTGACTTTGCAAGTCAACCATCTGTATTTTTTTCATAGGTAAAATTATTTTTCTGAGTTTAAATGTTACTGCTTGGCTTTTGGAATTTCTTTACACAAAATCTTGTGCGGCAGTTTCACAAACAAATATTTTCGTAAAAATAAGGATTTTAAAATCCTTTCAAAAATTTTATTGAATTTGTTTTATCTTTATACAAAATAAATAGATGAAAAAACTTTTATTATTTTGTTTTATAGCCGGTTACGGATTAATTCAGGCACAAAGTGAAGTTGTATTTGTCTATTTTAATGATAAACCAAACAAAGCTGCATTCTATGCAAATCCGTTATCAGAGCTTACCCAAAAAGCCCTCAACAGACGAACTGCTTTGGGAATTGCTTTAAATGACCAGGACGCACCTATCGAGCAGTCATTTATTCAAAACTTACAGAATTTAGGATTCACCATCACGGATTATTCTAAATGGCTGAATGGAGTTGCCGTAAATGCCAATCAGGCGCAGGTAAATTTGATTAAAGCCCAGCCATTTGTGCAGTCGGTAGAAAGTTTTGCAAAAAATTCTTCTCTTGTTGTGAAAACCCAGAATACCAATAAATGGGAAAGTTTTGAGCTTGCACAGAAAAACCTGACCGTTTTTGATTATGGTTCAGGATCTAACCAGATTGATCAGCTCAACTTACGACCGCTTCATCTTGCAGGTTTTACAGGAACAGGCGTTACGATTGCGGTAATTGATACTGGCTTTCCTACCGTAGATACCGGTTCTGCCTTTTCAAGATTATGGACCAATAATAAAATTAAAGGTGGCTACGATTTTGTTACCAAAACCGGCAATATCTATGACAGTGCACTGAATTCTCATGGAACAGTAGTTCTGGGAGCAATCGGTGGCTATATTCAAAATACATTTGTAGGCTCAGCTCCAGATGCTGATTTTTATCTATACAGAAGTGAAAATGCAGCTGTAGAAGTTCCTGAAGAAGAATTATACTGGATAGAAGCCGCTGAAGAAGCCGACAGAAAGGGTGTCGATTTAATTACTACATCTCTGGGTTATTCCACATTTGATGACCCGAAATACAGTTATACTTACGCAAATATGAACGGAACCACTTCTTTCATTGCCAGAGGAAGTCAGATTGCAGTGAGTAAAGGAATTTTTGTTTTAATTGCTGCCGGAAATTCCGGAGAGCAGCCTTGGCATTACATTACAACACCTGCGGATAATGCTCAGGTTTTTACCATAGGCTCAGTAGATTCTGCAGGACTTTCTTCCGGTTTTTCTTCGTATGGCCCCAACGCATTGGGAGTTATAAAACCAGATGCCAGCGCAAGAGGTTCTTTTTCTACCACCGTTGCCAATAACTCTACAACAACAGTTTCAGGTACATCAATTGCCACGCCTATTGCTGCAGGCGGTGTAGCATGTTTGATTCAGGCATTTCCTACAATGAACAGAAACACAATGAGAACGCAATTAAGACAAACTGCGTCCCTGTTTCCAAATCATACCGATCAAATGGGATATGGAATTTTGAACTTTGGAAGCCTTTACAATTCGGTGTTAAACACATCAGAACTTGTAAAAAAAGAAAAGATTGTCATCTTTCCGAATCCGGTAAAATCTATTTTAAATATTGCAACAGAAGGTGAAGTTTCGTCAGTAGATGTTTACGATAATCTTGGAAGATTGGTTTTAAGATCAAATAAAAAATCTATCAGCGTACAGGATTTTTCAAAAGGAACTTACTATCTGAAGATCCAGATTAAAGATAAGATCTATTATGAGAAATTTTTAAAAGAATAAAAAAGACAAGCCTTCCAATTGGAAGGCTTGTCTTTTTTATTTTAAAATAAATGATTTATGCTGAATTCCTACTCGCATTAATATTTCCAAAGAGCGATCTCGTCACCAGTTTTTCATACGCTGCTTTATCTCCTTCGCCTTTTTGAATTTTCATTAAAGCATACTGCTGAATGCTCAACAGTGGAAGAACAATCTTTTCACGAATCTTAACTGATTTTCTCGACAACGGATCTTCTTCCTGCAACATTTTAAATCCTGTCAGCTCAAGCATAATATCTTTTGAAAGATTATATTCGCTGAAAAGCACATTCCAGAATTCACCAAATTTTGGATTATCTTTAATATAGTAAGTCAACGGAAAATATGATTTGTTCATACTCATCATCGAGTTTAAAACTAAAGTTTTAAAGAAATCAGAACCTTTATATAATTCTCTTACTTCATCAAACCTTCCCTCTTCCTTCAACTGCTGCATTGCATAGCCGAAACCGAAGAATCCCGGAACATTCTGCTTCAGCTGTGACCATGATCCTACAAAAGGAATTGCTCTCAGATCCTCAAACTTTAATTCGTTGCCTCCTCCGCGTTTTGAAGGGCGGCTTCCAATATTGGTTTTCCCATAATACTCGAGTGTACTCATCTCCTGAAGATAAGGTACAAACATTGGATGGGCCTTTAGATCTGAGTATTTTTTATAACTGATATTCGCCAGCTCTATGATTAAAGCTCGTTCTTTTTCTGTTAAATCTTTTTTAGAATTCTTAAACACATCATTTTCAACTCCAGCAGTAAGAAGCTGTTCAAAATTGAATTTTGCCTGCTCTTTATTTCCGAAAATACTGGTAATCGTTTGGCCCTGAATAGTTAATTCTATTTTATTATTGGCAATGGTTTTACCTTGAGAAGCGTAGAAATCATGGGTTTTTCCACCACCTCTTGCCGGTGGACCACCTCTTCCGTCGAAAAAGACGACTTTAATTCCGTTTTCTTCGGAAAGCTTGGTAAGAACTTCTTTTGCTTTATATATTTCCCAATTGGCTTTCAGATAACCTCCGTCTTTTGTTCCGTCTGAAAAACCAAGCATGATCGTCTGCTGATTCCCTCTTCTTTCCAGATGTTTTTGGTAGATTGGGTTTTGGTATAATTCAGTCATTACATTTTCTGCATTATCAAGACCTTCCATGGTTTCAAAAAGTGGAACAATATCCATATTGATTTCTTCATCCTTATAGCCTGAAATTTTGAAAAACGCATAAACATTCATTACATCTTTCACAGCATCAGAGTTGGAAATAATATATCGGTTCATTCCACGGTTTCCATTGGCGAACTGAATCTCTTTGACCTGCGCGACATTGATTAAAGTATCTTTTACAATATCTTCAAACTGATCAGCGTCTATTTTTTCTGAAAGCTGTATCAACTGATTAAACTTCTGATCATTACTCACTTCAGTATTTTTACCAAATTTCACCGTGTATACATCATCGATGACCTGCTGATGAATTCTGCTGTCCTGTCTGATATCTAATGTTGCAAAGTGAGTCCCGAAGATCTTAACGCGGTCTTTAAAATTTTGAAGCAGATCTAAAAACAGCGAATTATGCTGCTCTACCAATATTTTTTCAGCTTCATCGAGCCTTTTGAGAATATCTTCAGCAGTGATTCTTTCATTTCTAAAAATAGCAGAATACAGTTCAGTACTTAACTGTGCAAAAACCTCAGAAACTCCTCTGAAGCTAAGTCTCCTTCTTACATCTTTTAAATTCCCGTAATACGATTTTAATATTGCAGAACGCAGTTCTTCAGAAACTCTTTTCGTAACATCTGCTGTCACAAAAGGATTTCCGTCTCTGTCACCTCCCGGCCAAAAACCGAGCTGAATTAAATCTTCATGCAAATGAAAATGACCGTTGCCGAAAGTTTTTTTGATTTTTGTAAACAGTTCACCAATCGTATCGTAATAAACATATCTTAAATAATGAATGATGCTTAGAGCTTCATCTATTGGAGTAGGTTTTTCTTTATTAACAAAAGGAGTTTTTCCCAGCTGCTGCAAAAGCATATCAATATTGGTAATTGAATCTTCGGTAATAGATTTTCTGAGATCATGCAGAATTCTCTGCACAGAACTCGGATAAAACTGAGTTGGGTGAGCTGTGAAAACAACTTTCACTGTAAAATCTCTCAACTTTTCACGTACTTTTTCAAGTTTATGATCCTGTTGTGAACGCTCAAAAAGATTGGTTACCGTTCCACTATCACTTTCGGAATGCAAATTAGGAAACGCTGCATCTTCAATACTGTCAAACAAAACTACCTGTCTCTCAATATACTGAATGATTTTAAAGAGTAGTTCGAGCTTCTGCTCTTCGGTCTGTAAATCTGTATGATTGGTGAAAAATTCTTCTACAATTTGTTCAGGAGTTTTTCCTGCCTGATAACCATCTTTGCTTTCTTCGTAAAGAAAAGGAAGAAGCATCCCGATATTGGTCATTTTGTCATAAGGCAGGCTCATAAATAATGAGTTGTAAATCTGAAATTTATTTTCTACAATCTGCCTGAATTTTTCTGCGCGCTGATCTTGTCTCATACAACAAATGTAATAGATTTTAAATTTAATTGCGAATGATTGACTTTAAAAATAATATGAATTTTAAAATATTAATAAAACTTTAACTACAATTTTAACTAAGCCTGTCCCCGATTTTGGAACTCATTAGAAATATTAGCCCTATATTTATATTCTAATTTGTTTACAATCATTTATTATGACTGAAAAACCATTATCACATCAGACAATCGACGAGCTTTATCAAAATGAAGACAAGGCACGAAAAAACTTCATCTATCAAATCGTCATCATTCTTTTTATCATAGGTATTTCAATTTTTGTAACTTCTGAAAAAGGGTTCGGATTTTACACATTCTTTCCTGTACTTTTCAGTTATTCTCTTCTATCATCTTACACAAGATTAAAAAATATAAGAGATGAAATAAAGTCAAGAATAATCCATTTAAAAGGATATTCCAAATAAATATTTTTCATCATTAAGGGAATTTAATAAATTCCCAAACATATTTTTTTGTATTTTTGCTTTTCCAGAAAACCAAAACAAAATACATATGTCCAAGAAAATACTTCTGCTATTTTCACTTACGTTTATTCTATTTTCCTGCAAAGAAGATTGCTACACTCATCCTGATTCTGTTGTTTTTGAATTTGTTAATTCTCACGGCGAAAATTTAATACAAAATGGCTCTCTTCCCACTTTCTCTATTCAGGAAGAAGCCGTCAATGGAGTTTCTGCAGGCGTACAACTTACAAAAACTGATGATCACAAGGTTAAGCTGGAACGTGTGGGCTCTTTCAACGGAACAAAAAATTACAGATTCTTTTCGGCAATAAGATTTTTCGATTTCTCTATCCGTTCATCTCCGGTTACTACAGAATGTGATGGCTTTCAAATTGATCATATTGAATTTGACAGCATTAGCTCAACTAAAGAAGACAAATTCTACAGAATTGTTCTGGAATAACAACATGATGAACATGAAAAAAAACACTTTAGCTGAACTGGATTCAGATGAATTGGCAGCAAAAAAGAAAACCCTAAAGGGAGCTATGATCAGCTTAGGAGCCGTTTTACTGATTTCCTTCATGCTTCTACTCTATCTAGACATCAAAGATCAAAATTATGTAGTGATTCCTGTGATATTTGCATGCTCACTAACCTTAACCCTCTGTTTACTAAGACGTAATCAAATCGACAGAGAAATAAAATCGAGAGAATCTGAATATGTAAAATAATGTACATTAAAGCTTCAATATGAAACAATGAAAATCTCATTTTATTGATTTAAATCATATAATGATGATAATTATTTAATATAAATCATTTATTAGTAGATAATTATAAATGCATTGCATAATTTTTAATCATTTGTAAGGGAATTTCACTTGACTGATACTATTATTTTTATTTATTTTTGCATCATAAACCACATGTATTAGAATGCAAAAAAAAATACTTTCAGATCAAACCCTCGAAGAATTGAAACGTACTGAAAAAAAGCACAAATCAATTATTAAATTCCACATTGTTTCTTTTATTATCCTTATTGGTATTGCGGTGTTCATGACTCTTGAAAATGATATCAGTATTTATACTGTTTTACCACTTTTTTTTACCCCAATCTATATCTATTCGCTTTTAAATTTAAAAAAGGTGAAAGATGAAATAAAGGTGAGAACTGCTCATATATTTCTTCAAAAGAGAATGCAGGATCTTAAATAGATCTACTTCGGTTTAATTTTTAAAAGTAGAAATGGCTTTATCAATTTGATGGAGATTTAATTTTATTTAAATCAATAAGAATTTCCATAGTTTAAATAAAATGCGGTCATCTAATTTTTAAAATCTAATTCAACGAAATTCCGTTCATCATTCCGTAAATTTGATCTAAAATAAATTTAGATCAATGCTTAATTTCGAATTAAAAAATCCGACAAAAATACTTTTTGGAAAGGGAGAAATTGCTAAAATTTCAAAAGAAGTTCCACAGGACGCTAAAGTTTTAATGATTTACGGTGGCGGAAGCATCAAGACCAACGGTGTTTACCACCAGGTAACCGATGCTCTAAAAAAACATGATGTAAAAGAGTTTGGAGGCGTTCCTGCAAATCCGGAGTACGAAGTCCTGGTAAATGCTTTACAGTTCATTAAAGACAACAACATTACCTACCTTCTTGCTGTGGGCGGTGGCTCTGTTATTGATGGTGTGAAATTTCTTTCTGCAGCTGCCAACTATGATGGCGAGCCTTGGGAAATTCTGAAAAGATCTGTCAGAACTATGGAAGGTGAAGGTATGCCTTTCGGTACCATCCTTACGCTACCGGCGACCGGTTCTGAAATGAATTCCGGATATGTTATTTCCAGAAGGAAAACGAAAGAAAAACTTTCTTCCGGAGGCCCGGGATTATTTCCTCAGTTCTCTGTTCTGGATCCTGAAGTTATACAGTCAATTCCAAAAAAGCAGATTGCCAACGGAATTGCTGATGCCTACACTCACGTTTTGGAACAATATATGACCACGCCTTCTTCAGCGGACCTTCAGGAAAGAATTGCAGAAAGTATTTTAATCAGTTTACAGGAAACTGCTCCCAAAGTGATGTCTGAAAATTTTGATTACAACGCCGCCGGAAACTTTATGTGGTGCTGTACTATGGCGCTGAACGGACTTATCCAAAAAGGTGTCATTACCGATTGGGCAGTTCACGCAATGGGACACGAACTGACTGCTTACTACGGCATCGACCACGCAAGAACCTTAGCTGTAATTGCTCCTTCTCATTACCGATATAATTTTGATACTAAAAAAGAAAAACTGGCTCAATACGCTGAAAGAGTCTGGAAAATCACAGAAGGGACATTAGAGGAAAAAGCAGAAGCTGCAATTAAAAAGATGGAAGAGTTTTTCCAAAGTCTGGACATTAAAACCAAACTGTCAGAGTATACAGAGGACTACCAAAATACAGCTGAGAGGGTTGAAAAGGCATTTACAGAAAGAAACTGGCTTGGTTTAGGCGAGCACAAAAAACTGACTCCTCAGGATGCCTACAAGATTGTAGAGATGAGCTATTAACAATAATGATGAGATTTCATCGAGAAAAATCCTGACTGCATACTACCCGTATGGAATTAAATTCAAACATGTTTTTGCTCTCTGCAGACTCTAACTTAACAAAAATTATATTTTTTACAATCATTAGTTTAAAAAACCTGAAATTCATTACAAATATTACAAATTTATTTATATTTTAGCACATTCTTAAATTTGTGAAAATGAAAAAATACCTACTTTTATTTGCCTTTTCGGCCTTAGCGCTTAGTTCATGCGAAGATGATGATGTTGAAAGCTTTGAACTTGACATGCTGAAAGGTGAATGGAAAGAAACTAAAGAAGAAGTAATTTCCGGAAAAGATAATAAAACGGTTATCAACAGTATAGTTCCAACAGGTTGCAGTGCAAAAAGTACTACAGAATTCAGAATAGATTACTATGCAGCATATACCGCAGTAACCGGAATCGGTGCAACGTGTACAAGTGCAAAAACTGAAGGAACCTACACGTACGACGCAGAAAAGAAAATTTTAGTGATAAAATATAACAATGACAATGAGAGACCTTACAGAGTCGATATTCTCAGCAGCAGCGAACTACGTTTGGTGGAACTGTTTGACAGTATAGATTACGATGGAGATCAGGTTCCGGATCAAGTCTATAGAAGTTATAAAAGATAAAAACCATCTAACTCCCGAAAATTTCGGGAGTTTTTTATTACCTTTATTTCAAACAAAATTTAGAAACAATGAAGAAGATTCTCGCAGCATTTCTATTGCTGACCTTTACTTTTATTTTTTCTCAGGAAAAAAAGCCCATGTTCTGGCAGGACATTCAGAATTTCAAAACGTTAGATCAGGAGACACCGCCACCTTCAAATTCAATTTTATTGGTAGGCAGTTCATCTTTTACAAAATGGCAGGATGTTTCAAACTATTTTCCAGGCAAAACAATTATTAACAGAGGTTTTGGAGGATCGAGGCTTACCGATTTAAATTTTTATTCCGAAGACCTTCTAAGTCCTTACCAACCCAAACAGATCATCGTTTACTGTGGCGAAAATGATTTTGCTGATGATGCAGAATTGAAATCTGATGTGGTTGTTGATCGATTTAAAACATTCTACACAAAAATTCGGGCAAAGTTTCCTAATATTCAGGTAGACTTTATTTCCATAAAATATTCGCCAAGCAGAGAAAAACTTTGGCCTCAAATGAAACAGGCCAATAAGAAAATTGCAAAATTCATGAAGAAAGAAAAAAATGCAGATTTCATCGACATTACAAAGATTATGAATGATGCAAACGGAAATGTGAGGGAAGATCTGTTTGTAGAAGACATGCTTCATATGACTCCGGAAGGCTATCAGCTTTGGACGAAAGTGATGAATCCTTATATGAAATAGACATGCGGTCATCAAGAGAAACTCCCATTTTCAAAAAAGCGGAAGAAATTTTTCACGCTTTAAAAACTATTACAGAACTTTTTCCCGAAGATAATGATTATCTGCAGCAACTGAAGTCTACTCTCTTAGAAGACAGTATGGTGATGATGGCAAAGATTTCCGGTGCCGAAGCTGTAAAGCTGTATGATATTAAAATGGAAAATGCTGCCATTATCAGAAAAGCAGCTAGAGACATTTTAGTTAGTGGAAATACATTAGAAATGTTTGATTTTGAAGATGCAAAATATTACGGAGTCATCAGAAATTTAATAGAGGAATTCAAAATCATTTTTGCAGAATGGGTTGAAAGTTTTAATCCAAAACATTTTATTGTAGATGATTGGGGACTTTTTAATCCGCCGGGAATTTCACGCGATTATGTACAGCGTGATGATGAACTGAATTTTCTATACGATGATGACGACGAATAAACTGATAATGATGTATATAAGTAAAAAACGATTCCAAATTTGGAATCGTTTTTTTATTATTTCTTTCTCTTAGATTTCGAGATTGCTTTCTGCTGTGCTCTGTTGGCCCCAAATTTCTTGGGTTCTTTCCTTTTTGACGGTCCGCCCCAGTTTTCTTTTTTGTTTTTGTCCTTCTTCTCATGGAAAGCACCACCACCTTCGTAAAGTTTGCCCTGTGCCGGATTTTTCATTAAGATAACATCTTCTTCAGATACAATCTTTTTTGGATTGATTTTCACTTCAGCTGGGAAGTCGATATATTTTAATTCTTTATCCATCAGCAATTCGATGTCGAGAACCAGAGTTTCTTCTTTTTTCGCAACAAAAGTAATGGCTTTACCGTCCTTGTCTGCTCTACCCGTTCTACCGATTCTGTGAATATACTGTTCCGGAACTTCAGGAGTTTCAAAATTGATTACATGAGTAATATTTGAAATATCGAGACCTCTCGCCATAACGTCTGTGGTGATCAAACCTCTGATTTCTTCTTTTTCAAAGCTTTTCATCGCTTTCAATCTATAGTTCTGAGATTTGTTAGAGTGAATTACATCAAATTCTTCAGGGAAAAGCTCATTGATCTTCGTGAATAATAAGTCTGAGTGCTTTTTGTTATTGGCAAAAATCAATACTTTAGACATATCTTCGTTATTCTTCAACAAATATTCAAGCAAATTGATTTTTGTATTAAAGTTTTCAACTTTGTAAGCAGTCTGCTCAATTTTTTCGAGTGGAGTTCCCGATTTTGCCAATGAAATTTCGATAGGACCTGCGAAATACTGATCCAGCATTTCATCAACAGCTTCCGTCATGGTTGCTGAGAAAAGAATATTCTGTCTTTTTTCACGCATCATTTCGAAAATGTGCGTCAACTGTGGTCTGAAACCTAAATTCAGCATCTCATCAAACTCATCAATAATCAGTTTCTGAACTTCCCTTAATGAAATAGCATTATCAATCGCCAAATCCATAATACGCCCAGGAGTTCCGACTAAAATATCGCAACCGTCATTGAATAAAAGCTTTTGCGTATTGATATTTTTTCCACCGTAAATTCCGATTACTCTTGCAGTAATATTTTCTGTCAGTTTTTCTACGATTTCTGTTACCTGAACGACCAATTCTCTTGTAGGAACCAAAACAACAACAGTTGGGTTTCCTGTTTTATTGTATTTCCAGGTCTTTAAAACCGGTAGAAGATACGCCAAAGTTTTCCCCGTTCCCGTCTGCGCAATTCCCATGACATCTCTTCCCGAAAGGATCGGTCCGATACTCTTCTCCTGAATTGGAGTAGGCTCAAATAAATTTAAATCAGCTAAAACATCAAGAACTTTAACCGGAAGATCAAAGTCTGCAAAAGTGAGTTTTTCCATTTTGCAAAGATAGGTAATTTTTATGATGGGTGTTGGATGTTTGAAGGTGGATGTTTAATGTCACATCGGGATACAGATTTCAATCAATCATCTGCGAAAATTAGAGGGCGAATAAAAATTATTTTCTCGTAATTCTCAGCAAAAGAATAATCACCAGTAAAACAGAAAAGCAAAATCCTAAAACCGCTATTAAAGACATTTCTCCGATTCTCGGTCCAGATTCTGAAACGAAAACAATGGCCGTCGCAATGATATTTGCTCCCAAAACCATCGCTAAAATTAAATTAATAATGCTAGATTTTATCAGCTGGTTCGTTTTCTCTATATTTTTAATCTCACTTGAAATCGTAAATTTATTATCATCCAGTTTCTGTAAAACAGAACGCAGTTCTTTGGGAATTTCATCTACATTATCTGTGAAATTCATCATTTTATCCATTCCGGATTTGAACAGTTTTTTCGGACTTATTTTTCTGGTCAGGATTTTTTTGGTGTACGGATGAAGACTTTTTACAACATCCAGGTCAGGATTAATGGTTCTTCCAACTCCCTCTATCAAACCAATACCTTTAAATAAAAGATAAAAATAATCCGGCATATAAAGCCGATTATATTTCAACACGTCTTTCATTTTATTGATGATAATGTGTGGATCAATATCTTTCAGAGAAGTACTGTGAACAAAATTCAAAACTTCATCTACATCATTTTCAAACTTTCTTTCATCCGGAATTTCATAGCTGACCGCCATTTTCTTAAGATAACGAACGATTTTGCTGGAATTTTTAGCCACGAAAGCGACAATCAGACTTTCAAGAATTTCTTTATCATTCGGCTGAATTTTTCCAACAGCTCCAAAGTCAATAAAAACTACTCTTCCATCTCTTTTCACTAAAATATTTCCTGCGTGCGGATCAGCATGAAAGAAACCATAATCTAAAATCTGCGATACAAAAAGTCTCAGACCGACTTCTGAAACTACTACCGGATCAATTTGATGTCTTAATAATTCCTGCTTATCGGTGACCTTAATTCCATCAATAAATTCCATACAGAGGACGTTATTGTTTGAGAATTCGTCATAGACAATGGGAACGTAGGTTTCTTTGTTGTTTTTAAAATTTAAAGCGAATTGCTTGATATTATTCCGTTCGTTAACCAATGAAACTTCCTCTAACAGAGACTTTTCAAAAGTTGCGATTGCCTGTTTTAAATTGAGTTTTGAACCAATTTCTGAATAGGTTGAAATAAGCTTTACCAAATCTTTGATAAGCAATAAATCATCCTCAATCACACTGAGAACATCAAGTTTTTTGATTTTTAAAATCACTTCTTCCCCCGAAATTAAAGTTGCTTTGTACACCTGAGCAATTGATGCCGTAGCCAATGGTTTAGCAATAAGTTCTGCAAAATGTTCTTTTGCAACGATATTAAATTCATTTTCAAGAATATCTTCCACATTCATTTCAACCACTTCTACCCGATCCTGAAGTTTCTGCAGTTCCTGAATCAATTCGGGTGGCAGCAAATCTTCACGGTTGCTAAATGTCTGACCGAGCTTTACAAACGTTGGGCCCAACTCTTCTAAAACCAAGCGTATTCTTTCGTAAACGGTTCCTTTAGAAATAATTTCGTCAGATACCGTAGAACTTTCTTCCGGTTTTTTACCCATTCTGGCGATCATGTCTTTGAAGCCGTATTTGCTTAAAACAGAAATCAGTTTTGCGGATCTTTTAAGTTTTCGCTGTTGCTTGTCGAACATAATTTTGGGGATGAATTGAATTGCAAAGTACGTTCAAAAATTATTCCTTATGAAAAGTAGTCTGAAATTATTAAGATATTTTTAAATGACTTTAAGTGCTGTCAAAACGAAAATCAAAGCATTAATCCCCAAAATCACCCAAAAGAAAAGCCGGCTCGGTTCGGAAATACTTTTCAGCTGATCGATGATTTTTATTTTAATAATTTCAGAAAAGCTTACATTTTCATCTTTAAAATCAATTTCATTCAGGTCTACTTTTTTAAAACCAAAAGTGATGATTTTCTTCAGCCATTTATTTTGTTTTGAATCTCTAATTTCCTGTAAAATTCTCAGTTGAAGCTTAGTTTTGTCGACTCCCTGTCTGAATAATTCCGGCTGGTGTTCTTTCACCTTTGAAAGAATTTTATCTAAAATCGGGAACAGTAATTTTTCACCCTTGTCAGCAATCAGTCGGTTAATGGTTTTAAACATAACGTATTTATTCCCCATTGAGAATAATAAAAACGGACTGGCCAAAATGCTTATCACCGTCAAACCAAACGCAATGGGCCGCTGCATAAAAAGTACTGCAACTGCCGCTTCACCACTTGTGTGAACTGGTCCGCCACCACTTGGATAGGTTTGCATGATGATCAACATCAGTGTCGCTACGCAAAGAATTGCAATGGCAAATTGACCAATTAAATTTATTTTTAAAAAGCTGGATGTCGCCCTTCCGAAAAGCCTAGCAAAATATTTTACATCTTCGTTAATGAAACTTTTCTGTTTGTCTTTAATCATCATGTGTGTGAGTTTTATTATTTAAAAATACAAAGAATTGCACACAAGGACACAATTTTTAGCAGAATTTATTCATTAAAGACGTATTCATCATAATGTCCTAAAAATTTCACATTTGACCCTAAAGAAATAATCTCGTCAATGGCATTTTGAGACAGAACATTGTGCCACTCGCTGGCTACATTAATGAAGAAAAAGTAATTTCCCAAGCCCGTTTTCAGGGTTCGGCTTTCAATTTTAGAGAGATTCATTTTTCGCCATGCAAATACTGACAGTACCTGATGAAGACCTCCGGCGTGATCTTCGGGAAGGGTAATGATTAGAGATGTTTTCTCAGATGTCTTCGGGAGATTAAGTCTTAAGCTTTTTTTCTTTTTTGAAATGACAATAAACTTCGTATGATTCTGTTCAAAGTCCTGAATATTCTCATGAATAATTTTTAAACCATACAATTTTGCAGAATACCGGTTAGCGACCGCAGCCCATTTTTCGTTTGGATTGTCTGAAACTAGCTTTGCCGCAGCAGCAGTTGAACTGTAATCCTGCGATGAAATATCTTTAAAATGATCATATCTAAAATGAAAAGTCTGTGCTAAAGCCTGAGGATGTGAAATGACTCTTTCGAAAGTTTCGTTGTCGGGGTGAATCATCAGATGATGTGCAATCGGCATTACGAGTTCAGTTTCTATAAACACATCAAAATCGTAGAGGTAATCGAGCGTCATAGAAACCGTACCTTCGATAGAATTTTCTAAAGGAACGACAGCTTTATCAACCTCATTATTTTTTACGGCATTGAAACAGTCTAAAATGCTCGACTGCGGAACTAATTCTTCATCTGCAAAAATCTGTGTGGCTGCCAACTGCGTAAAACTGGCGTGCGGGCCAAGGAATGCTATCTTCATTGAACAAATGTAGAAAATTAATCACAAAAGTTCTTCCATTGAAACTGTATGAAGGTAATGAATGTGTTTTTAAAATTTAAAATTACTTAATTGATCAAAATCTGAGCGGTCAAAGATGTTGCTGATGATTCCATCTTCCAAAATTGCAATTTTGTCGCAGGTATGAAACAAAGTTTCGATAATGTGTGAACTGATCACTACAATTTTGTTTTTATCTTTCAGCTCACGGATGATTTCGTATAAAATATGAACGCCTTCAAAGTCTACCCCGTTAAAAGGTTCGTCGAGAATGTTGATCGGTTTATCCAGCATCAGCATTCCCATCAGTGCAATTTTCTTTTTCATGCCGCTGGAATAATCCTGAACAAATTTATTGAGCGGCAACCTAAACTTTTCGGTAAGCTCATTCAAAGAATTTTCTTTGTGTTGCGAAAAATATTCTAAATACTCTTTTCCTGTGATATAAGGATAAAAATAGTTTTCAGTTTCTAAATAAGAAATGCTCTTCCTTTGGAGTTTTTCTTTATGCCAAAGAATTTCTCCACTATATTTCTGATTCTGAAATAAGGATTCAAATAAGGTTGTCTTCCCCGCTCCGTTTTTGCCCAGGAGACCGATGACGGAACCTTCTTCAATCGTCAGATTCACACTTCGCAGTACAGTTTTATCTTTAAAACTGACTGACAAGTCTCTAATTTCCAACATAAATTCTGATGTTTTGTTTTGCCTCTCTGATATTTTGTTTGATCATAAAAATTGCAGGAATAACCAGTATGCTACAGAAAAATATTCTAAAAAGACGATCATTCCGTAGTAGTTTCCTCTTTCTTTAAAGCTGTAAATCTTATACTTTCTGGTGAGAATCAAAAGGAAATACAGATTCATAAATATTATGTAATAGAGAAGATAAAAGCTTTCAGTATAGTTAAAGATCAGGAAACCAGTATAAGTGGGCAACAAAAGCAGGTTGAAGAACGCTACATTCTTTTTGAGCTTAAATGTAAAATCATACTTTCTAAAATACATTTCCAGCATTTCTTTGCTTTCGTTGGGCTCAAAAATAGCACCTATGAAATCAAACGTAAAAATTCCACATAAAATTAAACTAGCAGGATTATAAGATGAAATTACAAGAATTAAATATCCTAAGATCACTAAAATAGTATTTTTTCTCAGATAGCTTTTCCATTCAAAAAGATACGTTGGAATGAAATTCCATTGAAGCACGAAGTGTATTTGTTTTTTTGGATAGAAAAAAGCAAAGGAAATTAACGCAGCAAAAAACAGAACTGCAAACTGATCAATTTTGTAATTGATATTTGCCATCACAAATATGCTGTAGATTATTGCAGACTCAAGGAAAATAATCAACCTCCAATTGCTAATAAAAATTTTCTGAAGAAATAAAATATCTTTTCTGTTGATGTGAAAAATAAATATTAAAAGAAAAAACACTGCAGGATACATAATGGGTTGAGGGAATTCTACCACCATCAAGCACCCGAAAATTAAAAATGCAGGAAGGCTTATTTTTGGATTTAAATTGAACAACCGCAAACTTTGATTGAATCGGAATTTAAAATGGGTATAAAACTTTCTCAACGCCAGTTATTAAAAAGGATTTTGTGCTCTTCATCTTTCTGAGTTTTCAAATATATGAAAAATCTTAGATGAAAAAAGTTTTATAATCCCGGAATGGTGATTTTATTGATCACTGGTAAAAATTAGATAAAAATTACGCAGTTTTATATTTAAGAATTTCTATTTTTGTGCAAAACTAAAAGATGAAATATTTGAGATTGACTCATATTATCACAATACTTATTATTTTTATTTTAAGATTATTTTTTCCTGATACAACGACTAATCTCACACATAATATCAATCTGTTTTCTCACTCACCTTTTACCAACAATCAAGTAAGAAGTTTAATCTTCAGCGTATTTGGACCATTACTTTTTCTAAATTACTTATTAACAGGTGAAAATAAAATTTTTAAACTTTTATATTGTATTTTAATTCTGTTGAACATCTCAGTAATTATTCTTTTCATTCATAAATTTTAGGCGACAAAAAAACCAGCCTCGAAAAGCTGGTTGTTATTTAATTTAAATCAAGATTACTCCCACTCAATTGTTGCAGGTGGTTTGCTTGAAATATCGTACGCTACTCTGTTGATTCCTCTTACTTCATTGATAATTCTGCTTGAAACAGTATCCAAAAACTCATAAGGAAGTCTGCTCCACGTTGCGGTCATAAAGTCGATGGTGTTGGCTGAACGAACCACTGCGGTATATTCATACGTTCTCTCGTCACCCATTACTCCGACAGACTTGACTGGAAGAAGAACTACGAATGCCTGAGAAACTTTCTCATATAAATCGTTTTTGTATAATTCTTCTATGAAAATATCATCTGCTTCCTGAAGGATTTTCACTTTTTCAGCATCTACAGCACCCAGAATTCTGATTCCCAATCCTGGACCAGGGAAAGGATGTCTGTGTACCAAATGATGAGGGATTCCCAATTCTTCTCCGACTTTTCTTACTTCGTCTTTGAACAGTTCTCTTAATGGCTCAAGCAATTCGAACTCCATTTCTTCGGGAAGGCCTCCCACGTTGTGGTGAGATTTGATTACTGCCGAAGGGCCGTTTACTGACTGACTTTCGATCACGTCAGGATAAATGGTTCCCTGCGCTAAGAATTTTGCACCTTCAATTTTATGGGATTCTTCGTCGAAAACATGGATAAATTCGTTTCCGATGATCTTTCTTTTGGTTTCCGGGTCGTCAACGCCTGCTAATTTTGAAAGGAATCTTTCTTTAGCGTCAACCAGTTTGATGTTCATGTGGAAATGTTCACCGTAATTCTGCATTACCTTTACGTCTTCATCTTTTCTCAACAAACCTGTGTCTACAAAAATACAGGTTAGCTGATCGCCGATTGCTTTGTGAATTAATACAGCTGCAACAGATGAATCTACACCTCCTGAAAGACCTAAGATTACCTTATTGTCTCCTACTCTTTCTTTGATTTCTTCAACTGTTTTGTCGATATAATTGGTCAGTTTCCAGTTTTTTTCTGAATCACAGATGGCAAAAACAAAGTTCTCCAACATCTTTCCACCTTCTTCTGTGTGAGAAACTTCCGGGTGAAACTGTACGCAGTAGATTTTTTTGTCTTCATTCGATATTGAAGCGATTACCCCTGATTTTGCATTTAATTCAAAACCAGCAGGCAACTGTCCAACTTCGTCAAAATGACTCATCCAAACGATGGAATTGTCGGTTACACCTTTTAATAAAGAAGACTCTTTAACTATTTCTAAATGTGCTTTTCCGTACTCGCCTTTTACACCTTTGTGTACTTTTCCGCCTAAAAGGTGTGCGGTCAACTGCATTCCGTAGCAGATTCCCAAAACGGGAACTCCCTGTTCGTACAATTCTTTTTCAACCAAATGTGCGTTTTCTGCGTTTACAGAACTTGGGCCACCTGAAAGGATGATTCCTTTTGGCTGTTTTTCTAAAATTGTTGCTAAAGGTGTATTGAATGGTAAAATTTCGGAGTACACGCCCATCTCACGGATTCTTCTTCCGATAAGCTGGTTGTACTGAGATCCGAAATCTAATATGATAATACCGTTGTTCATTTTATAATTGCTGATTGATAATTTATAAATGATAAAACAAATATATTGATTTACCTAATTTTTTAAAAGGACAAAAAACCTAGCCCTGATGGTAGCGGCATCCTTTTTTGTTATTGCGATTGTAAAGTAGTTTAACAGATTACTTTGCGTAGTTCGCAATGACAAAAAAGATATAGTGGACAGCAGGTTCCCGGCTTCTAATAAAAAAAGCCCCGAAAATTCAGGGCATTATTTTAAAATTTACCGATGTCTTCTCTGTAGAAACTGTAATCGAAGTGAACGTGAAGTGCGTCTTCATAAACTTTCTTTCTGGCTTCGTCGTAAGTAGCTCCTGTAGCAACTACATTCATTACTCTACCTCCATTAGAAACTATTTTATCACCTTTTTTAACAGCTCCTGCACACAATACCTGGCTGTGTTTTGCTTTTTCTATTCCTGTAATTTCAAAACCGGTTTCGATGTTTCCTGGGTAACCACCTGAACACATTACCAGACATACAGCTTTTTCGTCTTTGAATTTAAGATCAAGCTCTTTACCATTCATACAGTCGTTGATTACGTCTAACAGATTATTTTCCATTAAGGCCATCAGAACCTGAGTTTCAGGATCTCCGAATCTCATGTTGTATTCTAAAAGATACGTTCCGTTTTTAGTTACCATCAATCCGAAGAAAATGATTCCTTTGAAACTGAAACCCTCCGCTTTAAGACCTGTCAACGTTGGCTCTAAGATATTTTTTTCAAAATCTGCAGTATGCTCTGCTGTAAATTCCGGACTAGGCGCTACAGAACCCATTCCACCAGTGTTTGGACCTTTATCACCGTTTCCGGCTTTTTTATAATCTTTTGCAGCGATACACGGGAATATTTTTTCACCATTTGAGAATGCAATAATTGAAGCCTCAAAACCTTGTAAATATTCTTCGATAACCAAACGGATACCCGCATCACCGTAAATTCTTCTGATCATAAAGTCGTGAATGGTCGCTTCAGCTTCTTCAAGCGTATCGCAAATCACAACACCTTTTCCACCAGCTAATCCACTTGCTTTGATAACCAAAGGATATTCCTGAGTCTGTACGTATTCTTTAGCTTCATTATATGAATCAAAAACCACAGCTTTTGCTGTTTTGATATCATAGGTCTGCATAAACTTCTTAGAGAAAGCCTTACTCCCTTCAAGACTTGCCACCTTCTGGTTTGGACCGAAAACTTTAAGATCATGTTTCTTAAACTCGTCTTTTAAACCAGCAACCAAAGGAGCTTCAGGACCTACAATCGTCAAATCTACTTTTTCTTTAATCGCAAAATCTCTCAATTCTTTGATATCTGACATATGAACATTCTGCCCGATTGCATCTGTTGATGCGTTACCGTTAGCAAAAAACATTTTAGTAACTCTGTTGTCCTTTTGAAGTTTCGCTGCCAGTGCAGACTCTCTTCCACCTTCACCTATGATTAATATTCTCATACTTTATTATTTCTAGTCTAGTTTACAAATATATAATTTTGAATGCTATAAATACAATTAGAAAATGTAATTTTCTGCTGTACGCTTTTGGCTTGCGACCTCCGGCAATTGTATTTATGCTAAAAAATTTAATGAAAGAAATGCCTTACGCCTGTGAACATCATTGGGATTTTGTGCTCGTTGGCAGCGTCGATACTTTCCTGATCTTTTACGCTACCTCCAGGTTGGATAATGGCTGTAATACCTTCCTGAGCGCAGAAATCTACTACATCACGGAAAGGGAAAAATGCGTCAGAAGCCAAAACCAAATCTCCAGTGAATTTTTCTTTTGCTCTTTCAATAGCCTGTTGCGTTGCCCAGATTCTGTTCACCTGTCCGCCTCCGATTCCGAAAGCCTGGATTCCGTTTGAAACAACGATGGCGTTTGATTTTACGTATTTTACCACTCTCTGAGAGAATAATAAAGCTTTTTTCTGCTCTTCGGTTGGTTGAGTTTCAGTAACCACTTTAATATCATCTGAAAAAATACTGTCGTTATCCTGCACTAAAATTCCACCGTCCACTTTTACCCAGGTCTGTTTGTCTGAAACCGGGTTAACGATTTTTATAATTCTTAAATTTTTCTTTTTTCTTAAAATTTCCAGAGCATACTCGTCAAAATCAGGAGCCATTACGATTTCAAGGAATGTTTTGTTTAATTCTTCAGCTGTTGCAGCATCAATTTTAAAGTTGGCAGCAACGATTCCACCGAAGATTGAAACAGGATCACATTCGAAAGTCTTTTTGTATGTTTCTAAAGCTGAAGTTCCGATCGCCACTCCACAAGGTGTAGAATGTTTTACAGCACAACATGCCATTTCTTCTTTAAATTCTGTTACCACTTTCCAGCAAAGATCCATATCACGAAGGTTGTTGAATGACAATTCTTTACCTCCCAACTGTTCGAAATCTTTCATCGCACCGTTTTCAAATGTCGAAACGTAGTACGCTGCAGTCTGGTGTGGGTTCTCTCCGTATCTTAAGTCTGAAACTTTCTTGTATGAAGCGCTTAAATAAGTCGGGTAATCTTCTTCTAAAAGCATTCTTGAGATGGCCGCATCGTAAGCTGAAGTCAGGTTAAATACTTTTCCGGCTAATTTTTTACGGGTTTCGATGAAAGTGTCACCGTTTTGTTCCATTTCGATTTTTACTTTTTCGTAATCTTCAACGTCAGTAATAACCGTTACAGAATCGAAATTTTTTGCAGCAGAACGAAGCATTGAAGGACCTCCGATGTCGATAAATTCTACTTTTTCGTGTAATGAAATGTCTTTGTTTACATTTTCAAAAAACGGATACAAATTCACAATCACCATGTCGATCAAACCGATATTGTGCTCCTGAACGGTTTTCATGTGCTCTTCGTTTGAACGGACAGCCAATAAACCACCGTGAACTTTAGGGTGTAAAGTTTTCACTCTTCCGTCTAACATTTCAGGAAAATCGGTTACCTCATCGATTTGAATCGGATTTAAACCAGCGTCTTTCAAATGTTTGAATGTACCTCCGGTAGAGATCAATTCATAATTTTGAGATTCTAAAAACTGTGCGAATTCAGTTAATCCGCTTTTGTCAGAAACACTGATCAAAACTCTCTTGCTCATAGATTTTTCATTTTTTTCGAAGTCGAAACCGCAGTTTCAATTGCGGTTTTTCCTTCATTTTACTTTTTCACCCACCAAATAACAGGATTTCACTCTATTTTTTGGTAAGCCGTCCCGTTGGGACTTTTCAACTTTACTTTTTACAGTTATTTCAAACTGTAGACCGGTTCTTTCACCTCCGGTCTTACTTTTACTTAGATTATTTTGAAATAATTTTTGTTTATCTAAGTGTGTCTTTATTATTTAATATAACAATGTATCAGTTTAACAGTGTAACAATACCTTTAATTGGTAAATTATTAGATTATTAGATTGGTACATTGAGTAATTTATTGATAGCTACAGGAAAAATTTCATATTCAATTTTATGAACTTTTTCTGCTAATGTTTCGGGAGTGTCGTTTTCTGTGACTTCGAATGATTTCTGAAGAATTGCTTCTCCTTCGTCAATTCCTACGGTTACAAAATGAACGGTTGCTCCGCTTTCTTTTTCTTTAGCTTCAATGACAGCGTTGTGAACATGATGCCCCCACATTCCTTTTCCGCCGTATTTTGGAAGTAAGGCTGGGTGAATGTTGATGATTTTTCCTGCCCAGTTTTCCACAAACTCAGGTTTGAGGATGGATAAAAATCCTGCCAATACGATTAAATCTGTATTTTCCGGGATGATTTTACCCAATTCGCTGCTGAAGTTTTTCCCTCTCGGCATCAGTGCGGTTTCTATGTTGTGGTTTTTTGCTCTTTCGAGTCCGTAACATTCTCTGTCGGCAACAACTAAAGATACTTCTGCATTCTGGATTTCTCCGCTGCCGATGGTATCGATAATTCTCTGAAGATTGGTTCCGGAACCTGAAACGAGTATAACTAAGTTTTTCATAAATTAATGTAGCAATGTATCAGTCTAGCAATGTAACAATATTATAAAATTGGTAAACTGTTACATTGTTAAATTGGTACATTAAAATGAAAGATTGATCTTTTCTGCTCCTTCCGTGATTTCTCCGATCTCGTAAGCGTCATCTAAAAGGTGAAGCACTTTTTCAGCGTGATCAGGATCTACGACAACGATCATTCCGACACCCATGTTGAAGGTTCCGAACATTTCTTCGCGGGCGATATTTCCTCTTTTTTCAAGTTCTAACATTACCGTTGGAATCTGAATTTTTGAAGCATCGATTGTAGCGCATAATCCGTCACCGATGATTCTTGGAATGTTTTCGTATAAACCGCCTCCTGTGATGTGGGCAATTCCTGAAACTTCAACCTCTTCAATCACCTTGTGAATGTCTTTATAATATAATCTTGTAGGAACCAAAAGCGTTTCGTACAAAGGTTTTCCTTCAAATTCTTCTTCGAAATTCGGGAATATTTTTCTTACCAGCGAGAATCCGTTTGAGTGGAAACCTGAACTTGGTAAAGCAATAATTTTATCTCCCGTTTTGATTTTTGAACCGTCAATGATCTGGTCTTTTTCTACGATTCCTACGCAGAAACCTGCAACATCGTAATCTCCCGGCTGATACATTCCCGGCATTTCGGCAGTTTCACCACCAATTAATGCGCAGTTGTTGTCTTTACAGGCTTTCACCATTCCTAAAACAATCTCCGCAGCGATTTCTGAATCCAGTTTACCGCAAGCTAAATAATCAAGGAAAAATAATGGTTTTGCACCGTGACACAGGATATCATTAGCACACATTGCGAAACAGTCTATGCCGATAGAATCGTATCTTTTTGAGTCTAAAGCAACTTTAAGTTTCGTTCCTACTCCATCTGTTCCTGAAACCAAAACAGGGTTTTTGTAACCACCGATTTCGTAGAAAGCACCGAAGCTTCCCAAATGGTTCAATACATTGGAATTGTGAGTTTCGCCCACCGCCTTTTTGATCTTATCAACGGTTTTGTAACCTTCTTCTTTGTCTACTCCTGCAGATTTGTAAGTGTTGCTCATATTTTTAATGTAACAGTGTATCAATTTAACAATCTAACAAATGAATCGTTTATGCTAAAGTGGGACGTATTAATTTTTATTATATTAATTCAAATTTCGAAAACAAAAAAGCCGACAATCTTGGTAGATTATCGGCCGTTATATTATCTCAGAATTTCAGAGTCCACAACATTCCCTTTTTTGGAGAAACATTCTTTGAAAGTGGTCTGAATTTTCATTACTTTTTCTTTTTGCAAAGATATTAATTTTAAGTTAATATTCAAATGCTATTTTTCTAAGATTGTTTCAACTGCAGAAATCTTACTTACTTTCTCACGTAACTCACTGTCTTTTTCTTCATTAGAAATTTTCTGAGCTTCTTTATCGAAATTATCATTAAAGAAAGGCAGCGTAAAAGTATCAACGATATTTCCGCCGTGTAAAGGAAAACGCTTTTCAGCAGCCTCCAAAACGCCTAAACCACCTCTTCCACCAGGAGCTGTCGCCATCAGCAACATTGGTTTTTCGTTCCATACCGCTCTCTGTTTTATTCTTGACGTCCAGTCGAACACGTTTTTGAAGGCCGTCGAATAGGTTCCGTTGTGCTCAGATAGTGAAACCAAAAGCAGATCTGCGCTGTCAATTTTTGAAGCAAGATCAAGCGCCTGCTGTGGAACTCCGCTTTCTACTTCTCTCTGGTGTTTGTAGATGGGCATTTCAAAATCGTTCATGTCTACGATTTCGATTTCTGCGCTTTCGAATAAAGTGGTAGCGTAGGTTACGAGTTGTCTGTTGATTGATGTGTCGGAATTGCTTCCTGCGATGGCTAGGATTTTCATTTATTTAAATTATATTATTGAAGGTTTGCGTGATATTTAATTGAACCACTCCGTGGTTCGTTGATTTTGGTTGTTATGTATCCATAGGTTTCACCCACGGCTATTCACATTTAACCACTTCGTGGTTTGATTGCTTTGAAAATTACATTAGAATATTTATTATCAAAAGCCTTTAAATTTTGATGTTGCAAAAATACTTTTTATTTTAAATATGCCGGTAAATCCATTGGAACTTCCATCAAAAGAATTTCGGTGTCTTCTACCGCTTCAATGTTAAAACTTTGAGTATCCCAGATTCCCAAACCGTCTTTTTCGCTTAAGATTCTGTCTCCTACTTTTGCGCTGCCTTTTAAAACAAATGCATAAACGCCGTTTCCTTTTTTGTTGATGGTGTAGTTTTTACCGTTTCCTTTGGTGAAATTGGCTAAATTGAACCAGGCATCCTGATGAATCCAAACGCCGTCATCATTTTTGTTCGGAGATAAAATCTGCTGGAAACCATTGATTTTTTCTCCGTCTTTTATGCTTTTCTGGTCGTATCTCGGTTCTACATTTTCTTCTCTTGGGAAAACCCAGATTTGCAGGAATTTTACGGCTTCATCTTTATTCTGATTGTATTCGCTGTGCATTACACCGGTTCCGGCGCTCATTACCTGAATTTCTCCTTTTCTGATTACCGCAGTTGTTCCCATCGAATCTTTATGCTCCAGATTTCCTTCCAACGGAATTGAAATAATCTCCATGTTTTTGTGAGGGTGCGTTCCGAAACCCATTCCCTGAGAAACGGTGTCGTCATTTAAAACTCTCAACACTCCGAAATTGGATCTTTCTCTGTTTTGATAGCCCGCAAAACTGAAAGTGTGAAAAGAATTTAACCAACCGTGATCTGCGTGACCTCTGGAATCTGCTTTGTGATATACTGTTTTCATAATTTATATGTAATTAGTAATGATTAATAAGTAATGATGATGTTTAAATTTATTAAAGCAAAATTCGATAAAAATTTATTCGCGAATGTTGATGTAAGGTAAGAAGTGATTTTTATGTGAATGGTGAATGGTCAGTTTTCTTTGAAGTGAATTTTTCAGAGCCGGAATTATTTTGTGAATAAGAGATCTTGGCTAAAGCCAATGTCAGGTTTGAAATAAAAAAGCGGACTAAAGTCCGCTCCTGTTGATATTTTATCTAAAGTTTTTTATTTAAATCAAATTCTAAATCCAAATTTCTCAATCTTAAATATTAAATATAAAATTTTAAATCTTGAATCTTGAATATTGAATATTGAATATTGAATATTGAATTTTAAATATTAAATCCTGTTCCTGAATGCGAATCTCAAATCTCAAATCTCAAATTCAAAAGTGTACCTGCTGAATTTCCTCTTCGATTTCCTGAGGATTTGCATCATCCGATTTAATGAAAATCATTGTTAAGACTGCGCCGAGAAGCATACAGATTCCGCCAACGACAACATAGCCCATCGCGTAATTTCCAAAGGCACCTTTTACAATCGGGCCACCAAAGACACCGTTGATGATTTGTGGAATTACGATGAAGAAATTGAAAATTCCCATAAAAACACCCATTTTTCTCTGCGGAATTGCGTCTATCAGCATCGCGTAAGGCATTGCCAAAATACTTGCCCACGCAAAACCAAGTCCGATCATCGAAATCCAGAGCAGTGAAGTATCTTTAATGAAATACATTGAAATTAATCCTATACCTCCACATAATAACGCTAATGCATGAGTTTGTTTTTTACCGATCCATTTTGCAATCGGCGTCAACAGAAATGCAAACGGAATTGCCCAGAGATTGTACATACCAAATAATTTACCTGTAAGATCACCGGCTTTGTTGAATTCAACAGAATGCGTGTCTTCGGGAGACAATCCGAAATGATGCGTGGCTAAAGCACTTGTGGTGAAAACCCACATGGTAAACAGTGCAAACCAAGAGAAAAACTGAACAATCCCCAACTTTTTCATTAAGGTCGGAATTTTCGCAAAATCACTGAAAATATCTGATAGTTTTGACGGCTGTTCAACTACTTCTTTGCCTCCTTCAAATTCAGCAAATTCTTTTGGCGAATATTCTTTTGTTGTAACTATCGTGTAAATAATGGTCAGTAAAAGAATTCCCGCACCACAGTAGAATGCGTAGATCACATTATCGGCCACGAAACCTTCTTTAGCTACATTCGAAACACCTAATTTGGTCAGCCAATCCGGCAGATAAGATCCGATCACGGCACCAATCCCAATCAGAATTGTCTGCACTGAAAATCCCAAAGTTCCCTGATGTTTTGGAAGCATATCTCCTACCAGCGCACGGAAGGGTTCCATGGCAATATTGATCGAAGCGTCCATCATTGCTAAGAAAATAACTGCCAAAAGTAAAACATTGGCGGCCATCATCTGTGTTGCTGAAGCTGCGTTGGGAAGTAAAACCAAACCGATGGCACATAAAATTGCACCAATTAGAAAATAAGGTTTTCTACGTCCCAGCGGACTCCACGTATTGTCGCCCATGTGACCGATGATAGGCTGAACGATGAGACCTGTTACGGGAGCAACCAGCCAAAACCACGACAGCTGATGAACGTCAGCACCAAAATTTCCTAAAATCCGGCTGGCGTTACCATTTTGTAAACCAAAAGCCATCTGAATTCCCAAAAATCCCATGCTCATGTTGATGATTTGAGCCATGGAGAGATTCGGTTTTATCTTTTTTGTCATAAATTTATTATTGATAAGTGATAAAAGATTTACACTTTAGTTTTTTAATTTCTGAATCATAGCATCCTCAATTGGAGTTTTGATCTCCACAATTTTATCTACAACCTCATTCGGAACCGTTACTGATAAAACATACTGTTTCACTTTCCACTGTCCATTGATCTTTTCCAGTACTCCGGAGCCACGGCAGAGTTTCATTTGGGTATCCAACAATTCGTCGAACCACGCCAGTTTCCCGTCTTTTGCGAAATAAACATTTCTTTTTAAGGATTTAAAATTCCATGTTGATTTTTTGTCGAAGTACGGTTTTGCCCAAACCATAAATTGTTTTTTATCCCAAACTTCAGTGGCATCGGTTCCAATAAAGGTAGATTCTTCTGCGAAAAAACCGAAGTAAGTTTTGAAATCCGCTTGTGCTGCTGCAGCGTTAAATGCATCGAGCATGGTAGCGATTTCTTTTTTATCTTTATCAAATTTCGCCTGTGCCTGGATGGTTGTGAAACTCAGGATCAACAGGAAAACTGTAAATATTAATGTTGTTTTTTTCATTTTAAATTTTATTTTTTCTTAAACACAAATGACACTAATCTTTTCACTAATAACACTAATGGAATTCGAAGAATTGTTTAATCGGTATTTTATACTTCTCATCTTAAACACAGATTTCATTAATGTTTTTCAGTGAACACATCAATGATTTGTGTAATTCGTGCAAATATTTGTGAAATTCGTGTCTACTTTAATTCAATAACCATCGAAGTTTTAGCAGGAACAGTTAAAGTATTCTGGAGTGAAATTTCTTTATCTGAGATCACATCTTTGCCTTTAACTGAAGATTTTATAGCTTCTGAAAATCTTTTTAAGTCTACAACTTCATCTTTTTCATTGGCATTCACTACCACCATCACCGTTTCTTTTTCGTTGTATCTAAAGTACACAAAAACATTATTCTGAGGAACGAAATTTTTAGTTTTTCCGGTATGGATCACGTCTTTGCCTTTCCTCCAGTTTAATAATTTCTGGGTAAAACCATGAAACTCCTTCTGCTGTGCAGTTTGCGAAGCCGTACTGAAAGCACTTTGCGTATCTGCTTTCCAGCCACCCGGAAAATCTCTTCTGATGTCTGCGTCACCGCCTTTATTTTTATCTCCACGCATTCCGATTTCGGTTCCGTAATAGATCTGTGGAATTCCTCGGACGGTTGAGATGATTGTCATTGCCAATTTGTATGCTTTCGGGTCATTATTAAACATTTCATTCCATCTCTCGGTGTCGTGATTTTCAAAGAAGACGAGAAGATTGTTGATGTCCGGATACAGGAAATCATTCGTGAAACTGTTGTAAAGTCGGTTCATTCCGTTATTCCAGCCTTCTTTTTCTTTAATGGCTTTCGGAAGTTCATCGTACAGCGGAAAATCCATTACCGATGGTAAATTTGAATTGTAATTGGCCGCTTCTCCAGTTTTAGAATCCTTCTGCCACGCAGAAATATGTCCGGCAGAGCTCAACCATGTTTCTCCTACAATATTGAATTTCGGATATTCGTCGGTAATTGCCTTTGCCCATTTCGCCATTGCTTCCTTATCATTGTACGGATAAGTATCGACACGGAAACCACCCAATTCAGCATATTCAATCCACCAGATTGCATTTTGGGTTAAGTATTTTAAAACCAAAGGATTGCTTTGATTAATATCGGGCATCGATGTATCAAACCAACCATCCAGCGCTATTTTTCTGTCTGCATCGGAAGCATTTGGGTCAAACTGAGACGTGATTTTGTAATTGGAACGTTTGAAGCCTTTATCACCATCATCAAACCAGTGGATCCAGTCTCTTGTGGGCAGATCTTTGATGAGCCAGTGCGAAATTCCCCAGTGATTGGTCACATAATCCATCACCAGCATCATGTTTCTTTTGTTGAGTTTTTGTGAAAGCTCTCTGTACTCTTCGTTGGTTCCGTACCGTCCGTCGATTTTGTAAAGGTCTGTCTGCGCATAACCGTGATAAGAATATCCTTTTTCGTTGTCTTCATTGACGGGAGTCAGCCAGATTGCAGTCGCTCCTAGGTTTTGAAGATAGTCAAGATTGTTGATGATTCCACGGAGATCTCCACCGTGACGGCCATTTGGAAGACTTCTGTTGGCTTTTTCGGTAAGGTTGGGCTGAGAGTCATTTTTTTCATCACCATTTGCAAAACGGTCGGGCATGATGAGATACATCAGATCTTTCGAGGTGTATGAATTTCTGTTGGCAGAATTAGGATTTCTTTCTTTAAGTTCATAGGTGTATGAGCCGACGTTTTTCTTTCCGTTTTTAACGTTGATTTTAAATTTCGAAACATTGATTTCATTTGTATTTAAAGTCACAAAAACATAATTTGGATTTTCGACTTTCTGAATGTCTTTTGCTTTAATTCCGTCTGAAATTTCGATCTCGTTTTTGGCAATGTCTTTCCCATAAATAAGGAGCTGAACTTCATGATTTTTCATTCCCTTCCACCAAAATGCGGGTTCTACTTTGTCTAAAGGTTTTTGCGAATAAGCCAGAGCAGCTGCTGATAATGCTGCAATTGCATATAATTTTTTCATAATAGATTATTTTTGAATGATTCCAATACAAAACAGTGTTTCATTTATGTTTACTGGTGGTGTTCCAATTTTGTACAAAATGATACCGTCTGACTGTGAAATAATATCTTTTTTTCTTTTTCCGAATTCGTCTGTAATATAGCCCAAAATTTGGTTTTTTCTGACCTCATCTCCGCTTTTTAACATACTGTAAAAAATTCCGTTTTCCGGAACCCGAATGTAGTCCTGATTACTGAAGAATCTCTGAGGTCCAGAACTTTTTTCAACCGAAATTCTGCCTGTGTAATTTCCTGAAAATTTCAACATACTGAATACTGCATTTTTAATCAGATCAACATTTTCTCTCTGCACCGTTCCCAATTTTCCGGCTTCAATGCTTAAAGCTGTAATTCCCTGCTGCGTTGCTTCTTTAAAAGCATATTTCGATTGGTCTGAAGGTTTTAAACTGTAAGGATATGACACGATGTTTTTTATTCCGGAAGCTTTGGATAAATTTAATGCTAAATCTGTCTTGTTCTCTTTATCTTTTCTGTCGTAATAACAGACAAAAGGCAGCAAATCTTCATTGGCATCTCCTCCATGAATATCAAGAAAAATATCTGAGTTTGAAATGATTTCTCTGGTAATAAAATCGGCTATCTTATCGGTTGGAGTTCCGTCTTTAGAGCCCAGAAAAGCATTGTTTAAATTTTTGCCGTCGAGAGGATTTACAAATGGCGTTCTTTTCTGAAAAGATTCTATACTGGCAACCGGAACGATAATTAAAGCTCCGTTGATGTTTTCAGGTTTAATTTCATTTAATAATTCCTGAACGGCGATGATGGGTGGATATTCGTAACCGTGAATTCCGGCAATAATTGTGAAAACCGGACCTTCATTTTTTCCTTTAATGACTGTAACAGGAATGTATGTTTTCCGTATATCTGTTCCGATGGAAACGACAGTATCTTTTCTGAATGACCTATTTTCAGAAAGTATTTTTCTGATTTGAGCCTTTGGTAAAATTCCGCAAAAAAGTAATGCAAAAACTGCAGTTTTCAGAATGTTTTTCATCTGCATCTTTTAATTTACATTGACCGTCTGGCGTTTTGCAATTCTGTTCGCGAGCCAACTTACATAAAACAGCTGAAAACTGTGGTAAATCATAACAGGCAGTAAAAACAGAACTTTCTGATCATCAGCAATTCCCAAAACGAGAACAAAAAGACTTCCATGCACAAGAGATTTTTTTGAACCACAGAAAGTTGCGGTGATCACATCCTGAGTTTTAAATTTCATTTTTTCGGCTAAAAACCTGGTGATATGGTAGACTGCGAAGAAGAGAAAAATTACACTGAAAGTCAAAACTAAAAATACAAATGAAGGAACTGATGAGAAAACGTGCTGTACGAAAGCTGTGGAAAAACTTTCGTAAACAATAAGCAGAATAATCAATCTGTCGAATTCATTGATGATGTTTGAATATTTTGTGACGAATTTTTTCAGTAGAGGATTAAAAATAATTCCTAAAATAATCGGCAGTAAAACCTTTATCAAAAGTTGCTGAAGAATTTCACCGTTGGCTCCTGCAGAAGTTTCTGATGTCATAAAAAAGCTCATCAGAAGCGGTGTCATCACAATTCCGATAATTCCTGAAACCGAAGCGTTGAAAATCGCTGAAGTCACGTTTCCTTTGGCAATCGAAACCATCACAACGGACGATGAAACGGTGGACGGAAGACTTGCCAGAAAAAATATGGAGAGCCAGATGTTGAAATATTCCGAATCTTTGATGAACGGATAAAAAATAAAGACCAGAAACGGAAAAATAAGAAAAGTAGCAGACTGAATGAGCAGGTGCAGTTTCCAGTTGGTGATGTCTTTTACGACTTCTTTTAAATTCAGTTTTAAACCGTAGAGAAGGAAAATCCCTGCAATTCCCCAATCTATAAAGGCTGAGAGATTGAAATACTGATTGTAAGATTCGTGAAAAGGGATAATTTTCGCCATTAAGACCATTATAATCAGCAGGATCAGAAAAATATTCTGTTTGCTGAAGAGTGTAGCCATCAACTTCATTGAGATATTTTTAAACCTTAAATTTACAAAAAAAAACTTTGCCGGAGAATTTCTACCTCCGGCAAAGTCTGTAAATATGCGTTCTCCCCTAGCCCCGATTGCAGCGGCATCCTTTTTTGTTATTGCGATTGCGAAAAAGTTCAACTGTTGATTTACTCTGTTCGCAATGACAAAAAAGATATAGCGGAAAGCGGGATTAAGCTCCTAAAAAAAATCAGAAGCTATCCCGCAATTTTTATTTCACCGGTTTGATAGAAATGGCGTAACCACCACTTCTCACGAGGTGTACAGGCAATTTTGTTTTGCTTGTAATGGTCTTTTTGTAAATATGATAAGACTGAGGATTATCAATATAATCGGCATCTTTTCCATCCTGATAGATGGTCGCTTCATATTTTTTTCCTTTGTCTAAGAAAGAAAAATCTACTGTGTAATCCATAGCTTTTTCGTCTGTAATTCCACCTACAAACCAGTTGTCTGTTCCTTTGGCTTTTCTTGCCGTGTGAACAAACTCTCCAGGTTCAGCTGATAAAATTTTGGTATCATCCCAGTCTGCGGCTACGTCTTTGATAAACTGGAAGGCATCCATGTGTTTTTTGTAGTTTTCAGGAAGATCGGCAGCCATCTGAAGCGGCATGTACATCGTAACGTACAATGCTAACTGTTTTGCCAAAGTGGTTTTCACATAACGTTTGTCGCCAGGGAAATAGTAATCCAGTTTGGTCTGGAAAATCCCGGGTGTGTAGTCCATTGATCCACCCATCCATCTTGTGAACGGAAGAATCGTGTGGTGATCCGGATTGTTACCACCGAAAGCATCGTACTCGCCACCTCTCGCTGCTTCTGCAGAAATATAGTTTGGATACGTACGGCTTTCCCCTGTAGGACGCACAGATTCATGAGAGTTAACCATTACTTTGTACTCATTTGCCTTTTCTACAATTCTGTAATAATGGTTGATCATCCACTGTGAATAATGGTGCTCGCCACGTGGAATAACATCGCCTACATAACCTGTTTTCACAGCATCGTAGCCATACTTGTTCATCAGCTGGAATGCTTTGTCAGCGAATCTTTCGTAGTTGGTTGCCGAACCGGAAGTTTCATGGTGCATGATCAGTTTGATGCCTTTTGCATGAGCATAATCGTTCAGCATTTTGATGTCAAAATCAGGATACGGCGTCTGGAAATCAAAAACATATTCTTTTGAACGGCCAAACCAGTCCTCCCAACCGATGTTCCAGCCTTCAATTAAAAGCGCTTCGAAACCGTTTTCTGCTGCGAAATCGATGTATTCTTTTACTTTTGTATTGTTGGCACCGTGATTACCGTTCGGCGTTAATTTTGTGAAATCTGTCTTGTCCAAATGAACATTTGATTCCGGCTGACCGTATGCCCACTGAGATTTTCCGATGATCATTTCCCACCAAACACCCATGTATTTTGTCGGGTGGATGTAAGAAGTATCTGTATATTTCGTCGGCTCATTCAGGTTGAATAGCATTTTGGAATCCATTACCACCTCAGCTTTTGGCGAAACGATAACTGTTCTCCAAGGCGTGGTTGCAGATGTCTGCATGTATCCTTTTGCTCCCTGTCTGTCTGCTGTAAGATGCGTTTTCAGTTTGAAATTCGCAGCATCAACTTCAAGATGAGATGCCGGATAATCCAACACTGCTGCTTCAGCAACGTTGATGTACAAAGGTGTTTTGCCCTCTACTTTCAGCATCAGAGGAGACTGAACCGCATTTTTGATCAAAGTCTGTGAAGCGTTGGCATCAGCAGCTTTCGCCCATTTAGTCGGAATCTCGGATACTTTTGTTTCCTGATACTGATATTCCTGAGAATCGTAGTCTGCCACCATCCACCAGGCTTTCATGTCCGAAGGAAAGTCAAATTCTGAATCTTCTTCACGAATCACGAAATAGTTCAGATTTTTCTGCTGAGGAAATTCATATCTGAAACCCAAACCGTCATTGAACAGACGGAATTTGATAATGATATTTCTGTCTGTTGAAGTTTGGTTCAGTGTAACTGCAAACTCGTTGTAGTGGTTGATATAGTTTTTTTTCTCTCCAAGAACAGGTTGCCATGTTTCATTTTTGGAGTCTCTTTTTTCGTCCGTTTTTGTAAAGCCGTTGTTCAGGTCATTTTTAGCATCTTCCGGTTTTGCAATTTCCGAAGCAAATTTTATAGAAGTGTCTTTAAATAATCTTAACCCTAATTTTGAATCTTCAAGTACCGTTTTACCTTCATATTTTAGGTTGTAAAAAGGAACTCCGCCTTTCAGCTGAAAATTCATTTCAAATTTTCCATCCGGAGATTTCAGAGTTTGTGCATTCACTCCTGCAAACATCATGGAGAGCAGCGCTACTCCAATTTTGATTTTCTTCATAATGATTATTTATACGCTTTAAAAATAAAAAAACTGTTGCCGGGAAGCAACAGTTTGCTGTATTAATTCTGTAGATTTTACAATTTTGTAACAGTCAGCTTGTAATTAGCTGAGTTATGTAGATCAAGCTCGATCTTATAATTTCCTGAAACGGAAACTTTATAACCAGGATCTCCCTGTACAGTTCCTTCTGTATTCAAGAAAGTCTGTACTCCTGTACCTGAAGCTAAAGTTTGATCAGCTGCAGAAGGTTGAATCTTCATTGCCCAGTCATCATTTGCTCTGAACTTAAATACGCCTCCGGCAGTAAGAGCAATTGAATTGATTACGTAAGTTCTTGAGGCAGAACTGTAAACCAAATCGGTATCAGAGCCCCAACCAGCAGGAGTGGCATCACCAATTACACCGAAATTGGCAAGAACTGATGAGTAAGTATTTGCCGTCCAGTCAACTTTAATATATCTGGTTCCAGCTACTGTAGCTTTGATATCAGAACCATCAAGAGCAAGTTTTCCTGTAAGCGTTCCATCATCACCTTTATTTCCAGGCCAATCCTGATTTATAGCAAACTTATATTTCCCGTCATCACCCGCAACGCTAGAAACATAAATAAAACCTCTATACTTGTTATCTTTTTCCGGAGAATAAAGATTTGCAGTATTTGATGGAGTCCATCCCGCATAGCCAGAAGTTGCACCAAACGCTCCTGGAACATTGATTTTCGGATATGCATTGTCCGGATTTGGTGTGTAAGGAGTAACTGAAATTGTTACTGGAGAAGAATACACTTTTTTCTGTCCTAAAACAGTAACAAGTCTAGCTTCTATCTGACTTACAACATCAGGAACAGCTCCCAGATCAGACATTATGATATTCAGCTGTGCATGGGTAACCGAAGCAGTACTTACGTCACTTCCATAACCAATTACTGTAGAATTTAGAAAATTATTGTCTTTTTTAGCAAATTCAATCTGCTGTGTAGGAATGACCGCTGCATTAAATGTCGGTTTTTGCCAAGTAAAATTCACTGCCGCAGTTTCTGCAACCAATTCACTCAAGACTACCGCATTTTTATCTGCTTTTAATGAACTTGCAGTAAGCTCGCCAACCACAACCTGATCTTCATCTTTTTCACAGGCAGACAACAAAAACAAAACTGCAAAAACTGCAAATATTTTATATATATTTTTCATTGTTTAAGATTTTAATTATTAATAACCAGGATTCTGAACTAAATTATAATTAACTACAAGGTCGTTATTCGGTATCGGGAAAATATTTCTGTAATCTGCTACAGCTACACCATCTTTTACGTTTCCTTTCCAAGGCCATAAATATGCTGAAGTAGTAAATTTACCAAATCTGATCAAGTCAGATCTTCTTGTCATCTCCCAAGATAATTCTCTTGATCTTTCGTCAAGAATAAAATTAAGATCAATCGAACTTACCGTTGAAGCGTTTGCTCTAGTACGTAAAGCATTTACATATCCTAAGGCTGTACCTGAGTTTCCTCCACCGCCTCTTAATACTGCTTCAGCATACATCAGGTAAACATCTGCAAGTCGATAAACAGGAAGATCGGTCTCAACCCAGTTATCATGTATTCCAGCTTGACCATTGCTTTTTATATTTTTATATTTGATAAAAGCATAACCATCATTAAAGTTTGCCAAATCATTGATTTCTAAAGTCTGACCTGCTGTATGGAAACGACCTCTTAAATCATTTGCCTGAAATTTCTGAACAAAAGCCTTGGTAGTTCTGATACCACCCCAGCCACCATTAACACCAAAGGCAGCAGGAACCATTGAACCGCCAATCGATGCATGAACTAAGAAGGTAGTACCACCATTTGTTTGTGTATACTGACCATCATAAACCACTGAGAATATGTTTTCAGGGTTGCTAATATGGTTGTCAGCAAGGAAAAGTTTTTCGTATGAAGGATTAATAGAATATCCGGCAGCGATCACTTTATTACAGTTTTCGATAACGTCTGAATATCTTTCTGTATTGTTGTATACTTTAGCATTCAGATATAATCTCGCTAAAAGTGACCAGGCAGCAGCTTTGTCAGCGCGACCATATTCATTTGATCTAGGCGCCTTTAAATCTGATTCTGCTAATTTAAGTTCAGATTCAACGAAAGTAAATAACGCAGATCTGTTTATCTGCTTTGGTAAAGTTCCAAACGTTGTCTCATCTACCATAGGAACATTACCATACATATCTAAAAGATGATAATATGCCTGAGCTCTTAAGAATCGTGCCTCTGCTCTCATCGCCTTTGCCTCGTCCAGGTTTGCTCCTGAAATGCCGTTCTGCCCCAGCATTTCATCAGTTGTATTTTTAATAAATTCATTACAGAATGCAATCTCGGTATACAGTCTGTAGTACATTGCATTGTTGAATTCATTGGCAGGAGTCCATGTCATTTTATGAAATTCAGGAAGTGTTCCGTCATTCCATCCGATCACTGCTTCGTCAGTTGTGATAACATTCATGATGTAAAGAAGTCTCATGTAATTAGAGAATCCTCCATCAATGTCAGCAATATCACCATTACCGTCACCTCCTGACTGTCCGCCGACTGCCAAGCCACCATAGAGTTTTGCCACAAGGTTTTTATAGTTGCCAAAATCTTTATAAAGACTAGCGGCAGTAATTTCTGTAATCGGCTCTTGTCTTAAATCATCTGTACAAGAATTTGCTGTAAGGCTTAAACCCAACATTGCAACAGCAAGAGATATATTTTTTATTTTAATATTTTTCATTTTTTTGCTTATTAAAATTGAAAGTTTAGACCTAATGAGTATACTTTTGGTCTCTGGTAAAATCCATTATCAATATTTCCGAAGATTTCAGGATCTACACCTGAATATTTTGTAATCACAAAAACGTTCTGTGCCATCCCGTAAATTCTCAAACTTGTTCCTTTGTTAAAGATGTTTGTAAAATTATGTCCTATCGTCAGGTTATCCATTCTCAAGAATGAAGCGTTTTCTACAAACGCGTCGCTCCAAAACTGAGGAGTAGCAAAACCATAGTTAAGAGCGGTTGTTGAAATATTCTGAAGGTAATCATTTGTTTGAATACTTTGAACATTAGACTGTGATGCAAAATTATTATACACATAATTTCCAATTACTGCTCTCAAACTTGTAGAGAAATCCCAGTTTTTGTATCTTAACTTTGTTGAAAATCCAAATGTTGCATCTGGTGTAGTAGATTTATATAAGTATCTGTCTCCAATATCAATCTTTCCGTCATTATTTCGGTCAACATACACACCTTCCAACGGCTTACCATTATCATCATACACCTGCTGGAACAACCAAAAACTGAATGGTGTGTTTCCAACAACATGAGCCTGAACGTTATTTCCTATTCCACCAGAAATCCCACCCTGCTGAATCAGATAATCAGGAGCAACATCTTTAAAACTGGTAATTACCGGATTGTAATGTGCAACATTGAAGCTAAAGTCCCAATTGAAATTCTCTGTTTTCACAGGATTTACATTAATTAAGAATTCAAGACCATCAGTTTCCATAGTACCGACATTTTTAATGTTGGTGTTACTGAATTCACCTGCAGGAACCTGTACTCTAGCCAACAAATCTCTTGTATTTTTCTTAAACCAGTCGAAAGATCCTGTAATTCTGTTATTCAGAAAACCAAAATCTAAACCTGCATTTACTGTTTCCGTAGTCTCCCAAGTTAAATTTGGGTTATACTGTGTTGGTCTGTACATGTAGAAAAACTGATCTCCAAAACCATACTGTGCAGTAGCATCTGAAATATTGTAAGATGCAAATGAATTATAATAACCACCTACTTCCTGTTGCCCTGTTTCACCCCATCCAGCTCTCAGTTTTAAATCTGAAAAAACATTTGAATCTTTCAGGAAGTTTTCATTCTTGATTTTCCAAGCTCCTGAAACAGCAGCAAATGTTCCCCAGTTATTTTTCAAGTCCACACCGTTGTAGAATCTTGAAGTTGCATCTCTACGTACAGATCCTGTCAGGATATATTTATCTGCAATTGTAAAAATACCTCTTCCATAGAAACCTAATAAAACAAGATTACCCTCATAATCTCTTGGTGGTGAAACTGCATTATAAGAAGGATCACCATTAAAAGTCATTGCACCAGGCACTTTATCATTAAATTTCTGATAAGAGTAACCCGCAAGTAAATCTACTTTAGTATTAACGAAATCTATATTTTTAACGTAGTTCAAATACGTCTCTAATAATTTGTTTGATTTTTCCTGAGTATAATCTCTTCTTGTACCTAAATTAAAGAATGTAGCTCTGTATCCCGCATACTCGGTGACAGCTCCAGTTCCTTTCTGATAGTCATATCCTACGTTAATATTCCAGTGAAGATCAGGTAAAAAATGAAATTTGTAATCTAACTGTAGACCTCCAATTCCTCTGAACACAGTTGAAACGTCTCTTCTCGCCTCCAAAGATGCCAATGGGTTTGACGTTCCGTTTACATTTAAACTGTTATTCAAAAACCATTCGTAATAATTACCAACCTGAGCACCCTGAGCAGAATTATCATATACAGATTGTGTAGGATCCATCTGCTGAGCAGCACCAATTACATTTGCAGGAAAACGGTTTTCCGTCATCGATCCCTTGATGTTTGCATTAATGCTTAGATGATTGTCAAAAAGTTTTGGTGTAAGGTTAATCCCAACCGATGTTCTTCTGAATTCGTTGGTTCTAACAATACCATTTTGCTCATTGTATCCCAATGATAATCTGTACGGAAGTTTTTTTATACCACCAGAGATTGCGACATTGTTGTCGGTACCCCATGCCTGCTGATAGATTAAGTCCTGCCAGTTTGTATTTGCTGTTCCCAACATGTCAATATACTTCTGCTGAGAGGCATTTTCTGTTACATATTTTCTGAATTCATCACCAGTCAGTACATCCTGAATCCCCATTTTCGTCGATACGGATGCCAAAGTTGAAAAATTCACTTTCAGTTTACCTGCAGATCCTTTTTTTGTGGTGATTAAAATAACCCCATTTGAAGCTCTGTTACCATAAATTGCAGCAGCCGAAGCGTCCTTCAGAACATCAAAAGACTCGATATCATTTGGGTTGATCAATGCCAAAGCATTTGAAGCACCAGATACACCACCAAAGTCCATCGGAATTCCATCAATTACGATAAGCGGATCGTTTGAAGCAGTTAATGATGCCCCACCTCTAATTCTAATTGTTGAGCCAACACCAGGTGCACCACCATTACCTGTCACAGTTACACCGGGAGCTTTTCCCTGTATCAGCTGATCTGCAGATACTGCACCACCGTTGAAATCTTTAGATGTAATTGAAGATATTGATCCTGTAAGATCTTCTTTCTTCTGCTTTCCGTATCCAATCAATACAACTTCCTCGATTTTCTTCTCCTTAGTTGTAGAATCTTGGGTCTGCGCATGCATCATGGAACTAGCCAGTAAAAATGCAGGTGCAATTTTTAATACTGTTGTAAAATTTTTCACAAATATTATTTTTATATAGTTTTCTTTTGTTTAAAAAGTGCTGCCGTAGCAGTCTTGCAATTTAGAAAAAAAATAGAATTATCTTAAATTTATATTAAATTTCGTTAATAATATGTAAATTAGAGCCAATACATTACTTATATTATTGCAAATCAAACAATTACATGATATTATTTATTACATAATATAAGGGTTAGTTATACTAATAATTAAACACGTGTTTAACTACTATTGCTTCACTTTGAGAAGATAGTCGACTTTTGCGGTAAAGTTTTATAAATAAGCATTGCCAAATTATCTTTATCTTTGCATACTTAAAACTATACTATAAATGTCAAACAGAAAGATGATCACGGCAGCTTTGCCATATGCAAACGGACCGGTTCATATAGGGCATTTGGCGGGTGTTTATATTCCTGCAGATGTCTACGCTAGATTTCAGAGAAGATCAGGAAAAGATGTGGCTTTTATCTGCGGAAGCGATGAGCACGGAATTCCTATTACTATAAGAGCTAAAAAAGAAGGTGTTACCCCACAGGATATCGTCGATAAATATCACGAAATCATTAAAAAATCTTTTTCAGATTTAGGAATTTCATTTGATGAATATTCGAGAACAACTTCGGCTAATCACCGCGAAACAAGCCAGGATTTCTTTAAAGTGCTTTATGAAAAAGGAAAGTTCACGGAAGAAATGTCTGAGCAATATTTCGATGAGCAGGCGAATGAATTTTTAGCTGACCGATACATCGTCGGAACCTGTCCGAACTGTGGCAACGAAAACGCATACGGCGATCAGTGTGAGAAATGTGGCTCTACCCTTTCTCCGTCTGAACTAATCAATCCAAAATCAATGTTGAGCGGAAATGTTCCTATTTTAAAAGAGACTAAAAACTGGTATTTGCCATTAAACGAATATGAGGATTTTTTAAACGAATGGATCATCGAAGGTCATAAAGATGACTGGAAACCTAACGTTTACGGGCAGGTAAAATCATGGTTGACTGACGGCTTAAAACCGCGTGCCATGACCAGAGATTTGAATTGGGGTGTACCTGTTCCTCTTCCGAATGCAGAAGGAAAAGTACTTTATGTTTGGTTTGATGCTCCGATTGGATATATTTCTTTTACCAAAGAATGGGCTGCAAAAAACGGAAAAGACTGGAAGGAGTATTGGCAAAGCGAAGAATCTGATCTTGTTCATTTTATCGGAAAAGATAATATTGTATTCCACTGTATAATTTTCCCTGCAATGATGAAGGCTCATGGAGATTTCATTATGCCGGAAAATGTTCCTGCTTTTGAATTTTTAAATTTAGAAAACGATAAAATTTCCACTTCAAGAAACTGGGCAGTTTGGGCACACGAATATGTGGAAGAATTCCCGGGACAACAGGATGTTCTGCGTTACGCATTGCTTTCATCAGCGCCTGAGACGAAGGATAATAATTTTACATGGAAAGATTTCCAGACGAAAAACAATTCTGAATTGGTTGGAATTTTCGGAAACTTCATCAACAGAGTTGCGGTTTTGATTCATAAATATTATAAGGGAATCGTTCCTCAAGGGGACGTGAAAGCTCCTGAACTGCAGGAAATCAATAAATCTGCGAAAGAAATTTCAGGATTCTTAGAAAACTATGAATTCAGAAATTCTTTGACGGCTTTGATGAATTTAGCACGTTTTGGAAACCAGTATCTTCAGGCTGAAGAACCCTGGAAAACCATTAAAGACAATCCGGAAAAAGCAGCACAGTCGTTATTTGTTGGAGCTCAGATTGCAGTGGCTTTGGCGGAGTTGTGTGAGCCGTTTATGCCTTTCAGTTCTGAAAAACTCTTGAATATGTTCAACGTTGAAAAATCAAACTGGAGCGATGTTGAAACAAAATCTGTTTTAATTGAAACCGGCCATCAGATCAACGAATCATCTCTTCTTTTCTCAAAAATCGAAGACGATGTAATCGAAGCTCAAATTCAAAAATTAGAAAATACTAAACAAAGCAATAAAAAAACAAACCCTAACGCCAAACCAATGAAAGACGAAATACAGTTTGATGATTTTACAAAAATCGACTTAAGAACGGCAACTATTTTAACTGCTGAAAAAGTGGAAAAAGCAGATAAATTATTAAAACTGACTGTCGATACCGGTGTTGATGTGAGAACTGTAGTTTCAGGAATTGCAGAAAGCTTTACTGCTGAAGAAGTAATCGGAAAACAGGTAATGATTTTATTAAATCTTGCTCCGAGAAAAATTAGAGGAATTGAATCTCAGGGAATGTTGTTGCTGACAACAAAAGCTGACGGGAAATTGTCTTTTGTGACGCCGGATGAAACGGTTGAGAACGGAATCGAAATTGGATAATCTTTCATATTTTAGATAAAAAAAGACACATCGTTTGATGTGTCTTTCTGTTTTTCAGTCTTGTTTTTGACATTTTTTATTTTTACAAAGTTTGTCATTCCGAAGGAATCCAGGCTCATTTTGTAGAAATTAAAGTTTAAAATCAAAGCTGAGATTCCTCCGGAATGACAAACTGAGGGTTAAATTTTAAGCTTTAAAAATTATATACCAATTATTTATTTCTTAATCAATATATCCCTTAGTCAATTTAGCCAGATATGAATCTTCATCCTTCAAAACCATTTCAATTTTAAAACCATTATGTACTGCGGCATTTTGTAACGTATTAAAATCAAGATACAGCCATTTAATCGGATCTTCAGACTCGCCTTTGTAATGAACGACATAATCTAACTCACCATAATAACCTTCCGCCGGAATATAAACTCCACCGTCTTCGTCAGCATCAAACATGTACAGAATATCAGTACTGTCAATGAGAATCTGCCCGTTTGTGTTTAACAAGGAATGCAGTTTTTTAAGGTAAATATCAATCACTTGTAGACTTTGGAAAATTCCGGTTCCGTTCATTAAAAGAAGAATTGTGTCGAAACCATCTCCTGAAAATTCAAGCATATTCTGAGCAACAGCCTTTTGAATTCCTCTCAATCGGCAGATTTCAATGGCTTTAGGAGAAATATCTAAAGCTGTAACATCCAAATTTCTTTCATTCTGAAGATAGAGTGAATGCGAACCCGCTCCTGCTCCGATATCAAGAACTTTTCCCGAAGCTAATTTTAAAGCTTTCTTTTCAATTTTATTCATTCCTTCAAAGTCTCTGAAAAGATAGTCTACCGGAAGCTCATCGAGTTCGGAAATTGAAGTTTCAGTCTGCAGATCTTCAGGATTTTCGTTGTGAAAATAATCCCAGATTGCGCGTCCCATTAAGTCTTTCATGCTGAATTGTATTAGGGCAAAGATAAGGGTTTGATTGTGAAAAAAGATTCTTCATAGGTAGTTTTTAATACTACATCAATCAGTATTTTACAGCAAATGCTTCTAAATAATTTGTAGATTTGTGTATAATCAAAACTTCAATGGATAAGCGATTTACTGATATTATTAATCTGATAAAAGCTTCAAGAGCAAATGCCCTCAAAACTGTAAATGCAGAATTAATTAATCTTTATTGGAATATTGGCGAGTACATCAGTGTAAAAATCCAAAAAAGTGAATGGGGACAGTCAGTCGTTAAAGAGTTGGCCGAATTTATTCAAAATAAAGAACCTGAGATTAAAGGTTTCTCAGATAAAAATCTGTGGAGAATGAAGCAGTTTTTTGAGGCTTATAAAGATTTTCCAAAACTCTCAACACTGTTGAGACAAATTAGCTGGTCACACAACTTAGCTATTTTTTCAAGATGTAAAACCATAGAAGAACGTGAATTTTATATTAAACTTACACAACAAGAAAAATATAGTTTTCGAGAGCTAGATCGTCAGATTTCAAGCAGTTTTTTTGAACGTACCATGATTGGAAATTCGAATTCATTTCCGATCGTTGAAAAAGAATTTGATCAGGACATCACAAAGATATTCAAAGACACTTATATTTTTGATTTCCTAAATCTTCCGGAACCTCATAACGAAAGCGACTTACAAAAAGGATTGCTGCAACAGATGAAAAACTTTATTCTGGAATTAGGCAAAGATTTTTTATTCGTGAGCGAAGAATACAAAGTACAGGTTGGAAATTCAGATTTTTACATTGATCTTTTGTTTTTTCACCGAGGGTTACAATGCTTGGTTGCCTTTGAATTAAAATCAGACAAATTCAGACCGGAGCATTTAGGTCAGTTAAACTTTTACCTGGAAGCACTCGACCGCGATGTAAAACGTCAGAATGAAAATCCTAGTATCGGGGTGCTCCTTTGCAAAGATAAAGACAGCGAAGTAGTAGAGTACGCTCTAAGCAGAAGCCTTTCTCCCACGATGGTTTCTGAATATAAAACACAACTACCTGATAAAAAATTACTGCAACAAAAACTCCACGAATTATTTGATGGTGAAAAACTGGACTAATCTCTGAAATATTTTAATTACTATCATAGCTATAAGCTTTTTCTATTTTTAACCTACTTTACTCCTACAAAATTTCCCTAACTTGTCTTTTCTAAAAACGAGATTCATCTCATGACAGATAAACAATTTAATTTTCAACAGGGTTTTACATTCAGCAAACATATTCCGGAAGAAATATCACATTTTGACAGGGTTTTTGATGTGTTCAAGGATTTACTGACCCATACATCCGGCGATATTGAGGAAGCTTTTGAGTGGCTTGATATGCTTGATAAAGAATATGATATTTTCACTGACGAATATACGCTTGAAGATTTTGAAGAAGACCTTAGAAAACGAGGCTACATCAAAAAAGAAGACGATTCCGAAGATGGAAATACCGGAACCGGAAAAGGCAAAAATATCCTCACAGCCAAACTGGAAGCAGCTTTGCGAGAATATGCCTTAGACCAAATTTTCGGAAAGCTTAAAAAAAGCGGCATCGGAAATCACCGAACCAACAAATCCGGAGTCGGCGACGAGCGCGACGGCGAAAACCGAAACTTCCAATACGGTGACGACTTATCAACGGTCAACATGACCGAAAGTCTAAAAAATGCCCAAATCAAGAACGGAATTGCAGACCTTCGCATGACCGAAGACGATCTCATCGTAGAAGAAACCAAGCACAAAGCGCAAATGAGCACGGTTTTAATGATCGACATCAGTCACTCGATGATTTTGTACGGCGAAGACAGAATCACTCCAGCCAAAAAAGTGGCGATGGCTTTGGTGGAACTGATCAAACGGAAATATCCAAAAGATTCGATCGACATTATCGTTTTTGGAAACGAAGCGTGGCCGATTAAGATAAAAGATCTACCTTATTTACAGGTTGGCCCGTATCACACGAACACGGTTGCCGGATTGGAATTGGCGATGGATATTCTTCGTAGAAAAAGAAATACCAACAAGCAGATATTCATGATCACCGACGGAAAACCGAGCTGTCTTAAACTTCCCAACGGAGAATATTATATGAACAGTGTCGGACTCGACCAGAGAATCGTGACCGAATGTCTCAACAAAGCGGCTCAGGCTAGGAAACTGAAAATTCCAATCACCACCTTTATGATTGCCCAAGATCCTTATCTCAGACAGTTTGTGAATGCTTTTACTGCACAAAATAAAGGAAAAGCTTTCTTAACAGGGCTTTCTGGTTTGGGACAGATGATTTTTGAGGATTACGAGAAGAATAGGATTAAGAGGATTTAGGAAGAGCAAAGTAAAAGGTTAAAAGTAAGATTCACCTCTATCAGATAATATTACTTGACTTCAGAAACATTGCGATCTTCGCTGAGTGAAACGCCTTTGCGAACGAGAAATAAAACAGTTAGTAGTAAAAAAATCTTTGCTGACTTTGCGTTAAAATATTTTTTTACCAACGCAATTAATCAAAACAAATACATCATTATAAAAAATGAAAAACGATACAACATTTAAAGAATTAAAACAGTCAGGATATACAGATAAAACCATCAATCAGGAAATTCAGACGAATTTGATTGCGAAAATTAAAGCAAAAGAACCTGTATTTGAAGGACTTTGGGGGTATGAAGATTCTGTGGTTCCACAACTGAAAAAAGCAATTTTGGCGGGACATCACATCAATTTATTAGGTTTGCGCGGACAGGCAAAAACGAGAATTGCGAGAAGCATGGTCAATCTTTTGGATGAATACATGCCGATTGTAAAAGGTTCGGAAATTAATGACAGTCCGTTTCAGCCCATTTCAAAATTCGCTAGAGACCTGATCGCAGAATTAGGCGACGAAACTCCGATTTCGTGGGTTCACCGTTCAAACCGTTTCTTTGAAAAACTGGCAACTCCCGATGTGAATGTTTCCGATTTGATTGGGGACATCGATCCCATAAAAGCTGCAACGTTGAAACTTCCCTACTCCGACGAAAGAGTTTTGCACTATGGAATGATTCCAAGAGCGAACCGTTCAATTTTTGTATTGAATGAATTACCCGATTTACAGGCAAGAATTCAGGTTTCTCTGTTTAATATTTTGCAGGAAGGTGATATTCAGATTCGAGGATTTCAGTTGAGAATGCCTTTGGATATTCAGTTTGTATTTACCGCAAATCCTGAAGACTATACCAACCGTGGTAGCATCGTTACACCTTTGAAAGACAGAATCGGGTCGCAAATCTTCACGCATTATCCGAAAACAATTGCCTTAGCAAAACAGATTACCGAGCAGGAAGCTAAGGTTTCAGTAGAAGATAAAGCACAGATTCAAATTCCTGATCTGGCAAAAAATCTATTGGAGGAAGTTGCTTTTGCAGCACGTGACAGCGAATATGTAGATGCAAAAAGCGGCGTCAGTGCGAGATTGACGATCAGTGCTATGGAAAACCTAGTTGCTGCAGCGAAATTACGTTTAATAGAAACAGACGCATCAAAAACCATCGTTCGTTTGCTGGATTTTATGTCGATCATTCCATCGATTACCGGGAAAATTGAATTGGTGTACGAAGGCGAACAGGAAGGCGCAGATTACGTTGCGAAAATATTAATCGACAAAGCCGTGATGACACAGTTTGAAAGCATTTTCCCACGAATTTCTAAACTGGAAAAAGAAGGTATTAAAACTCCTTACACCGATTTAATTAAATGGTTCAACAAAAATCATTTGGAGCTGAACTACACCGATACCGACGAAGAATTCTACAGCAAACTCAACAGCATTACGCCTCTGACAACCGTTATTGAAGAAAATGCTTCTGAGTTGAATGAAGAAGATCAAAACTTCTGCAAAGAATTGGTTTTATGGGCGTTGACAATTAGCAAGAAATTAGATAAATCTGAAAACTCTAATGCATATACTTTTGACTCTGCCGATATTGGACAGTATTTGAGAAATTAGTAATTAAAAATATTTTATTATAAAGGAAACATAGATTCTCAACTTCTTGAGTAATTTATGTTTCCTTTTTTATTAAATAAATGGTAAAAATGACTTGCCGTCAGTTCGCGTAGAGACTCTGAGAGAATTTTGTATCCAAAACATACATTCACAAGTTCAATTCTCAATACACTTCTCCCTTTCTTCTTTCCGTAAAACATGACATCTGACCTACTGTCATTTTCCATCCACTTTCATTCTAAATTGTATATTTGTCAAAACTAAACACACAATTTTGGAATTACAGGAACTCTTCGAACGTTTATTGATACTTTGTCTGTCAATTTTTACTTTATATTATTTTTCCAACAGAAACCGAATCATCAGACTTCATCCTCTTTTAGGATTGATCAGCATCTGTACATTTTTTATGTGCCTGGTTTTCACAAAAGCAGAATACAGTCTTGGGGTTGGGTTTGGCTTGTTTGCCGTTTTTTCAATTCTCCGTTTCAGAACGGAAACCTTCACCATTCAGACAATTGTTTTCCTTTTTGTTTCGATTACACTTTCCCTTTTAGACGGACTTTTACCCATTAAAAATCTTGAGATTCTTTTAGGAATCAACATTACGATCGTAACGATTTATCTGATTTTAAATTATTTCGAAAAAAAATCACCAATTGTTTCGGAAAAGAGTTCAATTGAAATTATTTCTTCGTTAGATTTTCTCCAACTCGAAGAAGTAGAACGTAAAAGAGTATTAACGGAAAAAACTAAACTTAAGAATTTCAGTTATAATATTAAGAGCATTAATCTGAATGATAATATTGTAATTTTAAAGGTTTCGCACTAAGTCTCAGGAATTTTCATCTCACGCAGATCTAGGAAATCACGCAGATTTTTTAATAAATTTCTGCAAAATCAGCTCAATCTGAGAAAGAAGATTAATCCATATAAGCTCTTGCCTGCTTAATGTAAAGTTGCTTTTCATCACCCAAATATTTAAACTCAATATCTAAAGGATAATATTTTTTTGACATTTTCCTTTTTTGCCACAGCAGATTCAGTCTTCTTTCTAAAGGAGTGGAAATATCAAATAGCTTTTTTATTTCTTTCTCATTCAAAATGGGCTTTCCAATATTTAGACTTGATGTAGAACGGTAATCAACTACAAACGAACCAAAACCGTTGAAATTATGACAGTAAAATTCGTCGCACGTAACATTTGGTTCCGGCTTGACCACAGATTCTTCACCCAACTGAACATTAACGGTAATACCGTCGTATTGATTGCGGTATAAATTTTTTGAAACCAAAACTCCATTCGCTTTTTCGTCCGGGAAAGAGCGGTGAACCAAAACGCCCATTGCGCAACTTTCATGATTGATTCCAAACAAATCGCGCTCCTGAAACGCACGGAAATTCCAAAAGCTCGACCACACATCTAAAATCGCTTTCTCTATTGTCTTATCTGCATCTCCGATGATGGCAGTTTTAGAATCGTACAACCCGGCTCCGTTGAAACCTTCCATATCTTCAGCGTTGGTGGAAGAACGGAATCTGAAGTTTTTAAAATCGCTCTGAGCATTCAGCTTTTCTTCAATTTTCCTCAACAGTTCAGGATTAACTTTAGAATTTTTTACTGTTTTTCTGAAAGCTTTCAGTTCTCTGTCCAAAAGTTTTACAGAATCTTTTGGAATCGCATACAAAGTATTGATCTTATCCTGCAAATGATTATTTTTAATATGCTGATCAAAATAATAGAACGGAATCGCAAAAGCATATTCAGGAGTTTTAAACGACTTCATTTCCTTCTGAATCTGTTTTAAAAGTCCAAGGTTGGTTGCTTTTGAACCAATGGAATGAACAATATCCAAAGGAGTTGTCGTTTCCAAATCGACCAGGTCGGTTACCGAAAAATCTTTTTTCAACACAATTTCCTTTACCGCTTTTTTTACCGGAATTACTTTCTGTGAAGCTTTTAATGAGTATGAATTTTCTTTTGTAATCAACTCTACTTTCTTTCCTAAAAGTGCATTGACAGATTCTTTATCCCAAACTTTGGTATCTACATACACGGGAATATTTCTGTTTTTCGCTAATAAAACTAAATGACTTAAAGGAGTCTGAAGCTCAGTAATAATAATTCCACGGACGGTTGGAATAAATTCGGGCGTTGTGTTAATGATAATAATTTCATCTGATTTCGGATTAAAGTCTTCCTTTTTCTGCAGATCATATTTTTTCAGAATCCCAACACTGGAAGTATTTTCAATCGACTGCTCAGTGATTCTTTTAAAAATAAAATCAGAAAGCACCGTCGGAATTTTCAGTTCTTTTTTTGATTGTAAGCCAATCACATGCGGAGAATTAAGATAAAACTTCAGCTTATCTTTAAAAAATACATTCTTATTAACTTCATTATAAAAGAAATTAATCAGTCCGGCATTCATTTCATCCGAAGCAGCCAATTCCATCACCCAATCATCAGAATCCTTCAGATAATTTATATTCGCAAGAAGATAAGTTCTGTTATTGGTCGGGTTATAAGACTGTTTGTTAAACTCACTTATCTCATCTGTAAATCCCAAAACTTTCAGGCAAAAATCATAATGATAAGTATATCTCGTACTGTTAAAAAAATACAGCTTTTTCGCACCATAATCATACACCACTTTCACCGATTTCATATTCGTGAATTTATCGGTCAGCGGTTTTCCTGAAAGATTCAGAAACTGCTGCTTCTTAACAATTGAATTTACAAAATTGTCCTGCGAATATGATAAAGCTGAAATAGTGAGGAATAAAAAAAGATAAATATTTTTCATTATGTGTGCATTTGGCAACAAATGTAGAGAATATCTTGTTTGTGGCAAATTTTGATGAAATGCTTAAACATAAGCTGACATCGATCGTAAGTGAACATTTGAGTAATACATTGCACTAATTTTTAATCAATCGACATTTTCGCAGATTCCTTCCATAGGTAATTAGGCATCGGTTCATTAAGCTCCCATTTGATACTCATTGGCTTTGAGCCTTCACTATCAATAAAACTACCTTCTCCAACAAAAACATAACCGTTTGTATTTTTAAATTCATTTGTTGATTTTTCTCTTATAAATAAGAGTATTTTTTTTCCTAATTTTTCGTGATTAATATATGTAAGCCCTTTACCACTATCATTTCTTGTTTGATTTTGTGATTGCCAATGAAATAGTGTTTCACTTATGGCATAATCGTCATATAAAGTTGTCGGTGAGTAATCTTCTTCGGATTTTATTAGATCAATAAATAATAACTCTGTATTAAGATCTTTATTTTCAGCAACACCTACGCCAATTGCATTAGAGGATTTTTTTTCAAATGTTGACATTTTAAATGCAACTAAAATTTGATCCCGGGTATATCGCGAATGTAACTTTAAAGGTTGTTCATAAGGCAAATCAATATCGAGTTCCTTGAACCCAATCTTATCAATTAAAATTTCCAGAACCTCTATAATTTCGTTTATCAAAGTCTGATTTTTTCCTATTTGTCTGATACTTTCTTCTAAACTTCCGAAACCTCCTGCGTTTTGCCAAATGTCGTAATGAAGCATTAAAAGCATTGTTTTTTCTTTCTCAGTAAAATCCTTAATTCGAATATCGAAGGACCGTTTTGCAATTTTTAATATAAAATTAAAGTAACTCACAGAATTGGTTGATAACCATTTCTTGCTAATTGCTGAGTAAATTTGTTTCTCATCGCCATCCTCAAAATCTTCGATGACACCAGCTCTTTGGCAAAGTCTACACCAACTTCCTTTTTTATAAATAACTTCAAGCGGAATATGATACAGTTCTGTAAAGTTCCTAAGTGTCAATGGCAAAGTAGTCTGATGCTGAAAATTTATTATTTTGGTAATAATTTGATTAATATTGAGAGAAGTGGCTTTCCTGATATTTGTAAGAATTACTTCTTTCGTTTTTTTCTCTAAAACTATCGAGCAACCTAAAGGCAAATGTGGGAAATCGTCTTCAATTTCCTTTTGTACGGAAGTTGTGGTCTTCCCTATTAGGGCACGGAATTTACTTTCAAAATCATATTCAGGTCTTGCGTTTCCAACAAAATCTAATACTGTTAAACAATCTTTTCCTTCTGCTAAGCGAAGACCACGACCTAACTGCTGAAGAAAAACAGTTAAGCTTTCAGTAGGTCTTAAAAACAAAACAGTATCAATTTCCGGAATATCAACACCTTCATTGAATATATCAACTACAAACAAGTAGTTGAACTCTTTTTTTCTAAATCTTTCTCGCAGTACATCTCTGTCGCTAGCATTTTTAGAGGTTAGAAATTCAGCTTTTAGATCAGCTTGATTGAATTTTTGAGACATATACTCAGCATGATCAATATTTACACAAAAACCTATTGCCTGAACAGCCTTCAAATCTGTTGTATACTTCTGAAGATTATTAATGATTTCGCCTACTCGCGTTTCATTTTTTATATACAAGCCAGCGAGCTCACTGACTGCATATTTTCCTTTCTCCCATTTCACATTTGTTAAATCGATGCTGTCTGTAATACCAAAATATTGAAAAGGAGTTAATAATTTTTTATTCAGAGCCTCGGGAAGTCTAATTTCCGCTGCCACACGGTTACAAAAATCTTCAAGAATATTTTCATTATCCATTCTTTCTGGTGTAGCTGTCAATCCAAGCAAGACATTGGGCTGGAAGTAATTTAAAAATGGTCTGTAACTGGAAGCTGGACCATGATGTGCTTCATCTAAGATGATAAAATCAAAATAATCCTTTGATAGATTTAGATCTTTTAACCTATTATTCAAAGTCTGCACAGAAACAAATAAATACTCATGCGATTTTGGCTCGAGGCCGTCAACCCACAAATCACCAAAATTATTATCCTTCAACACACCTTGAAATGTTGCTCTAGCCTGTTGCAAGATTTCTTTTCGATGTGCAACAAAAAGCAATTTTGCCGATGTATTATTTTTTCTGAAGTTTTTGTAATCAAATGCCGAAATAACAGTTTTTCCAGTACCTGTTGCAGCAACTAATAAATTTCTGTTTCTGTTGTGTACAGTACGTTCAACTTCCAGCTTTTCAAGTATTTCACTTTGATAATGAAAAGGTTTAATATCGAAATATGATGTTGTAAAATTATATTCTTTTGAAAATTTTCCTTGCTTCAATGCATCAACTAATTTTACAGAATGAGTGTCTTGTTGATAAGATTCAAACTCTGAATTTTGCCAATATGCTTCAAAAGTCTTTTTAAATTTATCGATTATATGGCTAACTTCTCTGGTCGTGATTTTTAAGTTCCACTCCAAACCATCAGTTAATGCTGAGCGCGAAAAATTAGATGAGCCGATGTAGCCTGTATGAAAACCTGTATTGCGTTGAAACAAATAAGCTTTCGCGTGCAATCTTTCATTTCCCGTATTGTAAGAAACTTTGACTTCTGTATTTTTTAACGATGAAAGGAATTCTACTGCCTTTGCATCTGTTGCTCCTATATAAGTTGTAGTAATGACTCTCAAGATTCCACCTCTGTCAGTAAACTCTCTCAACTCACGCTCAAGAATTCTTATACCTTTCCACTTTATAAATGAAACTAAAAGATCAATTTTATCCGACGATAGTATTTCTTTCCGGAGCTCACTTTCCAAAGTTGTGCCTGAGTTTCCGCCAGTAAAAAGTTCGCTGTGAATTAATCTGGTATAAGGAGTAATTTCTTTTAAATGAAGATCTAAGTCTGTAAAATGAGCATCAACGTTTGTAAAAACTGCTTTCAGTATCTTACCTTCAGTTTCAATTAAATCATCTTCAAACTCTTCTTTTTTCAGTTCTTCTTTTAAAAATAGAATGATTTTGTTTGCAATCTCAATTTGAATTTCTAGAATGTCTTCGCCTTTTATCAAATTAAAGGCCTGTTTAATTGTTTTACCAATATGCTGAGATAATAAGTGGGCTGCCTCTGCTTTGTCAATCGAAATTTTCTTCACCTGAAAATGGTCTTTCTCAAGCGCATTTAATTTTGTACTGATGAGTTGCGTCACTAACTCCTCATAAATTCCCTGATTCATAGTTTTTATTTAGTATTAAAATCATCTATTCATACATGGAGGCTTGACAGATGAAAAAATTTAATAAGTGCAATATAGAAAACTTTAATGCATTTTGCCAATTTCCCGATCGAATGAATTGATTAGAGCTATATCTTAACAATCTAAGTTTTTAATTTAACCTTGAATAATGATGACTACGTTGATTTTTGAAAATTCTTACTTCCGATTTTTTCCCGAGAACTTCTTTCTAATGCGTCACAGCCTTTCACACCTTTTGGAGAATCGTTGCACGTGTAAAGGGAACATTTTGCAAAGCGTATCATCAATATGAAAACGCAGCCATCAAATTCTCATCTTATTCTTACTTCTTTGTCGGTAAACCAAACCCTCATAGGTTTTACAACATGTCATGTCTGAGATTTTATTGAAACGAGGATCAGTATAGTGAAATTCTTAATTATGTGTTTGATTATGCTGATACCTGCAATAACAAAAAACCATAATGACGGACATTACCCTTGGAGGGGTATCAAAAATTCTTTAAGAATTTTTGACAGGTGGTTTCAAAATACACCTCTTAAAATAAATAGACAGTAATTCAATTTTTCAAAACCCATATCTACCAAAACACCACTTCCCTAGCCCCGATGGGAACGGTATCCTTTTGTGATGAGGAACGAAGAGCAAAAGATATAGTGGATAGCGGGATTAAGCTCCCTAAAATATGGGTAATGGGTGATTTTTTAAAAAGTAAAGCCCCGCTTTGAAAAACAAAACGAGACTTTACGGGTAAAAACAAGGTTTCTTTATAAGGCCGGGCCGGTGGCGCCTTTGAGGTCTTCTTCTAATATTTTTCTTTCACGGGCTCTGCGTCTGGCGATGACCGATTTTCCGTTGAGGATTCTGATGACTCTTAAATATTCTGTGCGTTTTCCGAAATGATGGGTAATTACATAGAGCATCACCCCGAAACCGGCAACGATAATATAGCCAAATATCTTTTTGTTGGCGGAGATGATGGCGTTGAGCTGAATGGTTTTCATATTCGTAGTAACCGTTTGTGGCGTGATGGTCATTCCGTCCATATAGACTGCCAAATCTCCTAAACTGACGATTTGAAACTGATACTGAAACCACGAAAACAGGGCTGAGAAAAATCCCACCGCGAGGAAGGTTCGCCATACCAAAACCAATCCGATGGCTGCCAGCATTTCGTTGAGTTCCAGTTTATCTAAGGTGTAATACCAGACCGAGATGAAGAGCGAGCACATTCCGTAGCCTTTCAGGAACATCGGTAAGTACCAGTTTTCGTAATTGAATTCCAGCACCATCGAAAAATACATAATGATAGCATAAGCAGTCATCGCTGCGAAGCCTGAGAAGATGAACATTTTCAGCGGTCTTTCTTTTTTATACCAAAATACAGCGATAACTCCGGCTAAAAACAACCCGGGCGTCATCATCACGTTCAGTTTGGCATTGGTCAACTGGTCGTAGCCTAAAACTCCGACGGAATAGATGTTTTGAAGCGATGTTGTTCCCAAAAACATTCCCAGCCACAGGAGCATAAACAGTCCGTTCAGCACATTGCTTTTGGTGAAAATATGAAATGAAATATACGGTCTTTTCAAAGTCAGCTGTCGGATGGCCAATAATGCAAAACTCACAAATGCCGCGATACTGGCGTTGATAATGTTTTTTGAATTGAGCCAATCCTGCTGTTTCCCAAACGAAAATACGTATGCGGAAAACATAAACGTTGATACAAACAAAATGACGCTGAGCCAATCGATGTAATGCAACGGAACTTTTAAAGCAAAATATTTATCGTGCATCAGAACCCAACACAATAATGCTAGGACGAAACACAAAACCGCTGCCAAAATAAAGAACTGCTGGAAGTTGTACAGTATTGAAACTTCCACGGCATAATAAGCGGATACCTGATTTAATATTAAAACAAATGTGTAGAAAACGCCGTAAAAAATCCCTCGCCCGCCCAACATCGCCATCAATGGAAGGAATAATTCAATGGTAATCATCATTTTTAAAAATCCGATAACCAAGGAGGTCATTACAATAACCATCGGTTCGAAAGTGGTTGAGTTGATATAACTTAATGCACCGAGAAGCACCAATAATATCACCAATTTATCACGGACCTTGAACCGCATTTTCATTCTTAAAACAACAGGCATACACGCTCCCATCCCAATGGTGGTGGCATAATTTGCCCACAGAAAATATTCCTGCATCACGCCAGTTCCGCCCACCATAAAACTGATGTTTCCGGTGTAAACTCCACCCAACGGCATCACCAAGATAAGCAGTAAAACCATCATCAGAAGCTGTACGGGTTTCGGAACCCAATCGCTGAAAAGACCTTTGTTGTACATTTTTTATGCTTTATTTGTGAATTGTGAATGAGTCAATTGTGAATTTTGAGCCGTTGAAAAGACCTCTATTAAACATTTTTTATGCTTTATTTGTGAATTGTGAATGAGTCAATTGTGAATTTTGAGCCGTTGAAAAGTTGACCATTAACCATTCATTATTGACATTGTTGAAAATTGACCATTGACCATTTACTATTGACCATTAAGGCTCACATTCATATTCATCCCTGCACTCAGTTTCGCCACATCTTCTCTTTTGTTGGCGTCTGTAAACTCGATTCTTACGGGAATTCTCTGTTGTACTTTAATGAAGTTTCCGGTTGAGTTATCAGTCGGTACGCTTGAATATCTTGAACCGGTTGCTGCGGAAACTGCGGTGACTTTTCCTTCAAACTGTTTTCCGCCTAAGGCATCGGCAGTCATCCTTAGTTTTTCACCTATCTTAATATTTGGCATCTGGCTTTCAAGGAAATTAGCGGTTACCCATTTTTGATTGTTTAAAACGATGGTAGCAACCTGCTGTCCAGGCTGAATTAACTGCCCTTCAGAAATTGTCCTTCTTCCCATCACGCCATCGTACGGCGCAGTAATTACCGTATATGAAAGATTGATTTTCGCCATATCCAAAGCGGCTTTTGTTCTTTTGATTTCGGCGTCGTTGATTCCCAATTTGCTTTTCACTTCCGTTGTTGAAAGGTTGGCCGACTGTTTCTGATTGACCAAGGTTTCGTAGGCTGCTTTCTGCGCATCGTATTCTGTTTTGGCTTGGTCAAATTGCTGTCTGGTAACCGCTTCTGCTGCCAAAAGGTTTTTGTATCGGCCTAAATTCTGTTCGGCGTTCCACAATCTTGCCTTTGCACCGGCGATATTGGATTCCATCACGCTGACGTTGTTGGAAACGGTATTGATTGAAGAACCTGTAGCTGACCGTTGCGCCAAAGCATTTTGATACGCTGCTTCCGCCTGTCCGAGTTGCGTGATAATTTCACGGTCATCCAAAATGGCCAACGTATCGCCTTTTTTCACCTGCTGATGTTCGATGAATTTTATTTCCTTAATGTAAGCCGAAACTCTGGTGTTGATTGGATTGATAAATTCTTCCACCTGAGCCGCTTCCGTATAGGTTTTGTCGCCGATGTGAAAGTACTGACGAATCAGCCAAAACAATCCGAAACCTGTCACCGCAAAAACGATAACGTTTGAAATGATGGCTCTGATTTTATTCTTTCTGTTTTGTTTTTTCTTGGCTTCAGCACTTGAAACCACAGGTTTTACCGGCGCTTGTGGTTGTGTATTTTGAGTATTTCGTTCCTTGTTTTCCATTGTTTTTATATTTTTTTGAACATAAAGTTCAGAGAGTTTTTTTTATTCAATACTTTTTATATGTCATAAAGCCGTTTGACTTATAATAGTCTCTGTGCTTTATTTTTAAACGCAAAGATTTTATTTTAAAGCGCTTAATTTTAAGAGTGCAAAGGCAAATAAATTTGCTTCGCGAAGCTTACGTACAAGCTTAGTAAAATCAACTTGTTGATTTTATGTTTATTTATTTTTTTCTATTACTGCTTTTAGTCATTTAAAAATTGTTCAAAATTATTTCCCCAGCCCTAAAGGGTGTAATTTTGAACAATTTTCAAGAGAATTTTCCTCCCTTTAGGGTTGGGGTAAAGAAAAATTCTTTTGAAAATTTACATTTGAAATCAAAGAGTCCCAGTAGATTTCAATAAATTGTAATATTGGTACAGTACATTGATTTCCGCATTCGCAAAGTCCAGTTCAGACTGTAGTTTCTGGTTTTGCGCATCAATCATTTCTGCCTGCACCGCCAATTGATTGAGGTACTTTGCTTCAGTGATTTTATAGTTTTCTTCCGCCAGTCTTTTCGCATCATTTAAAATATCGGCCTGCTGAATCGCTTCCTGATATTTGACGTAAGAAGCGTTTACATTCATATCAATATTCTGTTGCGTCAAAGTCAATACGTCGTTGGCCTGCATTTTCTGGAATTCACCCAACTTTACTTTCTCTTTCGTTTTATACAGATTATCGATGTTGTAACTTAAAGAAATTCCACCTTGCCAACCGCTCGCATACATATCCAATACAGGATTTCTATTGGTAATCGGCCTTTGCAAACTGTACCCACCGAAACCGGAAAGCGTGGGCATCCTGTCGGTTTTTATAATTTCAATATTTTTGTCGGCAACACCGATATTGGTTTGCGCAGATTTCAACTGCGGATTGCTGTCGTGAGCGAGATTTAAATAATAATCCATCCCAATTCCCGATTCTTTATTTTCTAAATTTTCGACCGGAATAATTTCGGTATCGGCAGGCAATCCTAAACCGATATTTAAATTGTAATTGAGAATTTTTCTGTTGTTTCCTAAAGTAAGAATGCTTTGGTCAAGATTTTTAATTGCTAGTTCCCCACGGATGACCTCGTTTCTCGTTACCATTCCCTGTTTGTAGAAATCGTTGATGTTCTTCAAACGTTGCTGAGCCAGTTTTTTATTATTATCAAAAACCGATTGTTGATTGATAATTTTGTAGACATCCAGATAATTTGAAATAACTAAAAATTTTACATCCTGCTCATTTTTTTCTAAATCCAGTTCAGAAAGCTGTTCACGAAGACCTGCCAGTTCAATAGATTTATTGACCAATCCCCCTTTGAAAATCAGTTGAGTAGCCTGCACACCATACGTACTTCCGTAATGAGGCATCGGAATCGCGGTTGAGTTAGAAAAATTTTTGTCAATTGCCACCACATTTCCCAAATAAAATTGAGTTGTAGAAGCTGTGATGGAAGGGAGTTTCTGAAGTTTGGTGATATCGGTCTGCTGTTTGGCAATATTGATATTCTGTGCCGAAACTTTCAATAGGTAGTGGTTCTGAAGCGCCAGTTCAGCAACTTCATTTGCTGTCATTTGTTTTATTTCTTGTGAAAAAAACAGCGCAGGAAAGATAGCCATCACGAGTGACAGTGCTGTTTTTAAATTCTTTGTCATTTTACCTTGTTTTACGAAGCAAAGTTACGACGGATGCAATCTCAAACAAATGTTTGAGATTTGGAAAAAGATGTTCATATGTAGGATTCTATCCTTCGAACTGATTTCGGTATTGGGAAGGACTTACTTCCAAATGTTTTTTGAAAAAGTGGGAAAATGAATACTGGTCGCTGAAACCAAGAATTGTAGAAATCTCTGAAACAGGCTTTTTAGAAGAGTTTAATAACACTTTTGCTTCATTGATTACAATTAAAGCAATAATCTGACTCGCTGACTTACCCGTAATGGTTTTTACTACTGACGAAAGATGTCTGGTTGTAATCGACTGTCGTTCGGCGTAGAACTCTACCGTTCTGTTATTATGATGATGAGAAGCCAAATCATTGAGAAAAACGAAAACTATTTCCTCCTGTCTCGACATCTGATTCATCGAATTGCTGTCCTCGCTGGATATAATTCCGGCCATCTGGTAACAGAAAACCGAGAAGAGATGCTCCACCATTTCCTTTTTATAGGTCATTTCGGTTTGAGAATCTAAAATATACTTTAAAAAATTGACACTTTTCCAAACTACATCCATATCATCCTGATGAAAAGGAACGCCTACATTCATCTGCTGACGGAAATAGCGATACGTTATCAAACGGTTGAATTTTAATGACAAAGCTGAAATAAATTCGCGTTTGTAAGAAACCATTCTTGACTGGAAATCATCACTCACGGAAATCAGTTCGTAAACGGTCTGCGGGTCGGTCACCATAAACATATTGGCCGAAAGCTCGAGGTCACTGAAATGCTGTCGCAGTTTGATAGAACCGCTTCTGATAAAGATAAAAGCAGGATTATCGGGACGGAAAGGTTTGTCGGCGGAGATTCTTTCAAAGATATTGTGTTGTGTAAAAATCTCAACCCCGAATTTTTCTAAAGCGGACATAAGGCAAATGTAAACATTATGTTTTCCGATTGCAAAAATTTATTATTTTAGTATACCCAAATTTGAGAATATGAGAAAGATCGATTTACTTTTCGCTGAATACGCTGAAAGCCACAGAAACTCCACCAACAAGCTGATTCACTGGATCTGTGTGCCGCTGATTTTCTGGACGATATTAGGATTTATCTCTTTAATTCCTTCCCCACATTTTTGTGCGCCTTACTTTGGATGTATCAGTTTGGTAAGTTTAATTGCTGTGATTCTGGTCACTTTATTTTATCTCAGACTTTCTTTACTGATCGGTTTCATAATGTTTTTTGCGATGCTTTTAATGGAGCATTTGGCGTATGCTGTCAATATTCATTTGGGAAATAGATCGTGGATGATTTTTCTTGCAGTATTTATTATCACCTGGATTTTACAGTTTGTCGGACATAAAATTGAAGGTAAGAAACCGTCATTTTTGAAAGATCTGCAGTTTCTTTTGATTGGACCTATTTGGTTGTTGAGTTTTGTTTTGAAGAAACTGGGGATTAGATATTGATTTCTGTGATCGTTTGATCTATATAAATCCTTTCATTTTTTACCACAAAGAGCACAAGGGTTTTTCACAAGGTTCACTAAGCGTTGTGTGCTCTGTGAAATTATTAGTGAATGTACTGGTAAATGTTATCAAGAAAAACAGCAGGTAATCAATATCTTAATTTTGTTTTTTAAACGCAAGGTCAGACAAAGTTTTTTGTAAGTTTACGCTTATTTAAAGTTAGACCAAGGCGTTTCACTTAGTTAAGAAATACGAAGATTAAAAATAATTACACGTATTACAATTTAATAAAAATCAATCTTCCAAAGCATACACTGCAAAACTCGCCAACCAGTGATCTCCTCCGTAATTTCCCTGAAATAATAATGGAAGTCCGTTATTTAAAAAGATGGTTGCCGTTTTCTGAAAGTCTTTTTTCAACGCATGACTCTCAGGAAGGGATTTCGCAATTCCTTTCATGCACCAGGCTTTTGTAAATGACAAACCAACCAAATGCACGGTTTGGTAATCGCTCAAATCACTTACAACCGGAATCTTCTCAATATTCTCTAAACTTCTTTTTTCGTAGAAATTATCCAGCCATTTTACAAATTCTTTCTGTGGCAGAATTCTCCGCATTAAATCTGCAATTTCAAGACTTGGCGAAAAGAAATCTGAACCGTCCGGTTCGAGATACGCCGGTGTTTTTGTATTGTTTAAATAAAAATATTTTGCTTTTTCTGTCAGTTGATTTTCAAAGTCTTTATCTTTTGCAGCTCTCGCCCAATCCAGCGCAAAGACCATTGCAAATGCGGTGTTGGGATGAACTCCTGTTCTGTTCGGATAGGTCTGTTTAGGAAGATACGTTTTCCATGATGCAAGAATTTTATCGGTCAGCGGTTTCAAATTTTCATGCCAGATCTTAGCTTTCGGATGATTCCAGGTCATCAGTTCTTCATCTAATTTGAGAAGCCACGCCCATCCGTAGGTTCTTTCGAAAGTCGTTGTCAGCTGATATTTGGAAAAGTAATCTGCTTCTACCTGAAGATTTTCCTTCTTAAATGAATTGTCTAAAATATTTTCAATCTCTTTAGCAACCGATAAATTAGGCTTTGTTTTTAATAATCTCACCAGCATCCAGTGCCCATGAACAGACGAATGCCAATCGAAACAACCGTAAAAACTTGGATGTAAATCTTTCGGACTTAATGGAACTTCATTCGCACTGTTGATGATGTGTGCTGTTTTATTCGGATATTCCTGATTGATACAGTGAAGCGGCTTTTCTGATAATTTGACAGCCATCTCATCCGTCAGTTTTGGAGTTTGCTGAGCGAAAAGGAGAAAAGGAGAAAAAATAAATGCTAAGAGACTTGTTTTCATTTCATAAAAATATTAATTATAAATTGAATGACAAGAACTACTGCATTTTTTAAAATAATATCAAATACAAGTCACATAATAACAAAACATCCGAACACTTTTAGTATTCGGATGTTTCATTGCAATAAACAATTTATTTAAGCATTAAAATGCGTCTTTACGGTCTCTAAAACCTGTTCATCAGACATTTGCTGCGAAGTTTCGAGTGTGATTTTTAAATCTTTAAATTGGGCGGTGTCATGAAGATGCTTTTTCAATTCCTCCTGAATTGTTCCCGGGCCTGTAATCAAAACCTCCTCAGAATTTGTAAGAAGATGTTCAACCTCCTTGAAGAATTTTACTTTGTTGGTTTGTTCAGCATTGTTTCCTGCATTTTCGCTTGAGTTTCCGTGCTGGATGATTGCCTTTACAGGGCTGCATAAGAAAAATTTGAATGCATTCTGTGCATCATGATTTTTTACAACTACAGCTTTCTGGGTATCGATCCAAAGACCAGCTAATTTTTTGTCAGACATATTATATTTTTTTAATGTTATGTCTTTGTATTCGCAATAATGATGCTAAAGATCTGTTAATGGCTGTTAAATTATTATTCTGGTAAATAAAACACCTATGAATGAAAATGAAATTTCTTACGTTGTCAGAAAATGTATTTTTAATGTATATAATAATTTAGGACCGGTTTGCTTGAATCTGTTTATCAGAAGATTTTAGTTTATGAATTAGAAGAAAATGAGCTTGAAGCAACGTCAGAATTATTTTTACCAGTAAATTATGACAATAAATTATTTGATCTAAATTTTAGAATTGAAATCTGTAAAATCAATTGAAGATATTCATTATAAACAGCTTTACACGTATTTGAAACTTTCCAACAAAAAATTGGGTCTGCTGGTAAATTTTAACACTACGAATATCCTTGATGGAATTATAAGAGTAGTGAATAATTTATAGAAAATTGACTCTCGCAGATTAAGGAAATTGAGCAGATTTTTGACAACTAATTAAAATCTGCGTAATCAGCAAAATCTGCGAGAGACTATAAACGACATTTATTTTCCTAACACAAAAACCGCAGGAATTTTATGAAGCTCGGGTTTTTGCTTCTGCCAGTCTTTGATGCTCAAAGTTTTTATAAATTCATGTTCTGAATCATTAATATTTGCAGCAATGCAAAGTTTGGTATTGGGTGAAAGAAATTTACATAAATCCTCAAAAAGCGCATTGTTTCTATACGGTGTTTCCATAAAAATCTGTGTGTAACCCGTTTTTTGTAGTTCACTTTCGAGATACTGAATCTTCTTTTTCTTTTCACCTTTTTCAATCGGAAGATAACCGTTAAAGGTAAATTCCTGTCCATTAAAACCGCTTGAAATTAACGCTAAAATAATCGATGAAGGACCAGAAATAGGAATGACCTTAATCTTTTTCTCGTGACACCATTTTACGATCAAATTTCCCGGATCTGCGATGCATGGTAGTCCCGCTTCTGATAACAATCCGAAATCCTGACCGTTCAGCATTCTGTCCTGAGCTTCTTTAATGTCAGCGTTTTCCGTGTATTTATCTAAAAGAAATAGTTTTAGATCTGCCTGCTTTTTCTCCGGAGCAAAAAACTTGATAACTTTCCGTGCCGTTTTTTCATTTTCAACAAAGAAAAAATCGGTCTGCATAATATACTCTTTAATCACAGGTGAAAAATGAGTAATTGGAGTGTTTTCTGAAAGATAAGCCGGAAGTAAAAAAAGCATTATTGTAAATTATATATTGAAATTTATTGAAAAGATAGTTTCTAATTTTTATTAGTCAGAACATGTTGCTGCAACTGATGTGAAATTTTATTACAAGCCTCGTCCAGCAATTGAAATACATTTTCGAAATCATTCATATCGCCCCAGTAAGGATCAGGAACTTCAGAATTCTGATGATTCCCTGCTTCTTCCAAAAACAAATGAACTTTCTGACGCTGCTCCTCATTTTTAGTTAACGAAATCACGTCTTCAAGATTTTTCAAATCCATGCAGTAGATCTTGTCAAACTTATCAAAGTCTGAAATTAAAAGTGGTCTTGATTTCTGTTTTGAAATATCAATTCCATGATTGGCTGCCGTTTTCACTGCTCTCTTATCTGGAGTTTCACCTTCGTGCATAGAAATAGTTCCTACAGAATCAACCAAAAAACTTTCGGGCAGTTTAGACTTTAAAATTCCCTCAGCCAGCGGACTTCTACAAATATTTCCCAGACAGACCATCAGTATTTTCATAGAACAAATTTAATTAATCGAAAAATTAGAATTTAAATATATTTCAGGTGACAAAATTAAATAAAAAATGGAGAACAAAATTTATTCTCCATTTTTCCTTATGATTTGATGACAGATTAGTGCTTAATTTTCTCTGTCAGTTCTTTTACATATTTTTTGACCTCCTTGTCAATTTTAGAAACATCTTTTATCGTATCACAAGCGTACATTACTGTTGAGTGATCTTTACCTCCCATTTCTTCACCTATTTTGGTGAATGTTGCATTGGTAAATTCTTTAGCGAAATACATGGCCAGCTGTCTTGGCAAAGCAATTTCTCTTTTTCTGGTTTTAGATAAAAGCTGCTCTCTCTTGATCCCAAAATACTCGCAAACAACTTCCTGAATATAAGGAATATTGATGATTTTCTTCTGATTTGCAGCAATCTTGTTAATCGTTTCCTTTAATAATTCAAGACTTAAATCTGACTTATAAATGGTAGAATAAGCGATCACTGAATTGATAACACCGATAAGTTCTCTAACGTTGGTTTTTGCTTCTGCCGCTAAGAAATCCAGCATATCTTCTGTTAAAACAATTCCGTCTCTGCTTAGCTTGTCAACGATAATTTTTCTTCGGGTGTCAAGATCCGGAGATTTGATTTCTGCAGAAAGTCCCCATTTGAAACGTGAAACAATTCTGTCCTGAATATCCATGATATCCACCGGCGCTTTATCTGACGTTAAGATAATCTGCTTACCGTTTTGATGTAAATAATCAAAAATATGGAAGAAACTGTCCTGTGTTGCCGACTTACCAGATAAGAACTGAATATCGTCAATGATCAACACATCCACCATTTGGTAGAAGTTGGCAAATTCTGTTTGTTTATGAGCTTTCGCAGCTGATATAAACTGCTGGATAAATTTTTCTGAAGAAAGATAAAGAACTACTTTATCAGGAAACTGGCTTTTCACTTCAAGACCAACTGCCTGGCCAAGGTGAGTTTTACCAACACCATAACCTCCATATAAAAACAATGGGTTGAAAGCTGTTGCACCAGGTCTTTTAGCAATAGATCTCGCTACCGTAGATGCAAATTTATTGCTCTCCCCTTCCACATAATTATCAAAAGAAAAATCAGCTTTAAGGTTAGAATCAATATTTACTTTTTTAATTCCCGGAACAACAAAAGGATTAACAATATTCGATGAAAAACCTTGAGGCATAGTTTCCTGCATTTTTGGTGTAGGAACCGTTTTGCCTTTCATATTCATGGTAACCGGTTTTTCTAAACCGCTGGGCTTATTTTCCATCACCGAATACCAAAGTTTCACACCTTTACCAATATTTTTCTTCAGGGCAGCAGAAAGCAACGACAGGTAATTATCTTCAATATATTCTTTGTAAAAATCACTCGGAACCATCAATGTAAGATTGTTGTCAACCAATGAAATTGGCTGCACTTTATCAAACAGTAAGTCGAAGGATTTTTCGAGTTTTTTAAGATCAGAATTATCTTCAGCTGCGTTTAAATTATCTCGCATAAACTGAAGGCACTTCTGCCAGATCATCATTAAATTTTCATCCATTTTTATGCCCTGATTAATTCTAGGTTGTTTGTTTTTATTGGGAAGACAAAGGTCACATATTTTAACTTTAAAAAAAAATATTGCAAGTATTGATTATTAAAAAATATATTTGTATGTATAATTTAAAGCTTAATATGATACACACAACTCACTCAATAAGAGTACGTTACGCAGAAACCGACCCTATGAAATACGTATATTACGGCAACTACGCCGCATATTTTGAATTGGGAAGAGTAGAACTTTTCAGAAGCATAGGAATATCTTATGACGAGATTGAAAAGCTTGGAATCTGGTTACCGGTTTCTGATTACAATATTAAGTATTTAAAACCAGCTTTATACGATCAAAAATTAGAAATTCATACTTATGTAAAAAAAATTCCGGGAGTGAGAATTGAATTCGAATATGAAATTTATAACGAAGAAAAAATAAAAATCACAGAAGCCCGCACGACTCTGTTCTTTTTGGAAGCCGAAACCAATAAAGTCATCAAATGCCCGGATTTTTTAATGAAAATGATTGAAGAAAACTGGAAAGAAGATTAAAATCTAAAAATCCATTACACCAAAAGATGTTAATGGATTTTTTTTCAGGAGCTATTTTTCAAATTCCTATATTTGATGACAAATCTGATCTATGAATTCTGTTTTTGCTATCGTTGTCATATTGATCATACTTCTGATCCTGGTTTATCATAAACTCAGTAAGCGGATAGAGATTTTAGAAAAAAAGATTTCTGACCTGTCTCAGTCGATGACATTCAAAAATGAGGAAGTACAGAAGAAAGAAATTCTGACCGAAACATCTTTTCCTTCTCAATCGCAAACAGATACTCCAGATTCAAAAATTATTTTACCAGATTTTGAAGACACTGAACCGCAAAGAGATTGGCTTACCCCTGTTTTTGATTTTCTAAAACAGAATGCGCTCACCATCATCGGTATCTTCACCCTTGTTTTAGGAATTGGATATTTTGTAAAATATGCCATCGATAAGAATTGGATTGGAGAAACTTCACGCGCCGGAATAGGTTTTATCGTCGGTATGGCCATTATTGGAATCGGTCATTTTCTGAGAAAAAATTATCTGGTTTTTTCTTCTATCATCACCGGAGGCGGAATTGCTGTTCTTTATTTTACAACAACCATCGCGTTCCGTGAGTATCATATTTTTTCGCAAAACGTTGGTTTTTTAATTACCTGTTTAATTACCATCGTATCAATAGCACTTTCTTATTATTATAAAAGTGAAATTTTAATCATCTTCTCATTATTTGGTGGATTTTTAGCGCCTTTGATGATCAGTACAGGACAAAGCAATTATCTTTTCCTCTTCACTTATTTATCTGTTTTAAATATGGGAATGCTTGTCATCGCCTATCTCAAACAGTGGAAAAGCATTGGCTGGATCTCATTTATTTTCACATCAATCTATCTGTTTTTCTGGACGATGGAGAGAGCAGAAATAAATGCCGTCTTGTTTTACATCATTACATATGTCATTTTCTATGCATTTGCACTCCAGAATTATATCAAAAAAAATACTTTAGAGCAACTTGACATTTTAATGCTTGTCTTAATTAATTTTTCAAGTGTTGCAGGTTTGGTTTTTATCTTTAATGAATTACAACTGCTGCCCGCATCTGTATTTCCAGTTGTGTTTGCTCTCATCAATGCTACTGGATGGTATAGAGAATATCAAAAGAAAAATTTCGCAATCAATTACTCCGTTTTTACAAGTATTACGATCAGTCTTATCACTTTGGCTTTCGCACTTGAATTAAAAACACATTTAATTACCAGTATCTGGGCTGTAGAAGCCAGTCTCCTACTCTATATATGGAAGAAAACCAATCATAAGATTTTTAAAAATTTCTTTTACATTCTTTTTCCAATGGTGATCATTTCACAGATGATTACCTGGACGAGATATTTTGATGCCGATTCGTTGCAGATTATTTTCAATCCTGTTTTCATTACCAGTCTGGTTGTGATTGGAAGCTGTTTTATGAATTTATATTTATTGAAAAAAGATTCTGAAGAGGAGAAATCTGAACTGGAATTTTATGAAAATATATTTAAAATCTTATGTATTTCTGTGATCTACTTTTCGGTTTTATTTGAAATTATTTATCATATTTCAGAAGAAAGTATGGTGATCATTATGACAATCGGCTTTCTGTACAGTTTGTTTTATTTGTTTACGTTAATTCTCTTTGGCAAAGAAATCAGTATCAGCAAAGATTTTCAGGCAGGAATGATTTATGTTTTTTTAGTACTGCTTTTCATACATATCTCAACTTCGCAGGTCGCAAATGAGATTATCACGAAAAAAATCAGTTCCAATTTGTTCTTTGTTCACCTGCTGTATATTTTTCCACTCACCTATTTGACGTTAAAAATATTTCCAAAATCAGACTGTATTAAAAACTACAGATCATATTGGCTTATTTCTCTGACTGTTGTTTCATGTTTCAGTTTTGAATTGTACCGTACTTATATATTAATGAACGCGGAGAATCTGGAGCAGATTTATGAGCTTGAGGATCATTTCAATATATTATACTTACCAATTATTTGGGCAGTCCTGGCGTGTCTTTTTATTTATTTTGGTTTAAAAAAGGAAATTCCGGAAATCAACAAGATTGGTTTCAGCTTATTGGGCATTATGATCTTCAAATTATACTCCTATGATGTTTGGCAAATGGATAATGTATCCAGAATAATTGCTTTCATCATCTTAGGAATTATTTTACTTTTGAGCTCATTTATGTTCCAGAGACTGAAAAATTTAATTAAAAATCTGGTCGATAAGAAAGATGAAACTTCAAATCAGAATCTTTAAAACAGTGCTAAAACCCATTATTTATAATTATTTTCTAAATTATTTTACTTTTTTATTGACAATTTGTAAAAATTAAGTATATTTATCACGTTTTTAACACTTATATTTTTGACTAACTGTTTGTCATAATTTGAAGAACAAGTACCGTTACAGATTTTTCTATTTTAAATTTGTCCCGAGTATGAAATGCTCAAAAAAAACAATAATTATCTACATATGAAAAAAATTCTCTACTCTTTACTAGTCTTTGCATCGGCAACTATATTTGCTCAGAAAAATCCTAATGTGAAATTTGCAATCTGCAATGACGCGGTAGGAACTGTAGCAATGTTTGATGCGAAAAAGGAATTTGTTCAAAGTGTCAATGTTTTTAAAGCGAAAACAAATCTTCCGCAGAATCTGAAAAAATTTGACTATTTAGCTGATAACGGATTGGCTGAAGTGAAATTCAAGAAAGACTTCGGAACTCTAGATTTTATGTCTTTGGCTAATTTTAATGTGCAGAACGGTCTTCCAAAAGATGCACCTGTTTTCATTGAAGGCTATGAATTCAAAAATACAGACACCAACATTTTTGCAGACATGATTGCAGATTCAAAAGTGGAAACTGTAGACGGTAAAAAAGCCTTGGTAATCACTACAGTGAAGAAATAATTTTTATATTTCTAAATACAGAAACGGATATTCAATCTGAATATCCGTTTTTTTTAATACTTATTGTTCCATTTTTTCCTGAGCTCTTCATAGATTTTCTTTTCAGTAGCATTATTTCCCGGCTCATAAAATTTAACGTCTGCTATTTCTTCCGGTAAAAAATCCTGATTTACAAAATTGCCTTCGTACGAATGAGCATATTTATACTCTTTTCCGTAGTCCAGATCTTTCATCAGTTTTGTTGGAGCGTTTCTTAAATGTAAAGGCACAGGTAGATTTCCTTTTTTTTTAACAAAAGCTAAAGCATCATTAATCGCCATATACGCTGAATTACTTTTTGGAGAAACCGCCAAATAAATAGCGGTTTCACTTAACAGAATTCTCGCTTCCGGATTACCAATCACATTGATAGCCTGAAAACAACTGTTTGCAATCACCAATGCATTAGGATTGGCTAAACCAATATCTTCAGACGCCAAGATCAACATTCTTCTGGCAATAAATTTTATATCCTCGCCACCTGCAATCATTCTTGCGAGCCAGTAGACAGCACCATTGGGATCGCTTCCACGCATCGATTTGATAAATGCCGAAATAATATCATAATGCTGTTCACCATTCTTATCATACAAAGCCATGGTTTCCTGAAGAACTTCCATCACTTCATCATTAGAAATCTCTTTCGTGTTTGAATTGATAAACTGACTGAGAACCAATTCAACAGAGTTTATCAATTTCCTTCCATCACCGCCAGAATATTGTATAAAAGCCTGCTTTTCTTTAATTGTGAAATCAGTTTTTTCATCTTTATTAAATCTTTCAAGCGCGATATCAATTAATTCCTCAAGTTTTTCATGCGAGAGTGCCTTTAAAATATAAACCTGACTTCTCGAAAGCAATGCTGAAACCACTTCAAAGCTCGGATTTTCTGTAGTTGCCCCGATCAGAACAACCCAGCCTTTTTCCACTGCATGAAGCAAAGAATCCTGCTGAGATTTATTAAATCGGTGAATCTCATCGATGAAAAGTATCGGAGATTTTCCTGAAAAAAGATTTTGCTTTTTGGCCTCATCAATTACATCACGCACATCTTTAACCCCAGAAGAGACGGCGGAAAGTTTAAAAAACTTTCGACCTGATTTTTCTGAGATAATTTCTGCCAAAGTTGTTTTTCCGGTTCCTGGGGGTCCCCAAAGTATAAGAGAATTTAACGTGTCATTCTGTAGCATTTTCCTCAGCGTTCCTTTTTCGCCGGTGAGATGTTCCTGCCCCAAAACTTCATCTAAAGTTTTCGGTCTCATTCTTTCGGCTAAGGGAGTATTTTGACTCAAAATTTTTGGAATTTATATTTAATTGAATTTTATTTTTAAAACACAGAATAATAGTATGAAAATGAAGAATTTCAAAATGATGAATTTAAAATCAACAAACGCCAGGAATAATCCGACAAACACCTATTTATGACTCTGAAACTTCTAACAAATTTAAACTAATTTTCAATTTTTTACCCTATTTTTGCATTGTTTTGAAACTTACATTCAATAAAATCATTACATCGCCTTTGGTAATTTTAATCAGATTTTACCAGTGGTTTATCTCGCCTTTACTACCAAAAAACTGCCGATATGAGCCGACCTGTTCGCATTATATGGTTGAATCTCTCCAGATTCATGGGATTTTCAAGGGATTTTGGCTTGGTGTAAAGAGAATTGCTAAGTGTCATCCATGGGGAGGAAGCGGTTACGATCCTGTTCCGCCAAAAAAATAAATTACAATCAAACGAACTATAAAAAATAGAAATGAGCAATATTTTTTTCAGAATTTATCTTTTCATATTTTCAATCACAACGCAGTGCTTTTTTGCGCAAGATAATTCCGTTGGATTGTCTGAAGGAACTTTAAAAGTAAATTCTACAGAAATTCCTGTTAAAATCTTTGCAACCTCAGAACTCGTAGAACTCGATTCTTTTGCCAATTTAAATAACATTCAGAATACTTTGGTGATTTTAAATAAATCAAATCTGGAAGTATCGCATTACATGAACAGCTCTATGATTTTAGGTAAATTTAAAGCCAACAAATATCAGTTTTTCGATAAGGACTTTAGAGTTGTTGAAAACATTACAGTTACGGAGGATAATATTGGAGCTATTAAATATGCTGTTAAATCGCCGACTCCTATAAAGTCTACAGATCAGGTAGAATTGGAAACACCTTTTAAAATTTGGGATCCCTCAACAGGAATTCATTTGGGTCCGGTTACGTTACATTTTTACAGTTTAATGTTCATTTTTGCTTTTGGAATCGGATATTTCCTGATGACGAAAATGTTTACCATTGATCACGTAAATCCAAAATATGTGGAGCCTTTTTTCACCTGGACTTTAATTGGAACCATCTTGGGAGCGAGGTTAGGTCACGTTATTTTCTATCAGCCCGAATTATTTAAAGAAGATTTTTGGAGCGTATTTTTACCCATCAGCACAAAAAACGGAATAAAATTCACAGGATTTGCAGGATTGGCAAGTCACGGAGCAACGCTCGCAGTGATTGCCACAACTCTATACTACTCGTACAAAATTATCGTAAAAAATCCGCTTTGGGTTTTTGACAGATTAGGAATCGTGGTAGCGATTGGAGGTGCATTTGTAAGAATGGGTAACTTTTTCAATTCTGAAATCATTGGAAAACCAGTCGATCAGAATTCACCTTTTGCATTACTGTTTCCTCAGCAAAGCAGCGAATACGGATTAACGGTAACACGTTATCCTACTCAATTGTTTGAAGCTGCAGGCTATGTCACATTATTTGTTATTCTTTGGGTTTTATACAGAAGAACCGATAAAAAATATCAGCAGGGATGGTTGTTTGGATTGTTCTTCTTCCTTCTTTGGGCCATCAGATTCTTTGTAGAGTTTCTAAAAATGCCTCAGGGAGATGAAGTAATTTCTTTCGCAGGTTTGAATACCGGGCAGATTCTATCCATTCCATTTATGATTGCAGGTTTAGTCATCATGTTCTATTCTAAATACAATAAAATTACTCCGGAAGCAGACAAAACTTTTTAAAATACTAAAATTAAATATACAGAAAGTCAAAACTGAGTTGTGACTTTTTTATTTAAATCAAAAAAAACATTTCCTATTTCAGTGATCACATCCGTAGGCTGCATTGATTCTTTCGAATATTTTTCTGCAGCAAAATCAGCAGCTCTACCATGAAGCCAAACACCTAAAACTGCAGCATTTAGCGGAGAATATCTCTGTGCTAAAAGTGACGTAATGATTCCCGTCAGAATATCGCCACTTCCACCTTTTGCCAGGCCTGAATTTCCTGTAACATTATAAAAAACCTTACCGCCGGGACTGATCACCTGTGTATAATGATCTTTTAAAACAATAAAAACATCCAGCTCTTTTGCTTTAGTTTTTGCTAATTCTGATCTTTCAAATGAAGAATCTGTTTTCCCGAAAAGCCTTTCAAACTCTTTCGGATGCGGAGTAATAATTGATTTTTTTGGAATTAATTTCAATCGGTTTTTATCTTTAGAAATAATATTTAAAGCATCTGCATCCAGAATTACAGGATCGTGGTGATTTTGAAGAAACTCAAGCAAAGCATCTTCAGTCTCTTTTTCTGTTCCTAAGCCGGGACCAATTCCATAGATTGCTTTTTCCTGTTCTTCAATTTTGCCGATGTACTTTTCCCCGCCATTGATAAACATCGCTTCTGGACAAATGGTCTGCAAAACTTCATAACCACAACCTGGTGCAAGAACGAATGTTAATCCCGAACCTGTCTTCAGAGCTGATTTTGTAGCCAAAACTGCTGCACCTATTTTCCCATAACTTCCCCCAACAATGATCGATTTACCAAAGGTTCCTTTGTGCGCAAATTCCTGTCTTGGTTGAAATATTTTTAAAATTAAATCATCATCAATTACATATTTATCCGTTTCAGTCTGCCCGATAAATTCCTGAGACAATTGTATATCCAAAACGACAACTTTTCCGGCGAAAATTCCGGCTTCAGGATGAAGAAAAGTCTTTTTCCAAAACTGAAAAGTCAATGTATAATCTGCTTTAAAAATAATATCATTCTGACCGTTCAGCTGATCTGAGAACATCCCTGACGGAATATCAATCGACATTTTAGGACTGGTTTTAGTGTTTAAATTTTCAATTAAATTTTTATAGATTCCGTCTAAATTTCTTGATAAGCCCGTCCCGAAAAGCGCATCGATAATCACAGTTTTCTCAAAATCATATTTTTTAGTTTCGGCGAAATCTTTAACAGTTATTCCTGAAATATCTTTTAACCGATTGAAATTAATTGTTGAATCATCAGAAAAATTCAAATCTTCTGTATTAATAAAAACATCCACGTCAAAACCTTTCAGATACAGCATTCTGGCAATCGCAAAACCGTCGCCGCCATTATTTCCTTTTCCGCAGAAAATTGCAAAGTTCGTATGGTTTTTACAGTTTAAAAAAATCCAGTCGACACAGGATTGCGCTGCCCTTTCCATTAAATTAACAGATGAAATAGGTTCATTCTGAATCGTATATTGATCTGCGGATCTGATGTTTTCGGCAGTGAAAATTTTCATATCATTCTATTTTTAATAAATTTAACCATAATTATTTAAAATTATTGATCGTTTAAAGCAAAAAAAATCCCAAAACATTTAATATTATTATTTTTAAATGATACTTTTGTGCAAAACATTTAAAAAATAAAAATTATGGGATTTATTAAAGATTTTAAGGATTTTGCCTTTAAAGGAAACGTTGTTGATCTTGCAGTCGGTGTTATTATCGGTGCAGCTTTTAGTGCTATTGTAAAATCATTCGTTGATGATATAATCACTCCTCTCTTGCTGAATCCTGCATTGGAAAAAGCAAATGTAAAGAACATTGCAGAACTTTCCTGGAACGGTGTGAAGTATGGAAACTTCCTTTCTTCGGTCATCAGTTTCTTAATTGTAGCATTTGTTTTATTTATGCTTATCAAGGGAATTGCAAGTTTAAGTAAAAAAGAAGATGCTCCGATTGAAGCTCCAGCAGGACCTACTGAAGACCAAAAATTATTGACGGAAATCAGAGATTTGCTGAAAACAAAGAACAATATATAAAACAAAAAACGCCGCAAAATTTGCGGCGTTTTTCTTATCCCTATAAATTCAACATTAGTGAATCTGTAAAATGCTTGAAATCTGCTCAGCCAGAGAAAGACCGATTCTATCCTGAGCTTCTAACGTGGAAGCGCCAGTGTGAGGAGTTAAAGAAATTTTAGAATGATTTAAAATTTCCTTTGAAGGTGTCGGTTCGTTAATGAAAACATCAAGACCTGCGAATTTTACTTTCCCAGAATCTAAAGCTTCAACTAGAGCAGCCTCGTCAATCACACCGCCTCTTGAGCAGTTGACAATTGCCACACCTTCTTTCATAATGTCAAATTCATTTTTACCAATCATGAATCCTTCTTTTTGAGCAGGAACGTGAAGCGTGATAAAATCTGAATGTTTTAAAACTTCCTGTAACGGTTCTGTTTCAATATCAACATTGATGAATTGATTGTTGTAGAATGTAACTTTAATACTTGCTTTACCAATCATATTGTCAGCAGCGATCACTCTCATCCCAAGACCTAAAGCAATTTTTGCAACTTCCTGACCGATTCTTCCCATCCCCACAATACCAATGGTTTTCCCTTTCAGCTCAATACCTGCGGCGTATGCTTTTTTAAGTGAAGCAAATTCTGTATCACCTACCAAAGGCATTTTTCTGTTCGAATCCTGTAAAAATCTTGCACCTGAAAATAAGTGAGCGAAAACCAACTCAGCAACCGATTCTGAAGAAGCAGAAGGTGTGTTGATCACATGTATACCCTTTCCTCTTGCATAGTCTACATCGATATTATCCATACCCACTCCACCTCTACCGATAATTTCAATCGAAGGACAGCTGTCAATCAATTCTTTTCTTACCTGCGTTGCACTTCTCACCAATATCGTACGGATTTTATGCTCATTAATGTAATCGATCAAAAATTCCTGAGGAACTTTTGTGGTAATTACTTCAAACCCTTTTGCCGTTAATGCATCAATCCCAGACTGGTCTAAGCCATCGTTTGCTAAAACTTTCATAACTATTTATATATTAAAAATGAAAGATTTAAAAATTAAATACAGCAGTGTAAATTTAATTTTTAAATCTTCAGTTAGATTTTAATCTTTAAAAACTTCAATGGTCACCTGTTTTTCAATCAAATCGGTGAATTTCCCTTTGTATCTTGTAGCACGCACCAGATGATTGTCGATCCAGTGATAGTTTCCGCCTCTTGGTTTTCCACACAGAACACTGTGATATTTGAAACCATGTTTGTCTAACCAGTCGATGGTAATCTGCTTTAGATTTTCAGTTCTTGAGGTGAAAAAACAGATTTGATGACCTTCATCGTACCATTTATTTACCGTTTCCAGCGCATCCGGAAAAGGCTCGCAGGTAACCATTCTCTCTGGCTCTTCGTTCGGAACATCTTCGGTAATTGTTCCGTCGATATCGATCAGATAATTCTTAATTCCGTCTTTCAGAATCGGACTGATATGCTCAATATAATCTAGCTCCATCGTTCAAATTTTTAAAGCGCAAAGTTACACAATATTGATTAAACACTTGTATTAATCTTAGTTTATGTTAAAAATTTAACAATAAAAATATTTTTAAATCATTAAAAACAATGGTTTAATTGCATTTTTCATAAAATTAATGAATATTTTTTATCTAAAAAAAAGCCAATATTTCATAAATATTAAAAATTTTAAACAATTATTTTACGAAATGACGATTAAAACTTAAATTTGTAGGAATGGAAGAATATGTAGTTTTAGTAAATTCTGAAGATACCGTTTTGGGTTTAATGGAAAAGCAGCAGGCTCATATCAATGGTTTGCTTCACCGCGCATTTTCTGTTTTCTTATTTAATGATAAGGGCGAAATGCTGTTGCAGAAGCGCGCTTCCGAGAAATACCACTCTCCCAGTCAATGGACGAATGCAGTTTGTTCTCATCCTCGCGACGGAGAAAGTTATCTGAATGGAGCCCAACGAAGATTAAAAGAAGAACTGGGAATTGAAACTGAGCTTTCAGAAAAATTTAATTTTATCTATAAAGCAGATGTAGGCGGCGGACTTTGGGAGCATGAGCTTGATTATGTATTTACCGGAACTTACAGCGCTGATTTTAATTTAAATCATAATGAAGTAGAGGAAGTTCGATATATTTCTATGAAAGATCTCGATCAGGAAATATCAGATTACCCGGAGCGGTTTACAGAATGGTTTAAAATTATTTTGGAAGAATATAAACACAATTTTTAAACACATAATGAAAAAAACAGTATTTCTTTTTGCGCTCATATTTTCTATGAGTCTGTTTGCTCAAAAATCTCACACTGAAGTTTTTGACAGTGAAAATTATTCGATCACAATGCCCAATACCTGGAAAGCAACCAACGATGACGGCATTGTCAACATTTTCCCGACCAATCAGATTGGTGCTATTACCATTTCTGAATACCACGATCTGGAACTTCCAAAGACAGAAACCAAAAAATTTATTCTTGCACTCTACAATTCTTCGGATGACGAGAAAAAAATAAAAACCGGAAGCGGAAAAAGAGGTTACACAGAATATTATTATGAATATACTGATGAAAAAGAAAATCTTTTCTGGATCACCAAAGTTTATCAGAAAAACAAAGATCTGTATATTGTAAGCATCAACTGCCAGCCAAAATACTGGAACGGCAATTACATGAAAGTTTTTAATGAAACTTTTGACAGTTTTAAAATCAAGAAATAAATATAAAAATGAACAAAACAGCATTGTACGACAAACACGTTTCTTTGGGAGCGAAAATAGTACCTTTCGCAGGATTTGATATGCCTGTGCAATATTCCGGAGTGACGGAAGAACACTTTGCAGTAAGAGAAAAAGCGGGATTATTTGACGTGTCTCACATGGGACAGTTTTTCATTGAAGGTGCAGGTTCCAAAGAACTTCTTCAGTTTGTGACAACAAACAATCTGGATGCTCTTGAAAACGGAAAAGCGCAGTATTCTTGTCTTCCTAATGAAGATGGAGGAATTGTGGATGATCTTATCGTTTACAAAATGGAAGACGATAAATATTTTGTTGTGGTAAATGCTTCAAACATTGAAAAAGACTGGAATCATATTTCAAAATACAATACTTTCGGAGCGAAAATGACGAATGCTTCAGACGAGATGTCTTTATTGGCAATTCAGGGTCCGAAAGCAACAGAGATTCTTCAGAAATTGACTGAGACTAATCTATCTGAAATTCCTTATTACCATTTCACAGTTGGTTCAGTAGCCGGAGTGAGCGAGGTGATAATTTCAAACACCGGTTACACCGGAAGCGGTGGCTTTGAGATTTATTTCAAAAATGAAAATGCAGAACAGCTTTGGGATGCCATTATTGAAGCAGGTGCTGAAGAAGGAATTATTCCTTGCGGATTGGCTGCCAGAGACACTTTAAGACTTGAAAAAGGATTCTGCCTTTACGGAATGGATATCGATGATACCACTTCTCCAATCGAAGCAGGATTAGGATGGATTACAAAATTTGATAAAGATTTTGTATCAAAAGAAACTTTCGCAAAACAAAAAGAAGAAGGAGTTACCAGAAAATTAGTTGGTTTTGAACTGACTGACAAAGGAGTTCCAAGACATGATTATCCTGTGGTGGATGCTGACGGTAATGTAATCGGAAAAGTGACTTCAGGAACGCAGTCTCCGATGAAAAAGATTGGATTGGGAATCGCATATGTTGATAAACCACATTTTAAATTGGGAACCGAAATTTTTATTCAGGTTAGAAACAAAAATATTCCTGCGAAAGTGGTAAAGATGCCTTTCGTTTAGCATATTGCTATTTACAGTTAGCTTTAGCTGACACTTTATAAATTCAAAAAACCACAGATTTCTCTGTGGTTTTTTACTTTTTCTGACAGAAAAAATCTTAATTATTTCCGTTAAAATGAGCTCTTAAATTCTCAATGTTCTTCTTGTCATTTCCTATGAAAATCTCCGTATCAGTAAGGAAAACAGGACGCTTCAGGAACGTGTAGTGATCTAACAGCAGTTCTTTGAAATCGTCTTCACCCATCGTTTTCAAATCAAGTTCTCTTAATTTAATCTGGGTTGATTTTTTACTGAACAAATCCTCGTAAGAATTGGTGATTTTATGCATTGCTTCCACTTCTTCCTGTGTGATAGGCTCCTTTTTTATTTCGCGCATCTCCCAGTCTCTCAGATCAAATTTTGCTAAAATTTTTCTGCATGTGTCACAACTATTAAGATAAAATACTTTCTTCATCTATATATTAATTAATTATTTTTTAAAATTCACTCCAAATTGGATATTATTACAAGATACCACTTTTATATGGAAAAAGACCTATTTATTTTCACTTTCTAATATTTAATGAATATCTTTATTAAAATTTAAAAAAAATGGATAATAAGCCGATTAGTTTTCAGTTCATTTCTGAGCCTTCAGATGTCAATTACGGAGGAAATGTACATGGTGGAAGTGTTATGAAATGGATTGATCAGGCCGGATATGCGTGCGCGACCACATGGAGTGGAAATTATTCTGTGACAGTGTATGTGGGTGGAATCCGTTTTTATGAGCCGATCAAAATCGGTGAAATTGTTCAGGTGGAAGCAAAAGTAATCTATACAGGTTCTTCGAGTATGCATATTTCTATCAATGTCTTCTCCAGAAACCTTAAACAACCGACATTTGATAAGAAAACACACTGCATTATAGTATTTGTTGCTGTAGACGAGAACGGCAAAAAACTTCCGGTTCCAAAGTGGATTCCTGAAACAGAAGAAGAAAAACAGCAGGAAATGTATGCAAAACGTCTGATGGAATTACGTACACAGATTGAAGATGAAATGAAACCTTTTCTTTAAAATAGATCATGCAGAGATCAGATTTTTTAAAACTATCATCACTGGGTTTTCTGGGATTATATTCTTGCGGAATAACACAGTCTGTAGGAAAAGAAAAACGTTTGGGAGTACAGCTTTACACCGTCCGGGGAGCCATTTCAAAAAATATTGAGACAGCTTTAGAAAAAATTGCTGCTTTAGGTTTTAAAGACCTTGAAATTTACAGTTACAACGGAACTTTTTTTGGTAAAAACAAAAATGAGTTCCTGACAATTCTAAAAAATACGGGTTTACAGGTTGTCAGCTCGCATCACCGTACCGGAATGACCGATAAAGAAGCCGGAACACTTTTAAAGAACTGGGAAAATACTTTGGATGATCTGAATTATTTAGGTGCAAAATATGCTGTCTGTTCTTATCTACCTGAAGCAGAAAGAAGTCTTGAAAATTACCGCAAGCTTCCTGAAGTCCTGGAAAATGCTGCCACCATATCTAAAAAAGCCGAAGTACAACTGGCCTATCACAATCATGATTTTGAATTTCTGAAAATGGATGATCAGAAAAATTTCTATGATTTTATTTTAGAAGCACCTCACCGGATTTGGTTAAAATGGAATTGGATTTGTACTGGATTACAAAAGCTGGATTCGATCCTCTAAAGTATTTTGATAAATATCCTGGAAGATTTCCTCTATGGCATGTAAAAGATATGCAGAAAGGCACAGAAAATTTTGCAGAAGTTGGCAACGGAACCATTGATTTTAAAAGTATTTTTGAAGCCAGAAAAAAGGCAGGTTTAGATTACTGGTTTGTAGAACAGGATTCCAGTGATAAGGATATTTTTGAGAGTCTTTTGATGAGCACAAAGTACATAGAGGATAACACCTTTTTCTTTAAATAAATAACGCCAGATGAAAAAGATTTATTTACTTCTCGTCACAGTTTTAACTCTTTCATGCAAAGAAAATAAAGTAAGCGCTTTCTCTAATTCTAATAACAAGTGTGACTGCGAAAAAACTGTTGAAACTGACAGTATTTTATATGCTTCAAACGTAGAGATCGACAATAATTTGAGCAGGAATCAAATTAAATTTAATTGCCAGTCAATCGAAGTGGGAACTGCATCAGTAACTGACAGTAATGGAAACGCAAGATGTAGAAATATGTACGGACTGAAATGTTCGTCAGAAAAATTTCATCAGTTAACATTCGCTGAAAATTTCACCTATACCTCAGACGAAACAGAAAACAGCAACAACTCAAAAAACTCTTTTATTGATGATTTGAAGCGATACGACATTCAAATTTTTAAATTCTATCTCAATAGTAAACGTGAACTAAAATCTGCATCCAGAATTGTAAAAGATTAATTTCCCAACTTATTTCATAAAAAAATCCTTTCAAATTTCTCTGAAAGGACTCTTTATTTATGGTAAAACTGAATTATCTTGCGATGTTTACAGCTCTTGTTTCTCTGATTACCGTAACTCTTACCTGTCCCGGATATGTCAATTCATTCTGAATTTTTTCTGAGATGTCATAAGATAGCTGAGAAGCGATTTCGTCATTTACTTTCCCGCTTTCTACCATTACTCTAAGTTCTCTACCAGCCTGAATTGCGTATGCACTAGAAACTCCTTCAAAACTTAAAGCGGCAGCTTCAAGGTCTTTCAATCTCTGAATATAAGATTCTAAAACCTGACGTCTTGCTCCAGGTCTTGCTCCTGAAATTGCATCGGCAACCTGAATAATTGGCGACAGCAATGAAGTCATTTCCACTTCGTCGTGGTGAGCTCCAATAGCATTGATTACTTCTGGGTTTTCACCGTATTTCTCTGCCCACTGCATTCCTAATAAAGCGTGAGGAAGTTCAGATTCCTGCTCAGGAACTTTTCCGATATCGTGTAAAAGACCTGCTCTTTTAGCCATTTTTACATTCAATCCTAATTCTGCAGCCATTGTAGCAGCAATATTGGCTACTTCTCTTGAGTGCTGAAGAAGGTTTTGTCCGTAAGACGAACGGTATTTCATTCTACCAACGATTTTCACCAACTCTGGGTGTAAACCGTGGATTCCTAGATCGATGATCGTTCTTTTACCGACTTCAATGATCTCTTCTTCAATCATTTTTTTGGTTTTCTCTACAACTTCTTCGATTCTGGCAGGGTGAATTCTACCGTCTGTAACCAATCTGTGAAGTGACAATCTTGCGATCTCTCTTCTAACAGGATCGAAACATGAAAGAAGAATAGCCTCTGGGGTATCATCTACAATAATTTCAACACCTGTCATCGCTTCTAAAGCACGGATATTTCTACCTTCTCTACCGATAATTCTACCTTTTACTTCGTCAGATTCGATGTTAAATACAGATACTGAATTTTCTATTGCCTGCTCGGTACCGATTCTCTGAATAGTCTGTATAACGATTTTTCTGGCTTCACTTTTAGCATTCAGCTGAGCTTCTTCCATGATGCTCTGAACATGTGCCTGAGCTCTTGTTTTAGCTTCAGCTCTCATCGTTTCTACCAATTCAGATTTTGCTTCTTCTGCGGTATAGTTTGAGATTTTTTCAAGCATTTCAACTTTCTTAGAAGTTGCAGAGTCTAACTCTTGCTGCTTTCTTTCTAAAATTTCGGTTTTCTTAGCGTAATCAGCAATCTGTCTGTCTAAATCTTTTTCAAGTTTGCCAGCTTTGCTCAGTTCGTCATTAAGTTTGTTTTCTTTGTCTTTTACTCTTTTTTCGCCCTCCTGCATTTTTCTTTCACGAGACTGAATGTCTGCATCGTGCTGAGATTTCAGTTCAAGAAACTTTTCTTTGGCCTGAAGATTTTTTTCTTTCTTTATGGATTCGGCTTGTACGTTAGCTTTTTCTATAAGATTTTCGGCATTTTTTGTTGCATCGTCTATAATAAATTTGCCTTTAGCATTGAGAGAGCTTTTAGAAAATACCATTCCTAAAACAGCACCTATTACTAAACAAATAACGCCGACTATTATGGCTGTTGTCATATATATATTGAGTTTTAATTGTCTAAATTTAAAAATAAAAAAACCTACAATAATTCAGTGATTTAGAGTAAACTCCTGATCTCCACGATTTGATCTGATTCCTTCTCTCTGTAATCTGCGTAATGCAGCACGCCATTGAAAAGACTTTCGAACATTAATTGTTTAGTGTTGAGTTTACCTTAATGTGTTAGAATTACTGTAGGCAGTTTTTTGCGGAAAAATTTTATTTTCCAACTTCATTCAACGTCTGATTAATTTTTGCTAATCTTTCGTTGGTTGAATTTATATTTTTTTCGTAGTTCATAGATACCACTTCTGCATTGGTTCCCAGTTTAAGGGCACACATTGCCAAAGCATCCTGTTTATCTCTCACATCGAAATTCTGTTCAAAATCTTTAATCATATTTTCAATCTGCTTCCCCACTTTGCGTAGAGTTTCTTCCTCTGCTGCGGGTACATTCAGCGGATATACTCTTCCTGCAATGTTGATGGTTATTCTCCTTACCTCCATTATAGTCCACTGTTTTGAAGCTGTGCAATACAAAAGTCTACTTCTTTCACCAATCTGTTGATATGGTTTTTCATGAGTCTGTTGTGTTCAGGATTTCCTGATATTGCCGAATACAATTTTATATTTTTCTGTTCTTCTGCTAATACCTGATTTTTCTTTCTCTCCTCATCATATTTCTTCTTCAAGTCTTCATGCTCTTTATTCAACTCTGATAACTTTTCAGAAAGATTTTGATGACTTTTATGAAGGTTCAAAATCTTTTTTTCCAGTTCTGAAAAATTGTTTTCTAATTCTTGAAGCATTTCAGGTTTCTAAATATTCTAACTAATAGCAAAAATATGAAAATAAAAAGACTAACAAAAATAAAAGTCTCTATATTTTGACTAAAAACAAAAAGGAGATGCCAAAGCACCTCCTTCCTATATTAAATTTTTATTATATTACTCAAATTTCAAAACAAACATTACAGCTCTTGTCTGTAAAGTAGATACTGCAGCAGACCAATAAGGCGGCGTCGTTGCATTATCAGCTACCATTTCGTTGTTCATAAAGAAAGTACCTCTGATAGCAGGAGTCAGTTTAAATTTATTAAAATAGAACTGAATTCCCATCTCTGCAGACCACGCAAAGTTGTGCGTTGTCGATCTGAAAACCTGCTGTTGGTTATCATCTTCTGAATCAGAATTTGACTGTAGATTCACGATATAGTTTACCCCAGCTGCGATATAAGGTCTTGAATTGTACCACCTTTCACCATGTAATTCTAATAAAACAGGTACGTCTACTAAAGTAGATTTAATTTCTCTCACTCTGTCTTTATCAGTCAAACCAATTGGTGTAAAGGGAGGGTTCTGAGGATTACCATTTTGGTAAACGTCATTATATTGAGTATTGAAATCTAACTGTCTTTGAGCAAACTGCAAACCTGGCTCTACTCTCACATCCAGATAATCATTTAATCTGAATTTTGTGATAAGACCTGCACCAAAACTGATACTTTCTTTTGAAGTAACAAGATTCTGATTTCCGTTCATCCCATATCTTGGGTGAAGAACGATGCGGTAGTCTAGTCTATTTCCGTTTAAAAAGAAACCCCAACTGAATTTCTGCTGGTCAAAGTCCTCCAGCTTATCCATCCTGTTACGAGTTCTAAATTGAGCATCTGCAAAACTTGCAATACTAACTGAGGCTAAAACCAGAGCTTTTAATAGAAATTTATTCATAGGTTATTTTGTTGCTTTATAAATTGTGGCTATACCTAAACTTAATTTTTTATATTCTACTTTTTTGAATCCTGTATCTAAAAGTATTTGTCTCATTTTTTCTCCAAACGGAAAAGCATTTACAGAATCCGGAAGATAAGTATACGCCCTGTTGTCTTTAGAAACCAATCTTCCGATTGCCGGTAATATATTTTTGAAATAAAACATATAAAACGGTCCCAAAAAACCCTCTACTTTTGAGAACTCAAGAATGTATACACTCTTGTTTTCTTTCACTACCCTTCTCAGCTCTGCCAAACCTTTGGTAAGGTTTTCAAAATTCCTTACTCCAAATGCAACGGAAACAGCATCAAATCTATTGTCCTCGAAAGGTAAATTTTCTGCATCCCCTTTCTGCATAGAAATTTTGCCGTCTAATTTAAGTTTTTTTATTTTAATAACGCCAACATTTAACATTTGTTGCGATAAATCTAAACCAACTACTTTTGCATTGGTTCCTTTCTCCACTGCAATTGCCAAATCGCCGGTTCCGGTAGCTACATCAAGAACTTCCTGAGGTGCATCCTCCTTCATCATCTTCACCAGTTTATTTCTCCACAGAACATCTATTTTCATAGATAATGCATGGTTCAGCAAATCGTATTTTGGTGCTATATTGTCGAACATATCCTCTACCTGGCTTTTTTTCGTAGCCTCAGAGTTGTAGGGTGTTACTTTGTTGATATCGTTTGTCAAAACTTGTAATATTCTTTATAATAATTAAGGTAATCTTGTTTTCTGAAGATCTTTGAGCGGGATTCTACTTTATCAATATTCTTTATCAGTTGATCATAGTCTTCATCTACATTATAGTAAAAGTCTTCTGTATAAAGCTTATTGAAATGTTTTGCACCTCCAAAATACGGTTTTCCGTCTATGATGGTTTTATCCAACGCCAAAAGTAATGAATCTTTTTTAAGATTGTACCCATAAAATTGACGATTAACGTAATAATCCTTATGAGCAATGTTGATAAGACCTCTTATTTTGTTCACTTCAAATGCAGAATCGTATAATAATTTCTTATTCTGATCAAAAACTTTGATTGAATTTTTACCCTTTTTAAGGTCAACCGTAACGTACTGTCCAGCTGATATAATCCCTTCCGAACCATTATTAATCTTATAAAAATACGTATTGGGAGTAGGATTATCTACGAGGTAATAATTTTTTTTAGCTAAGAAAAAGAAGTACACTCCAAAAGCAAGTATAAAGACTGCAGATGCTATAAGTAACCCTTTTAAGGACGGATTGTTTTTCATAGATTGTAAAGCACAATTTTTGCAAATTTAATAATATTTTTAATTCTTTCTTATTAATATTAATTATTAACTTTGCATCTTTATAAAATCATTTAAACGAATGCCGAATACGATCATTATTGGTTCTGGATCTTACATTCCTAACAGAGTTATTGGTAGAGATTATTTTCTAAATTCTGAATTCTATACCGATGAAGGCGAAAAAATAGATAAGCCAACAGAAGAAATCATCTCAAAATTTGTAGAAATTACGGAAATTGAGAACAGAAGATACATTGAAGACGACACTTCAAATTCAAAGATAGGTTACGAAGCTTCAAAAATTGCTCTGGAAGATGCAAACGTTGACGGTGAAGATTTAGATTATATTATCTACGCGAGTAACTTCGGAGAAGTGGGAACCAATGGCGCAGCGAGCTTTATGCCAAATATGGCCGGCAGAGTTAAGAATCATTTAGGCATTAAAAACAGAAAATGTATTACCTATGATATGATATTCGGCTGTCCTGGTTGGGTTGAGGCAATGATTTTAGCAGACAATCTTATTAAAGCAGGAGTAGCAAAAACTATTTTGGTAGTTGGTGCAGAAACTTTAAGCCGAGTAACCGATCCTTACGACAGAAATAAAATGATTTTTGCAGACGGTGCCGGCGCAGTTGTGGTAAAAGCAACTGACGAAGAAAACGTCGGAATTATCTCTCACAATACAATCTGCGACAACGGTCCAGAGCTGGAATATTTAAGAAATGGTGCTTCTATCAACAAAGATTTTGACGATCAGAAGCTTTACATCAGAATGATGGGTAGAAAAATCTACGAATACGCACTCAAAAACGTTCCCACTGCAATCAAAGAAACTATTGAAGATGCAGGGCTTTCCATTGAAGACATTGATAAAATTTTAATTCATCAGGCGAATGCAAAGATGGATTATGCTATGATTGAAAGACTTCACAAACTTTATGATGTGAAAGATTATGATCATGCAATCTCACCGATGACGATTCAGGAGTTTGGAAATTCTTCTGTTGCCACCATTCCAACCATGTTTGATTTAATAATTAAAGGAAAAATGGACGGTCATTCGTTTAAAGATAAAGGGAACATTGTGATGACGTCGGTAGGTGCCGGAATGAACATCAATGCGATCGTTTATAAATTTCCTTAAGACTAAAATTTAATTTAAAAAATATTAAAAAGCACAGAGGATTTTTTCTTTTGTGCTTTTTTAAAACTCAGTTATGCAAAGAAATTTTTTAATAATAGCTGCTATCTTCCTGTTTCTTGAAGTTTATATCTATCAGGCAATAAGAACTTTAACTGACAACTCATGGATGAAGGCAGGATACTGTATTTTATCTCTGGCTATCTACGGATTCTTCGCATACGAAGTTTCCCATTTCCAGAGATCAGACAGAAGTACGATGAGAGCTCAGATTATGATCTCACTATTTTTGGTTTTTATTTTACCTAAGATTTTCATCGTATTATTTTTACTCATTGACGACATTTTCAGAACCGGAGGTTATTTGGTAGGTTTAACGAGGCCTGCAGAAAACTTCTTTCCGGAAAGAAGAAAGTTCCTGAGCATTATGGGACTTGGTCTGGGCGGTGTTCTTTCTGCCTTATTTATTGACGGAATTACTTTTGGAAAGTACAGACATACCGTAAGGAAAGTTAAAGTAAAAATTAAAAACCTTCCCAAAAGCTTCAAAGGATACAAAATCATTCAGATTTCAGACGTTCACAGCGGAAGTTTCTCTGACCCCAGTAAATTGGAGCACGCGATTGAGTTAATGAACGAACAGGACGCGGATTTGGTTTTATTTACCGGAGACATGGTCAACAATGTTTCTGATGAATTCAAACCATTTATACCTCTTTTTTCTAAAATAAAAGCAAAAGATGGTAAGTTTGCCGTGTTAGGAAATCATGATTACGGAGATTATGTGTCATGGGAATCACCAAACGCAAAAAAGATAAATCTTGATGCGCTGATCGATTATGAAAAGCAGGCAGGTTTTGATATGCTGATGAACGAACACCGGGCAATCGACAGAAACGGAGAGAAATTATATATTTTAGGTGTGGAAAACTGGGGATTAAAACCTTTTCCACAATTTGGGAAAATAGATAAAGCTTTGGAAGGGATACCGCAAAACGCAGCAAAAATATTAATGAGCCACGACCCTACTCACTTCGATTACGTGGTTAAAAAACATCCCGCAGACATCAGTTTGACACTTTCCGGTCATACGCATGGAATGCAGTTTGGGTTAGACCTGAAAAACATTAAATGGTCACCAGTGCAGTACCGTTACCCAAAATGGGCGGATCTGTATGAAAGTGAAGGGAAAATGCTTTATGTGAACCGTGGTTTCGGAGTTTTAGGATATCCGGGAAGAGTTGGGGTATTGCCTGAGATTACTCTTTTTGAACTTTCATAAATTAACTCCTTAAAATTATATCACGTATGAAAATAATTGATTTTGAATCTAAATCCTGGTTTTTTCTAAGTGATAACACAGATTACTACATTGACGTAAGCTGCAATCTGTCATTTGTTGGCTTCAATATGCTGATCAGACTAGAAAGTCTAGAATTAAATGAATATCATAGCCGTGGGAGTGTTTATTTGCGCTCTCTTGCAAAAGACATCCAGCAACTGGCTTTATCTAAATACAGTGAGCGAAATATAAAAGGTCCGGCTGAAAGATTGGCAAATGAGGCAGTGATTAAATTTTTAGAAGAAGGTCGTAATACTGATATAAACAATCAAAATATATAATCCTTCATCCGTGATGTCGCCAGCTCTTTTTCATTAATCCAGGCCAGGAAATCTTCCAGTTTATCTTCCATTTTTTTACCGCAGTTATACCTTCTGTAGAATGGTACTTTAAACTGATATTTCTTCACATCGGTGAACTGCCAGACATCAAGGTATACCAAAACAAAATCATCATTTTTCAGCGTCTCAAAAACCATATTCTGATAATATTTCATTGGCAGTGTCTGAAACACAAAATCATTATATGGAAGTTGGCTGTATGGCGAGATACTCTCCGGAACAATACTGATTCCGTTTTCCTCACTAATTTCAGAATCTCTTTTCAGGCGTTTAAAAGGAAACAGAATGTCTGCATGATCAATGTTTGAGATATAGTTAAATCCCATTAATTTCAGATCGTTTTCGCTAATCTTAAATTCTTTCTGACGAATACCCCTGATCTGTTTATCAAGAAATTCTTCCATTGATTTTTTGGTTTCTTCAATTTGAGATGCGGAAGAATTTTTATTGTAAAAAGCAATTTCATGCCCTTGCGCAGAAATTGCTTTAAGCAGATTTTTAAGTTTTTCTACAATCGAAATTTCAATAAAAAAACTTGCCTTCACTTCATGAATATCTAAAATTCTAAGTACTGATTTTGTATTGGCTATGGTGATTTCCAGCCTCTCCATATCAGTAATCTGAGACCCGTTTCGAGTCTCAGATTCAATATTCATAACATTAAAGGTTAATAATACCATTTAAAGTAATTTTAAATTAAAATTTATAAATAATTAATAATCAGATGTTAAATATAAATCTAATTAAAGTTAAACTTGACATTCTTATTTTTTATTTAATTTCACTTTTAGATTTTTAATCATATCTTTTGACATTTCAGAAATCCCGAAATCGTAAGACAGATTCCAGTCTTTTTTAGCAACAGAATCATCAATTGACGATGGCCATGAATCTGCAATTGCCTGTCTGAAATCCGGTTTATAATCGATCTCAAATTCTGGAATTTCTTTCTTAATTTCCTTTGCCAATTGTTTTGGAGTGAAAGACATTCCACCTAAATTATACGAAGATCTTACTGTTAAATTTTCTTTGGGAGCTTCCATTAATTTCAATGTTGCATTAATGGCATCATCCATATACAACATCGGCATTGCAGTATCTTCAGAAATAAAACTAGTGTATTTCCCCTCTTCCACTGCTTCATAAAAAATCTCTACCGCGTAATCTGTGGTACCACCACCCGCCGGAGTTTTCCATGAGATCAAACCGGGATATCGGATGCTTCGAACATCAACTCCATATTTATCGAAATAATATTCGCACCATTTTTCACCTGCCATTTTTGAAATTCCATACACCGTTGTAGGATTTAAAACTACATCCTGAGCTACATCATTTTTAGGAATTCCTTTACCGAATACAGCAATAGAACTCGGCCAGAAAATCTTCTGAAGAAGACCTTCTTTTGCCATCTCACAAAAATGAAGAAGTGGTTCAAGATTCAGTTTCCATGCAAAAACCGGTTGTTTTTCTGAAGTTCCGGATAGTAATGATGCCAGATGATAAACAGTGGTAATTTCATAATCCTTAATCACCTGCTTTACCAGTTGAGTATTGGTAACATCCATTCTTTCGTAATGACCGGCTGAAGTTATGCCTTTTTGGTATCTGTCAAGTCCGGAAGCGACTACATTATCTGCTCCGTGAATTTCTACAAGTCTGTTGGTAAGCTCTGTGCCTATCTGACCCAAAGCTCCTGTGATGAGAATTTTTTCCGTATAGGATTCCATTTTTTATTTTTATATGATGAGTAAAAGCAAAAATAGAGATTTTGACTACTATAAGAAAACAAAATTGTAAATTCGAATATAATTTTTGTCATAAAAATTAACCACAGGTTATAAACCAATTTAGCACTACATTTTATATCATTAAACTTCAATTTTCGTAATGAAAAAAATACTATTCACACTTCTGCTCGCTTCATCACTTGTTAACGCCCAGTACACAGACATTAACATTGTAAAAGAAGTGAAAGTAAAAAATAAAGGAGTCGTTGTTTCTGCTCATCCTCTTGCCAGTGAAGCAGGAGCTCAAGTCTTAAAAATGGGGGGAAATGCCTACGATGCCATTGTGGCAACACAATATGCCCTGGCGGTGGTTTATCCTCAGGCTGGAAATATCGGCGGCGGCGGATTCTTGGTTGGCGTAAAGAATAACGGTGAAAAATTCACCATTGACTATCGTGAAACAGCCCCAAAAAAAGCTTCAAGAGATATGTATCTCGACAAAAAAGGCAATGCAAATACAGATCTGTCTCAAAATGGGAGACTGGCCGTAGGAATTCCCGGCAGCGTGGCTGGTTTTTTTGCGACACTTCCTTACTGTAAACTGCCTATGGAAAAAATCATTCAGCCTGCTATAGATTTGGCGGAAAAGGGATTTGCGATCACCGAAATGGAAGCCAATATGCTGAATTCTCAGAGAGAAAAATTTCAGAAACACAATACTTCTTCTTCCGTTTTTGTAAAAAGTATGCCGTGGAAAGCGGGAGATCTTTTAGTTCAGAAACAGTTGGCTGAAACACTGAAACTGATTCAAAAACTCGGAGCAAAAGGATTTTACGAAGGTAAAAATGCAGAACTAATCGTTGCCGAAATGAAAAAAGGAAACGGAATTATCACTTTGGAAGATCTTAAGAACTATAAGGTTGCCACCAGAAAAGCTTTAGAGTTCGATTATAAAGGAAGCCAGATCGTTTCTATGCCTCTGCCTTCAAGTGGTGGAGTTCTTCTGGCGCAGATGCTGAAAATGGCAAGCTATGAAAACTTAGAAAAATATCAGCAAAACTCCACAAAGGCTGTCCAGATAATGGTTGAAGCCGAAAGAAGAGCTTTTGCAGACCGAGCTGAATTTATGGGTGACCCCGATTTTATTCAGGATAAAACATCTCATTTGATTTCAGATGAATATTTAAAAAACAGATGGAAAAGCTTTAGTTTTAATAAAGCGACTTCAAGTTCGGAAGTCGGTAAAATTATTAAACAACCTAAAGAATCTACCGAAACCACGCACATTTCTGTCATTGATAAGGATGGAAACGCAGCATCTGTAACCACCACGTTAAATGGTTTGTACGGGAGCAAAGTTGTTGTCTCCCAAGCAGGATTTTTTCTGAATAACGAGATGGATGATTTCTCTGTAAAGCCAGGTGTTCCGAATATGTTTGGTGCAGTTGGTGGAGAAGCCAACGCCATACAACCCAATAAAAGAATGCTGTCATCAATGACGCCCACAATTTTACTGAAAGACGGAAAACCCTACATGGTTGTGGGAACTCCCGGGGGAACTACCATTCCTACATCAGTCTATCAGTCGATTGTTAATATTGTAGATTTTAAACAGAATGCCAACGTCTCAGTAAATGCTCCAAAATTTCATCATCAGTGGCTTCCAGAAACTGTAGCATTTGAAAAAAATTTCCCTGAAACAACGATCAAGGATTTGGAAAACTTAGGTTACAAAGCTGAAAGATGGGAGCATATCGGTAAGACAGAAATGATTACCATAGACAGCAATGGCACCATCCATGCAGTAGCAGACGGCCGTGGCGATGATTCTGTAGCAGTGGAATAAATTTTATAAAAATGAATTATATAAACCTTCAAGGTTTTGAAAACCTTGAAGGTTGTTTTTTAATATATCTTTAAACGCGGTTATGGACCTGCTTTTAAAATCTGACTTTCTAAAATAATATTCCTGCTTCCCAATACAACATTGTTGCTTCCCAAACGAATATTCTCGCTTCCCAAATCAACATTCTTGATGCCCAAAAGAGTATTCTTGCTTCGCAACTTAATATTCTTGCATTCCAAATCAACATTCTTGCTTCCTCAAAGAGTATTCTTGTATCCCAATACAATATTCCTGCTTCCATAATCAGTATTCCTGCTTCCTAAAAGCATATTTTTACATCCTAAAATGAGTATTTCTGCTTCCTAAAACAATATTCTTACATCCCAACAGAATATTTTTCTTATATCAGGCATCTTATTATCCCAAGTAATTTCCTTACTTTTCCAACTTTAAATAAAAACGCTTTGAAGGCTAAAAAAATCTATCAGCAGCTTTACTTTCAGGTAATTGTTGCCATTGTTGCAGGAATTCTTTTAGGGAAATTCTATCCTGAACTGGGTGAAAAAATGAAACCCCTGGGTGACGGATTCATTAAACTGGTTAAAATGATCATTGCTCCGGTGATTTTCATTACACTGACTCTCGGAATTGCACACATGACCGATCTGAAAAAAGTGGGAAGAATTGCTGTAAAGGCAATGATTTACTTTTTCACATTTTCTACTTTAGCCTTAATCATTGGCTTGATCGTAGGAAATCTCCTGCATCCGGGTTCGGGATTAAATATTGATCCGGCAACACTTTCAGGCGACGTTTCACAATACCAGCAGAAAGCACATGATACTACATTGACTGGCTTTATGATGAATATTATTCCCGAAACTTTATTCAGTCCTTTGGTTGGCGATAATATTCTTCAGGTGCTTTTAGTGGCAATTTTAATGGGAGTCGCGTTGGTTTTAACCAAAGAGAAAAGTCAGAAGGTTACTGATTTCCTTCAGGATTTGGCAACACCTATTTTCAAAATTGTACATATGCTGATGAAGCTGGCTCCTATCGGGGCTTTTGGCGCAATGGCTTTTACTATAGGAAAATACGGACTTGCTTCTGTTTTAAATTTAATATTTCTGGTAGGCACATTTTATGTCACTTCTGCCCTGTTTGTAGTTTTAGTATTAGGATCGGTTGCCTGGTATAATGGTTTTAGCATTTTCAAACTGATGTACTATCTGAAAGAAGAACTTCTTTTGGTTTTGGGTACCAGCTCATCAGAATCAGCCCTTCCCGGAATCATGGAAAAGCTCGAAAAAGCAGGCTGTTCAAAGGCAATTGTGGGATTGGTGGTTCCTACAGGATATTCTTTCAATCTTGACGGTACAAATATTTACATGACTTTAGCCTCACTTTTTATCGCCCAAGCTTTGAATATTGATCTTTCTCTTGAAAAACAATTGATGCTGCTTTTGGTTGCGATGTTAAGTTCAAAAGGTGCCGCCGGAGTTACGGGAGCAGGATTTGTAACTTTAGCTGCTACTTTAGCTGTTGTTCCTGAAATTCCGATTGCGGGGATGACTTTGATTTTAGGAATTGATAAATTTATGAGCGAATGTAGAGCTCTGACAAATGTGATCGGGAATTCTGTAGCGACTGTAGTCGTAGCAAACTGGGAAAAACAGTTAGATAAGGGTCAGTTGCAGTATGCTTTGGATCATCCTAACGAAGTCGAGAAGAAGCTGGAAGTTTAATTATTTTATCCCTCTTCAATTTTCAATCTACAAGAAGTTAATTTTTCGTTGTAGCCATTCTTTTGAACGACTAACTTGAGTATCTGGTCGATGTGCATTTACACAAACCAACACCCTAGCCCCGATTGGACTAACCATTGAATTTAGCTGAATCTTACTACATGATAAACCCTTGTATTTAAAGGTTTTTTTTTAATTGAATACAACTGAATATAATTGAATTTAACTACACACGCAGTTAATTCGGGAGTAAATCGGAAATATTAATTATCTATGTATACATTTAAAATAAGCATTTATGGCAAATGTAGAGTTCGGAGTTTACAGTAAAAAAAAGTTCCTGTAAATTTAAATATACGATTTTATCATAATAAAATCGACATCAACGCAAAAACTAACATCTTTATTTTTGATTCGGATTTTAAATTCAAGAAAATATCAAAGGGCAAAAAAAGTTCTAGGAGCGTTGATATTGTTAATGGAGATGTGAGAGAAAAGACAGATAAACTCAAAAGAAACGTTTTTGACAAGTTTATCGAAGATTTTCGAAAGGCAACAAGATTGATTCCGATTGGTTAATCAAAATCATTAACGATTTTCACGAAAGACCAGAAGGAGAAGATGATCCTAGATATTATTTTTATCCATTTGCTAAACAGTTTATCAAAGAATTAGAAACTAAAATCAATCCCAGAACAGGTACTTTGCTAGATCATAAAACCATTACCAGACATTATTATACTCTGGGGATAATACTATCATGAAAAAGTTTTTAACAGTAGTAGTGATAGTTGTTTCAACAATGACTTTTGCACAACAAACAGACAAGTGTGATTTACCTAAAAATTATCATGAACCAAAACCAGACAAAAAAATCCAATCTTGGTTAAAACGTGGTGATGCTACAATTGAAGACCTGAGAAAACATATAGCGGTTGAGAATGATTGTGATGAGAAAGATGTAATCTTTTTAAGAATTTCGGAACAGAAAGGAAATGGAACTTATTCTGTTTGTGTTGCAGGAAAACCCATGAAATACAAACGAATGGGGACAGTTTTTATGGGTGCAGGAGAAAATCCTTTTGATGTAATTAATTCTGATAAATAAGGATAACATGAAACAGTTATTTTTATTCACAGGATTATTTTACAGCTTTTCCCTGTCAGCACAGGTGTACCATGATAAAAATAAAATTACATTTTCCTACGGATATGATGTAATTGAAGTTTTGGAGTATGGAAAGCATATTAAATACCTTAACATGCCGACTGTCTGTACTTTTAATACAAGAACAAACAAATCAAAAGTAGTTTGTACAAATGAATTATTTAACAATAGCAAAATATTTATCAATATTGATGATGATTTGTTTGATAATTCACAAAAAATAAAATTTCCAAAATATCCAGTAAAATTTTATGATTACAAAATTGTAGATGATGAAAATTATTATTTACTAAAATTGTGTCCAGATAGGGCAATACTATTAGATATTCACGGAACAGGCTATGTTTTTTATGATTACAAAAAAATGAACAAGAAAAAATAAAACAGTATGAAAAATCACAAAATCCATTTAAAACAAACAGACAGTCAGTTTCCTACTGATAAAGAAATCAGAATGTCACTCCGAAAGTTAGGGTTAAAAGATGTTGTTTTCTCAATATTAAAGACCGTTGAGTTTGCTGAATTATCCGAAAGAGATTTGAAAACAGTCATTACAAGCAAACCACAAAATCCTTTAGAAGAATTGTTGAAAAAACAATTATTACGGGATTAGCTTTGGTTCCTTATTCTATCCTTGTTAATCAATCGTAGTTTTACTACAATTTCAAAGATTTATTAAAAAGTCTTGTATTTGATATAATATCTTTATCTATCTTTAGTAATATAATACCAAAAACACACAAAGTACACAATGAAAAAAAATATCTCAAATTCTGAGAAGATTTCGGAGAACCATATTGCAGGCATTAACCGTGTGGTTAAGCTTGACATTGTGGTTAACGGAAAATCTATCAGTCATTTTAAGCACTTTCATTTACAACAAAGTGCAAGAACTCATCATAACTTTGAGCTTATTCTAGCACATGATTCTCTTAATGAAATACAAAATCATAATCTAGAACAGGCACAGCAATTTTTATGAAAACGTATTACCATTGTATTTAAATACAAAGATGCTGAAAACGAAAGCCCTGAAAGAACATTTGTTGGAGTAGTTATGAAAGTGGCATTCAGTCAGGAAAAGATGAGCTTAGGCAACATTGTTCTTAAAGGATGTAGCCCAACAATTCTAATGGATTCTGCACCCCATACTCAGAGTTTTGGAGGTAGTCAAACTGTAAATACCTCTATCATTGCTGACAGTATTATTAAACAAGCATTAGGAAATAGTGATTTTGATTTTAGGGTTGATACCCAGAATAAAAGCTATATCAATTATAGCTCTCAATATTGTGAAACTCATTATAATTACCTTACAAGAATTGCAGAAGCTTATGGAGAACAATTTTATTATGATGGGCACATCTTACACTTTGGAAAACTCCCACCTAATGAAAAGCCTATCCAGCTTATTTATGGAAGTAATGTTACTGATGTTCAGGTAGAGTTAAAAGCAGTACATACCAAACCTGAATACTTTGGTTACAACAGCAGTAATCATGCAAAAATGATTGGTTCTGATAATAGTATCAAACATTTAGGAGAGCTATCTTCTAAATCCTATGAGATGAATCACAATATTTTTAAAACACGTTCACTGACACCAACACCTATCAATGCTAATATGTTTCTGGATGTGGATGACTCTCAAAAGAGTGCAAGAGGAAGCAAAGCTGTAGAGGTTTTTACAGTTTCAGGAAGTACAACAGTTCCTTTCCTGTATGTAGGTTGTGTAGCAGATATAGATATGAGAAAACAGGACAGTAATGAGACCTCTCACTTTACAACTTTAATGATTACAGAAGCTAATCACGAAGTAGACGCCAGAGGTTATTATACTGGAAGTTTTGAAGCTATAGCTGAGGGAACAGGTTTTATGCCTAAGCCTGATTTTATAATGCCAAAAGCAGAGCCACAGGTAGCAACAGTTATATCCAATATTGACCCTTTAAATCAAGGAAGAATACAGGTGCAGTTTGACTGGCAGTTAAATGATACAACACACTTTATCCGAATGATGAGTCCAGATGCAGGGGGAACAGGTGCTATAAGTCAGAACAGAGGATTTGTGGCAGTTCCAGAAATCGGAGATCAGGTGATGGTAGGCTTTGAATATCACAATCCAGATTTTCCTTTTGCTATGGGTGGCATGTTTCATGGAGGTGTAGGATTGGGAGGTGGTATGGATAACCGTATAAAATCCTTACAGACCAGAAGTGGGCACAGATTAGTGTTTACAGAGGATGAAAGCATTTTGTTGACAGATAAAAGTGGGAATGAATTGAGATTTGATACAGAAGGAAGTAACATCAATATTACTGCTCCTGAAACCATTACTATAAAATCAAAGAACCTGAAATTTGATATTGAAGAGAATATTGAAACCAAGGCAGGCAAAAATATGGATACAAGTGTTGGAGAGAATATCAAGATTATTGCCAAGCAGGAAATCAGCCAAGACAGTGGTAAGAAAACTATTATCAATGCTGGAACTAATACTGAAATATCGGCAAGAGCTCACCTAGACCTTTATGGTAAAGAAAAATTTATTGGTTATACTGATGGGCAGACAGAATTCGGAGCAAAAGACAGAATGCATGTATATGGAGCTAACTCATTATTGACTGCAAAAGACAAAATTGAATACAAAGCTCCACAAATGAACAAACTTCCTGAAAATGGGGAGTTTGAATACAGCAAAGAAAAACAGATTGTGAGTGTGAAATGGATGGATGATGTCATGGAGAATGAAATAGATACTGGTTTTTTTGGAGAAAAAGTAAGTCTTTTGGTACAAACAAGAAATTTTGAAGAAGGAGAAACTATTGATATTGACGTCGAACATGAATATAACAATGAGATAAAAGAAATAACGTACTCAGGTACTGTGAACAAACAAGGCTTTGCAGAATTAAAGGAAAAAGTAGAAATCGAAAAGCAGAGCAAAGAAAATTCTTCTGAAAATAACGATAACTAAAAGAATTCATCATGTCAGGAACTTTAACAGTAAAAAACGTAAATGGGAATACGAAATTTCAATCGAGTATTCAAGTCGTAACAGGAGGCATAATTGGAGTAAGCAGAGTGTCTGGAGCAAGAATTTTAAATGAGATTCAAAATTCTTTTTACAATCATGATGATATAAAAGCCATTTTTGAATTAGAAGATAATTACTTAAAAATAAAACCCATATCTCGAACAGTTTTAGAAAATGCTATCAGAGGTCATAATAAAGATATAAGGTCTTTAGCTTACGCCTATTATTTAGCGATTAATTCAAGTACATCTCATTATGTGGATATGACTTTTACTTATGAAACTTTAAATAATCGTTCAATTACAGCATTACCAAGTATGCACTTGTCTCCTAATGCAAAAGGATTAGAAGTTGATAAACAAGCTGGTGGTGGAGTGAACACAAGCTATTTAGGCGGAACTTTAACGGTTGTAGTGATGGATTCAAAAGCTGATATAGGAGATTTCACCTATGCTCCAAACGGTGTTCAATATCCCAGACATTCAACGCCAGCTGAATTATTAGCTCATGAACTATTAGGACATGGTTATGGAAGGGTTATTGGCTCTTCAACTTATGGACATGAAGACGCTGTAAGACTGAGTAATTTGTATTGGAGAGCAAGGGGATTTCATAATTTTTACAGAAATGGTTCTTGGCATGGAACAGCTGTTCTATTAAGCAGATCTTCTGCAAATCAAATTCCTACACATTTTCAAAAATAGATTACATGAGTAGATTTAGAAGTTTTAGTTTTGGATTGATTTTAATGCCTTTTCTTTTCTTTGGATGTTCCCAAAAGGGAAATAAAGCAACCATAATAAAGAGTCCTGCAAAACAATCAATTGAACCAAAGAAAAATGATATTGTTCAAGATACAATTACTATTGTTTTTGATAGTGGTATTCAATTAAAATGGGATGTTGTAAAAAAACAAATCGTTAAAGATTCCTATTATAAAGAAATTTTGAAGAGTAAGAAAAAATTGGAAATCATCGCAAACAAAATTTCCAATACTGAAGATTTAAAAATAAATGTGTGTTCCAAAAAAACTGCTGATTTGAAAAAAGGAGATGTTGCGTTCATTTATTTACATGAAAATCGGAAAATATATTTGTTCTCTTGTTTGAAGATGCAATTTGACGTGATGAATGAAAACTGTAGATATCCTGACGAATTATTGGATTACATTGATAAAAATCGTACAAAAGTTCAAAAGCAAGTATTAGATTGTATGAAATAAATATAGAATAGGCTATGAGAGGTACTCTAACAGTTAAAAAAGTTTATGGGAATACGAATTTCCAAAATGTAAAAATTAATATATTACCAGTCAAACAATATATATTGGTATCGGGATTATTTTATCCTGACGACCATAACAGTTATAAACTTTCAGGGTCTTTTGATAGTTACGTACAGGGCTATATAAAAAAGATAGTTCAAAGCCAAAAAGGAAATGATTTTATTATTTATGATGTGAACATTTTGGCAGGAACAATTATAAAAACAGAATATTCTCCAAGTTCATCACCTAAGAAAAGTATATTAAATTTTGATATAGTGATAAATAGTGATTACAAATTGTTTAATAATAGCTATAGATTAGACAATACAAGTAAAAAAATAATATCAAAAAATGATATATATAAGTTGATTGAAGAAATAGGTATGAACGACCCAAATACTTTGCAGGAAGTTCATGTGTTTTCTCACGCATATTGGAATGGTCCAATTTTAGTGAATACAGATAGTGGAAGAGGTGATTGTGATATGAGAAAAGCTGACATTACATCAGGAACAATAAATTCTGCAAATTTTAAAAATGCCTTTACAACTAATGGTTATATTAAAATATGGGGTTGTAGTTTTCCTGTTGCTACAAATGCTCTTTTTTCAAAATTTAGAAATAATAAACAATATAGTACAACAAAAATTATATCAGATACTGTTGTTTTCAATTTTTCACCCAATACCTTTTTTTTCTATCCAAAAGGAGAGTCTGCTGTTGATTTATTACCTCAGATTAATAATATATTAGGGACAACATATAAAGCAAGTGATTCAATAAAACTTACATTTTTAGAAATCAAAAAAATATTAATTTACAATTATTTAAGTGTTTATGCTGGTGTAATTGCAAAAAATATAGGTGTTAAAGTTATATCTGCATTACCAGCAACGTATGCTAATATAGACCCAACATTTCACATTGCACCAAGTACGATGGCAAATGTAACATTTTATAAAAAACATTTAGAAGTTGAAATTAATGAAAATTATGGTGTTTTTGATGAAGCAACAGTTCAGAGGTTAGAAACAATCTATAATAGCTAACAAAATGAAAAAATTACTCTTGTTTTTTGTCATTTTATTGAATGGTTTAATAAGTGCACAAATAAAAAATATTTATACTGGGAAAGTTGATAGCATAGTTATAAGGAATTATTCCTACTATGATAAGGAAACATCTACAGTCAATGATACTAATGAAAGTAACTCTATTCAACTACTGAATAGTAAAAAATTGGTAGGAAAACAAATAGTTTTACTTAATGCGCTTTTAAAATCAAAAAAAAGCTATTTACCTGAGAGAGCTTTGTTGTCGCATTTTAATAAAAAAATTGAATACTTTCTTAATGGTGTTAAAATACAAGATATTACAATTTCAACAATGACTAAGAATATTACAATCTATAATAGAGAAAAATTGATTTATAAAGCTAAAATGTCATCTTTTCTGGAAAAAGGAATTTTAAATATTGAGAAATAATGCCTCAGCACATTACCGATACCACCCAGCTAAAATGTGACAAAGGAACTTCACCCAGTCCACTCACAGTAACAAGTCAATCTTTTATGAGTATTGATGGGAAGCTACAGGCTACAGAAGAGGACAAACAACCTAACACTAACATTAAACCCTTTGGAATGTGCAGTGTTTTAAGGTTTTCCTGTACGCCCGCACCTATTAAATGGGACAATACCTCTGATTTTGAAATTGAAAGCAAAAAAGAACTGTTAGATACCTCTACTTGCCGGTGCTCTGTGGGGGGCAAAATATCGATTGTAAAATCTGCTCAAAATTTTGTAACAGAATAAAGTTATTATTTCTTTTTATTTCTTCAAAATCACCATGAATAAAGAGTTTATTTAAAATCTGCAAGATTATACCCTTATACTCTAAATATTTTTAATCTAATATATAATTTATTTACTACTTAAAAATCAATTAATAGGGAATTTTGGGAACTTAGCTTTGACAGTTTTGTTTTATTGTGGTGGGTGGGTAAAGCCTATACGCACTGCAATATTAAACAACTGTCTATCTATTATTGGATTTTGAACTTTCAAATATTCTAATTATTGATAATTTAGGGTAGATAGAGTAAGTGAATTTCATAAGCTTTTAGACATTTATAATAAAAAATATTATAAAATCTTTTAATTGTTACATTTTATTCCACCTACCCTCTTCCTAAACTCATCAATAAATCAACTGTTAAGGCTATATATTGAATTTTTATCAGTGAAAAGAAAGAATGGTGAACCTCCACCCACAAAAATACCCCCACTCAATCTCTCTCAAAAACTCGGACAGTCTTTATAGTAGAATTTACAACAATTTAACACCAAAATATTTTGAGTGTACAGACTCTACCCACTTTCTCCTTACCCCCGCCATCAAGTCAAAGAAATTTTACTTCCCCCTCTCAAACTGTCAACCTTTTCTCAAAAGTAAGTTTTGTTTTATTTGGTTTTTGTGGATCTGTTTTTATTTTCCACTTACATTTTCTACTGGCTATACTCTTCAAACTATATATTTTATTGATGTTTTTTGAAAGTTTTTGTTTGTTGCGGTTTGGGTTTAAAAATATTTTAAAAACTTTAATTTTTAAGTTAAAATCTCTGTCAATTGGCATGAATATTGACTTTATTAATATGTCAAAGAACTATTTCAAGCTCTTTTTTCTACATAGATTCTCACAATTATATATAAAAAATGCCTAAAGTGCTACGAACACGATAGGCAACATCAATAAATTTTAATTACACTAAAAATTATCGACATGACAAATTTACAAAATTGTCTTGATTCTTGCAGTATCTATGTAGGAACTTATCAGAAGTACAACAATGGAAGCCTTTACGGCAAATGGCTTAATTTAGCTGATTATTCAGATTATGACGGACTAATAGAAGCAATGAAAGATCTTCACAAGAATGAAAACGAGCCAGAGTTTATGCTCCAAGATCATGAACTCTGTGAAATATTTGAAAAATTAGGATTAATTGGAGAAAGTTATATTTCCAAAGATATATACGAAATAGCAGAGCAAATAAATGATTCTGGCTATGATATTGAGGTTTTTGAATCTTATGTTGATTGTGTTGGAAAAATGGATTTTCAAAGTGTTTATGACGGTGTAATGAATTATTATATAGGTGAGTATTCAGACGATGAAACATTTGTACAAGAGTTATGCGAAAATGATACACCTTACAATCTACCTTCGTATATTTGTATCGATTGGGAAGCTACTGCCCGTAACATTATGTTTGATTACTTTGAGTCTAATGGTCATTATTTCCGTTCATAGATTTACTTAGATTAAAGTAAGTTCAAATAGATTAAAATATTCAGGGTAGGGAATAAAATCGGGAGTTAATAATTTTAACTTGTTAATAATCAATAGTTTAAATATTATAATCCTAGCCCCGATTGCAGTGGAAATCCTTTTTGAAAAAAAGATTGAAACGGAAAGCGGGAAATAGCTCCCTAAAAAAAAATCAAATGAGGATTGTAAGGCTTGAGGGCTGTACCTTAATGTGAATCGGAGATTTTATTTTATTGAATTCACCGTCGAGGTGCCAGTTTTTGGTATTCACTTTAAATTCCACTTCAGAAACCGGCAGATAAGTGATGTAATCGTCTTCTTTAAGTTTTTTGGTAAACATTCTGAACGCAAAAAGCGGTGAATAAGTCAGTGGAAATTTTTTAACCAAAACCATGTCAACCAAACCGTCACTTTTACTCGCCATCGGAGCAATGTAGGCATTATTCCCGAACTGACGGGTATTTGCAATATTGATCATGAGATATTTCCCATTGTGCTGCCGATATTTTTCGTCTAAAAATTTAAGTTTAATCGGTTTATAATTAAAAAAAGTTTTGAGCGAAACTTTGATATAGTTTTTAAATCCGCGGCTGGTTTTCTCAAATTCTTTCACCACTTTCCCATCAAATCCGGTTCCCGATACATTGATGGATAATCTTCCATTCACGGTAAAAGTATCTATTTTTCTGGATTTTCGGTGATTTAATTTTTCTACAAGCTCGTCAAGATTTTTGCTGAATTGCGTTTCGTTTGAAAAACCGTTACCAGAACCTGCAGGGAAAATAGCCAGAATCTTTTCGGTATTGATCAGATTTTTAGCAACGGTGGAAATCGTACCATCGCCGCCAATCGCCACAAAAATATCTGTATCAGGAAAATGCTTCTGAATAAATTCATCAGTTCCCACTATAGATTCTGAAATGTAGTATAAAGGATTATCTACCTTCTTCTTCAGCTCATTAAGAAAAGGCTGATAATTCTTTTTCGCCGAAAAAGGATTGATAATAAAAGCTACTCTTTCCATTGCCACAAAAGTAAAAAATGCTTCCTGATTTGGAAGCATTAATATTAGTTAATTTTCATTCTTTGTTTAAATTGAGGCGTAAGTGTTTCTTTCAGCTCTTCCCACGATACCGGAATCACGATATCACCTGCCGCAAAAGCTGCAATCTCGTACGGACTGTAATGGAAATACAGATTTTTTTCATCAAAATAGAAATTGTCATTCGCCGGAATCGTTTCCAGCAAAAGCATATCTGAATTTTTAACAGCACCCTCAGAATCTGTGGTCCCACTTGGAATGTTGTTGATGTTTTTCATTAGAAGTGCTTCAAGTCTTGCTTTGGGCATCGTTGTAATGTCAGTCAAATTTACTTTTGCATTTGTTTTCAAATCGAAAACCCGTTCAGCAAAGCCGTAGTTTTCGTGTGCTCCACCTTCATACGATGAGTACATATATTCAATTTGAAGAAAATCGTTTGTATTGGATTTCAGTTTCATAAAAGATCCTGTGTTCCAGGTCTGCGGAAAGCTGACATCTGCAATCCAATCTTTGTTTTTCTCTTTTACAGAAACAAAATAATCATTTTTGTCTTTCTCTAAAAAAGTCTGTAAACCCTGTTTTGAAAAGTCTGTAATACCTTTTTTGTCATAGTAAATACTGTCTAAAAGTGCTTTGTCTTTGATGTTGGGAAAGACCAGCATTTTGGCTTCATACTTCAGTGAAAGTTGATTATTAACTTTCATAGAATCGGTTAACTTAACAGAATCAACGACCAATTTCTCCGGCGCTTTCACCTCTTGCTTATCGATGTTTGTCTTCTGAGAATCTGTTTTTTTGCACGATGCGACTGTGAAAATTGCAGACAGTGCTACAATTGCGATTGGATTTTTCATATTTATATTTTGCTTACGAATGCAAAAACCATTCAAAAGATGAATGGTTTTTAATAATTTCGTCGGAAATTTTATCAATTATTTCTTAATCAGACTCATTACCTGATTTTCACTGTCTGAAATTACTTTCCAGATCTGTTTGAAAATAGGGTAATACTCTTTAGGATAATTCTGACTTGCAACATCTACTTTTGAGGTCACAGTGATTTTGTTATTTAAAACATTCACAGCATACTCGTAATTGATTTCCTTATCATCTGTACTGATCTTCCTTGGTTTTGGAGCTTCTGAAACAGTATAACCTTCAGGTATCATAATTTCCACCTTTTTTTCTCTGGTAAAGCCTGAAATAAAATCAATTTGATTTTTCCGTTCTGTTGCCTGATCAAATTTTTCGTTTTCAGCATTAAGAAATAATAAAGGATTTACAATAATTTTTCTCCCGACAATATCAATTCCTGTACCGCTTGAAAATTTCATTTCTGACTGAAAATCGCCATTACTCAGCAGTTTTGAGTCAACTCCCTGCATATCAGAATTGAACTGTGTTTTAAATGTTTGATTATATTTTTCCTTATTTAAATCGTATGAATCGTATGACTCAATCGCATACAACCCGGTTTCCTGTTTTTTAAAAGTACCATCAATTGATGAGTTTTCAACGTTTAAATTTGCTTTAATTTCGAAATTCTTTTTACTGACATTTGTATTCGAAAAAGACACATCGGTTCCTTCTTTACCTTCAAATAAAATCCCAAAGTCATTCCAGTCTCTTTCCGGAAGCATATTAACTTTAGAATTAAATGATGTTGCATCATATAAGTAGATAGCATCATTTATTTTAACTGAGGCAATGACAAAATTAAGATTATTGATGTTGGGCGAAAAAATATTAAGGATCCCGTTATCAACTGTGGAAATTAAAAAAGGGTTCGCATTTAGCCCTGCATTTCTAAAAAGTGAGACTAACAACAGATTAATTTCTGCTGCATTTCCCGACTTACTTTTAATTAACTGTTTAAAACTTTGGGTTGCAGCAGTCCCGGGATATTTATTCCATCTGTACTCAGATTTTACAAAATCGAAAATTTTATTTGCTCTTTCGAGAGGATTGTAAAATGTCCTGATGTTCTCTGGAACAATATCTTTGACATTTCCTTTCAAAAATCCGCCGAAATTTTCATTTTCGTTAAATCTTTCAGCGACTTTGCTCCAATTTTCCGGCATTGAGACAGTAAGAAATCTTTTTAATTCAGGCTTAACCTTATTTCTATAACGATCAATATTTTTCACGTAATTTTCATCCTGTATGGATTTTATATTCTCAAATCCGAACCTGTATATATTGTAACTCTGCAGCGAACGATTCTCGCTTGTAGAAATGTAATATTTCGGCTTTACAAAACCTCCCGAATTATCAAACTGATAGCTCAAAGCATCTGGTGCTTCAAGGCTGTACTCCTGATAAACAACAGGAATATTATACTGCAGATAGTAGGTCATGTTAAGGATTCCTGTAGTCAGTTTATAAGAATACTCTATTACAGATCCGTCCAAAATATTAGGAATCGCCAACTTGTAAAACTTTATACCTTTGATAAAATTTTCTTTAAGCTGTTCATTCTTCTTCGTCGTGATTTTTTCAACTTTACCGTCTTTGTAGTTATAGACATTTACTTCAAAGTCATCAAGTTTTTCACCAGTCATAACCGGTATTTCAATATTTAGCCATTCTTCTGATCTTTTTTTATCATAAATTTTAATCTTAGAGAAAAAAGTTTTTTCAGCAGAAAGATCTCTGATGTTATACCTTACACTGTTATACATTATCTCTGCAGGCGCATTTTTTTCAATCGTAGAATGCTCCTTTTTCAGATCTGCTTCGTCAAAAGACGGACGGGTCAAAAATTTATGATTTTGGGATAAAAGAAAATTCTGAGCACAGATGTAAAATAATAGTGCCGTTATACATTTAATTTTCATTTCTTATTTTTTAATCAAACTCATCACCTGATTTTCACTGTCTGAAATTACTTTCCAGATTTGTTTGAAGGCAGGATAATATTCTTTGGGATAATCTGCACTTGCAATTTCAAATTTGGAAACGGTAACAATCTTATTATCCTTTTTTTCTACAATGTACGAATAGCTTATTTCTTTATCTTCTGTCACAATTTTCTTACTTTTCGGCAAATCTGCAACTTCATATCCCTCCGGAATTTCGATCTCTACGATTTTTATTTTACTGATTGGCGAGATAAAATCAATCATGTATTTTCTTTCCTCCTGCTGATCAAAATCGTTGGTGTTTTGATGAAGAAACAGTAAAGGGTTGATGATTTTTCTTTTCCCTAAATCATCGATCATATTACCCGAGGCAAAACTCATTGTAGATCTAAATTCTCCAGTATCCAAAACTCTTGAATTGATATTGGAGAAGTCTACTGAGAAATTTTCCTTATACTGTTTTCTGTAGGTGTCAGGATTTTCGTCAAAATTTTCCTTTGCGTTTAAAGCCAGCAAACCTTCATCGTCATCCTGATATTGCCCTGTTACAGTGCCGTCAGGATTTATTTTTGCCTTAGTTGTGTGAGTAGAATAACTTTTTTTAATATTATTCAGTGAAATAACTTCCGCTTTTTCGTCTCTCAGTAAAAGGCCGTTGCTGTTCCAAACTCTTCCAGGAAGAATACCTTCCTTCGACTGTTTTGACGTCGCATCAAACAGATATACATCTTTACCAATTTCTACAGCTGCAATTACGTAATTGAAGTTTCCGATGTTTGGAAAAGTAAGGTTTACAAATCCGTTTTTCACAGTGGAAATCAAGATTGGATATGCTTTTAATTTTTCAGCTCTCAACATATTGATCAGCATCAGATTCAGATCGCCGGTATTTCCTGTTTTAGTTTTCACCAAATCTCTAATTCCATTTTCAGTGTAGAAACCGTAGGTCTGATTCCATGTGTAAGAATTTTTTACAAAATCGAAAATAGCATTTGCCTTTTTCAGTTCGTCTTTTTCTTCAGATACATTTTTAGGAATCAGATCTTTCACCAATCTGTCTTTCTTATACTGTTGGCCAAATTCATCATTTTCCCAAAGACTTTTCCGTATATCTTCCCATGTAGATGTGTACGTTTTCAAACCATTATTGAAATACGTTGAATGTAGCTCAGCACGAATCTTCGTTCTGTAATTATCACTGTTCTTTACAAACTTTTCTCCTTTAAAAGCCTTTACATTTTCATACGCAAATCTATAGGTCTTAGAATCCATACCATATAAAAACTCTTCACCTACTTTTTGATATTTTGGTTTCAGACTTCCTGTAAAATCTATATGATAAGACATATTATTGGGTGCGTCCAGAACGTATTCAGAATACATCGCCGGCGTGTCCAGTTCCATATATATCACAGGAATTTCATATAAAAATGGGGAATTAACCTGATACTGGTATTCGATCACCGAACCGTTTTTAATGTTTGGAAATGCAAATTTATTAACGGTGGTGTATTTATTTTCTTTCGACTTGAATTTTGAACTCTTATCAACTTTTGTCTCCTCTATCTTATCATTTTCAAGATTATAAACGTAAGCTTTTATAGAACCCAGAGTTTCTTTGCTCCCTGAATTATTCTCACGCAGCGGGATTTCTAGGTTTAACCAATCTTCAGATTTGTCTTTGTCATAGATTTTCACTCTGTATACATAATCTTTTACCAGCTGTCCGTTATAAGGATCTACACGGTAATGTATAGAACGGTAAATAATTTCAGCAGGAGCTTTATCATCAATATTTGACTTTGCCTTTTTTAAATCTTCAATAGTGAATTTAGGCATTTTAAGAAATTCATGCTTCTGAGCAGACACAACAGAGCCCATCACGCTTACACAAACAATTAAAAGTATTTTTTTCATCTTTATGATTTTTTGGATATCAGGATTTTTGAATTATCAGCATTCATTATTTTTTTTCTGAAATTGATGTAATCGTTGTATTTTTCTTTAGAATAAATTCCCTTTTTAATATTTACATTTCTCTTAACAATGATCTTGTCTTCTTTTTTCTCAAATGAAAGGATATAGGTTCCAAAATCTGACGTTAGAATTCCGTTTTGCGGGATCTCTTCAACGACGTAGTTTACCGGAATCTGATAAACAATTTCATAGTCATCTTCGTACGAAAACCTGTTTTCAAATGGAAGCTGTCGATTTTCATCTGTATGATAAAAGCCGGAAGAATACATAGGTACAGCCCTGAAAATAAAGCTGTCACCCATCATCTTCGAATAATTGGAAGCCTTAAAATTTAAATCAAAATCTATAGAAGCCAAATCTTTATTATTCACGAAATTATTCATCTCAACATTTTCAAAATTCAGACTTGAAAATTTAGATTTCATCGCTTCATTTTTATCTTTTTGAGACAGTGAAACATACATTAAATTAAAGTCATACTGATTTCCTGTGTATGAGAATTTACCCTTTCCTGAAATAGTCTTATCAGGATTGATCTGAATAGTAAGTAGCTGTTTCTCTTTACTCTGCTGGGACGTGTAGCTCGGAGTTTCCATAATATCGATGCCGGTAGACTTTACTGCCAGGACATTTCTGTCTGTTGTATTATAACTCAGGTGATTATAAGCGATATCCTGCGAAGTATTCTCCAACCAGATATTTCCCTTCTCCGTAGGTATGACTAAAATCGCATGGTTACCACCCATTTTTGGAAAATCAACATCAAAACTTACCGGTGAAGAATTAGAGTTAATAATTGCGTAATATGAAGGTATACCTGCTTCATCCAAAAGTGTTTTCATGTAGTTCGAAAGACCTTTGCAATCACCGTAACCCTTTTTCTGCACCTCATCCGGCATCATCGGCTGCCAGCCGCCAATTCCCAGAGCCACAAAAATATACCTTGTTTTGCTCTGCATGTACTGATAGATTTTCTTTACTTTATCTTCAGTACTTCCTGTAAGATTAAGCGCTGCAATTTCAGATTTAATCTGCGGTGTAGAAACAGACACCGGCGTCAGCAAATTGTTATGATACCATAATCCGAAATCCTTCCAGGACGTAATATTTCCTTTTTTGCCAACGAGATTAAACTGATCTAACGAGAAGCTGACCTTGGGCAAAATTTTCTGCGGGTTTGGAACCAGTTCTGCATTTTCTATTGCCGGAATATTCTGATACGTGTACGTTTTTTCGTTTCCACCATCCTGAATTTCAACGTTTGCATATTTGAAAGGTGACTCGTAAGTTTTCGAACGGAGATTTATTCCTGATCTATTGACAATTTTAAAACTGCTTTTCTGCAAAGAAATATTGTAAGAATTGAATGGCACAAAATCCGGAATAAAAACAGTGTTCTCATCTTTCTGATCATAACTGAATTCTACAGTGTAAGGAAATGATGTAGGCGTATACGGCAAAACCATGGCTCGGCTTTCTGAATAGAATGTACCTTGAGAGTTGGCTGACACATCAGAGAAATCATTTTTAGAATAAGTCTTAATCTTAGCCCCTTTGTCGTCATACACAGTTACTTTCACATTTGAAATGACATCACCTTTTTCGTAAAAAATCTTAGGAATAGAATAACTGACAGCATCTTTATTTAAAATTGTAACTACTGAAAGATTTCTGTAAACAATTTCATCGATCTTGTTTATTTCGACCACTGTGCTTTCATTTCTAATGACAACACTTGCATTTTTCTTTAAATTTTCACTGATTTCCGATACAGGATAGCTTTGTGCATAATACACTGATGCTAATGTAAAAGCGCCTAAACAAAGAAATTTCATCATGGTTATTGATTTATCCCAAAAATATAAAAATTCTTAATAAAATGTTAAATTATTATCATGAATATGAGAATTAATTTTATCAGGCATAAAAAAAGCTCCATAAAATGGAGCTTTCAGTATATTTAGAAATGATGATTAAACATCAATCTTTGCATATTTTGCATTCTTCTCGATAAATTCTCTTCTTGGCGGAACTTCATCTCCCATCAACATAGAGAACACTGAATCTGCCTCTACAGCATTATCAATAGTAACCTGCTTTAAAATTCTGTGGTCAGGATTTAAAGTAGTCTCCCAAAGTTGCTCTGGGTTCATTTCCCCAAGACCCTTATAACGTTGAACCTCAACACCTTTTCCGTCCGGAGCCATTTCTAAAGTTAATTCTTCACGCTCTTTTTCGTTGTACGCATATATTTTTTTGTTTCCTTTCTTTAATAGATATAAAGGAGGTTGTGCAATATATATATATCCGTTTTCAATCATTTCTTTCATGAATCTGAAGAAGAATGTAAGAATCAAAGTGGAAATGTGAGAACCGTCAATATCCGCATCGGTCATGATCACCACTTTATGATATCTTAGCTTAGCCATGTTCAGCGCTTTGCTGTCTTCTTCAGTTCCTACTGATACTCCAAGTGCAGTATAGATGTTTTTAATTTCTTCGTTGTCGTAAACTTTATGAAGCATTGATTTCTCAACATTCAAAATCTTACCTCTCAATGGAAGAATAGCCTGGAAATGTCTGTCTCTCCCCTGCTTGGCAGTTCCACCTGCCGAGTCTCCCTCGACTAAGAACAGTTCAGATTCTGCAGGATCTTTTGATGAACAGTCAGATAATTTTCCCGGTAGACCAGAACCTCCCATAGGAGATTTTCTCTGAACCATTTCACGGGCTTTTTTAGCAGCCTGTCTTGCTTTTGCAGCCAAAACAACTTTCTGAACGATAATTTTAGCCTCATTTGGATTTTCCTCCAGGAAGTTGGTCAACATTTCACCAACGATCTTATCAACCGCACCAGAAACTTCAGAGTTACCTAATTTCGTTTTAGTCTGACCTTCAAACTGAGGCTCCATTACTTTTACAGAGATCACAGCTGTTAAACCTTCACGGAAGTCATCTCCGGTAATTTCCACTTTTTCTTTCGCCGGAATTCCTAAATCATCAGCATATTTTTTCAGTGTTCTCGTCAAAGCACGTCTGAAACCTGCCAGGTGAGTTCCTCCTTCATGAGTATTGATATTATTAACGTACGAGTGAAGATTTTCACTGAATGAAGTGTTGTAACGCATCGCCACTTCCACAGGAATATCGTCTCTTTCACCTTCCATGAAAATTACGTTTTCCATGATTGCTTCACGGTTTCCGTCGATAAACTCTACGAATTCCTTTAAACCACCTTCAGAATGGAAAACTTCAAAAGCAAAAGATCCGTCTTCGTTTGGTTCTCTTTCGTCAACCAATGTGATTGTAATTCCTCTGTTCAGGAAAGACAGTTCTCTTAATCTGGAAGCAAGAGTGTCATAATTATACACCAGTTCCTGGAAGATTGTACCGTCCGGCTGGAAAAAAACTTCAGTTCCTCTTTCGTCGGTAGTACCGATTTCTTCAACCTGAGTTAGGGCTTTTCCTTCAGAATATTTTTGCTGGTACAATTTACCGTCACGGCTTACCGTTGCCACCAATAAAGTAGAAAGTGCGTTCACACAAGAAACCCCCACACCGTGAAGACCTCCCGAAACTTTGTAAGAATCTTTATCGAATTTTCCTCCTGCTCCAATTTTGGTCATTACAACCTCCAAAGCCGATTTTTGCTCCTTCTCATGGAAATCTACAGGAATCCCTCTACCATTATCTTTTACAGAGATACTCTCTCCTTTATGTATTGTAACTAAAATCGTATCGCAATGACCTGCAAGAGCTTCGTCGATAGAGTTATCTACCACCTCATAAACCAAATGATGAAGACCTCTCACTCCTACATCTCCAATGTACATAGATGGTCTTAGACGAACGTGTTCCATGCCTTCTAATGCCTGGATACTACTAGCTGTATATTGTTTTTGACTCATATTAAAATTGAAATATTTGCTTAATGCAAAGACCCACAAATATCGTGATTTTTTTCGACTTATGAAAGTATTTTACTTCTTAAAATATCAGAATTTATGCTAAAAAACAGAACGTTTTTTAAAGATAAAAAACAATAAAGTTACAACTGAATGTCCAAATAATTGTAATGTTTTAAATCATATAAAGTTACCCTAAATTTATCCGTAACTTTCAGCTGAAAAATTAAAAATATGGACGATTTCTTAGCTGCACGGGCCCAAATGGCACTCTCATTAGGATTTCACATTATCTTCGCCTGCGTAGGAATGGTAATGCCTTTTCTCATGGCTTTTGCCCACTGGAAATATCTGAAAACGGGAAACGAAATTTATAAAGGCCTTACCAAAGCATGGAGTAAAGGCGTTGCTATTTTGTTTGCTACCGGAGCTGTATCAGGAACGATGCTTTCTTTCGAGCTGGGACTTCTGTGGCCCGGTTTTATGAAACACGCGGGACCGATTTTCGGAATGCCGTTTTCTTTAGAAGGTACAGCATTTTTCATTGAAGCTATCGCCATCGGATTTTTTCTTTACGGTTGGGATAAATTCAATAAATGGTTTCACTGGTTTTGCGGATTTTTGGTTGGTCTAAGTGGATTAGCCTCAGGAATTCTGGTTGTTGCAGCGAATGCCTGGATGAATTCACCTACAGGTTTTGATTATATAAATGGAGAATACGTTAATATCGACCCTATAAAAGCCATGTTCAATGAAGCGTGGTTTCCTCAGGCTCTACACATGACGGTCGCGGCATTTTGTGCGACAGGATTTGCAGTTGCAGGAGTTCATGCTTTTTTAATTATGAGAAAAAAGAATGTGGAATTTCATACCAACGCATTTAGAATTGCGGCTGCGTTTGCGATGATTGGTGCCTTTGGCGCTCCTTTGAGTGGTGACGTTGCCGCAAAATCTGTTGCAGAAAGACAGCCTATAAAATTAGCTGCTATGGAAGCACATTTTGAAACTGAAAAAGGTGCAGCTTTTGTGATTGGCGGAATTCCTGATGAAGAAAAAGGCGAAATCAATTATGCTTTAAAAATTCCAAAAGTATTAAGTTTTCTGGCAACCAATGATTTTAATGCGGAAGTGACAGGTCTTAATGATTTTCCTAAAGATGAATGGCCGCCCGTTGCTGTTGTACATTACGCTTTCCAGATTATGATTTTCTTTGGAGTTGTGATGATCTCCATCGGAAGTCTTTATCTCTACGCTTTCTTTTTCAAAAAAGATTGGTTACATAAAAACTGGTTACTCAAAACATTTCTTTTCGCCACACCCTTCGGATATATTGCTTTGGAGGCCGGCTGGACGGTCACCGAAGTGGGCAGACAACCCTGGATTATTTACGGAATTATGAGAACGGCAGATGCCGTAACTCCAATGCCCGGAATTCAGTATTCATTTTACTTTTTTACGGCGATTTTCATTTCACTGTCATTAATTATTATATTTCTTCTCAACAGACAGATCAAAATGGTTCCAAAACTTTACGACCCTACAGACGCGCAGTTTAACTCTAAAAACAAAAAATCATGATCTACGTTGTTATTGGTTTTCTATGGCTTTCCGTATGTCTTTATGTGATTTTGGGTGGCGCTGATTTCGGAGCAGGGATTGTGGAATTAATGACCAAAAAGAAAAACAGAAAGTACACCGAAAAAATTATGTACGAATCGATTGCGCCCATTTGGGAAGCCAACCACATGTGGCTGATCATTGCGATTGTGATTCTGTTCGTCGGTTTCCCTGAAATTTACACCACGATGTCCACTTACCTTCACATTCCTCTGGTGATGATGTTGGTGGGTATTATCGCAAGAGGAACTGCGTTTACCTTCAGACACTACGATGCCGTGGAAGACCGTTGGCAGATTATTTATACGCAGATCTTTTATTATGCAAGTCTTTTAACGCCATTTTTCTTAGGCTTAATCGCTGCTGCAACGGTTTCGCAATCAATTAATCCTGATGCTAAAAACTTTTTAGATTTATATATTTTCAGCTGGCTGAATTGGTTTGGCGTCTCCGTAGGATTGTTTACGGTTTCACTTTGTGCTTATCTGGCGTCCATTTTTTCTTTGCGCGAAATCAGCGACCGTTTGGAATTAGGATTAATGATTAAAAAAGCACATCAGACCATGATTTTTGTGGTGATTACAGGATTATTGGTCTTCCTTGCCGCATATCTTTCCGGAATTCCTTTAACAAAATGGATTTTTTCTAAACCATTAGGTGTGATGTCAATTTCTTTTGCTACGGTTTCGTTAGGTTTAATTTTAAGAGCGATGCATAAAAGAAAACTGCTTCCGGTGAGAGCTTTGGCTGGATTTCAAATTATCATGATTCTGGTTGCAGCAACCTATCAGCACAACCCGGATATTATTCTTTTAGGAAACGGACAACACCTTTCTTTATTGAAACACATTGCAGCTGAAAAAACGATTTCTGTGCTGGGCTGGGGATTGATTTTGGGATCGATTTTTATTCTTCCATTTTTATTTTATCTGATGTTTTCGTTTTCAAAGGCATCAAAGAAACGGTCTTAATTTAAATAGACTTAATTCGTTTGGATACTGAAAAATAGTAACTTAAAATTTACACTCATTTCCTTTAAACTCATGCAAACATTAATTAAAAGATAATGGGATACATTTTATTTAAAATCAACTTCAGATTCCATTTAATTTGGATGGTTTAAGTAAAACTGAATGCGGAAAGATTTCTATTTAAAAAAAGAAAATTTGAAATTGTAAAAAATCGTAGAAATATTTTCTCATAACTGTTACCATAAAAAAACAGAAGCTGATACATGAAGTTCTTTAATAACACAGAGCTTAATTTTATTTTTTAAGCAAAACCAGCTCCACTCTCCTGTTCTTGACACGGTCGGCTTCAGTAATTTCGGGATAAACAACAGGATTAAGATGACCCAATCCCAAAACTTTGATTCTGGCTGAGTCAATTCCCTGCTTCAATAAATATTCTTCAATAGAATTTGCTCTCGTCCATGAAAGATTAAAGGTTCCCAAATCTGCATCTTCGCCATCAAAATTTTCGTAGTCACAACAGATGTGGCCCTGCAGTTCAACTTCTAAGTCAGGATTTTCTTTCAGAAGTTTATACAGTCTGAACAAATTTGTATTTGCGCTTGGAAGCCAGACATGTCGCCCTCCAAAAAAATTCACATTAGGCAGTGAAAAAGTATCTTTCACCTTCATCGTTGTGGTTTTTGAATCAAGAAAACTCGGAGGTGCTTTCCTTGAAATCTTCTCTCCTTTATTGAATAATCGCTCAATAAAAATATCTACCCTCCTGTTTTTTGCACGCAGATCTTCTGTACTGTTATCGTTGATCTGTTTAGTAATTCCTAATCCAACTGAGGTGGAAAGTTTTATATTTTTGCCGACTCGCATTTGCAGATATTCGCTGACTGCTTTCGCCCGTTGTTCAGAAAGTTTTTTATTTAAATCTTCATTTCCAAGTGGATTTGAATTCCCGAAAATTCTGAAAGTAACATTCGATTTCAGCTGAGAAAGACTGTCTAATTTCTGTTTTGATTCTAAATCTAAATCAAAAGAATTGTTTTTAAAATAAATTGATGTAAGTGTCTGTGCATCGATTTTAAGACAAAAAAGAAGAATAAAAACTGTCACAAAGTATTTCATCATTATTAGCTTTTATAGTAAACGGAAAAATACTGATTTATTGTTTACAACAGAAAATCAAAATTCAATTAAAAATAAAATAGCAGACTTTTCAGCCTGCTATCTACTAATATCTTTTAAATGGTTTTTAAACCAACTTCATCAAAACATTCTCATCAATCTTCTCCACTTTCACCAAACCTCCTTTGGTCAAAGTTTTAGATGCCTTATCCCATTTTTTTCCTGATAACTGACTTCTTTCCTTTACTTCAGCCAAAGAAAAAACTTCTTCACGGGAATTTAAAATCTCAAGAATCACTTTTTCATCTTCTCCCAGTTCAACCTGCGGAACAGTTTTTTCCGGCTTCATCTGTGGGAAGAACAACACTTCCTGAATGGAAGCGTTATCCGTTAAAAACATAATTAATCTGTCCATACCGATTCCCATTCCTGAAGTTGGCGGCATTCCGTATTCCAAAGCTCTTAAGAAGTCTTCATCAATAAACTGTCCTGCTTCATCATCTCCTTTTTCAGCTAATTTTAACTGATCTTCGAAACGCTCTCTCTGGTCAATTGGATCATTTAATTCTGAATATGCATTGGCAATTTCTTTACCGCAAACCATCAGTTCAAAACGCTCAGTAAGACCTTCCTGACTTCTGTGTTTCTTGGTTAAAGGTGACATTTCTACAGGATAATCGGTAATAAAAGTCGGCTGAATGAAGTTTCCTTCACATTTTTCACCAAAAATTTCGTCGATTAATTTTCCTTTCCCCATCGTCTCATTCACTTCAATTCCGATCGATTTAGCAAAATCAAACAATTCCTGCTCAGATTTTCCTGTAATGTCGAAACCTGTGTATTTTTGAATCGCTTCCGTCATAGAAACTCTTGCGTATGGCGCTTTGAAATCAATTTCCTGATCACCAAATTTCGCTTTTGTAGTTCCGTTCACTGCGATGGCACAATGTTCAATCATTCTTTCGGTGAAATCCATCATCCAGTAATAATCTTTGTAGGCAACATAGATTTCCATTACTGTAAACTCTGGGTTGTGGGTTCTGTCCATCCCTTCATTTCTGAAATTTTTAGAGAATTCATACACACCGTCAAAACCACCAACGATCAGTCTTTTAAGATACAGTTCGTTAGCAATTCTCATATATAGAGGAATATCCAAAGCATTGTGATGCGTGATGAAAGGTCTTGCAGCCGCTCCACCAGGGATCGCCTGTAAAACCGGAGTTTCAACTTCGATATACCCCGCATCATTGAAAAATTGACGCATTGCTGTGTACATTGTTGTTCTCTTCACGAAAGTTTCCTTTACCTGAGGATTTACAATTAAATCTACATAACGCTGTCTGTATCTTAATTCCGGATCGTTGAAAGCGTCGTGTACAACTCCATTTTCATCGGTTTTTGCCTGAGGAAGTGGTCTTAGAGTTTTAGTTAAAAGCGTAAAGTTTTTTACTAGAACTGTCATTTCTCCAACCTGAGTTGTGAAAAGTTCTCCTTCAATACCGATGATATCACCGATGTCTAAAAGGTGTTTGTAAACGTCGTTGTATAATGTTTTGTCTTCTCCCGTACAGATTTCGTCACGGTTAAAATAGACCTGAATTTTACCTGTAGAATCCTGCAATTCAGCAAAAGAAGCCTTCCCCTGAATACGGCGGGACATCAGTCTGCCCGCAATCTTCACCTGTTTACTTTCAGAAAAATTCTGTTTTATAGATTCTGTAGTATCTGTAACCGTGTATTCTTCTGCCGGGAATGCATTGATTCCCATTTCAACAAGCTTAGTCAGCTTTTCTCTTCTAATGATTTCCTGTTCTGATAATTGCATTATAATTCAATTTTTTCGAATTGCAAAAATAAGGAAATTTATAGGTTTATGGAAGTTAAATTTTTATTGCAAATTATACGGTAATCAACTCACACTTTAAGTTATAAAAATTCAATCGTGTTTAAGAATTTTAAAATTGAATCTTTAAGGCTTCGACAAGCTTTGCCTGACACTGTAGATTATTAAGCGTTTAGTATTAGAGATGTCACGCTGAGCTTGTCGAAGCGTTCTCACACAATTATAGTTCATAATAAATTTGAAAGAAAATGGATTTACAACTGAACGCAAATTTCAAATACAATTAAATCTTAGTGAGAAATAAGTATTTGATTTGATTTGCTATTGTAAATGCATTGAAATTTTCAAAATCTTTATTGTCTGTGATATATCCTTTACCACAATGTGCACAAAGGTTTTTCACGAGGTGCACAAAACATTGTGAACGTTGTGACATTCTTAGTGTTCTTTGTGGTAAAAAACCAAAGATGACAAACAGCGGATAATCAAATTCAATTTTGGAGGTTTATCCTAATATAATTAAAAGAAACTATTTCTCCTGTTTTTAGGAACAAAAGTCCAAGCTAAAATTCTGCTGATCTTTTGACCCTGCGCCATATCGATTGTTTTTACCTCGAAAGCGTATAATTTCTTCAAAAGTGAATTTAATTTAAATAAATTTTCCTTTTTCGAAACCAAAGTTGTGAACCAAAGAATCTGTGAAGAATACAAAACGCTTTCCTCAATCATTTTTGAGATAAAAGCGATTTCCCCACCTTCGCACCACAATTCAGCCTGTTGTCCGCTGAAATTGAGATTAGGTTTTTGAACTTTTGAATTTTGAAGATTTTTTGTTTTCCTGAGATTTCCTTTTAATGCAGATTCTTCAGAATCATGAAATGGCGGATTGCACATGGAAAACGTAAATTTATCCTGAGAATTAAGAATATTTTTAAAGATAAAATTCGAATCCGGCTGAAATTTCACTTGAATATTTTCATAAAAATCCGGGTTTTCATCTAAAATTTTCTGCGCATTATCTAAAGATTTCTGGCTGATATCGGTTCCCAACATTTCCCAGCCATAAGACTGATGCGCAATCAGCGGATAAACCAAATTGGCTCCGGTTCCAATGTCGAGACCTTTGACTGACGATCCTTGCGGGATTTCTTTGGAATTTCCTGCCAGCAAATCAGCGATGTAATGAATGTAATCTGCACGTCCCGGAATGGGCGGACAAAGATTTTCGTCGGGAATATCCCAGTTTTTCACCTGATAAAAATGCTGCAGCAGTGCTTTGTTCAACAGTTTTACAGCTTTGGGAATGCTGAAATTGATTGTTAAATTTCCGTACGAATTTTTAAAAACATAATGTTTCAGTTCCGGCACACAGGAAATCAATTCGTCGAAATTGTAAGAATTTCGATGAAGATTTCTTGTGTGCATTCCTGATTTTTCGGTGGTCATGAATTATTTTTTCTGCTTCAGAATATACTCCACCATTTTTTTGGCATCTTCTTTTGAAATCTGCGGATGAGGCTGCATCGGAACACTTCCCCATACACCGCTTCCACCTTCAATAATTTTTGAAGCCAGAATTTCAATATCTTTTTCAGAATATTTAGCCGCAATTTCTTTGTATGATGGTCCTATCAAACGTTCCTCGGCATTATGACAAGCCATACAGTCAGATGCCTCTACCAAACTCTGACCGGAAACATTGGTCGCTATAGGTGTAGAAGCATCTGATGAAGGCTGTATTTCTGAATTTTCTTTCTTCGAACAGGAAATAATAAGCAAGCTTACTGCTCCTGTTAAAAATAGTTTTTTCATTATTTAGCTGATGCCGTAGAATCTGTAGATGGTGACGGAGCTGGAATTGCAGTTGCAGGAGCAGTTTCTGTCTTGGCAGTAGAATCAGTTACTACGGTTGTAGCTTCCGGTTCTGGCAACATCGTGTTGCTGTCCTGTAATGATTTGTCAGTTTTTTTTGAACAACTTACAGCGAACAAACCTCCGATAAATACGATTGCTAATACTTTTTTCATATCTAAATATTTAATTTTTTTATACTAAAATGAAATCACTCCATGACTTCACCAGTATTTATTTTCGGTCACAAAAATATAAAAAATAATTGGTCAAATACGAGATTTAAAGGTTTTTTAAGTCATGTTTAAACTGATTCCAAGAAAAATAAATTTCACTTTTTTAAATTTTTCATTTCTGATATTAAAAAAAGTTCTACATTTGTCCCATGATTAATTCAGTTAACAAAAATTGGTGGTGGCAATCAAACTCTTCGTCGGGTCTGATGCTATTGTCGTGTTGTTAAGTTACAGCAGGAATATTATAGAAAACATACAGAGACTTTGACGATTGCGTTGAAGTCTTTTTTTTGTCGAAAAATTTAAATTTATCAAAATGTTTACTCAGAAAATCAATATAAAAACCACCTCAAAAAAGACATTGGGAGATCTGCAAACCCCGATGAATATTTATCTTCAGATCAGAGATAAATTCCGAGACACTATTCTTTTGGAAAGTTCAGACAGCAAGAATATCGACAACAATTTTTCTTTTATTGCCGTCAATGCGATTGCGGGAATTGAAATTAAAAATCTTCACGAGTTTGAAGTAAAATTCCCCAATGAAAGTCCGGAGAAAAAGCCTTTGGAGAATATCAAAGTGACAGATCTATTGAATCAATTTTCTAAAACTTTCATCTGTGAAAAAACAAATGATTCTATTGAAAAAACTGCACAGAGTCTTTTTGGATACACGAGTTTTGAAGCCGTTCCACTTTTTGAAAATATCGGATTCAAGCCTCAAAGCAAAGAAGTGGAAATCCCGGTTTTGCGTTACAGACTATATCAGTACGTGATTGCCATCAACCACTTTAATGATGAAATGCACTTTATTGAAAATCAGATCGACGGTGTAAAATCTGAAATGCGCCTGTTGCAGGATTTAATTAAAAATAAAAACGCCCTTGTTTATCCTTTCGAAAAAGATGGTTTTGAAACTTCAAATCTTACTGATGAAGAATATCTTGAACTGGTAGGTAAGGCTCAGAAACACTGTATGCGAGGTGACGTTTTTCAGTTGGTTTTGAGCAGAAGATTTGAGCAGAAATTTAAAGGCGATGAATTCAATGTTTACCGTGCTTTGAGGAACATCAATCCTTCCCCATACTTATTCTTTTTTGATTACGGAGACTATAAATTATTCGGATCAAGTCCAGAAAGTCAGTTGATTATTAAAAACAGGAAAGCTATTATCCATCCGATTGCCGGAACATTCAAAAGAAGCGGAGATTTTGAAACCGATCTGCAGTCTGCGGAAGCCTTAAAAAAAGATCCGAAAGAGAATGCCGAACATACGATGCTGGTAGATTTAGCCAGAAACGACTTAGGCAAAATGGGGAAAAACGTAACCGTGACCAAACTGAAAGAAATTCAGCTTTTCTCGCACGTCATTCACATGGTCAGCGAAGTGACGGCAGAACTGGAAGAAAACACAAATCCTTTCGACATTGTTTCTGCCACTTTTCCGCAGGGAACTTTAAGCGGAGCACCGAAATACAAAGCACTTCAGCTCATCAACGAATACGAAAAAGATTCCCGCGGTTATTATGGCGGCTGCATCGGGATGATCGGTTTGAACGGTGACTGCAATCAGGCGATTATGATCAGAACTTTTCTTAGCAAAAACAATACATTATTTTATCAGGCCGGAGCTGGATTGGTTGCAAAATCAATTCCCGAAAATGAACTTCAGGAGGTGAATAACAAACTCAACGCCCTGAAAAAAGCGGTAGAGAAGGCGGAGAAATTGGTTTAAAAATTTTATGGCGACAAAGAACTTCGTTTGTAAATTTCGATAAAAGCGTGTGCTTTTTCTCATTAATGTCTTCCGCTCCCACTCTTTTGCTTCGCAAAAGGAGTTCCGCTCAAGCCGGGTCGCAAAGTTCTCCTGAAATCATTATTTAATCAAAAACAAACATCAGATATAAAATGAAAACTGAAATAAATAACCAAGCCAATATCCTTGTCTTCGATAACTACGACAGCTTTACCTACAACCTCGTTCAGATGATTGAGCGAATTTCCAATCAAAAAGTTGACGTGTACCGAAATGATGAAATTTCATTAGAAGAAGTCGAAAAATATGACAAAATCATCCTTTCTCCAGGTCCCGGAATTCCTGAAGAAGCCGGAATTTTACTGGAATTAATTAAAAAATATGCACCAAAAAAAAGTATTCTCGGAGTTTGTCTCGGTCAACAGGCAATTGCAGAAGCTTTCGGCGGAAATTTAATCAATCTGACAGAAATTTTCCACGGCGTAGCAACATCTTCAAAAACTGTGAGAGAAAATGTAAAACTGTTCAGAAATTTACCCGAAGAAATTGAAGTTGGACGCTACCACAGTTGGGCAGTCAATCCTAAAAATTTTCCCTCAGAACTAGAAATTACAGCGACCGATAACGACGGAATGATCATGGCTTTGCAGCACAGAAATTATGATGTTCATGGCGTTCAGTTTCATCCAGAAAGTATTCTGACACCGGATGGAGAACAGATTATCAGGAATTTTTTAAATAGTTGATTGGATTTAGTTGATTGTTGATAGAATTTATTTCACAACAATTTCACTAAAAACCAATAACTAAAAACCAACAACTTTTATGAAAGAAATATTAGAATACCTTTTCAATCATCACACCTTATCAAAATCGGAAGCAAAAGCGATTATGATTGAAATTGCTCAAAATAAATTCAATGCAACTGAAGTTACCGCTTTCATCAGTATTTTTCTGATGCGGAATATCACTTTGGAAGAACTGGAAGGTTTCAGACAGGCTCTACTTACCATGGCCGTTCAAGTCAGCATCGAAGCAGAAAACACCATCGACATCGTGGGAACCGGTGGCGACGGAAAAAACACCATCAACATTTCCACTTTGGCGAGTTTTGTGGTTGCCGGAGCCGGACAGAAAGTGACCAAACACGGTAATTACGGAGCTTCAGCGATAACCGGTTCGTCAAATGTATTGGAAGCACTGGGATATCAGTTCAAAAAAACATCTGAAGAGCTCAATCAGGATCTTGAAAAAGCAAACATCTGTTTTCTGCACGCTCCTTATTTTCATCCGGCATTGCAGTCTGTGGGCGCTCTGAGAAAATCTTTGGGTCTGCGTACGTTTTTCAACCTGCTCGGTCCGTTGGTTAATCCCGCAAAAACACAGTTTTCAGTGATTGGTGTTTACAACCTCGAGATTGCAAGAATTTATCAGTATCTGCTTCAGAAAGACAGTCGCGACTTTATTCTGGTGCACGGATTGGACGGTTACGACGAAATCAGCCTGACCGGTGACAGCAAGATCATCACGAAAGATGGTGAAGAAATTTATTCATCTAAAGATTTAGGTTTCAATCCTGTTGATCCTCAAAATATTGCTGGTGGATCAACCATTCAGGAATCTGCGGAACTGTTCAAAAATATTCTGGAAGGTAATGGTTCGGCAGATCAGAATGCAGTTGTTGTGGCGAACGCCGCAGTTGCGCTCTATCACACAAAAAACTGGGGTTCATATTCTGATTGTCGTTTGCTGGCACAGGAGAGTTTAGAAAGTGGAAAAGCCCTGATTTGTTTCAACAATTTGATCAAAACTAATTTTTAATCAACAAATAGACTTCCCCGAAAGTTAATTTTACAATTTTTCATGGCGACAATTTCCGTCTTCCGCTCCCAATCTTTTTTTGTCAGGCTTCTACCACCGCAAAAAAAAGGATTTCCGCTCAAGCCGGGTCGCAAAGTTTTTATACGTAGAAGATTAGTTAAAAATTAAAGTTACAACATCCACAAAACCTTGTGTTCCTTGCGAAAAACCTTGTGTCCTTAGTGGTAAAAAAAATAAACAATATGAATATTTTAGATAAAATCATTGCAAGAAAAAAGCAGGAAATAGCAGATTCAAAATCCAGAGTTTTATTACAGCAGTTAAAGGATTCAAAATTTTTCAACAGAAAAAAATTATCGTTGAAAGAATCATTACATTCAAAATCCGGAATTATTGCTGAATTTAAAAGACAATCTCCCTCAAAGGGAATTATCAATGATAAAGTCTCTCCTCTGGAAGTTGCGTCTGCTTATGAAAAATTTGGAGCAAGTGCCGTTTCGGTTTTAACGGATCAGGATTTTTTCGGTGGAAGTTTTGAAGATATTCTCAGTGTCAGAAATCACATCAACATTCCGATCTTAAGAAAAGATTTTATGATCGATGAATATCAGTTTTACGAAGCGAAATCGATGGGCGCTGACGTAATTTTGCTCATTGCAGCCTGTGTTTCGCAGAATCAGGTTTCAGAATTTACTGAATTGGCGCACAGTTTAGATCTGGAAGTCTTACTCGAGATTCACACCGAGGAAGAACTTCAACACATTGATAAAAACGTGGATTTCGTAGGCATCAACAATAGAAATTTAAAAGATTTCAAGGTGGATCTACAACATTCAGTTCATCTGAAAAATCAACTTCCGGAAAAGACTTTATCTATTGCAGAAAGCGGTATTTACAGCGAAGAAGATTTTAATTTTCTGAAAGAAAAAGGCTTTGACGGTTTTCTGATGGGCGAATATTTTATGAAAGATGAAAAACCTGGAAATAAATTCGCTGAATTTATTTCTAATGTAGCAATGTAAAAATCTAACAATTTACCAATGTTTAAAAGCCAAAAGCAAGAAGCCAACCGCCAACCGCGAGTTAAAGTCTGCGGATTGACCCAACTCAGCCAAATCAATGAATTAGTGGCATTAAAAATTGATTTTTTAGGTTTTATTTTTTACGAAAAATCGCCAAGATTTGTTCTGAATCATTTGAGTTTAGATGAGATTTCAAAAATAAATCATCAGGGAAAAGTTGGAGTTTTTGTGAATGAAACTGTCGAAAAAATTGTTGGTATTTCAGAAAAAGCAGATTTAAATTTCATCCAGCTTCACGGCGACGAAAATGAGGAATATATTGTAAGGCTAAGACAGATTCTAAAAGAAACTATAAAAATTATCAAAGTAATTCGGGTTGGAAATATGAAGTCTGAAGCAGTAATCGAAGTAGAAAAAATCTCAAATCTCAAATCTCAAATCTCAAATCTTCTGTTTGACACCGATTCAAAAGCCTTTGGCGGAACAGGAAAAACATTTGATTGGAACATTCTGAACGAAATTAAAGTCCCACTTCCCTATTTTCTAAGTGGCGGAATTTCCCTGGAAAATGTTGATGATATCAAAAATTTAAAACAAAAACCTTTTGCACTGGATATCAATTCAAAATTTGAAATTGAGGCGGGGGTGAAAGATTTAGAAAAAATAAAAAAATTATATGAAAAATTATAAAAACCCAGACCAAAACGGATATTACGGAGAATTCGGCGGTGCATTTGTCCCCGAAATGCTGTATCCAAACGTTGAAGAACTGCAGAAAAATTATCTTGAAATCATAGAGTCCGAAGAGTTTCAAAATGAGTATCAGGATTTGCTGAAAAATTATGTCGGACGTGCTACGCCACTCTATTTTGCTAAAAATTTGAGTGAAAAATATAAAACTAAAGTTTATCTGAAAAGAGAAGATCTCAATCACACCGGAGCGCATAAAATTAACAATGCTTTAGGGCAGGTTCTATTGGCAAAACGACTTGGAAAACGCAGAATAATCGCAGAAACAGGTGCCGGACAGCACGGTGTGGCAACTGCAACGGCGTGTGCATTGCTAAACTTAGAATGTATTGTCTACATGGGCGAAGTCGATATTGCGAGACAGGCTCCTAATGTCGGAAGAATGAAAATGCTGGGAGCAACCGTAATTCCTGCAACTTCCGGTTCAAAGACGCTGAAAGATGCTGTGAATGAAGCATTAAGAGACTGGATTAATAACTCTACCACAACACATTATGTAATTGGAAGTGTGGTCGGCCCGCACCCTTTCCCTGATTTGGTGGCGAGATTTCAATCTGTGATTTCAAAAGAGATTAAGGAACAACTTTATGAACAGATCGGCAGAGAAAATCCTGACTGTGTGATTGCCTGTGTTGGTGGCGGAAGCAATGCGGCAGGGACTTTCTACCACTTTGTCGAACAAGAAAATGTAAAAATCATTGCGGCAGAAGCCGGAGGTTTTGGCGTTGAATCAGGAAAATCGGCGGCCACCACTTTTTTGGGAACGCTGGGTATTTTGCACGGAAGTAAAAGTCTGGTTATGCAGACCAATGACGGTCAGGTTATCGAGCCTCATTCCATCTCTGCCGGTTTGGATTATCCTGGAATTGGGCCCTTCCATGCGCATTTGTTCAAAGAAAACCGCGCAGAATTTTTCAGCATAAATGATGATGAGGCTTTGGTTTCTGCATTTGAACTGACAAAACTGGAGGGAATTATTCCCGCGTTGGAAAGTGCCCACGCGTTGGCAGTTTTAAATAAAAAGAAATTTAACGAACATGATGTAGTTGTCATCTGCCTCAGTGGCCGCGGCGATAAAGATATGGAAACGTATTTAAGGGCGCTGGAAGATGGAAATGCGAAGAAGGAAGATTAATTATATAAAAAAATGCTAAAAAGTCCCAAAGGAACGACTTAACTGAGGATAGGATGCAATCCTATCAAAACGTTCATTAGAGAAATCCTTCTGAAAAACTTAATAAAGAATAGGTTATAATCTTATCTAAAATATCATCAGAAAAATTTCACTGGAACAACCTGATAGCTTATAGAGTAAATTCCCATCAAAAATGCAGAAGGAAAATATTCCAAAAAACCAAAAAAAATCAAAAATGAATCAACATACTACCGAACATACATCATCCAACACCCAGCCCAAACTCCTTAACATCTACTTCACTGCAGGAATTCCGCAGCTGGAAGATACCGCTGAAATAGTCCGAGTAATTCAGGATTCGGGAGCGGATATGACGGAAATCGGGATGCCCTATTCTGATCCTGTTGCTGACGGACCGGTTATTCAAAAAGCGCATGAATTGGCATTAAAAAACGGAATGACGATTGAAAAATTATTTTCACAGTTAAAATCCATTAAAAATGAAATCAGAATCCCGGTCATTTTGATGGGATACATCAATCCGGTTTTAAGTTTTGGATTTGAAAAATTTTGTAGAGAATGTTCTGAAAGTGGTGTTTCAGGATTAATTATTCCTGATCTTCCACCTATTGAATTTGAAAAAAATTATCAGAAAATTTTAGAAAAATATAATTTAAATTTCACCTTTCTAATTACACCGGAAACTTCAGATGAAAGAATTCTGTATCTGGATTCTTTAAGTTCGGGTTTTCTGTACGCGGTAAGCTCGTCTTCCACAACAGGAAAGGAAAATGCGGTCTTAAAAAATGAAGAATATTTATCAAGAATTGATGCTCTTCCCTTACAAAATCCTGTTATGATCGGTTTTGGAATTAAATCCAAAGAAGATTTTGAAAACGTTACCGAAAAAGCAGACGGCGGAATCATTGGAACGGCCTTTGTCAACGTCCTTTTACAAAATAGAGATTGGAAGAAGGACGCCATAGATTTTGTCCATTCCATGAAAGGGTAAAAATCACTAAATTTGTATCTCCAAATTGAGCTGATCAAAAATTTCAGCCTAAAGATTTTGAGAAAAGAGAGATCCGCATGAATACACATCAAAATAAAGTCGTAGAATTTGAAGATTTAGGCATCAGAGAATATCAGCCTGCTTGGGATTATCAGGAAAAACTGATGAAAGATATTATTGATATTAAAATTAAAAACCGCGATTTATCTCCTGAAAATCATATCACAACGCCCAATCATTTTCTTTTGGTAGAGCATCCTCACGTATATACCCTCGGCAAAAGCGGACATGAGGAAAATATGCTTGCAGGAATCGATAAATTAAAAGAAATCGAGGCGACTTTCGTGAAAGTAAACCGTGGTGGAGACATTACCTATCACGGCTACGGACAAATCGTTGGTTATCCTGTTTTAGATCTTGAAAATTTCTTCACAGACATTCACAAATACATGAGAAATCTGGAGGAAGTGATTATCAGAACCATTGCCGATTACGGTCTGAAGGGTGAAAGATCTCCAGGCGAAACCGGAGTGTGGCTGGATGTTGGGAAACCTTATGCAAGAAAAATCTGTGCAATGGGAGTGAAAGCCTCGCGTTGGGTAACCCTTCACGGTTTTGCTTTAAACATCAACACGGATATGCGTTATTTTGAGTACATCGTTCCCTGTGGAATTAAGGACAAGCAGGTGACTTCTTTAAAGAGAGAACTTGAAAGAGAATTGACTCCTGAAGAAATGGAAGATATCAAGGCCAAAATCAGAATGCATTTTGCGGATGTTTTTGAGGCAGAATTGGTTGATCATAAAACAGAAAGTTCCCAAAGAGTTTAATTTTATTTAAAAGATAAAAATCCATTGTTCATTACGATGGATTTTTTGTTTCAAATAATTTACATTATTGATTTCATCTGAATTGAATTTTTCAAAATTAAATTGTGTGCAATTTAATTGTTTTGTAAATTTGCATTGTTATTTGATTCAGATTATTTAAGAATCAAAATTTTAATATAAAATAATAAACAATGTCGTTAATAGAAGATTTAAACTGGAGACATGCCGCAAAAGCGTATGACTCAACAAAAAAGGTATCACAGGAAGATTTAGATAAGATTTTGGAAGCTGCGAGACTGGCTCCCACCTCATCAGGTTTACAGCCTTTCAGATTAATTGTTGTAGAAAATCAGGATCTGAAAGAGAAAATGGTGAGCGGAGCGTTTAATCCGGAAGTGATGAGAGACTGTTCTCATGTTTTAGTTTTTGCTGCCTGGGACAGCTATTCCAATGAAAAAATTGACAAAGTTTACGATCATCATACCGATGTGAGAGACTTGCCACAAGGACGTTTCAGCAGTTATACCGATATGATTAAAGATCTGTACAACGCCCAGACTCCCGAACAGCATTTTGCGCACACAGCAAGACAGACTTATATTGCTTTAGGCTTGGCAATGGCTCAGGCAGCAGAATTGAAAATCGATTCTACACCAGCAGAAGGTTTCAATAATGAAGCAGTTGACGAGATTCTTGAACTTAAAAAATTAGGTTTAAAAAGCGTTTCGCTTCTGTATTTGGGTTACCGTGATGCTGAAAACGACTGGCTGTCGCACATGAAAAAGGTGAGAATTCCTATGGAGGAATTTATCATTACAAAATAGTATTTTTAAAAACACACTCAATTATGGAAAATCACAACCCACCCCAATTAGGAAGCCAACTGTGTTTCCCGCTTTACGTCATCGCAAAGGAAATTACCGGTTTATACCGTCCGTTTCTCGATGAACTTGATATTACCTATCCACAATATCTTGTGATGATGGTGCTTTGGGAGAAGGATGGATTGACCGTAAATCAGGTGGGTGAAAAACTGTATCTCGACAGCGGAACGTTAACGCCACTTCTGAAAAGACTGGAGGCCAAAGGTTTCGTCATCCGAAAAAGAAAAAAAGAAGATGAACGGGTAGTTGAAGTTTTTTTGGATCAGGCAGGCAAAGATTTACAGCATAAAGCCTGTGAAATTCCTGCAAAAATGCAGGAAAAACTGAATCTTTCGACTGAAGATTTGCTCGAACTTAAAGAAACCATTCAGAAAATTTTAAATAAAACTCAAAAATAAAATGAAAACATTATACACCACCAACGTTACCGCAAAAGGCGGAAGAAACGGACAGGTAAAAAGCGATAACGGAGTTTTGGATCTTGAAGTGAGAATGCCTAAAGGACTGGGCGGAGCCAATGACGATTACACAAACCCTGAAATGCTTTTCGCAGCAGGATATGCAGCCTGCTTTGACAGCGCACTGAATTTAATTATCAGCAAATCTAAAATTAAAACCGGAGAAACTTCGGTAGCCGCAAAAGTGAGCATCGGACAGAATGAAGATGGAGGTTTTGGTCTGGCTGCAGAATTAGTGGTGAATATTCCGGGAGTTTCTCTCGAAGAAGCTCAGGAACTGACAGAAAAGGCGCATCAGATCTGTCCGTATTCAAATGCGACAAGAAATAATATTGAGGTGAAACTTTCGGTGACGAATAACTAAGATTTTTTCTTTTTACATATGAATCTGCTTTCTTTGGAGGCAGATTTTTTTTAATCTTGATCAGCGTTTTTAAATTTATATGTATTTTTAATAACCAATATCTCAAAATGAATAAAATTATCGTTGGAATTGTTTCACTTATTTTTATGATCGGCTGTTCTAAGAGTAATGAACAGGAGAAAATAGAGTTAAACAAAATGTTAAATACTGTTTTGAAATATGAATCTGAGCGATACGGTTTCAGCAAAAACCACAAATTTTTAATAAATGGTGAACTTCGGAAATTAAAAATTTATATTCCAGGTCGAAAAGAGATTTTAGGTGAAGAGCCCGGGCCACCTTCATCTCTCAATAAAAATATTATTCGTTTATTAGATTTGAATGAAAATGAATTTAAAAGCAGAAAATCTGATTCATTAAACCTTCTGAAACAGAACGCGTATATCTTTGATTCTTTATATATTGACCCTAAGATAAATTTAAATATTGCAGTAGCCGATAAAGAGGAAGTTTATCGGCGGAAAAAACTTTATCAATTTTCAAATCCGGTATATTTTAATGAAAATATTGCGTATATAGAAACATCTTACTACGAATCAGTTTTTGGAATTGGTTTCGGCTATTTACTTGAAAAGCAGAAAAATGGCGATTGGAAAATCAAAAAAATCATAAATACTTTTATTACATAAATATTTAACTAAGAATCTATCCTTTATCTCGTCACAGAATCACTTTTCTTGTACGCATCCACTTTTATATAGTCATCACCCAGTTCTTTTTCTTTTTTATCTGAAATTAAAATTCCAAAGAGGTGGTCAATTTCGTGTTGGAAAATCACGGCGGTAAAACCTTCTACGATTTCTGTAAATTTCTGTCCTTTTAAATCTACATACTGCAGCTGAATAACTTTGCTTCTATAAAACTGTCCACGGAATTCAGGGATTGACAAGTCGCCTTCCGGACCAAGATTCTGAAGTTCAGATTTCCAGGTAATGACAGGATTGATGAAGTATTCCAAAGGTTCGCCGTGCTTGTCAAAACGCTGAACCCAGATTACTTTTCGGTTGATTCCAACCTGTGGTGCGGCAATTCCTACTCCACCGTCTGTTGACAAAAGAGATTCTTTCATTCTTAAAACCAATGTTGCGGTATTTGGATCGGTAGGATCAATTTCTTTTGACTGATCTAATAAAGTGGTGTGCTGATGCGAATCTGTCGTCTGAAAAATAGGCAGAGCGGTTTTGATATTGCCTTGATTAATTAAGGAAATCTCGGTAGAAGTCAGTTTTTGAGCGTTGATGAAACTGATGAAAAATATGAGGAGTAAAGAGAGTTTTCTCATTGTTTTTGAATATTGAACAAATATAAAGATGTTTTAAGTTTTGGCTAAAGCCATTGGAATTTATTTTTATTAAAAAACGGGCTAAAGCCCTTTCCTATTGAATTTATCTGACATTTTTCTCCCGCATATTTTACTGATTGAGCAGATTTTTTCCGCACATTTATCTGTGTAGATCTGTGAAATCTGTGGGAAATTCTAACACATTAGTCACTTTAGAATGTAATTTTTGTTCTGCATAAAAGAACACATAAGTTTTGAAAATCTAAGATTTTCTGAGAATTGTAAAAGCATTGAAATTCCAAATAATTTTCGAATATTTGAGAAACTTCATTTTGAAAAACCTATGATTTAGCAGGATCAAATATCTGTGATAATCTGTGCGATCTGTGGGAGATGTTAGCACTTAAAAGACTTTAGAATTTTATTTTCACTATCATGAGAGCAGTTTGATTTCTAAAATCAGTGATATTCTGATGTCACTATCTGGGTTCCTTCCCTCTTTACCTGGCTCTTTTACCTTTACCCTTAATAAGTCTTCGTCATATCTGCCGGAATGATCAGATTAAAATCTGTAGGAATATATTCTTTTTCAGGGATTTTTAATTCAGGATCTTCAGATTCAAAAACAGAGATGACCGCCATTTTCAAGTTCGGGTTTTTCTGTTTGATATACCAATAGATTCCGCCAAATTCTTTGCTGTGGAAATTTCCGTTATAGTGGATGAATGTTTTTCCGGGTTCAAAATTTTTCAGAATTGATTCTGCCATGGTGGCGTCCTTAATGGCCTGTGCAGAAATAAAATTCATTACTTTGGTACCTTCGGCGTGATCGCCCATCATTTTTTTCATTTCAGGATAACCTGGCGTGTCTAAAGTTACTTTGATGGGAAGCTGTGCGATGTATGACTTATCTTTTTCGCCCAATTTAGTTAACGATTCCAGACCTTCTTTTGCTGTTTGTGACGCGTATCTTCTTGGAACATTGGTAGCGATAAATTTAAGTTTTTTGTCCTTGGCAAAATCGACCAAAGGCTGATAATCTGTCGCATAATTATTCCACAGTCGGGCTGAATCTTTCAAAGTTTTTGCATCGAATTTGCCGCTAAGATAATGGTCCAGCTGAGATTGATTGTCTCTTTCGAACATTTCGGCTCCCAGTATTAATTGTCCGTTTTTCTTTGCAAATAATGCTTCTGTGATTTTCAATTGAAGCCAGTGATTGATCGAACTGTTGTGATTCTCGCCAAAAAAAACGACATCATATTCTGCCAATTCTTTAGCTAATTTCTCTGTTTTTATTTCCTTTCCTTTTTGATTGTAGAACTGAAAAGCTTTCAGATTTTGTGCATTAACCGAACAAAAACTAGCAAGTAATATGACTATAAAAATATTTTTCATCTTAAAATTTTATTTTTTAAACACGAATGTCACGAATATGTTTCACAAATATCACAAATTAATATTAAATCTAAATTCTTAAAATTTATGTTACTAGGTAAAGAAAATATTTGTGGAATTTGTGGTTTATAATTTCTTGTTAAACACGAATATCACGGATATGTTTTCACAAATATCACAAATAAATATTAGATCTAAATTTTTAAGATTTGTGTTAGTAATGCAGTAATACTTGTGGAATTTGTGGTTTAAAATTTCTTTTTAAACACCAGTGACACGGATATGTTTCACAAATATCACAAATAAATAGTAAATCTAAATTCTTAAAATTTGTGTTATTAGTGCAGTAAATATTTGTGGAATTTGTGGTTTATAATTTCTTGTTAAACACGAATGTCACGGATATGTCTCACTAATATCACTAATAAATAGTAAATCTAAATTTTTAAAATTTGTGTTATTAGTGCAGTAAATATTTGTGGAATTTGTGGTTTAAAATTTCTTTTTAAACACGAATGTCACGGATATGTCTCACTAATGTCACTATTGGCTAATTTGAATATAAATTGCTTGTATTTGCAGAGAAAATATCTGTAAAAATTGTGTTCAATAAAAAAACAAAAGACCGCTTTGAGTTTAAAAACAAAACGGTCTTAATCAAATCAATTATCAATTATTTCTCTAAATCTGCCACAAGATCTTTCCACTCCTGTAATTCAGGAATTCCCGGTTTTCTTTTTCCGAAGAACTGAACGATAAAATCACCTTCTTTATTGAATACCTCGATCGCAGTAACTTCACCATCTTCCGTAGGTTTTTTCACGATCCATGCTTCAGCAATTTTAGTAACATCTAAGTGTAAGTTGAAGTCAGGATCCATCACATTGAACCACTGTTGGTGCCACATCGTTTTCTTCACTTCACCGGTGTGAATCTGGATAATTCCTCTGTTACCCACGAAAATCATGATTGGAAGATTCTTTTCAGATGCGTCTTCCAAAACATTAACCACTTTTGAAGTATCGATTTTTTTAGCATACCCTTCCGGAGCTAATCTCAGAGCCTGAGTTCTAGAAACTCCGAACTTCCTGGTCATCATGAAGAAATCATGAGTGTCTTTCAATTCTGTCCAGGCTTTTTTGAAACCTTCAGCATCAATCTCTGAGTCTGCTTTTTCTGGAGCTTTTGGGGCAACGGCTTCAAATTCAAACGTTTCAGTCTGATCTTCAGCTTTAAACTGCTCTACAATTGTTTCGAAAGCATCAACATTGCTGTCTTTCGTTAAATATATTTTATGGAGTGCCAAACCGTCTTTCCCGAAGAACTGAAGGCTTTTTCTGTCACCTTCTACCACTGCAAAAGCAAATTTCCAGTGATTCTGGAAGATTCTCAAGTCGATATCTTCACCTACGAAAAGCTGTGCATGAGGACTGCTGAAATCGCCATTCAGGTAAGTTCCTTTTCTCTCGTGTACGCATTCGTCGTTTCTTGTCAGGGCCATTACTTTTCCTAATTTTTCAACTTCTGTTAAGATGTTGGCAAATTCAGGTCTCAGAACGGTAACTCCCTCTCCTACGTTAGTTAATAATAATTCTGCTTCGCTTACACCCAACTGTTCTGCGGCATTTCTTATTCTTAAATGTGGATTTTCTGCTTTTAGAGCTTCCCATTTTTCTTTCAGTTCGTTAACTAATGTGCTCATTATTTTATTTTTTTATGGTTAATACTGTGTAAATTCTTTTGATTAATTCGTCTCCGGTTTTGCTTTTTATTTCTTCTTCTTTTTCGGAGATTTTCATTCTTTTAAACTGAGTTTTAGAAATCAATTCTTCCATTTCATCATTGCTGTACAGCGTAAAATCGTATGCTGTGAAAGGTAAAGTTTCCATGAAATCTCTTTGCCCGAAAGTGAGAATAAAAGTTCCGTTGTCTTTCAGCACTCTGTAAATTTCGTTTAAATATGCCACAGGTTCCTTCCAGAAATAAACGGTGTTGACGGTAAATATCTTATCGAAAACCTCATCTTCGAAAGGAAGTTTTTCACCTTCGTACAATACAAAATCAGCCTGATCTTTAAATTCAGAATTTAAATTTTTAGCTTCATTGTGCATCGTTTCAGAGATGTCGATTCCTGTATATTTTAAATCTTTGGCAATTTTTAAAAAGCTTTTCAGGTGACCGGCATTTCCGTGACCGATTTCAAGAATATGCTCGCTGTCTTCAATCAACAGAGAGTGAATACTTTCCAGCGTCATTCCGATGTTGGTGGCATGCATCATTTCGCCAATCTGGATTCCTTTTTCACCTTGCGGATTGGCAAGATTCTGGGCTAATATTTTTAAATCTTTTTCTTCCATTTATCCAAAAATAATCATTGGGTTTGCGTTGACAGGATGCGGACAGATCGTGCATGGGAAATTGTATGCCTGCGTAATATTTTCTGCGGTAAAAACTTCTTCAGGAGTACCGTAAGCGGAAACTTTTCCTGATTTCATTAATAAAATTTTATCTGCAAACTGGGCTGCCAGGTTCAAATCGTGCAAAACAACAATAGCTGAATTTTCGTTTTGCGTAAATTTCCTGATGATTTCCAAAGCTTTGTACTGATGTTTGACATCGAGATTATTCAGAGGTTCATCCAGAAAAATCAGTTTCTTCTCAATCTCATTTTCTACCTGCGCCATTACTCTCGAAAGATGTACACGCTGTTTTTCTCCACCCGATAAGGTATTGTAGTCCCTCTCTTTTAAATGATACACATCAGTTTCGTACATGTGTTTATTCATCGCTTCGAAATCTTCTTTTCTCGGCTGCGAATCAAAATATGGATATCGACCCATCATGACCACATCCTTTACCTGCAGAGGAATTTCGTTAGAATTATGTTGCGAAAACTTTGCTTTATGCATAGACAGTTCGCGAACTTCCCACTCAGAAATTTCTTTGTTTTTAAAAACTATTTTCTGTTTTCCCTGCTTCACTTCATTCGCCAAAATACTCAGCAAACTCGATTTTCCGGCACCATTGGGACCAACGATGGCCAAAAAGTCGCCGTAATCTAAAGTGACATCTACATCATTCAGAATAAAAAATTCTTTATGCCTGTAATCAATCTGACGTGCTTTTAACATTAGAGTGATTTTTTAAATTTAATTAAAATAGCGATGAAAATCGGTCCACCAATTAACGATGTTAAAATACCGATCGGCAATTCTGAAGGTGCTACAATACTTCTGCTGATGGTGTCTGCAATAAGTAGTAAAATACTTCCCAAAACTGCTGACAGCGGCAGAATAAATGTATAATTTGATTTAAATAACAATCTCAGAATATACGGTACAATAAGTCCTACGAAACCAATCGTTCCGGAAAATGCCACGCAGGTTCCGACCATTAATGACGTAATCACGACAATCTGTTTTTTTAATCTTTCTACATTAATTCCCAAATGCTGAGCATCTCTTTCGCCCAACATCATAGCATTTAATGCTTTTCCTTTAGGCAGTAATATAGCATATGAAATGGCGATAACTACTGCAAGAACGATGTTTTTCGTCCAGGTTGCGGCGGCTAAACTTCCCATATTCCAGAAGGTTAAATCTCTCAACTGCTCGTCTTTAGAAATATAAATCAGAAAACCTGTAATTGAAAAACCTATTGCGGTAATTGCAACACCGCTTAACAACATCATCACTACATTGGTTTTGCCGGCACTCGTTGATATTCTGTAGACCAGCAACATCGCCAGTAAAGCCCCGATAAACGCTGAAATACCTGTGAGTGAAAACTGAACCATCTCAGGAAGATACTGTTTGAAATGCCCTCCTAAAACAATTGCAATCGCAGCAAGCAAAGTGGCTCCCGAAGTTAAACCTATTGCCTCACCTGTTGCTAAAGGATTTTTGAATAAACCCTGCAAACTGGTTCCTGATACGGCAAGCATGCTTCCAATGAAAATCGACATGATAATCCGTGCTGCGCGAACATCCCAGATAACATATTTATCGCTTAATGCCAAATTTGGATCACCTGTAATGAACTGGCTTAAAATAGTAAATGGTGAAACACCATTAAAGTCGTAAACCCCAATATAAAGTGCCGCAATTGCCAGAACTACCAGCAAGAGGGCACTAAAAATGAGATGAAAATATAATTTACTTTGTGCTTTCAACTAAAAGTTTGTTTAATGCAACTGCAGCCTCACCTACTCTTGGACCGAAACCGGAAATCAAACCTCCGTCCATAGCAATAATCTTTTTGTTTTTACCCGCATTGGTTTGAGAAACGCCCGGCATTTTCAGAGCTCCTTCATTTCCTCCAGAACTTTCCAGACCTGTTGAAAAGAAGAAAAGTACATCAGGATTTGCTTTTACCACCGCTTCCGGAGTTAAAGGTTTAAAATCTTCAAAATCATTGATTGCATTTTCGCCACCTGCAAGAGCAATTAAAGCAGCCATCGGCGTATTTTTTCCTGAAACCATCATCATATTCCCTCTTGAGTAGATGAACAGAACTTTTGGTTTTTTAGCCATAGGCTGAACCTGTTTTAGATCTGCATCTATCTTATCTGTCAGTTTTTGGTAATCTGTATTTCCGATAGCTTTTGCAACATCGGCGATTAACTTTTTGGTTCCGTCAACGGTGAATTCCTGCTTAAATAATTCAGTTTTAATTCCTGAAGCTTTAATTTTCCCTAATAAATCTGGGTTAATGTCTTTATCAGAAGCTAAAATCAACGTTGGACTTACTGCCATAATAGGCTCGATAGTCATTGATCTTACATGACCTAAATCTTTAGCGGTAGCTTTCAAAGATTCCGGATAGGTACTGGTAACGTCTGTTGCAACGATTTCTTTTTCGTGACCTAAAGCCGCTACTATCTCTGTAATACCACCACTGATAGAAACAATTTTATTATTGGTTTTTGGAGTTTCTGAAGAAACTTCAGTTTTATTTTCTGTAGGGCTCTTTGTTTCTTTTTTGCAAGAATATACTGCTGCAAGAACAGAAACTGCAAGGATGAATTTTTTCATTTTAGCTATTATTATTTGATTTATTATAATGGTTTGTATTCAAACTGAGGTCTTCCTCGTTCTCCGGCAGTGCTGGTCAATCTTGTAAATCTCAATTTAAAATAGAAGCCCTCCGCATCTTTTATAACATAAAAACGGTCACCATAAACTTCAAGACCATTGGTTCCTACAGGGTTTCTCCAATTGGCTCCAATTATCCTCTGATCGTTATGAATAAATTTCGACTGATCTACATCTGAACTTTTGAAATTTGTATACGCTTCAACCCCCGAAGAAGTAGAAGGAACAATAACCTCGTAGGCTGCCGCTCCACCAACGTTATTAATCGTTACAAAATCAGCATAAATATAACTTCCTGCTCCTACAATTGTATTGGTGAATACTGTGAAACAGATATCCCATTTCTTTTTTTCAGGCTGAATAAATAACTCTTTATTATTTTTTAAACTCACAAAATTATAATTGTACGCAGTATTTTTGCTGATACTTAATTCCTGGTGAGCAGCAGAATTTAATTCTGCATATTTTACTTTATATCCTGTTGATGTTCTTACAATCTGAACTTTCATCCAGCCTCTGCTGTCTCCACCTGTTGTTACTGAACCTGTAGGAACTGTTCCTGTGTAAATATCCTTACCCATATTCACCAGATAGACTGCATTGTCAGCTTCATTGGCTTTAATTTCTTCAATTGCAGTGTATCCTGCAGGAAAATCTCCTTTTACATCATCAATGAAAGCAACGTTTGCAGGATTAAAATCGGCAACCTGCACCTGATTTTTCAGTGTTGCAACACTTGCTTCTGTTACTGCATCTATATTTGTAGCATTCGGAATTTTACCTGCTGCCATCATAATAGATGAATTTAAAACAACTTTAAACTCGCTTCCAGAGTACAGGGCAATATCCCAATCTGTTCTTTTGGTAACGATCTCAGTATCTGTTCCGAAATCAAACCAAACCTGATTCGGCTGTGTTGCACCTCCTACATTGGGATCAACTCTGGCTCCGTCTGACGGCGCTACTGCTACTGGATCTTCATTGTCATTAATACACGATTGAGAAATAAAAGAAGCGCCTATCAATAAGCAAAATAGTATTTTTTTCATTTTCAATTTATTTAAAAATTATAATTTAATCTGGCAAAATAACTTCTGCCGTAGAAAAGATTAGAGGCAGAATCTGCTACATTATGTGAAGTTCCACCTATTGTTGTATCTCTCACAGATGATACATCAAAAATATTTTTCACTCCTATACTTACATCTAAATGATTATTAAAGAATGGCTGAGTCACAATAAAATTCATCATGCTGAAAGCATTACGTTCGCCGATTTCATAGTAGGAAGTTGCAAGATCAGGAGAAACTAAAACAGGTATCTGTGTTTTCCCCGTGTATTTATAATATAACGATAGCGTTGTATTGATTTTCGGAAGCGTATAATTTGCTGCTAAATTTGCTTCAAGTGTGTAAAAGAAATCTGTAGGTGAAGTAATTCCAGCAGCTCTCAGTTCTCTCGAAATATAATAATAAGACGCATTTGCTGCGACACTGAAATTATTTTTCTGTGCTCTGAAATTTGCTTCAATCAAATAAGATTCAAACTTGTTGATATTGATGTATTTATATTCCAGTGGAGATTGGTTGATAAGCGAAAGTTCAATTCTGTCTTTTAGATTGAGATAAGTTCCGCTTGCTCCTAATTTCAGATTCCAGCCGGAGACAGTATTTATTTTTTTTTCTCCATTCAGTGAAACCGTCATACCTTCTTCAGGACGGAGATCCTGATTTCCCTGTATATTGTGATTACTGTCTACCATAAAAGTATACAGTTCATCAAAGTTTGGAAATCTGTTTGCGCTACCTACTACCAATCTGATATTATCATTCTCTGTAATTTTTGCTCTTGCCGTTACAGAATAATTGTGCTGTGTATCAAACTTGTCACTTAAGGCCAAACGATATCCCGGACGAATTGACAGCCAACTGTTTGCCGTCCATTCTGCTGAAATAAAGTTTGCGTAATTAAAGATCTTTCTCTTAACGTCGAAAACACTTTCGAAAGTTCCTGCAGCATTTCCTGCAAAACCAGAGGTATGATCAAGTTCGTATCCTAATTGGAAATCGATCTTTTCATTATCTAAAAAATTACTGAATACCCCTCTCGAATAGATTACGTCTGCTTTATTGTAAGATTTGTATTCGTCTTTCTGTAAAGCCTGTCTGTTGGGAACATCATATTCAAAATCTCTGAATTTTCTGTCTTGGGTCTGATATGAAAAATCTCCCGTATAATTAATTGTTCCGAGTTTTGTCTGGATATTCAGCTGATTAAGATATCTTGTTGTAAGATAATCTCTGTCTGTCGCAACATATGTTCTGTTACCACCTCCTAAATACAGCTCGGTGACCAGAGGATTATAAAAGTTCAGTTTTTCGTTTAGATATCCAAATTTGTAGAAGATTGAGGTCTCTTTTTTATTGTAACGTACAATTCCATCAACATTCAAAACATCTTTTGGCTGCCAATCATAACCTCTGTTTCCGTCGTTCTTTTCTGTAAAATATTTATATCCTTCTCTAGCTCCTTTAAAACCCTGAAAATCGTTATGATTAATATTTGCACCGACGTACCAGTTTTCATTAAGATTATATCCGATATTAAGATTCTGAACATGCCTCCCTTCTCCTTTTTTGTATAAGTCGTACTCTTCACCTACAGTTTCTTCCTGTAAAGAAGCTGATAAAGAAAGCTTTTTCTGACTGTTTTTCTTTGTAATGATATTAATAACACCTGCTACCGCATTTGAACCGTAATCAACTCCCATCGAGCCTCTTACCAGTTCTATTCTTTCAATATTATTAACATTCAGTTTGGTTAAATCAATATTATTACCCAAACCGATGTCGCCAACAACAGGGATATTATCGATCAGGATCTTGGTATATTCACCACCAAGTCCCATTAGGCTTGCTGTAGAATTTCCAGAATTACGATCCGAAACGATGAGAACATTTAAACTTTGATTAAGAACTTCTGCAACATTTGTTACAGCCATATTTTTGATTTGCTGTGCATCTATGACCTCCACTTTATAAATAGATTTGTTGATAGACTGCTGCATATATTGTCCGGTAATGACAACTTCTTCTATTTTTTTCTGATTTAAAGAATCTTTTTCCTGTGCATTAATGATAACGAAACCTGATAATAACACAATAGAAAGCACTTTCTTCTTCATAGATTCAAATTTTCGACAAATATAGTGCTTTATTTAGAATAATTAAAAATAATTGAAATTTTGTGATATGATATTTTGCAAGACTCTTATGATAACAACAATTTTGATAATGATAAGATCTTCCGGAAAATTCAATATTTCATTTTTTACGAGCCTCTTTATTCTGTTTAATGAAAAAAATAAACAAAAATCATTGTTTTATTTAGAACAGTTAAAAACAAATGTTTAATTTTGCATCATAATTAGAATAATAGAAAAAATGAAAGCAAAACTACTTTTTGGAGCTTTAATGCTTACAGCAGTGACTGCAAATGCCCAATTGGCAACTCTTAATCAAAATTTCAACAGTCTTACGACCTTCCCTTCCACTAGCGGATGGTCATCTGTTCTTCCACCATTGAGTAATCCGGCAATGCAACCTGCACCGATGATGGTATTATACACAGAGGCAAGCGATGCAACGAATAAATACCTTTCTTCCTATTCTGGTGGTAACAGTAATACTCCACAGTATTTAGTGTCACCACAAATTGTTGCTCCTACCGGAAATAAAACTCTATCCTTCAAAGCTCGTAAAAATGTTGCGGGAGCTCCTGTAAGTTTACAGGTAGGTTTGGCATCCAGCCCAACAGACATGAATACTTTTATTCCTATAGGCGGACCATCTTTTCTTGCCACCAACGTTTATCAGACCATTAATGTAGTTATACCAAACTCTACATCTGGTTATATTGTATTCAAAACCGTAAACGCAGTTGCAGACGCACCTCACACTGCGACTGATTTTGATGATATCGTGTATGATCTTACTTCAGTTTTGGGAACCGCAGATGTTTTCAAATCTACAGAGCAGATCAAATTTGCAGTGAATGAAGATAATTCTACATTACAGTTTGTAGGAAAAACACAACCTAAAAATATTGAAATTTACTCTGCTGCAGGACAACAAGTTGCTGCCGGCAAAGTAAACGATGGTCAATTTGATATCACTACTCTTCAGACAGGAGTTTATTATATCCTGATTGAAACTACAGACGGTAAAGCTGTAAAATCTAAATTTATCAAGAAATAATCTTATTTCTATTAAAATATTGAAGCTGATTACATTGTAGTCAGCTTTTTTTTATTTGATAAAAGTCTAATATTCAAGTATTTATTCATAAAAAGCAATATAAAAATAAGCAAGACAAGATAAATATCATGTTTTTATTTAGACTCATTAAAAATAATTACTTAGTTTTGTAGAATAATTCTAAATAAGAAATTACGTTATGAAAACAAAATTACTTTTTGCTTCTCTACTTACCTTCACGGTTCAACAAACCACTTTAGCACAAACTGATGCCAATGGATACACTACCGTTAATCTGAGCATGGGAGCATCTTATCAAAATAGAGTTTTCTTCGATTTTAGCGCAAACAGTATTGTGTCTCAGCCGGCTAACACTTGGGACATTGCTTTCTATAGAAATTCGGCAATGGATTTTGGAACGAGAATCAATGATGCTCAGACGATTCAGGTGTATGAGGCTTCTAATGTTCCTGCAAACTGGGGTACCATCGACATAGCGAATATTGCTTCTTGGGGTGCACCAAAATACAATCCAGATATTACAACAAGTCTGAAGAACGGTGCTTTTGAACAGGGATCAGCAACCTATGGATGGGGAGATTACAATGTGGCCAACCACCACATTCAGGGAAAAATAATTTTTGTACTTAAATATGTTTCAACCAATGAGTATATTAAATTTATGATTGAAGACTATTATGGAGGTTATACATTTAAATATTCAAAATGGAATGCTGTTACTTCAACCTGGGATGCTACTGTAACCAAAACAATTGCCAACGGGACTGATGACGCTTATTTCAACTATTTTTCTTTCACTACTGGCGAAAAAGTGGCAAATCTAGAGCCACCCAAAGCTAATTGGGATCTAATGTTCACAAGATTTTATACAAATTTCATGAATATCATGATGTATAAGATGGCGGGAATTCTTCAAGGTCCAACAGTTTCTGTAGCACGGGTACAACCAGAAACACAGGATACATCTGCTGCTACGCTTCCTGCACCTGCAGCCTTTTTAAATAATATTGCAACGATTGGATATTCGTGGAAGCCAACTTCGGGAGCTCCTTATTCTGATGTTGCATACTATGTAAAGCAGGGTTCAGACTATTATAGAATGTACTTTATTACAAATGGCGGAGAAGCCAACGGGAATATGTATTTTAAGTATAAAAATATTACCTCTGTTCTTGATGTAACTGAGGTTAGCAAGAAGGCAACTTTCGGTGTCTATCCGAATCCTACGACTTCAGACAAAAGAGTGACCATTTTATATGATGTAAAAGAAAAAGCGAATAACAAAGGTAATGTAGAAGTTTATGACCTTACCGGCAAAAGAGTACATCAAGCTGAATTAACAAACCAGGCAGGATTTTACAAGCAGGAGTTAAATTTATCTCATCTTCCTACAGGAAACTATATTGTTAAAATCACTTTTGGTGGACAGACGGAAACCAAAAAACTTATTGTAAAATAAGCAAAAGCGGATGGCAAATCAGCAGTTTAATCTGAATAGCGAATTGCTCAAATGACCACCCGCAACAAAAATTAATACTTTCTATTTTTTCTATAAAAGGGCAGTTTCAAGAATGATGAAACTGCCTTTTGTTTTGTATTGCCTTTAGATTTAAAAGAGATTAATACACTTTAAACCCTTTGTACACTTCTATATTGCCTGTTAAAATTTTTGAAGCATCTCTCCTGAAATTTAACAGATGATCTGTACCGTTGTGACGGCTGTGGTATTCTGCATTTTCCCAAAGCTCCATCAGAAAAAAAGTACCCTTCTGCTCATTATCTTCTATCAGATCATACTGAAGACATCCTTCTTCTTTTCTTGTTTCTCTCACCAAAGTCTGGAAAAGTTCTACGGCCTCCATCAGATAACTTTCGTTAAACTTGAAAAGCGCTACAATGTGTAAATTCATGTGTTAATTTTAGGATATAAAAATAAAATAATTTTGATCCTTATTTTAAATTTAACCTGAAATTTAGATGATAAAAATGAAATTTTAATTAAAACACAGATTTATAAATCGTTACAGAACTCATAACAATGACTAAAGTTCCTATAACGATAAACATTCCTTTCACAGGTAATTTTGAAGTAAGCATGGCAGAAAAAGGAGCGGTTACAATGCCGCCAATCAAAAGTCCTAAAATAATATTCCAGTGCTGAATTCCCAAGGTAAAAATAAAAGTGATTGCAGCAGTAAGTGTTAGAATAAATTTGGCAACGGTAGAACTTCCCACTGCAAATCTTGGTGTAAAAGAATTCTTAATTAAAGTTCCGGTTACCAAAGGCCCCCAACCTCCACCGGCAAATGAATCGATAAAACCACCGACCAATCCCAATCTTGTTAAGTTGGTTTTCTTTTTTAAAGACTTATTCTGTTTCGGACTGAAAGCATTCGACAAAATCTGAAAACCCAGATACAAAGTGTAAAAAGCGATTACTGTTTTTGTGATCTTCGAATAATATTCGCCAACATACGTAAGGCACAATGCACCAACAATAGCACCTATGATGGCGGGAACCGCCAATTTTTTCACCAGACTTTTACTTACATTTTTCAGTTTGATATGGCTGATGCTTCCTGCGGCTGTAGTAAAACTTTCTGCAGAATGAATACTTGCACTCACTATATGCGGAGGAATATTCAGAAATAAAAGTGTGGTTGTACAAATAACGCCATACCCCATTCCCATAGATCCAGCGACGATTTCTGCTAAAAACCCGACCAACATCATCCAGTAAAAAATATGATTGTCTTTGGCTAAAATCAATTGAAGTTCATCCAAATACCCCAACTCATACATCGAAAAGACGACAATAGAAATTATTGCAATGGTGACTAAAAATATATTTAATCTTATTTGAACTTTTCGTGAGAGTACCATATTATAAAATCATTACAGCACCTACTGTAGAATTGCTTGTTTCATCGATCAGAATTGCATTGCCAGTCAAATTACTGTCTTCATAACTATCAAAAACCAACGGTGAAGACGTCTTCAAACGGACTTTTACCACTTCATTCAGTTTGATGCTGCTGTCGACAGATATTTTTTCCAGAGTATTGACGTCAATTTTATATTCAATTTCTTTGACAATGGCTTTTAAAGTTTTGCTTTTATGCTGAATAAAATATTTATTTCCCTCATGCAATTCTTTTTTGTCCATCCAGCAGACGACAGCTTCAAACTCATTTTCAACCTTAGGCAGACTCTCTGTTTTAACGATAAAATCACCGCGACTGATGTCAATATCATCTTCAATATGCAAAACCGCAGGCTGATTGGTAAATACAAAATCAACTTCTTTACCTCCCGTTTCAACTTTTGAAATTTTCGTCTGAATATTTTGTGGAAGAATGGTAACATCATCTCCTTTTGAATATATTCCAGAAATAATTTCTCCGGCATATCCTCTGTAGTCATGGAGATCATCGGTTTGCGGACGAATCACATACTGAACCTGAAATCTGGGACGGTCTGTATTTTTACTGTCTGCAATCTCTACAGTTTCCAGAAAATCTAAAAGTGTAGGACCACTGTACCATTCGGTTTTTGATGATTTGTCAACGATGTTATCACCGTAAAAAGCAGAGATCGGAAAATAATTAATATTTTCTAATCCCAGTTTTTGGGCAACCAACTCATACTGAGATTTGATATCATTATAAATTTCTTCAGAATAATCAACCAAATCGATCTTATTGATCGCTACCACAATGTTTTTCATCTTTAATAACGATGCGATAATTGAATGTCTTCTGGTCTGTTCGATAACGCCCTGTCTGGCATCAATCAAAATCACAATCAGTTGCGAGTTGGAAGCTCCCGTAATCATATTTCTGGTATACTGAATATGACCCGGAGCGTCGGCAATGATAAATTTTCTTTTTGAAGTAGAAAAATATCGGTAAGCAACATCAATCGTAATTCCCTGCTCTCTTTCGGCTCTTAAACCATCCGTTAGAATCGCAAGGTCTACTCCATTTTCGTTTTTGTTTTTTGACTGTTTTTCCAAAGCCTCAAGCTGATCAATCAATATATTTTTACTGTCGTAGAGAAGTCTTCCGATCAGAGTACTTTTTCCGTCGTCTACACTTCCGGCAGTGATAAATCTTAATATGTCCACGTTTTATTTTATTAGTAATGAATAATTGGTAATAAGTAATTTTTCCGGCCGTTCATTTTTAATCTTAAATCAAGCTCTGAATACAAAACGCTCATTACCCATTAAAAGTAACCTCCTTTTTTCCTGTCTTCCATGGCCACTTCAGTAACTTTGTCATCGATTCGGGTTTCTCCTCTTTCAGAAATTTTCGAAGCGGTAATTTCATTAACGACTTCATCCAGAGTTTCGGCTGAACTTTCGACAGCTGCTGTGCAGGTCATGTCTCCAACTGTTCTGTAACGTACTTTTTTATTAACAATCTCATCATTTTCATCAATCTGAATAAAATCTGAAACGGCAATTAATTGTCCGTCAAACTCAATCACATCACGGTCATGAGCAAAATAAATAGATGGCAGCTGAATGTTTTCTTTTCTGATATAATTCCAGACATCAAGCTCCGTCCAGTTTGAAATTGGGAAAACTCTTACATTTTCACCTTTACTGATTTTTCCATTGTAAATATTCCACAATTCCGGACGCTGTAATTTCGGATCCCACTGACCAAACTCATCACGGACAGAAAAAAAACGTTCTTTCGCTCTGGCTTTCTCTTCATCTCTTCTCGCACCGCCAATACATGCGTCGAACTCAAATTCTTCAATAGTTTCTAATAAAGTATGTGTCTGAAGCCAGTTTCTTGAGGCGAATTTTCCTTTTGGTTCGGTTAAATTTTTAGTTTTTATCGTATCTTCAACCTTTCTTACAATCAGCTCTGCACCGATGCTTTCCGCATAATAATCTCTGAACTGTAATGCTTCAGGAAAATTGTGACCCGTGTCAATATGTACCAAAGGAAACGGAATCTTCATTGGAGCAAATGCTTTCTTAGCCAAATGCACCAGGGTGATCGAATCTTTTCCGCCACTGAATAGCAAAGCCGGTTTCTCAAATTGCGCAGCCAGCTCTCTCATAATGTAAATGCTTTCGGCTTCCAGCTGTTCAAGATAATCTAGTTTATATGTACTCATATTTATTACTGAAAATTTGTATTAATGGGTATGCAGACCGCATTCTTTTTGAGAACTTTCCCACCACCATCGGCCGGCACGTGGATTTTCGCCGTCTTCAATTGCTTTCGTGCAGGGTTGACAGCCAACGCTGATAAATCCTTTTTTATGTAAAGTGAGTTCCTGAACATTATTCTGTTCTATATAACTGAGAACTTCATGATACGACCAACCAATCAGTGGATTGTATTTAAAGAGTTGTTTTTCTTCATCCCACTCGATAATTGGCATATTTTCACGATTTTCCGACTGCTCAGAACGAAGTCCGGTGATCCAGACCTGTGCTCCTGCTAAAGCGCGGTTCAGAGGTTTTACCTTTCTGATGTAACAGCATTCTTTTCTGTTTTCAACGGAATGATAAAAAGCGTTGATGCCTTTCTCATTCACATATTTTTCCACATCATAAGCTTCAGGAAAATGAACTTCTGTTTTTGTTTTATATCGAGAATTATTTTGTGAAAGGAGATCGTAATGCTCATAGAAAAGTCTTCCGGTATCTAAAGTGAAAACTTTTATCGGCAATTGATTTCTTAAAATCATATCGGTAATCACCTGATCTTCCTGACCGAGCGATGTGGAAAATACAATTCCGCCGGTAAATTTTTCGGAGATAAATTTTAAGCCGCCTTCAGCTGAAAGTTGCTTGAGTAGGTCTGCATCTTCTTTTGAAATCATAGTTTATTCATTTGAAGTAATGCAAATATGAGATAAAATTACTATCCTACCAAATAGGTGGACTAATAATTTAAAAAAAGTGAATCAGATCAGTCAATCAGATCCAACAGTGTTTTTTCTTCTAAAATTTTGAGTGATGCATCGCGCACTTCTATCAGTACATCGTGGAGACCGCAGTGATCTTCGTTGCAGTCATCGCATTTTTCGTAGAAGTTTAAACTTACGCAAGGAAGCATTGCAATCGGCCCATTGACTAAACGTATAATCTTTGCCAATGTGACTTTCTCTGGCTGATCCCGTAGAAAATAGCCACCTCCTTTTCCTTTTTTGCTGTCGAGGATATCAGATTTTTTAAGTTGCAACAAGATATTTTCAAGAAATTTCAAAGGAATTTTCTTGTGCTCGGCAATTTCAGAAATTAGAACGGGTCCTTCATTTCTCTTTTCTACAAGATATGAAAGTGCCTTAAACGCATATTGAGATTTTTTTGACAGCATTACAACAAAAATAGGAAAAAAAATATTGAAGAACCAAAGTAAAATTAAAAAGAACGGGATGCTGTTTTTTCAGGCTTCGGTCCTGATTTTTCATGTCTGACACTGTATACTTTTGACTGGAATCTTACTTTTTAACTACATTTGTATTATGTTCAGTAAACAGGAAGCACAGCAGTTAAAAAAAGAATTTTGGACCGCATTCGGAAAATCATTTCCGAGAAAATGGATTTTGTATGATACAAAAGTCAAAGATTTTTCATTTAAATTCAATGCAGACAATAAGAAAGCAGAAGTTTCTTTAGACATTGAAATGCGGGATGAAGTCTACAGAGATGCCTATTACAATAAGATCTGGTCGCTCGAAGATATTCTGAAAGATTTTATCGGAGACTTTCATAAAGAAGAATTTTACACTCTGGAAAGTGGCAAAGTGATCAGCAGGATTTGGGTGGAGAAAGATGGTGTTTCTGTTTTCAATAAAAATTCATGGCAGCAGATTTTCGAGTTTTTTGTCGAAAAAATGGATGGTTTTGAACGGTTTTATTATGAGTATGAGGATTTTATCAAAGATGTGTAAGCATGAAAATGATTCTGTCAATTTTCATATCATTCATTTCTGTTCCTATTCTAATTAACTGAAAAAATGAAAGATCATGCTGGGAAGTACAGAAAATTAGAATTTGAAATTCCTACGAAAGATATCAAATTCAGTGTTCTTCAAAATGACACTATCGAGATTATTCTTCCTGTATTGAATCTGTGATTTAAGATCGTTCCTTAAGATCTTTATTAAAAAGTTTTTGTAATTTAGGTAAAATTAAATCACAAAATCTAATCTACAATGGGAGACAATTCGTTTATCTTCACAGACGGTACCGACCCCAAAATGATTGAAGCGTATAAAAAAGCGCAGGAAACTTTTAAGTATTTCTGGAGAGAACAATCCTGGGAATACAGAAGAATTATTCCGGCGCTGAATCTTGCCTGCGTAAAAGCTGCATTCTCACAGGAAGATCCCGAGACTGGTGAAAATACAGTCGAACACATGTGGATGAATGACATCGATTTTGACGGCGATTCTGTAAAAGGATACCTCATCAATGAGCCAAACGAGCTGACCAATATACAACCCGGCGATTATTTTGAAATCCCTCTGCACGAAATCAGTGACTGGCTTTTTGCAATGTCTCAGCCAGAGAAAAAATCAAAACTTTCTAAATTATTCTCTTCATCTTCTACTCCACTCCCAAAAGCTTACGGTGGCTTCACCATTCAGAAAATGCGTGCAGACATGTCTCCCTCTGAAAGAAAAGAGCATGATGAGGCATGGCAGCTTGACTTCGGAGATTTTAATGAGATTAAAGTCGTATATGAACAGAAAGAAAATCCTGAAAATCTTATTGAACACCCGATGAGTAGAAATATGAAAGAAGATTTTGTGAAATTTCTGAATGACTATCCTGCAGAACTCACCAATGTTGATGATAACGGATTTACACTTCTACACCGCGAAACCATCGCTGGAAATCTAAGTTCAGTAGAAGTGATTTTGGAATCCGGAGGTGACAAAAACATCAAAAACCATCAAGGGAAAACACCTTTAGATTATGCTAAACAACTGAATTGGGAACATTTGATCCCTGTTTTGGAAAACAATTGATAACATCTTAAAAAAAACAGAATGATACCAGAATTTCTTAATGAATTTAAAACTCAGCTTGAAAAATATAAACTTGAAACAATTAAAATAGCTGCAACACCTCTTAAAAACGAAGAATCACTCGCAATATACAGTAGTAAGTTTTTAGGAAATCCTTACTTACCAATTGGTATGGAATATCCTAAAGATAAGGAAAATAAGCCCATGATACTTTGGGCACAAATTAATTTTTCAGACATTCCAATTCTGGAAGGTTATCCTCACCAAGGAATTCTGCAGTTCTTTGTATCTTCAGAATGGTTTGATATGGATGATTACAAAGTTATCTTCCATGAAAATATTACTGAAGAATTTCAAACAGACTTTTCATTTTTAACACAAGATATGTATGAAGAATCTCCTATCTATTGTGAACATAAGTTAAGTTTCAATAAAGAAATTGAATATGGAAGTTCTGAAGATTTTAGATTTGATATGACTTTTAATGGTAAAGATTATTGGGATTTTTACGAAACTCTTACAAAAGATCAAAAAAACGAAATCGAAAAAATTATTGATGGAACTGATCATAAAATAGGTGGCTATGCCTACTTTACTCAAGCAGATATTAGAGATTACAACAAAGAGCTTAGAGAAGATTTACTGTTATTACAAATTGATACTGATGAAGAAATTATGTTTGGAGATTCAGGTGTTGCCAACTTTTTTATTAATCCCGAAGATCTAAAAAACAAACGATTTGAAAAAGCCTGGTTTAATTGGGATTGTTGCTAAAAAATAGATTTTAATTTTTTACCAAATGACAAATCTTACATCATTTGCTTTGTCTAAATTGCAGGTATGAAAGAATTTTTTGATTTTATTTTGAGATTCGGGAACCTCAACCAGCAGCAGATTGATTTTATCACCAGCAAGGCAACAGAAATTACTATTCTCAAAGATGAGTACTTTTCTGAAGCCGGTAAAATTGCCAGACAGGTTGGCTTTATCCAGGAAGGAATTCTTCGGGTCTGTTATTACGATAATAAAGGCGAAGAGATTACAAAATATTTTATCGAAGAAAATAATCTCGTAGTTGATCTTGAAAGTTTTGATAATGAGCTTCCATCTGTTGCTTATGTACAGGCTGTTACAGATTGTAAACTCATCATATTTCAGCGGAAAGACTGGCTTGAACTCTTACAGACTATCGTTGGTTGGGACGCCATTACTCATAAAATTATTTCAAGAGCATTGATGCAAAAAGTAGAAAGAAGAAGCCCGCTGGTTTCGGAAGACGCGACTACGCGTTATTTGAAATTCCTTGAAATTTATCCGACTGTTGTTAACCGCATTCCGCTTTCTTATATTGCTTCTTATCTGGGAATCACCCAGTCATCGCTGAGCAGAATCAGGAAAAGTATAAGTTTATAGTGGCTGGAATTTGGGTGATGAATACCTGAGGATTTAAGATTCGATCTCTGATTCCTATATAATTTTCTTTATTTAAATATTTCAACCAAAAAGATCGCTTTTTGCCAAATGGCAAATGATATCATCTTAAAACAGGGCACCTTTGTACTGTTCAAATTAAAAAAATCAAAAAAAATGAATACAGTATTAATAACAGGAGCCAACAGAAGCATTGGTCTTGAAACCGCAAAACAACTTTCAGAAAAAGGATTATTCGTTTACCTGGGAAGCCGTGATCTTGCAAAAGGGGAAGCTATTGTAAAAGAACTTTCAGAACAGGGATTTCAAAACATTCAGGCGATTGAGATCGATGTTACCAATCCTGAATCTATCTCAGCTGCAAAAAGCATTGTGGAAAACGAAAAGGGAAAATTGGATATTCTGATCAATAACGCAGGAATTTTGGGTGTAAATCCACAAACAGCAACGGATACTGCTGTAGAAGATATTAAGAAAGTGTTTGAAACCAATTTTTTTGGAGTAATCAGTGTCACACAGGCTTTTTTAGATTTGCTTAAAAAATCTGATAATCCGAGAATCAGCAATATTACTTCAGGATTGGGATCATTAACGCTTCACAGCGATCCCAAGTGGAAATATTATCAGGTTAAAGCAGCTGCTTACGGCCCGTCAAAAACAGCTTTGAACGCGTACACCATTGTGTTGGCTTACGAACTGAAAGATTTAAATTTTAAAGTAAATGTGATTGATCCAGGTTACACGGCAACAGATTTTAATCATCACAGCGGTCCCGGTTCTGTGGAAAGTGCAGCAGATTTCATTATCAAACATACAGTGACAGACGAAAATGCACCGACCGGACAGTTTTTCAGCAATGATATCGAGGACGAAGCGGGAATCAGTCCGTGGTAATTTAATTAGATGTCTAAAAATATGATCTCTGATAAAAAAAGACTTTAGGACTTATCTATTTTGAAATGTACTTAAAATGAAAAAACATCCGCCTTGGCGGATGTTTTTCTTATGTATCGTAATGACTGCTTATTTTTGAGCCGCCTTCACATCGATCGCAATTTCGATGTCTTTGCTGATCATCCATTCTGCAGGATCTGCTTCAGAAGTTCCGAATTTAATTCCCCAGTCTGCACGGTTTACGGTAAATTTAGCAGCAACATTCGCTGACTTGTCTACCACATCCACTTTTGCAGGGAAAGACACATTCATTGTTTTACCCAATAAAGTAAGGTTTCCGCTTACGGTTTTGTTAGCTCCGGCTACAGCATCAGCTGCTGGTGTTGCCAAATCTTCAACTTTAGTGATTTTAAAATCAGCAGTTGGGAATTTTTCAACGTTGAAGAAATCTTCATTCTTCAAGTGACCTTCAAGATCAGTATATTTTTTGTCTTTTTCAGTAACAGAAGCAGGATCTACTTTGATAGATTTCATATCGATTACAAATTCTCCAGAAGCCAATTGGTTATCAGCAACAGACAATTCACCAGAAGTGATCGCAAGTGTTCCCCAACGTGGAGCCATACCCCCTTTGTGGAAAGCTTTCCAGTTAACTTTAGATGCAGCAGCATCTACAGCAAAAACATCACCTTTCTTTTCAGCAACAGTCTGCTCCTGACCTGCAGCTGTAGCTTCTGTTTTTTTATCTCCACATGACGCTAATAAAAGACCCATAGCTGCTAAAGCAATTACACTGATTTTTTTCATTTTTTTAAAAATTTAATATTGTTATTGATTAAGTATTGTTTTACTAAACAGCAAAAATACCGTTTTATTATTTTCTGACTTTGCAAACCTCGGAAAAATTTATGATTTGAATCATTAACATAGGGTAAGAAAATGAAAAAAGTTTTTATTTTGGCATTTTTGCTCAATGGCAGAAAAAGTAGTTCCTGACAAATTATAAAAATCTGATCTCTTTATTACTGCTTCATTTCTTTTGTGTGTGATTTTTTATTTGCTTTTTCTATATTTGAATTTTACAGTTTTATTGATGTAATAATTTACAACAGGTGACTGGAAATAAAATATCATTAATTATTAAATCCAAATGAAAAAAAAATTTCTTATTTATTTGACAGGTATCTTCACGATTATTTCCTGTGAAAAAAACTCAACAAAAATATCAGGAGATATTCCGAATTTACCTGACGGAAGACTGGTACTGTTCGAAGAGGTATGGTCTAATAAACTTGATAGTGTAGAAGTGAAAGATGGAAAATTTGATATTGAGCTTACATTCGATGATAAAATCCCTCATTACATCGGTATGGATCTTTTAGCGAAAAATGGTGATAAAATTCGTTTCCAATTTCCTACAGATTCTTATTTTAATAAACAAAAAGATAAATGGAGCTCTTCGCTATTTCTTTCAGACAAAAGGATTCATATAAAAGATTCTATAGAATATATTGATTTCGGTAAAAACTCATCCTTTCCTGATAATATTAAATCTGTCAACGTCATTAGTTTAGAAGCCGGGGAACAGACTTATGCATTACAAAAGACCAATTATGATTTATTCAGTAGAAAAAGCAATACCCAAAATTCTGAAATTCAAAATTTAATTAAAAGACACCCGAAGTCATTTCATTTATTATCTGAAATGGTGAAAAATAAATACACATTTTCTTCAGCAGATATTGGTGATTTTTTAAAGCTATTTGACAAGTCTGTGCAAGAATTTCCACAATTCAAAGAACTTCAAAAGTATGTCGTCGATTCGAAAAAAAGCATCAATAACAGTCTGTTGAAATTGAAAAATTCAGATAATCAAGTGAATGAAATTTTAGACAAAAGATACAATAAACATTTAATTATCCTTTGGGCTAGTTGGTGTATACCGTGTAGACAAGAGATTCCTATTCTGAAAAAAATTGTATCTGAGAATAATCTTAGCGATACAGAAGTAATATCTATCTCAATAGATGAAAAGGAATCTGACTGGAAAAAAGCGCTTGCTGCAGAAAAAATGAACTGGAAACAGTTTATTCTTTCAAAAAAGGAAAGTGAAAGATTTAAAATAATTTTAAAGTATGGCGGAGGTATTCCTTACTCAGTCTTGGTTAATAGTGATTTAAAAATTTTATCAAGTTCAACTGGTCTGTATAACGAATCAGAATTGTTGAAAATGTTAAAGAAATAGATGTGAGATGTAATATCTTATCTACTATAATTGTCCTATCTAAAAACCATCATGAAATTTAAAATTTTTTTTCTCTTACTATTTTCTTTCATCAGCTCATTTGCTCAGCAAAATTTAAGTATCAACGGGACAATAATTAATTCGGAAAACGAAAAAATCACGTCACCTATTGTTGTTTATTTATTTGATCATGAAAATCATTTGGTGAAGTCTACGGTTACTCAGGATGCACAGTTTGAATTTCATCAATTACAATCTAAAAATTATTACATTCAAATTTCTTCGGATGACAATATTCAAAAGGAAAAGCCATTTAGCTTAGATAAAAATTTAGATTTAAAAATTATTTACAAACCAAAAACGTCAGATATCGAGGAAGTTACCTTAACGGGAAATAAAAGCGGTTTTAAGATTGAGAACGGAAATATCACTTTGGATGTTGCCAATTCACCTCTCAACAAATTACCGACATCGACCGACGTTTTATCTAAATTACCATTTGTGATGATGGATGCCAATGGCGAAGGACTTTCATTTGTGGGTAAAGGTGTTCCGTTACTGTATGTTGATAATCAGAGAGTAGATTTTGCAACATTATCAGCAATTGCTGTAGACGACATTAAATCAGTCGAGATTATTAGAAATCCCTCTGTGAAATATGAGTCTGAGGGAAAGGCAGTCATCAAAATTAACCTTAAAAAAAGCAGAAAAGATGGTACTCAACTCACCATTTCTGAAACCGCAACTTTTCAAAAACGTTTCAGTAATCATTTCAACGCCAATTATCAGCAGAAAAAAAATAAAACCGAATGGAAGCTTAACGCTGCCTACAATCAAATCAATCATTGGGAAAGCAACGGTTTCGAATACTCAGTTCCCGGCAAAAATATTTATTCTGACTACGTGATTACATCGATTACCAAGCGTCCACAAACGATTTTTGGTGGAAGTTTATATCATGAACTGAATGATAATGATTTTATTACTCTGACGATCAACAGTAATTTCAGGCCAGATAATGGTGACAACAATACCAATACGATGTATTTTGAAAACGGAGAAAATTCTTTCATTAAAACGCTGAATCAGCAGAACAGAAAACGCTCGACTGTAAACTCCATATTTAATTACAATAAAAAAATAACGGGTTGGGATGCCAACATCTTTACCGGATTGCAGTACACTCATGAAAGTGATAATCTTGGTTACACTTTTTACAACGACACCGATAATTCCGGTTATAATTTCAGCCAGTTTCGCCGCCAGAAGTATTCAGGAAACGTATATTCAGGGAGAATTGATTTTGAAAAGAAACTGAATGAAAAACATGTTTTTGAATTAGGCGGAAGCTACACCAGCGCAGAAACAGATACAGACAATTTTACTGATTACCGGAATAGTCAGGCTATCGAATATTATCGCTATGATTTTAAAGAAAGCAATTTTGCAGGCTATACGAATCTTGGATTTGATTTAAATAAATGGAACCTCAAAGGCGGAATCAGAATGGAATCTACTTCTACAAAAGGTTTAGATCCTATTTTTAATGAAACTAAAATTGAAAGAGAATATGTTGACTGGTTTCCCAACGCAGAAATCAATTTTAAACAGAGTGAAAACTATGTGTTTACATTAAATTTCAGAAAAAGTATTGACAGACCGAATTACAGAAATCTTGCATCCGGCGGATTATACGGAAGTCCTTACGTGGAATATGTAGGCAATCCGAATTTGGTTCCTACCTACACCAATACGGTTTCTTTCACGACAAGTCTGAAAAAATGGTCATTGAATGCATCTTTTTACAAAAGTAGAAATCCGATTGGCTATACATTGGTTTATGATCAAGACAGGAATATTTCAAAGTTCACGATGGTTAATTTTGATAAAGAATTTGGCACAAACATAGGCTTAGACTTCCCTGTCGAATGGAAAAAATGGACTTCGCAAAACAGTCTGTCTCTAAATTATGATAAAACTGAAGATTCTTTAGCGGTTGTAAAAAATTCCACGCCCTATCTCTATTTTTCCACCAACAATACGTTCGAGCTGTTGAAGCATCTTTCTTTTTTGCTTGACGGCTCCTACATTACAAAACGCACGGCAGGACTGTACGAAGTTAATGATATGTGTCTGGTGAATCTTGGCCTCACTTCCTCTGTCTCAAATTTTGATTTTACACTCCGTTACAATGATGTATTTAATCAAATGAACTACGTTCAAAAAATAAGCTATAATCAGATGACATCTACCGGAACCTTCTTCGGAAACACACCCACGGTCTCGCTTGCCGTAAAATATAATTTCGGAAAGTTGCTGAAATCAAATTACAAACAGAATACAGTGAACGAGACTTCAAACAGGCTTTAGATAATGGTGTCAGTTGACAGCTTTGATTTTTTCTTTTTCAGGTGTGATATTTAGTCAGCATTTTTCTATATTTGGATTGATTTGCAAATTAAACTAAACCCATACGACCATGAAAAAATTCTATTTACTGCTATTTGTGCCGATTCTCAGTTTCTCACAGAACAAAAATGCAGCGACCATCAAAATTCACGAAGGAGTTGCATTTCACGATAAGGGCAAATATGATCAGGCACTTGCACTATATGATGAGGCACTGATATTAGATAAGAACAATCTTACCGCTCTATCGGAAAAGGCCATGACACTGGAGTCTCTGAAAAGATATGATGAAGCAATTGAGATCAGCAAATTAGCCATCAGTACTCATCCTGATGAAGATCTTAAAAACATTTATGTAAGCTACGCCAACTCCTTAGACCACCAGAAAAAACCGGAGGCAGCCCTCAAAATTTATGATGAAGGACTGAAAAAATATCCGGATTATTATCACCTGTATTTCAACAAAGGGATTTCTTTGATAAATTCAAGACAGACTGAAAAGGCGTTACTGGCTTTCCAGAAATCTGCTCAGCTTAACCCAAATCATTCAAGTTCTTTTAATGCCTTGGCAGCACTGAATCGCAATAAAAAAATACCGTCTATTTTAGCATCCTCGAGGTACCTGCTGATTGATAATACCTCTGCCCGTGCAAAAGGAAATTTAGATTCTGTAATTGACCTCATGAATCAGGGAGTATCACAAAAAAAAGATCAGTCGATCAATCTGATGATAGATCCTGAAACGCTTGAGAAAGCCAACGCTAAAAAAAAGACTGAGAACAATTTTGGTATGACAGATATGGTCTTGACAATGGCTGCAGCATTAGATTACGACGATAAAAATAAAGATAAAACCGAAGTACAGAAATTCATTATTAAATTTGAAGCGCTTTGCAGTTCGCTGAGCGAGACAAAAAAAGGACAGAAAGGGTTTTACTGGGAATTTCTGGCGCCTTATTTTATTGAAATGAATGAAAAGAAACTTCTCGAGCCTTTTGCGTATATCGCATTCGCTCCTAAACAGACTGCTGATGTCATCAAATATCATGAGGACAATGCACAAAAGATTAAAGATTTTTACCAGTGGTCAGATAATTATGTCTGGAAATAAGTTTCTTTTTTCGGAAATTGATTTGCCTGCTTATTATTTAATGTAAATCAAAATTTATGATAGATGACATCTGAACTGTTCTGGTTGTACATTTTTTATGGTTTAAATAAGTCATTCACATTGCTAAACTTAATGAAAAAAATAATTTTTGGGATTTTAATTTCTGCTGGCATTCATTATAATGCTCAAACCTACACTGCAAATTTCAATATTGATAACGACAATAAAGATGTCAGAAACATTGTTGAAGTTTGGCAGTCTTATCTAAAAACAAATTCTAAAGAGTACTGGAATACCGCTGAAACTCAAAATTTAAAAAACTTCAATATTCTCAATATCGAAGGAGTTATCAATCCTTCACTGATGAACTGGAATTTTTCTAATCATATACTGAGTATCAATCCTGTTTCTGAGGATACGTTTATCATTAAATCAATATTTGAAGGTGAAAACAAATCTGTTTTTGCGATCACCAACGTTTTAGCAAAAAAGGAAAACGGAAGTTATAAACTCTCTAATTATCTTTTCGACTACACTAAAAACTGGAAATCTCATTCTACGGAAAACATCACTTATTTTTACAGACCGGATTATACTTTAAATCTTGAAGAAGTTTCGCAGGCCGAAAAATTTTACAGCGATTTATGTAAAAATTTTAATCTCAAACCCCAAAAACTGACCCATTTTATAGCCAGAGACTGCGATCATATTTACGATATTTTGGGATACGAGTATATCTTCAGCAAAGGAACGGCAAAAGAATGTGGCTACTTTGAAACTGACAACAATTTCATTTTCGGAACAGAACAGGCAGGAGCCAGTCATTTTCACGAAATAACACACTTTATCAATAAATTTTATCCGAACGCCCATTCCTTACTTCTTACCGGAATTTCAGCTTATTTATCAGGTGAAAAAGCGCATTTTGGTAAATCTCTCGCCTATCATACCAAAAGAGTAAATCTTCATTTAGAAAAAAATAAAGAAATCAGTTTAGCTAGACCTTTTGATTTTTATAAGCTGGATGAAAATACAAATCCACAATACGTCATCGGCGGTTTGCTCTGTGACCTGATCATTCAACGTAAAGGAAAAAGCGGATTAATTGAAGCATTTACCGAGACAAAAACTGATGATGAACTTTTGAAGTTTTTAAAGACAAAAGTTTTAAAGAAAAATGAAGTATTAGATGATCTACTGCGAAAACGAATAAAAGAAATTTCAGATTCAAATTATTTCCCCAATAGATTACAATATAAATAAAATTAAAAAAGAGAAACCTAAGTTTCTCTTTTTTAATATCTATCCGAATTTCTTTTTCCTCAACCAGAAAAACAAACCTCCTAAAAGTCCGATAATTACTAACGGTAAAAGGAGATTAAACCATTGCCAGTTCGTTTTCTCTTCACTGATTCTGTGACGGTCAAGAAGACGTTCTTCAATGTTTCTGTTTCTTAATTCCATCAGATTGCTGTCATCTAAGAGATAATCTAATGCATTTCTTAAAAACTGCTCGTTACCGAACTGTTCGTCCGTCAAACGGTCAACACCTAATGGTAAAGGCTCGCCTTTGTGGGTTTTATTTCTGCCGACATCTCCGTCTGCGATAACGATCATTTTGTTTTCCGGACTTGTTGCTTTAAAGCCGGGATAATTTTGTCTTTCAATTCTTGAGGCGTATGCTGAAGAAAATTTCCCTTCCAAAGCAACGGCAAAAATCTTCGGGGTGCTTGGTTTTTCCATTTGTCCGAGGCTGTCTACGCTGGCAATTTCGCTCAGTTCAACATAGTTCGGAACCTGTTTTAATAAAGTTCTTTCGCTGGATTCAAAAAGAACATTGGTTTTAAATTTCTTTCCGCCCAACGTATCGATAGAAGTTGGAAATTCCAATTTCACAGGATTGATATTTTTAGTGATTGGATTGTTGTTTTCAGCAATTCCAAGTGGAAAGTATGGCCACGGAAGGCTTGTGTACTGAGGATTCCCTCCCACTTCGCCTGTAACCAACTTCAGCAAAGCAAATTTCTTTACATCTTTCACCAATGCTGGGTTGATTCTCAATCCATAGTTAAAAAAGAAATCGGTCATGTTGATGTCAACCGGGAAAGGCATTACTTTTTTAGATCTCGTCAGCGTATCCATTTCAGCATTCACGGCATCAATCATCCAAAGGGTTTTCCCGCCATTCATAATATACTGATCTAAAATCACTTTCTCACCGTCAGTAAAAGCTTTTCTAGGTTTTGCAATAACTAAAGCACTCATCTGCTTAAGCAAAGGTAAATCTGCTAAGGTCAGTTCTACATTATTTTTAGGGATTACCGGACCCGCGTCATAGCTCTCTAAAGCGAGATTCATAAAGCCCTGGAATTCTTCAGGTCTTAATTCATCCTGATTGACCAAAACTCCAACCTTTTTTCTTTGATTGGTAGTAACCGCTTTGATATTTGAAACTAAATTGTATTCTAAATTTTCAATCGATTTTCTAAGCTGCTCATCTGCATTAATGTTTGCCTGCTGTACAACTAACGGTATAGAAGCTCCGTTTTGTCCGTGCTTTACAACGGCGTAAGGAAACAGGTAAATCTGTGTAATCTTTCCGTCTTTGTTATCCGGAAGCACTGAAGGTTGCATTCCCATGGCCATAAGAGTGTCCTGAGACATCTTTGTTTTGATGGGATCAATAAATTTAAAATCGATTTTAGGATTGATCTTTCTGAATTCTTCCAGCATAAATCTGGTCTCGCTCTGCAACTGTTTGAAGCTCGCAGGAAAGTCTCCCTCCAGGTAAACATCCACCGTTACAGGTTTTTTAATCGATTCTAAAACTTTTATTGTGCTTTCTGAAAGCGTATATCTTTTTTCTTTGGTTAAATCCAATCGAATTCCTGAAAACATCAAGATGATGCTTAAAGGTAAAATTACAAACAGTAAAATTCCGAACGGAGATTTTAGGGATATCTTCTTCATGTTTTTACTTCTTTTTATTGATAAAATGATTGGACAATGCTAATGTAAGACCGATGACAAATACAAAATAAGCAACATCTTTAAAATCAATCAAACCTCTTGTAAAACCTAAAAAATGCTGATAAAAACCTATATTCTGAAGAATGAAATCTGCTCCGCCTAATAGTTTATAACTCGCCAACTGCTCAATCCCGAAGTACATGATGAAACACATGAAAACGCCCAACAGATAAGCCATGATCTGATTTTGTGAAATGGAAGATGCTAAAATTCCTACACCGGCAAATGCTGCGATCAGAATAACTAATCCGAAATAACTTCCGAACGTCATTCCCAGATCAATATTTCCTTCCGGTACACCTAAAACATAAACGGTATACAGATAGATCAGCGAAGGAATTAAACATAAAATTCCAACCACCCAAACCGAAAGAAATTTTCCGGAAACCAATTCTGAAACTTTCAGTGGTTGAGAAAATAGCCAGTTTAAAGTGCCGGTCTGCTGTTCTTCCGCAAAAGTTTTCATCGATAATGCCGGGATAATAAACATTAGAAGCCACGGCACTAAAACGAAGTAGCTCTGTAAAGATGCCAAACCGATGTCGAAAATATTAGACTCGTTCTCGAAAAAAAATAAAAACAGGGTCGTTATCAGACTGAATGCCGCAATGATCACCCATGCGCTCCAGTTCCCGAAATAACTCCAAAGTTCTTTTTTAAAAATTGCAATCATATTTTTTCAATAATCTATCAGATGTACATTTTATCAATGTAACAATGGTTATTTTATTTTTTATTGAACCTGTTATGGTTCTCCTCCATGGGTTTCAACCATAGCTATTATTGTTCAGCCATTTCGTGGTTGTGTGGAATTGGTCACGTTTCCTCCATGGGTTTCACCCACGGCTATTGATGTTCAACCACTTCGTGGTTGTGCGAAAAACAGTAAACACTTCTACCTGTTTCTTTTTACTTTTTACTTTTCCTCCCCTTATTCACCAGTTTCACGGTCATCATGATTAAAAATACCAAAACGAAAAATCCGGTAATTAATTGCCACCAATATTCGATTACTGATGATTTTAAAATTACGGTAAATACAACCAGAAATAAAATGAATGTCGCGATTTCATTCGCCTGTCTCAGCTTTATATTGGCTGTTTCTAAAGTACTTCCGTTCAGCTTCTTCAACTGATTTACCTTTTTCCAGCACCAGTAGTGATAGACCGCCAACCCAATCAGGAAGGTTAATTTTAAATGAAACCATGGCGTTTTCATCAACCCCGTATTCAGAAAAATCAAAACCAAGCCACATACGGCCATGATGATACCTGCCGGAACGGTGATGATATTCCATAATCTTCTCGCCATGAAGATGTATTGCTCTCTGAGAATGGTCTTCTTTTCTTCGGAAAACTCGTCTGTATCTTTATAGTACACAAAAATTCTTACGAGATAAAAAATTCCCGCAAAATAACTGACCATAAAAATAATATGTAACGCTTTGATGATGGTATACAGCATCATAAAAATTTGTGTGCAAAGATAGTTTATTTCAGAAAAAAAGTGAATTTTATATGAGGAAATGATGATTAAAGAACAATAATCAACTAATTTTAAAATTTAAAAATAAGTTTCATGTCAATATTGAAATTCAAGCCCAGATTTGAACCTTCTCGGTTTAACTGATAGTCAAAAGGTAAACCATCTACTGGTGGATCATTCGGAATTTTGTCAATCATATTCTTGTAAGAAAGATCCCTCTGTCTTATTCCAAAACCGATTTTCGGCATAAAACCAAACCATGACGTTTCTCTATGTAATAAAATACTGTAGTTGATATTGAGACCGTATTTTATCCGCTTATAATCTGCTGAACTGAAAGAATAATAATCATCGTTTATGTCATAATAATTTCCTGAAATGCCTTTTCCATTCTGGTTCATATAAAATGCTTCTGCAGAAACCAAATGTTTTATCCTTGATTGTGGAGCCAAACTGTAAAAAACTTCGGGTCTGATTTCAAAAATTTGGTTTTTTCCATCAAAATTACCAATATTGATGGGAGTTAAACCATCTGCGCCGTATGCTAGTTCAGTACCAATCCACCATCTTTCTGATAACTTTTGAATATAACCAACATTATATCGCTGATCCCGAAACGGAGAAAAAGTGCTTATAGTAATGATTGATTTAAAATCTTTGGACTGCGCAGAAACCGGACTTGATAAAAAACAAATAAAAGGTAAGAGTAGAAATTTTTTCATAGAATATTTCAGAAGATTAATCTGCTAAAAATAATACAATTCTTTATTTGGCAATAAAATAATTTACACTTTCGAAAAGATTTATTTCTGAAAAGATATACTATCTATTTTCTTACCATCAGCATATTTCTTAATATACATCAACTTCCCGTTTTCATCATAATATTTCCAGTCACCAAAGTAATACCAATGCCTTTGTGCTTCAGTGATATCTAATCTCGACTCACCTCTTTCCATGATTTTCCCGTTTGGATGATACAGTTTTGTTTTTGTCATACCCTTCCTGATTTTATCTTTTTGATAAAGCTTATTTTGGAAAGTGGTTTTCCAAACTCCGAATTTCTCACCCATCTTATACTTTCCTACAGCCGTTAAGATTCCCTGATCAGAAGAATATTCTTCTTTCCATTTGCCATGACGTTTTTGCCATTTGTTTTCAACTTTTACATATTGATTTATAGGCTTTGTTTTACACGAACTCACAACAAAAACTGCAAGACCGAGTAGTAAGATATTTCTTAGCATAAAAAAACAGAATTTCTGTAAATATAGAAATTCTGTTTTTGTTCTACAAATGTAGAATGACTTATCTTAAAATAATTCTTTACGAAATTACTCCTAATTCTTTTCCAACTTTTTCAAAAGCTGCAATTGCTTTATCCAAATGCTCTCTCGTATGCGCTGCTGAAAGCTGCACTCTGATTCTTGCTTTTTCTTTAGGAACAACAGGATAGAAGAATCCGATTACGTAAATTCCCTCATCCATCAACTTTTCAGCCATTTTCTGAGCCAGTTTAGCATCATATAACATAACAGGAACAATTGCCGCATCGCCTTCCGGAATATCAAAGCCTCTAGCAGTCATTTCTGTTCTGAAATATTCTGCATTTTCCATCACCTGATCTCTCAGTGAAGTGTCCGCCGAAATCATATCTAAAACTTTCAAAGCCGCCCCAACAATTCCGGGAGCCAGAGAATTTGAAAATAAGTACGGACGAGAACGTTGTCTCAACATATCGATGATCTCTTTTTTACCTGAAGTAAATCCGCCTAAAGCACCACCCAAAGCCTTTCCTAGAGTTGATGTGATAATATCTACTCTACCCATTACTTCGTTGGCTTCGTGTGTTCCACGACCTGTTTTACCAATAAAACCTGTTGCGTGAGAATCATCAACCATTACCAAAGCGTCATATTTGTCGGCTAGATCGCAAACACCTTTCAGGTCAGCAACAATACCGTCCATTGAAAACACTCCGTCAGTCACGATAATTTTAAATCTGTGATTTTTCTCTGAAGCGGCAATCAATTGCGCTTCAAGATCAGCCATATTATTATTTTTGTAACGGTATCTTGCAGCTTTACAAAGACGCACTCCGTCGATAATCGAAGCGTGATTCAATTCGTCTGAAATAATTGCGTCTTCTTCAGTAAAAAGAGGTTCGAAAACTCCACCATTTGCATCGAAACATGCTGCGTACAGAATCGTGTCTTCAAGACCTAAAAACTGAGCAATTTTTTCTTCTAACTGCTTGTGAATATCCTGAGTTCCACAGATAAAACGTACCGAAGACATTCCGTAGCCATGAGATTCAATCATATCCTGAGAAGCTTTCATAACTTCAGGATGGTTAGATAGTCCCAGATAATTGTTCGCACAGAAATTTAATAGTTTCTTTCCGTTCGCTTCGATTTCTGCACTTTGCTGTGACGTGATGATTCTTTCCTTTTTAAAAAGACCATCATTTTCGATATTTTTTAGTTCGTTCTGTAGATTTTCAAGATACTTTTCAGAGATCATTATTATAATTATTTAGGTTCGCTAATTTAATAAAAAGGCTTTAAAGAATTTACTTTTATCATTTTAAATTCTGTTTTTTGATTCTGATACAAGATTTCTATTAAATAGTCTACTGATTTTATAGGATAATAATTATATTTGAACCTTCAAAATGTATCAAATGAAATTATCTCAGATTATACGTGCAAAAAATATTGAGGCTGACGACTTTCTGAACCAATATATGAAAGCTGCAAAACCCATTATTTTAAAAGATTTCATAGAACCGGAAAGTCCCGCATTTCAAAAATGGAATTATGAGTATTTCAAAGAAATTGCAGGAGACACCAAAGTGAATGTTTACGGAAGCGAAATAGAGTCTATTGATCGTGTTGCAAGCAAACCGGTTGGCGAAACCACTTTCGCATCCTACTTAGATTTAATTTCTACAAAAATAACTGAGCACCGTTTATTTTTATTTAATCTGTTAAGTCTGAAACCTGAGCTTAAAAATGATATTCATTATAAAGATATTACCAAGGGCAAAGTTTTAAAATGGTTGCCTTTCATGTTTTTTGGCGGACAGGGTTCGATTACCAGAAACCATATTGATATCGATATGTCACATGTTTTCTTATCTCAGTTTCAGGGTGTGAAAAGGGTTTGGCTTTTTCCCTGGGAACAGTCTGACTTAATGTATAAACTGCCTTACAACTTTCACAGTCTGGTCAATCTTCAGGAGCCGGATTATGAAAAATATCCCGCCTTGAAACATTTGAATGGTTACGAAGCTGTCATTCATCCGGGAGAAACACTTTACATTCCTTCAGGCTGGTGGCATTACATTCAGTACGAGACGGAAGGGTATTCGGTTTCGGTAAGAGCTTTACCATCAAGTGCCCTAGAGAAATGGAGAGGGTTTAAGAACTTGGTTATCATCAGACATTTCGATAACGCGATGAGAAAAATTTTTAAAGAAAAATGGTTTAATTATAAAGTCAGAATTGCTGAGAAACGTGCGCAGCGCGCAATGAAAAAATTAAAAGTATAAAAAATAAAGCCTTCACTGTCGAAGGCTTTATTTAGTTTATCAATTTATATTTTATGGTTCAATCCTGGTTAAGATACTACCTTTCAGTGATTTTGTACGAGCTACACATTCATCTGTAACTGCATCAATAGTTAATTTATCCCCTGTAATTTCAAATGAATAATTACCCTTTGCACCAACTTCACACGGAGATCCTCCTGAGATTTTAGAAAAGTTGATTTGATTTCCTTTCACTTCGTATCTAGTACTTTCTATCACTTTATTTTCTAAAATAACATCCATCTTGTCTTTAGAAAATTTTAAAATGATCTCTTCTGCCATCGGTATTTTACCGATTCCACTCCACTGCGTATCTAATAATGGATTGCCGGCGTCTTTTTTATTTTCACACGAACTAATAATCAGGAGAAAAATTCCTGTTAAAAGCAACTTGCTGAAGAATTTTTTTTTCGTTTTCATACATATTGGTTTAAAAGTTAGTAATACAAATATACACTGAAAACCAATACAATAAAAAAATTATTCTTTAATAAATTTAAGATTTGAATTTTGAATCTTTAGAAAATAGATGCCTTTTACTAATGAAGATATATCGATTTTGCTCTCTGTTCCTCCTTTTTTCACCAGCCTTCCGTCTGCTGTATAAATAGTAAAATCAGTCTGTTTTTTTAGCCCTGAAATAAATAAGTGATCTTTTGCAGGATTTGGATAAATGCTCAACGGATCCATTTTAACATCTGATGTACTCAATGTATTATCTAATGTCACTGTTGAGTTTTTTTCTAAAATCTGATATTCATAGTTAAATTCTACATTGGCTACAGGAAAGGCCACCGTTTCTGTAAAATATTGATTGTTCAAGGTATTATTTAAGGCAAAATAAGCAACCTGACCTCCGGTTCCGTTCACCTTGATTGGCAATGGCATATCAAAAAAGCTCACAGAAGTATGACTTTGCGTTTGGGCGGCTTTAAAAGTAACTGTGCTTCCGGTCTGTTTCCAGCGGATGTCGTAAGTTGGATAACCCTGACCGTAAATCCAGTCAGCAAAAAATCCTGTAAAATCTTTTCCTGTAGACTGAAGCAGTGACGCATTAAGATCTGTTGTTTTCACATAACTATATGCTAAATTCGGTCGTGCATGGTACTCTTTTAAAGCCTGATAAAATACGGTTTCTCCCAAAATCCATTTAATCATCCTTACAACGTAACCGCCTTTTGCGTAGGTTAACCGTCCGTCAAAAATGCTCCCTATACTTCCGAGATTGGCATCTGCAACATACACACTGCCTCCTGTAACATTGGTAATATAATTTTTCTGGTCTAAAAGGTAGCTCATAAACTGAGCATTGGTAAGTAATAGCTTTTCGTTTGCAACATGTTCTCCAAATGTGGCAAAACCTTCATTCAGCCAGATATCATTCCATGCTCCACAGGTAACCTTATCACCAAACCATTGATGGGCAAGTTCATGAGCGATCAGCTGTTTGCTCCAAGCGCCCATAGAAGACATTGTCTGATGTTCCATTCCACCGCCTGCGGTAAATTCCATGTGACCGTATTTTTCATTTCGAAAAGGATAAGGTCCGAAGAATGTTTCAAAAGTATTCATGACTGTTTTCGTCCATTCAATATTAGCCATGTTGGTTGTATTGTTAGACGTAGCCGGATAAATATAATTCACGAAAGGAAATGGCGGAGTTCCCATCGTGTCATTTAATTTCACAAAATTGGTAATCGAGAGTGCCACCAGATAAGCAGCTGTAGGATATTGGGTTCTCCAAAAAGTTAATTTCTGTCCGCTTCCCAAGATCGTTTCGCTCATCATTTTTCCGTTTGAAGCGACACTGTATTGCGACGGTGTAGTTACTTTGATGTCAAACCTGTCAATTTTATCGTTCAAACTTTGTTTCGTAGGAAACCAATCCTGTGCACCATAAGGTTCGTTCAAAGTAGATAAAACGGGAGTTCCACCTTGACTATTGGTGAAAAACGCGTTATTATTGGTTGGAGGAGCACCATTATACTGAATCGTCAGAGAATCCAAAACGTTTGCAGGAAGAGCAGATGTAAAATCTATTTTAACTTCTTTTGTGGTCAGTTGCTGAAAAGCCAGAGATTGGCCATGGAATGTGACCTGAGAAACCGTTAACTGATTGGTGAGATCAAAATAGATACTGCTCATTGCCTGACTCGGCTTGAAATGGGAAGTTACCGAACCGGAGATCTGATGCACTGCGGGATTTATTGAAACATCCATTCTCTGATATTGCAGATCATAGTTTAATGTATTCGGATTGGTATTTCCGGCATTCATTTTTGCAGCATAAGATTTCATTTCCTTTGCCATTAATCCCTTCATCTCAAGATTTTCCTGTGATAAAACTGTTTGACACACTAAAACACTTAAAATAAGAAGGTAAAACTTTTTCATATCTATTGAATATACGATTGTCTGGATGATATGGTTTTGATTTAAATGTAAACCAAATTCATTATCAGTAAATTAGAGGTTAAAGATAAAAAAAACCTTTCAATCTGAGATTAAAAGGTTTGTATGTTAAGTATTTTATTAATTTTTACAAATCCAAAGCCGGCTGAAGAATTTTCTCAATTCTGTTTTTCACCATATCTACGGATCCTGAATAATTATTTACCAAAATCGAGAACACCAAAGTTCTACCCGTATTCGTTTTCATATATCCTGTCAGCGCTTTAACTTTATTTAAAGTTCCTGTTTTAGCGAAAATCTGTCCGTTTCCTTCACCAATAAACATTCTCTTTAGAGTTCCCGTTTGTCCTGCAATCGGCAGAGAGTCAAAATAAGTTTTGTAATATTTCTGATTCATCAAGGAAGTCAAAAATTTCACCTGAGATATCGGCGTCACATGATTGCTTCTTGATAATCCGCTTCCGTCCATATAATTCAATCCTTCAACATCGAAAGCAACATCTTTTAAATGCTCATTCACCACAATTCTACCTGATTCTGAAGTCTGATCGCCCTTTTTCTGGAAACCAACTGTCTTCAACAATGCTTCTGCCAAACCATTATCACTACGCTGATTGGTGTAGTATATAATATCAGACAATGTTGGAGATTTGTAAGCAGAAATCATTTTTCTTACCTCAGGAGCAGTATCCGTAGTTCTAGGAGTTACTTTTCCGGTAACACCTACTCCACTTTTCACCAAAGTTGCTCTGAAAGTATTCGCTAAAAATGCAGGTGCATCAGGAAGTTTAGTTGTCAAAATTCCCTCGCCATCGTATTTTTCAGCATAAACCATTTGATTGGCGTACGGTGAAACGTAAAAATATTTTTTATCTGAAGCTGAGCTGTTGCCTTTTTTAACGATCAGTTTTTCGTTGGCAGGATTGATTTCGCGGGTTGTACCAACCGGCAGATAGTAGTTATTGTTTTCTAGCCACACAACATTTTCCGGAAGTCTCGAAATGTTACCTTTGAAAAGCGCTGTCTGAATTACAATATCACCATTTACCTTTTTGATGCCCTCACGAGACATTCCACTCACGAAGTCTGATACGATTTCTTTGTAAGACCAAGCTCCCGCTTTGTTGGTTCCCAATGACGGGTCACCACTTCCTACAATATAAAGATTTCCGTTCAAAACCCCATTTTCGTCAATATCTCCGGAATATTCTAGTTGCGTCATCCAACGGTAATTTTCTCCTAACAGATGCAAAGCAGTTTCTGTAGTTAATAATTTTGTGGTCGAAGCTGGAACCAGTGGAGTGTTTTCATTATACGAAGAGATTACTTTCTTCGTTTTCGGGTCATAGACTACAAATCCCCAGGTTGCATTTTTCAGCACGGGATCTGTCATCATTGTGTTTAGGTTTACATCTACAAGTTCTTTAGGAGACAAAAAAGCCTTTTCAACAGCTGCTGCGGGAGAAGGTAAATTTAAACCGCTTTTTTGACTGTCGAAATTAGGAGAATAAAGAACTGTAGATACGGTAGACTGAGCAAGGAAAAAACCAGTGGCCAAAACCGTAATACCTGAAATATACTTTCTGTAATTTATCATCAATTTTTTCTTTTTGTTATATTTTGGATAGTTTAAAAAACGATTAGTTAAATCTTTTCTCAAAATCCAAACACATAATAAACGTTCAAATGTAGATATTATTGTTAGAATGTGGTCTACAAAGATATAATAAAAGCATATAAAGTTTGTTAAAACTTGTTAAAAATCTACAAAAACGTCTTTTTTAATGCTTTGATATGCAGTGATTTCGTCAAATTCTTTTAAACTTAATAAAACTAAACTTTTAAATTTTTCATAGTTCTTACCTCTGGGAAGCTTCAGTAAGATTTGAAACTGGTAAAGGTTATTCAGTCTTGCAATCTGTGCTCTCTCAGGTCCGAGAATACAGTCTTCAGGAAGGTATTTTCTTAAAATTGAACCTAAAAATTGGGAAGCACGGTTGACTTTATCATCTTTAATATGTTTCAGCTCGATCATAATCAATTTAGTGAAAGGCGGATAATGAAATTTCTGTCTTTCGGTGAGAAAATATTTATAGATTTTCGTCACATTATTCATCTTAATCAATTGAAAAACAGAATGATCAGGATTATAAGTCTGAATTAAAATTTTCCCATTTCCAGAAACCCTTCCGGCTCTTCCCGAAACCTGAGTAATCAGTTGATAAGCACGTTCTTCTGCTCTGAAATCCTGAACATACAGCATTGAATCAGCCTTTGGAATGGCTACCAACTCGATATGATCGAAATCCAGACCTTTTGAAATCATCTGTGTGCCAACAATGATATCTGTTTCTCTGTCTTCGATTTTTTCATATAACTTCTCGTACGCAAACTTCTTTCGCATAGAATCTACATCCATTCGGTCAACCTCATGATCAGGAAATATTTTTGAAACTTCCTCATGAATCTGCTCCACTCCCACGCCCCTTTCGTTCAGATTTTCTGACTGACATTTCGGGCAGGCTTTTGGTTTTGAAGCGCGCTGACCACAGTAGTGACATTTCATTTCGTTTGCCGCTTTGTGATAAGTTAAAACAACGTCGCAGTTTGAGCAGTAATTTACGTAGCCACAAGTTTCGCATTCTACAACACTTGCATAACCACGGCGGTTATGAAGGATGATGGTCTGATTTTTTTCGTCTAAAGTTTTCTTAATCTCATCAATCAGCTGCAAAGAAAAGTTACCTGAAACTTTTTTCGAATCCTGAGCTTCTTTAAAATTAATGAGTTCAAATTCAGGCAACTTCACATTGCCGAATCTTTCATTTAAAAATATATAGTGTAATTTTTCTTTTCTGGCTAAATAATAACTTTCCACAGAAGGCGTCGCAGAACCCAAAATAACCCGTGCATCATAGAAACCCGCCAAAACCAAGGCTGCATCTTTCGCATTAAAAAAAGGTGAAACTTCTCTCGGTCTGTAAGCAGAATCGTGCTCTTCATCAACGATAATCAGTCCCAAATTCTGATAAGGCAGAAATAAAGCATTTCGGGTTGCGATAAGAATTTTAACATCATTATTTTTGATTCTTCTCCAGACCTCAACTTTTTCAAAATCAGTGAGTTTCTGATGATAAAAACCTAACTGGCGACCGTATTTTTTTTCTAATCTCTGAGTGATCTGTTTGGTTAAAGAAATTTCGGGAAGCAAAAACAAAACATTTTTTCCTTCATTCACCGCTTCCTCGATTTTTTCTAAATACAAATGTGTTTTTCCGGAAGAAGTTACACCATGAATCAGCACATTTTTCTTTTCATCAAAAGCTTCATCAATTTCAGCCTTTGCTTCTTTTTGCGCTTCAGAAAGTTCTTCAATCTCCTCTATTTCGCCTTCGTAGCTTTCAATTCGGTCTTTTTGAAGGTAATACTCTTCCACCAGATTTTTATCTGCCAACGCTTTGAAATGTGAACTTCCAAAATATCCATCCTCAAAAAGTTCCGATTTTTTGACATGCAGATCAGGATTTTCGGTCTGTTTTTCAATAATATTCAGGAATAGCTCCTTCTGTTTTTTGGCTCTGTTGAGCTGCAAAAGAATTTCGGTCAGATTTTGATTTTTCAAGACCTCATCTTTCACTTTTACATAGGCAACTTCTTTGGCTTTGTATTTTTCAGCGACTTTTTCATCGATCTCAATATACTGTAAATCAATTAATGAATTAATCGTTTTGATGATTTCTTTTTTGGGAATGAAAGCTTCAATATCCGTCAGATTAATCAGCTGGCGAACCTCCAGAGCCTGAATGAGATACATTTCGTTGACATCGAGATTTTCAAATTCAATGACTGCGCCGGGTTTTAGCTTTAAATAGGTTTCGCTTTCAAGTTTCAAAGAAGATGGAAAAGCAAACCGGTAAATTTCCCCAAGATTACAGAGGTAATAATTCGACAGCCATTTCCAGAACTTGATTTGCTCTGCCGGAACAATCGGATATTCATCCAGAATACTGATGACTTCTTTAGCCACGAAATTTTCCGGAGCCTGATCGTGAAGCTCAAAAACAATTCCGGTGTAGATTTTTTTACCGCCAAATGGCACCAGGACACGCATTCCGTTTTCAATTTTGAAAGCGAGCTCTTCCGGAACTTTATATGTAAATGTTCCTTTTAAATTGAGCGGTAAAATTATTTGGGCGTACGTCAAGGGAAAAATTAAAATGTAAAATTAATTGTTTCTGAAGAGAACTGCAATTTTTTAGTAAAGCTAAATTTTTTAAACGCCAACCAAACTTTTATTTTGACTTGAGAATATTTACAGTTTGAGAAGGGGTTTTTAATTTGTAAATCAATCTCTATTTTTGGTCCAAACACCAGTATGTTATTGACTAAGTCGAATCTTTGGTTTCCACAGGAATCTCAGTTAATATGGATTTTAAATATCTATATTGAGATTCCTGCGGAAAGACAAGCTGAACACAGATTAGTACAAGAATTAAAATATAAAACTATCTTGTTTTTCCACGAATTCTAAGCAAAAATTTAATTTAGATGTAATTTGTAGATTCCTGAGAAATGACAATCGTTATATTTAATACAAAAGTTGAAATAATCACGAAATTCCTAGCCCAGATTGCAGTTGAAATCCTTTTTTGAAAAAAAAGATTGCAGCGGAAAGCTGGAAATAGCTCCTAAAAAAATATTTCACATTTTAAAAGAGCAATTCGATAATGTGATACCAAACTGCTGTCGTCAAAAAACCCAGAATTATACTGAATCCGATGGTGAGATTAGTCAGTTTGGTGTTGAGTCTAAACTGTTCGGCAATAATGCTGGAAGTCACAACGGTAGGCATTGCTGACTCAAAAATGGTGATTTTAGCTACATCTCCTGAGATTCCGAATAGAAAAACCAATCCCAGACTGATTGCAGGAGCCAAAATTAACTTGTAAAACATCGATGCCGACATCTGTGGAATCAGTTTTTTCCAACCATTGAATTTCAACTGCAAGCCTACAGAAAATAAGGCAAGCGGACTTAAAGTTGCAGCCAGTTTGTCGAATAGCGGTTCTGCAAAAGTGAAATCAATAAATGGCGACAAAACCAATGCAGCAATGCATCCTACCAGCGGTGGAAAGGTGATTAATCTTTTTAAAATAAATTTGGCACTTACTTCTCCCGATTTTCCGCCACCTCGAATTGCAGTGATAATTCCCAATGTTGAAAGTGAGAAAAACATCGTCTGATCACATATAATCGCAATGCTTAGAAGGCTTTCACCATAAAATGCGCTAATTAAAGGAAAACCTATAAAAGATGTATTGCTGTAACCGCTTACCAACTCTAAAGTGCTTCTTGATCTTTCGGAATATCCTTTCGTTTTACAGTAAATTTTCATAAAAACGAAGGCAAAAACGGCAGTCAGAAATGTTGCGGCAATCGGGAAAAGCATTTCCAGAGACCACTGAACTTTAGGCAAATATTTGAACGAAACTGCGGGCAGTGCGAGATAGAGAATCCACGTATTGATGCCTTTGTGAGCGTCGGGATGAATAGATTTTGTTTCTTTGAGGATCATTCCCGCAAGAATGCAGACGCCAATCAAAACAAAATTTACCATGATTTTTAAAAGTATTCTGCAAATTTACGGATTCATTGTTTCCCAAAGACTCATTGACTCGATTTTTTTTACAGGCTTTGAAAGCTTTATCCGTTTTGAAGTTTTTGGTAGCAGATCAAAAAAGTTGTCAGAAAAATGAGTGTCGCCCATTAAATAGACATCTTTTGCCAGAACATCAGTGGAGATTTCGATTTCTGTGGCAGAGATTTTTTTTATTTGAATATTGGGTTGGGTCAGTTTTAAATCTTTTGGTTTTGCGAAGAAATGATGATTTTCTGCAATGATTTTTTTATTGATATCTTTTAAAAACAATTTTAAAAAGACTTCATTTTTATTGGAATGTTTTATTAAATTTTTAATTTCTATATGATCAATCTTTGCTATTCCCTCCAATGTTTTTCCATTCTGAACCGTTGTTAAATCATCTAAAATTTTCCCCTTAAAATCAACAACCTGAATTTCTACTTTTATATCGTCAAACTTTTTTAACTCATCATTAACGGCATAAAAGTTCAAAAAACCGTCTATTTCTTCCGTTAAAATCACCTGATTTTCAAAGCTTCTTTTAATCTGATAATGCAGTGCTTTCCAGTTTCCCAGATAATCAATCGATGACCATGAAATCACCGGCCAGCAATCGTTGAGCTGCCAATACAAAGTTCCCATATTGTAAGGTTTTGCGCGGCGGTGGGCTTCAATTGCGATTTGCATTCCACGGGCCTGAAGCAGTTGTGAAACGTAATTGTATTTCACAAAATCTTTCGGAACCACATAATCCCGCTTCATATATTCACTGATGATATGAAAACCACGGGCATTTTTTTCGTGGGCTTTGATGGTTGGATTTTCTAAACTTAAATCAGGATTTCGAGAAAACATAGCTTTTACAGCATCTAGACTTGGCATTCCCTGAAAACCGTATTCTGAGGCAAATCGCGGGACTTTTTCATTGTAGATTTCGAACGGAAATTCGCCCCACCAAACGCCCCAGTAATGAGAATCGCCTTCGGTTAAACTTTCTTTGTGTCCCCAACCTATCGATGGAGAAGTCGGCCAGTAGATATTTTTTTCTGAAGTTAAATTTTCCTTCAAAGCATTCGGTATTGCCTCATGGAAAACCTTTTTATAGTCCTTCCAGACCTGAAGAGAATCTTCTTTCGAATATTTGAACTGTTTCTGATAACCCCAGTTGACAATTGCTTCATCTATTTCATTATTTCCGCACCACAAAGCGATCGACGGATGATTTTGAAGCCGGTTGACCTGATCTCTGACTTCCTCTTTCACATTATTTAAAAAATCCTCATCTGACGGATAAAAACTTCCGGCAAACATAAAATCCTGCCACACGAGAATTCCGTTTTCGTCGCAGGCCTTGTAAAATTCATCGTCTTCGTAAATTCCGCCGCCCCAGATACGAATCATATTCATGTTGGCATCTTTGCAGTCTTTGATGAGCTTTTGATATTTTTCTTTGGTAATTCGAGTTGTAAAGCTGTCAGACGGAATCCAGTTGGTTCCCTTTGCGTACATCGGGTTTCCATTGACTTTAAAATAGAAAGATTTTCCTTTTTCATCTTTCTCCTGAATTAATTCTATGGTTCTTAGACCAATTGTCTCATCTTTTTGATCAATAATTTGAGCATCCTTTTTCAGCGCAAATTTTAAAAGATAAGTCATTGCTTTTCCCCATCCGTTCGGTTGCCAAAAATGTGGATTTTCAATTTTAAATGGAACTGAAATTTTGTTTAAACCTTTTTTCAGAACAATATCATGATTTGTTTTATCTGTTGTAAAACTATATTTGCCTTCATCCTCTGCAAAAATTTCGGCATGAATAATTAAATCAGCTTTTTGCTTTGTTAAAGATTTCTGTTCTATTTTTACATTTTCAAGTTTTGCATGATTCCAGAAATTCAATTTTACATCTTTCCAGATTCCTGCAGTAACCAATCTTGGTCCCCAATCCCAACCAAACTGATATTGGGCTTTTCTGACAAAACTTCGGGGAGATTCCGGCATGGTGAACGGAACTTTTTTGGCTAATTCTTTTCCGACATTGACTGAAGATTTGAATTTAATCTGCAATGTATTATTTCCAACTTTCAAATCATTTTTTACCGGAATTTCCCATATTCTGAACATGTTGTCTGTTTTCTTCAGCAGTTTTCCGTTTAAATAAATTTCAGAAAAAGTATCCAATCCATGAAAAACCAAATCAGCATTTTGATTTTCTAATTCTTTATCTGAAACTTTAAAAACTGTCTGATAATCCCAGTCTTCATTTTCAACCCACTGCACTTTTTTTTCATTCTCATCTTTATACGGATCGGAAATGATTTTATGATTCATCAAATCTAAATGAACGGTTCCCGGGACCGTGGCGGTCAGCCATTTATTATCTTTTGCATTTTTAAACTGCCATTTTTCTGCGGACAGGTTTCGCTCTGAAAACTGGGCGCTGATGAATGTTTGAATGAAAAATAATAGAAAGAGTATGGTCTTGTTCATTTAATTTGATTGTAAATAAGACTTAAAACTACAGTTTGTCATCATGAAAGGATCTCAACGGTTTTAACGATAAAAATTAATTTTTCAGATTGATAATAGTTACTAGTTACACTATATGCTAATGCTTAATCTGTGCTTAGATCCTTTCAGGATGACAAATTCGATGTATATTTAATCAAAAGAATTGAATTAATTTCACAAATTAACTTTCAATTTCTTAATCTCCTCAGCATTGGCAAAAGATTCATACGGCAACACCGCCGAAGAATGAAAATATTTCCCACCCGTCACATTTTTCAGCTCTGAAATATTATTCGAACGTACTCCGCCACCAATTAAGATTTTAATATCATCGCCACAGTTTTCAATGAGTTTTTTTAAATTTTCCTTTCCTTCCATGGCAGAATTTTCTCCGCCGGAAGTGAGAATTTCTATGAACCCTAATTCAATCAGTTTTTCTGCAGATTCGAAAATATTTTTGGTTCGGTCGATGGCGCGGTGAAAAACGCAAGGTTTGCCATTGGCAAGATCAACCAAAAGTCTGTTTTTCTCATAATCAATCTCCTGATTTTCATCTAAAATTCCAAAGACAAAACCATCAGCTTTGGCCTTTGAAAATTCAATAATATCTCTCTGCATCCGCATAAATTCTCCATCGCTGTACATAAAACCGCCTCCAACTGGGCGGATCATCACATGAATCGGTTTTGAATATTTTTCTTTTAAATATCTTAACTCTTCAAGGTCGGGCGTAATCCCTCCGGAATTGATGTCGGCACAGAATTCAATTCTGTCGGCAAAGGAATTTAGGGCGATTTCAGCGGATGTGATATCGAAAGTGGCGATTTCTAAAAACATAGGTTGATTTGAGATTTGAGGTTTGAAATTTGAGATTCGGGGTTTGGAATTCGGGATTCGGGATTCGGGTTTATGATCAGAATCTTTCACTTGGCTCTTTTTACTTTTTACTTGGCTCTTTCCTTACTTTAAAGCAAATTCAGGTTTCTCCAGACGGTTTCCTTTTTGGTCGTGAACGGCATAATTAAATCCGTCCTGAATACAGTATGAACCGTATTCCCCTTTTTTATTGATGGCAATAAAGCCCACCTGAATATCTTTTAAATTTTTATTTCTTCGCTGAGTAATTTTCACAATCCTTTCAACCGCTTCTTTACAAGCCTGTTGCGGATTTCTTCCCTGCCGCATCAGTTCCACAACCAGATGAGTTCCTACTGTTCTGATGACTTCTTCGCCATGACCTGTTGCCGTTGCAGCACCAACTTCATTATCAACGAACAAACCTGCACCGATAATCGGCGAATCACCTACTCTGCCGTGCATTTTGAAAGCCATTCCGCTCGTCGTACAGGCTCCGGAAAGATTTCCCTGAGCATCCAAAGCAATCATTCCAATCGTATCGTGATTTTCTATGTTGACGATGGGTTTATATTTGCTGTCTTTCAGCCATTCTTTCCACTCTTTTTCGGATTCTGCTGTGAGAATATTTTCTTTTTTAAAACCTTGTGAAATAGCAAACTGGAAAGCTCCGTCGCCTACCAACATTACGTGAGGTGTTTTTTCCATAACCATTCTTGCTACAGAAATTGGATTTTTAATATTTTCCAGACACGCCACCGAACCAATGTTGTAATTTTCATCCATAATGCAGGCATCCAGCGTCACTCTTCCATCTCTGTCAGGGCGGCCGCCGTAGCCAACACTTCTTTCGTTCGGATCATTTTCAACCAGACGCACGCCTTTTTCAACCGCATCCAAAGCTCTTCCACCTTTCCCTAAGATCTTCCATGCTTCTTCGTTGGCTTTTAAACCAAAATCCCAGGTTGAAAGAACGATGGGTTTATTGACCAACGTATTTTCATTTTCAGGAACTTCTTTTGCAATTAAATCCAGTGGATTGAGCAGCAGTGCAGATGATAATATTCCTGTGGTTTTTAAAAATTTTCTTCGTGAATTCATATTTTTAGGTTGAGGCTAAGGTTAAGGTTAATCTTGAATACTAAATTTTAAATCTTAAATCTTAAATTATTTCGCTCCGATTTCATCGACAAAAAGCCATGCTTTTGAATCTGCTCCGGGATTTCCTGCGGGAATAATTCCTGCGTTTTCTATTTTAATTTTAATAAATTTTGCCTGTTGATTTCCGACTTTCAGATTGATTTTTCCTTTTGCCGAAAGAATTTCTTCTTTTCCGATTTCCTTAGTGACTTTGAAATTTTTACCGTCATCGGAAATGTAAACCGTCGCAGATTTTGCCAGATGAATCCAGCTTCCTTTGTTGTCTAATGTATTAAAATAAACTTCTGAGAAGTTTGTTTTTTCGCCCAAATCTATCGTTGCAACCACATCTTTTCCCTGAAAACCAAGCCATGTTTTCCCCAACTGCTTTACGTTACCGATAATTCCGTCAACTAATGTAAATGCACCGCCGAAAGAATAATTTTCGCTGGGCTGATTTTCCAAAGTGATTTTTTTTCCGGTCGTTTTTGAGGTAGATAAATTCTGAGAAGAAACCGCTGATTTTAATTCACCATTTTCAAAATAAGCAGATTTCACCGTCATCGCTTTTGAAACCGGAATTGCATTCTGATAGGTTGCAGAATTTGACTTAGGCTCGCTTCCGTCAATTGTAAATTTAATTCCGCTAGGATTTTGCGAAGTTGAAAGTTCGTAAGAAACACCGTTTTTATTTGGAATTACTTTTCCCGCAATATTGTAGATACTTTTAGCGTAGTTGATGTTCATTTTATCTAAAATTTTAAAATGCTCCACCACTCTGTTTTCAAATTCCTTGTAATTTTCCGGTTTTGAAGTTCCCCAGCCCACTTGTGAAAGTGCGAATAATCTTGGAAAGATCATATACTGAACATGTTTAAAATCAAGAATATATTCGGTCCATAAATTTGCCTGAATTCCCAAAATATATTTCGACTGTTCCGCGTTCAATTCAGCAGGAATCGGATTGTACGAGTACACTTTATCCAAAGGTGTAAAACCTCCGAACGCATTCGGTTCGGTCTGCGGATCGCCCTGATAATGGTCAAAATAACAATATGCTCCAGGCGTCATCACGGCAAAATGATTGGTTTTTGCGGCTTCAATTCCACCTTTAATGCCAGTCCAGCTCATTACTGCAGCATTTGGTGCCAATCCACCTTCCAGAATCTCGTCCCAGCCGATGATTTTCCGGCCTTTTGAGTTCACGTACTTTTCAATTCTCTGAATGAAATAACTTTGCAGTCCGTGCTCGTCTTTCAGATTATTTTTCTTGATTAAAGCCTGACAGTGTGCACATTCCTTCCATCTTGTTTTCGGACATTCGTCACCACCGATGTGAATATATTGCGAAGGAAAAAGCTGAATCACTTCATCCAAAACATTTTCCAAAAAAGTAAACGTTTCATCTTTCGGACAGAAAACATCATCAAAAACGCCCCATTTTGTTGCTGCTTCGAAGGGTCCTTTGGTACAAGCTAGTTCAGGATACGCAGAAAGAGCAGCAAGAGCGTGACCAGGCATTTCAATTTCAGGAACGACCGTAATGTGTCTTTCCTGAGCGTATTGTACGACATCTTTAATTTGCTCCTGAGTATAAAAATAGGGACCGTAAGGTTTGCCGTCATAAGTATCATCAACGTAAGCACCAATCATCGATTCTTTACGTTTTGAACCAATTTGAGTAAGCTTGGGATATTTTTTAATCTCAATTCTCCAGCCCTGATCGTCGGTTAAATGCCAGTGAAAAGTGTTGAGTTTGTACATTGCCAAATAATCGATATACTGTTTCACTTCTTCTACGGTAAAGAAATGACGGCAAACATCGAGGTGCATTCCACGCCATGCGAATTTTGGAGAATCTTCAATTTGTAATGCAGGAATTTTTCCGTTTTTCTGCGTTTCAAATAACTGAATCAGAGTTTGAATAGCTAAAAAATACCCCTGATCTGTGTAGGACTGTATATGAATCTGGTTAGAAGAAATATCAATTGAATACGCCTCGTTATTGGGTTTTGATTGATTTTCTAATTTAGAATACAACAAATGCGCATCCTGATTTTTTGCGTTACTGAATTTTAATTTTAATTTATTTTTTAAATATTCTGTCTCTTTTACAGGAAGATTATTACTTACATTAAATGATGCCGGAATAACAAATTCTCCTTTTAGAAACTCAACTTTTTGGGGATAAGGAATTAAATTCAGTTTTGTTTGAGAAAAAAAACACATTGAAATCAATAAAGAAAAGGCCAAGAGAATACGCTGCATCTGGTTGAGTTTAGATTTTAGCGAATATAATTCTTTTCTGAAAAATTCAGTCTATCATTTAACTATTTCAGCTTTGAAACATCTAATTCTGTAAAAAATTAAATGATGAAAAAAACTTTTCTTTTGGCAGCCGGATTATTATTTTCGGTTTCTGCACAGGCACAGATTTTAGATATAATTAAATCTACGGTTAAAAACCAGACAGGCGTTGATTTAAACAATCCTAAAACCAGCACAACCACTTCACCTGCAACAACTCATCCAACTCCAACCAAAAATACTTCTTCAGTCAATTTGGGAAGTCTGACTTCAACTCAAATCTCATCTGGTTTGAAAGAAGCTTTAAATTTGGGTGTAACTGAAGGCGTGAAAAAGCTAGCTGTACAGGATGGTTTCCTGAAAAATGAAGCCGTAAAAATTTTAATGCCTGAAAAATTAAGAGTGATCGATACGAAGCTTCGTGCTTTCGGATTGGGAAGTTTAGCAGATCAGGGCGTGAAATTATTGAACAGAGCTGCCGAAGATGCAGTGACTGAATCTGCTCCGATTTTCACGAAAGCCATCACGTCGATGACGATTACTGATGCCAAAAATATCTTGTTGGGAGGCGACAATTCTGCAACCAATTATTTACAGAGTAAAACCCAAACTCAATTATTCACCGCTTTTCAGCCCAAAGTAAAGGCTTCATTAGGAAAAGTCGGTGCCGACAAAGTTTGGAATAACTTGATTTCAAAATACAACACACTGACCGGTCAAGCCGTTTCCACAGATTTAAACGAATATGTGACCAACGAAACCATCAATGGCGTTTTCAAAATGGTGGCGGAAAAAGAAAGCGGGATCAGAAATAATTCTGTGATGAGAACCACGAGTATTCTGCAGAAGGTTTTTGGGGCGCAGGATGGGAAGTAAATTTCTTTTGTCTTGAAACAAAAGAAACAAAAATTCAAGACTTGGAACTCTTCGCTAAAAATTAAAAATCAATCCTAAAATTCCCAAACTCGTGCGGATTTAAACTTCATTTATTAAAGAAGATTATAGCCGCACTCAAACAGTGGGAATTTTTTAACGGATTTATTTTTTAATTTTCTTAACGCTACGATTTCCTAAGTCACTTAATCAGAAAATTATATTTCATAAAAAAACCTTGTCGTTGTGACAAGGTTTTTGCTTTATTTAGAATTGCATTTCCGGAATTTCGCCATCTATGATTAAATCGGCTTCTGTAGATTTGATGATGTGTTCTACGGAAACTCCGGGAGCTCTCTCAACCAATTTGAATCCGGCTGGCGTTACATCTAAAACAGCCAGTTCGGTCACCACTTTTTTCACGCAGTTAATTCCGGTAAGCGGAAGTGAACATTTTTTCAGGATTTTGCTTTCTCCGGCTTTGTTGACGTGCATCATCGCGACGATAATGTTTTCAGCTGAAGCTACAAGATCCATTGCTCCACCCATTCCTTTCACCATTTTTCCGGGAATTTTCCAGTTGGCAATGTCGCCGTTTTCTGAAACTTCCATGGCACCAAGAATGGTCAAATCTACTTTCTGACTTCTGATCATCCCAAAACTGAACGCAGAATCGAAAAACGAACCGCCTTCCAAAATCGTAATCGTCTGCTTTCCGGCATTGATGACGTCTGCATCTTCCTCACCTTCAAACGGGAACGGTCCCATTCCCAAAACTCCGTTTTCACTCTGGAATTCTACCGAAAGATTGTCGGGAACGTAATTTGCCACCAATGTTGGGATTCCGATTCCTAAGTTTACATAATATCCGTCTTTTACTTCTTTTGAAATACGTTTTGCTATATCTTCTTTACTTAACATATAATTTTATTTGAAAATTTGTTGATGTGCCAATTTTAAAATTGACCATTTCCTGTTTTTGATTGTCAAAATAAATTTAACAATACTAAAATTATCTTTTTTAAATGTTAAAAAACTTCACTTCAAAATTTGAACTAAAAATAACTTTCAAATTTGCAAATTGAAATATTTTCAAATTCTATTTTATCTCTTTCTGACTGTTCTCTGCTCGATTCTTTTCTCAAATTTTTCTCCCTGGAAAATTCTTTGGATCATAATTCCCGGAATATGAATCTGGTTGGGATCCAGTTCGCCAGGCGCTAACAATTCCTCCACTTCGGCGATGGTAATTTTTCCTGCTCCGGCCATTGGGTGGTTGAAATTTCTTGCTGATCCTTTGAAAATTAAATTTCCTGCATGATCGCCTTTCCAAGCTTTTACGATGGAGTAATCTGCGTCGTAGGCGTGTTCTAAAATATGAGGTTTGCCGTTGAAATCTTTTACCTCCTTCCCCTCTGCGACTTCAGTTCCGAAACCTGCAGGTGTGTAGAACGCGGGAATTCCTGCCTGAGCAGCTCTGCATTTTTCTGCTAAAGTTCCCTGTGGAGTCAATTCAACTTCGAGTTCGCCCGATAACATCTGTCTTTCGAATTCTGCGTTTTCGCCCACATAAGATGAAATCATTTTTTTGATCTGTCTTTTGTGAAGCAACAGTCCCAATCCGAAATCGTCTACTCCGGCATTGTTTGAAATGCAGGTTAAATCTTTTACATCACTATCTACCAATGCGTTAATGGAATTTTCAGGGATTCCGCATAATCCGAAACCGCCCAGCATCAGGGTCATTCCGTCCTGAATTCCATCGATGGCTTCCTGTGCATTTTTTACTCTTTTATCGATCATTTTTTGAATTAAATTTTGAGGTCTTAAATTAGTGTTTTTCTTTGAAATGGAAAAAATTGTTTTTGCTATTGGTAAAATATTGTGTTTTTTAATCAATGTTTGCAAAGTTTTTTTAAAAAAATGAGCATGGATTTTTTTAGTTCGCAAAGGCGGTTCACTCGGATAAAAAAAATAAACTGTACTTGGTACTAATCTGTATTATTGCCCACAGATTTCATGGATTTCCACAGATTTTCAAATTAAGATGATCAAACTTTAAAATTTTGTCTTGCTGAAGCATCTAGGCTCGACAAGGTCAAAGTATCTTAGCCTGGATGTAATTGAAAAGTAAAAGATTACAGTTTTTAAAAATAAATATTGAAGGGAAAAAACGTCTCTTCTTTTGCGTGAGGGATGGAAGCGGCATCCTTTTTCTGTAGCTTGGGGCCGCCGCCCCAAACTACAGAAAAAGATATAGCGGACAGCCCGACCTGAGTGAGGAAATGGAGCGCAGCGGAATGACCGAGTGAGGGGCACGCCATGGTGAGGAAAGTGGGACGGAGGGTTTGAGTGATGAGAATGGATAATAAATGATGCTTGATAATTGATGATCGATGAATAATGGTGATGGATGATGGGGAATGGGTTCTTTGATAAATGTATTTTGTGGGTACAATTTTTTAGGAATTAATTTTTGTAAAGTGTTGGTGGACAGAAAAATTTGTTTTATTTTTGCAATCTGTTATTCAACCTCTGACGAAGTCCGTGTAAGTTGCTTAGCCTAAACATTTTTTATTTATTAATAATGGATTTATTAAAGTACGTACAAGACAAGTACATTACAAAAAAAGAATTCCCTGAATTCAAAGCAGGTGATACAATCACTGTGTATTACGAGATTAAAGAAGGTCAAAAAACAAGAACTCAGTTCTTTAAAGGAACTGTAATCCAATTGAGAGGAACAGGTTCTACAAAGACTTTTACAATCAGAAAAATGAGTGGTGATGTAGGTGTAGAGAGAGTTTTCCCTATCAACATGCCAGCTCTTCAAAAAATCGAAGTTGACAGAAGAGGTAAAGTTAGAAGATCTAGAATTTACTACTTCAGAGACCTTAGAGGTAAAAAAGCGAGAATTAAAGACGCTGCTTACAAGAAGAAATAATTCAGACAACAACACATACGAAAAGAGACTGCTAATTTTAGCGGTCTCTTTTTATTTTGGTGTATGTTACTTTTTTTGATAGGATTTTATCCTATCCTCTGTTAAGTTGTCCCTTTGGGACTGAGTTAAAATAGTGCGGATGACAATCTCCTTTTTAAAAACCCCGTAGAAAATTTCTTTGAAATTTTCGCCATCCCTCCAATGAAGGGAAATTTTCGGATGGATGGGCACCATAACGTGGAATCTACATAAAATTAGTTTTCAATCTTGGCAAAAAGCCATCATCCAGCTTCCCACCTACCTGATAAAATCATACAACGCATTCCAGAATTTATCGTAGACTTCGATGTGAGGAAGATGACCGACGTTTTCGAGCTCAACTAATTTTGATCCGACAATCTGTTGCTGTGTCTTTTTTCCCAACTCCTGATATTGCCCCATGGTTGGCTGAATTTCTTTTGGAGCACGGTCTTTTCCGATCGCTGTCCGGTCTCTAGTTCCTATGATAAGTAAGGTTGGAGTTTTGATGTTTTTAAATTCATACACTACAGGCTGATTAAAGATAATATCACTCGTCAGGGCAGCATTCCATGCAACCTGTGGATAGTCTTTGTGTAAAGTCCACCCTGCAATAAGATCAAGCCAAGGTTGGTATTCTGCTTTCCATTTGTTGTCGTAATAGAATTTAAGCTGATAATTTTTATAGGATTCCGCTGTGTTTTTTAATTCCGACTGATAGGCTTCATCAACAGTCTGATATTTTGCCAAGGCTTTATAATCTTCCAATCCAATCGGATTTTCAAGAATTAATTTTTCAACCGTGTCAGGATACATTAAAGTGAATCTCGTAGCAACCATACCTCCCATTGAATGACCTAAAACGATGATCTTTTCAATTTTTAAATCTTCTAAAATCAATTTGGTATTAGTTGCCAGCTCTGCAAATGAGAATTGATAACTCTGAGGTTTGGAAGACTTACGGAAACCAATCTGATCCGGAATTATCACCCTGAAACCTTTGTCTGCCAAATCTTTTGCCGTTTTTTCCCAGTACGCTCCGTTAAAGTTTTTGCCGTGGAGAAGCATAATAGTTTTTCCGTTGGATTTTTTGGGCTTAACATCCATGTATGCCATTTTAAGATTTTGCTTTTGAGAATTTAAATCTTTAAAATGAACTTCAAAGGGATATTCATAATTCGTAAGCGTTGCATCTAAAGGTTTTATCTGCGAAAATGCCATCGTTGATGTGACAGTGAGTGAAATTCCTATGAGAATATTTTTAAATTTGGTCATGAAAAATTGAATTTAGATATAAATTTAAAAAAACCGCTTCAAATGAAACGGTTTCTAGTGTTATTTATAATTTAATTATGCTTTTACGAAAGCTCTTCTGCAATGAGTTTTTCCTTTTTCGAAGGTAAATTCATTAAAACAATCGCCATTAAGATTAAAAGAATTCCAACCCATTGAATCAGGATTACCTTTTCATTTAATAACACAAAAGCCATTGTTACTGAAACCGGAAGTTCAAGCGAGGAAATAATACTTCCTAATCCCAAACCTGTATTTGGGAAACCTAAGTTAAAAAGAATTGGCGGAATAATGGTTCCAAACAAAGCCAGAATAAACCCATACGTCCAGAAGATAGAATAATCAAACGGTCGGATGTGCTGTGTATTTTCGGTAAAATTCAGGTAAAAAGATCTTAAATTTTCAGAATACAATGGTCCGATCTGTGCAAATAACAAGAATGCTAAAACAATCACCGAACCTCCGGTGAGCATAATAATACTTTTCCTAAGTACCGGTAAATGCGTTGCCAGAGTATTGGATGTAAACATGGTCATTGTAAATGACGCAGCAGCCAATAATCCCCAAAAGATTCCGTGCCAATCTAATTTCACTTCTAAATTGACGAGATTTGTTGCTAAAACCGTTCCGAGTAAAACAATTATTGTAGCGACAACTTTCTTAGTATTTGGAAACTTTTTAGTGATAAAACTTTCAGCAACTACGCTGAACCAAACAGACTGCATCAACAGAACAATAGCTATAGAGACTGCAATATACTGCACCGAGATGTAATAAAATAAGCTGGTACAACCCAAAGATGTTCCCGCCATCAACAACGTTCTGAATTCTTTTCGGTTGGGTGACGATAATTTCTTCTTTGAAGTTAAAGTCTGAATAAAATTCAGGATTAAGAGACCCAATAATCCTAAAGCAAACTGAGCTGTCGTTACTTCTGAGGTTGTAAAACCTTCTTTATAAGACATTTTAACGAATGTGGCAAGCATTCCATAAATACTCGCACCGAAACCTACAAATAATACTCCTTTTATAATATTTTTCTTCTTCATAACCGATTTTACAGCCGGCAAAGGTACGACATAAAAAATTGTTGAAAATGAAACTGTATTCAAATAAAAAAATCACCCCAGATAATCTGAGGTGATTGTAAACTAAATTGAGTTTATATTACTATTTTTTGATCAAAAGTTTTGATGCAGCATCAATACCAAGACCATTTACTTTTACGATATAAGTTCCGTTTACAAGATTAGTTGTAGAAATTGCTTTCTTAGAATCTGGTGAAATTTTACTCTCTGTAGAAACTAATTTTCCAGACATATCATAGATTTCAACATTAACTTTACCCATTGTATTTTTTGGGAAGTTTATGAAGAATTCATTTTTAGCAGGATTAGGATAGATTGAAATAGCGTTATCCTTAACAGAAGCAGTTTCATTGGTAGATAATACACAGTCGGCAGGGACATTAAAGCTTTGTTCCTGGTCGTTGATATTCGCTTTCACACCTGCTGAAGCACCTAAACCTAAACCTCTTTTAGCGAATGCTCTCCAGATCATACATTTATCCACTCCACCTGTACTCGCTAATTCTGCAGCTAATATAGCATCTCTACCTTCTACAAATGACGGATTACATGCTTGAAGTTTTAATGCATTAGTAACTAGTTGTAAAACACGTGCACTACCACTTGTTGTATTGGCTGTAACATCTGATGCATATCCATATTTTGCTACATAATCCCAATGAAGATCCCAAAGCATTGTTGCCCATACAAAACCGATTGAGTGTACATCCGGAACCAGAACTCCATTTGAATTAGTATATTCCATACCATTGGTATCAGTATATGTATAATCATTCACAGCAAAATTTGGAGAATATTTTTCAGGTCTAATTCCGCCTCCAAAGATTGACTGCCCTGCTGCATAAGTTGCCATACCTCTCGGTACTGAAGCATTATCACCAGGCCTATTTGTTAACATTAATGCAAAGAAATCTGACCAGCCTTCTCCCATCTGCTCTTTACTTACAGAAGATACCAAGCAAGTAGAACCATTACCCGTAAGTCTGTTAGATATACCATGACCATATTCATGAATCACAATACCGTTATCGAAACTACCATCTGGAGTAACCGAAGAAGCCGGATCATTTTTAAGAGTTACATTGACAGTAGTATTTGAACTTAGTTGCCCTTTAATAAACTCGCCTTCTGCATTTTCAATTAAAACTGAGGGAATGGTAACTGTAGCATCAGTCCCTGCCATATTACCTATAGCGGCAGATGTCGGCGCATTGTATATAATCACGGCAGTAGCTCCTGCATTTTGTGCATTTTTCACTTTCATTACAAAGTCACACGTTCCCCTTTCGATCAATCCAATCTTTCCGGTAAGTGATCCCGCTGGTAATGCCGTACATCCGTTTAATACAGATGATAATTGAACATTTCCTGTTACTCCAGTCGCACCAAGAGGATTACCAAATTGAGCTATACCTGCAATTGGTTGACGTGGAACTGCTATCGTTGGAGCATTATAGTAAAAAATTCTGTTTATTGTACTCCACAGATACATTTGCATTCTAGGTTTTCCACCGTCTGCCGGAGTTGAAAAGTTTGCATTATTTGTACCTCCACCGTCTTGTGCCTCAGCATTAACGTAATCGTTATCTGCTCCACCTAAACCAAAGTTTGACTGTTGGAAATTTTTTGATGATTCAGTGAATCCAAATTTGTAAAAAATATCGTGAACTCTATTATTTATGTAGAAAAGATTAGTGATTGAAGCGTTTTGATTCAATAATGGATCTGCATTGATACTAAAAGGAAAATCAAAATTTCTCGTTGTTCCACCCTCTGCGGAACTTCCTGAATTAAATGCAAATGTATCTTCATAAGCATTGACATTATTTCCACGTGTACTAGTGTAATGAGTAGTACCATCATAATGCCACCCTTCAGGAGAGGATGCTAATAACCAAGGATTATTAACAATTGATCTTCCGCCGAAGGTAGGTGCTTCGATAGGTAACGGAAAGACGTTATAAGATGCATTATCCGGAACTAATAATGAAACAGTTTTATTTTCAGGTTGATTCTCCGGACCTATTAATTTACTATAAACATCATTGCTATGATCATGATTATAAGCTCCCGGGTGAAAACTACAAGATAAATTAAGATCAGTTTTGCTTATTATTTCTCCATTTTGAGCATCAACTAAAACCTCCCAGAAACTTGGAGATTTTGGTTCCTGAAATGTAAATTGGTACGCTAATTTTAAGTTTAAATTATCTTCAACATACAACAATTGTTGCTTTACAAATTTACCGTTATCTAGATCAGCATCGGCGAAGCTTAGAATCGAAAAACTTTTAATCTCTTGTTTTCCTAAGTGGTCAGCAACCTTATCTAATGCAGCGCTTTTAGTGATTGAAGCTGAAGTTGAACTAACGTTACTGTAATTTTTTAGAAAATTATCGGTGTAGTAAGCAATTTTGCCCTCCTTTATCAATGCTGTACCAACTGCATTACGAATTGGCAAACCATTGTAAGACTGCTGAAATTTTACAACATCTCCGTTCAAAGACTTTGATGAATCAACGTTATCAATAGTAAAATTCATCAAATCAGACTTTTTATAATCTCTAAGATGATTTGTTTGAATATAGTTATTGATTAATCTTTGATTATCTTGAGCTGAAAGCTTTGAAGATGGAAAAATTGCAAATACTGCAAATAAAAGAGGTAGAGTTATCTTTTTCATATTGATTATTAAAGCCCCAAATTTACAAATATTATTCAATCAAAAAATATATTTATTAAATTTTTAGCAAAATAATTTTAAGTAAGTAAAAATATGAATATCAGTTCACTACTAGGTGTTTTCTTTCTAACAAATCATACAAAATTCAGTCATTTTTTTCACAAGTAAAAGGATTGAAAAAATGACCTTATAAAACAAAAAAATCCACTCTCACGAGTGGATTCATATTATAAAAATAGTTTGAGATTATTTACCTCCTTCCATTTTCTTTTTCAATTCAGCTAATACATCAATATCACCTAAAGTTGATCTTTCTTCGTTGTTAGAAGAAGATGAAGTGTTACCGCTGTTATTAGATCTGTTGTTAGATGCTTCTCTTGCATTCTTTTTCTCTTCGTCTCTGAAGATTCCTGTATGAGAAACTACTACTCTTTTGAATTCTTTGTTGAATTCGATTACTTTAAACTGAGCATCTTCACCTTTTTTGATTTTAGATCCGTCTTCCTTCTCTAATAATCTTGATGGGCAGAAAGCTTCTACTTCAGCATCATCGAATTGTACAGAAGCACCTTTATCGTGTACTTCTACAGCTTTACCAGCGTGTACAGTTCCTTCAGCATATTTAGTTTCAAATTTATCCCATGGGTTTTCTGTCAATTGTTTGTGACCTAGAGATAATCTTCTAGCCTGGATGTCTAGTTCAAGAACGATAACATTCAATTTATCACCAACTGCACAGAATTCTGATGGATGCTTGATTTTCTTAGTCCAAGAAAGGTCTGAGATATAAATTAATCCGTCGATACCTTCTTCCAATTCTACGAATACACCGAAGTTTGTAAAGTTTCTTACAGTTCCAACGTGCTCAGAACCTACCGGATATTTAGCTTCGATATTTTCCCAAGGATCTTTAGATAATTGTTTCATACCTAGAGAGATCTTTCTGTCTTCTCTGTCTAAAGTAAGTACTTCAGCTTCCACTTCGTCACCTACTTTTACGAAATCTCCTGCGCTTCTCAAGTGAGTAGACCAAGACATTTCAGAAACGTGAATTAATCCTTCTACACCTGGAGCGATCTCAACGAATGCACCATAGTCAGCAAGAACTACTACTTTTCCTTTTACTTTATCACCAACTTTCATGTCAGCAGAAAGAGCATCCCAAGGATGAGCCTCTAATTGCTTCATACCCAACTGGATTCTTGTTTTCTCGTCATCAAAGTCAAGGATAACCACTTTCACAGTCTGTCCGTCTTCTAAGATTTCAGATGGATGGTTCACTCTAGACCAAGAAAGGTCTGTAATGTGGATCAATCCGTCTACACCACCAAGATCTACGAATACACCGTAAGAAGTAATATTCTTAACAGTACCTTCAAGAACCTGACCTTTTTCAAGCTGCGCGATGATTTCTTTTTTCTGACCTTCGATATCTGCTTCGATCAATGCTTTGTGAGATACTACTACGTTTTTGAACTCAGGGTTGATTTTCACAACTTTGAACTCCATAGTTTTACCTACGAACTGATCGTAATCTTTAATTGGCTTAACGTCGATTTGAGAACCCGGTAAGAATGCTTCGATACCGTGAACGTCAACGATCATACCTCCTTTAGTTCTAGATTTTACAAAACCGTTAACGATTTCTCCAGTTTCGTGAAGCTCGTTTACTCTATCCCAAGCTTTAAGCGTTCTAGCTTTTCTGTGAGATAACTGTAACTGACCAGTTTTGTCTTCTCTTCTGTCTACCATTACTTCAACATCATCACCTACTTTTAGGCCTGGGTTGTAACGGAATTCATTAAGAGAAATAACACCTTCAGATTTGAAATCGATGTCTACGATAGCTTCTTTGTCAGTCAATCTTACAACTTTACCTACGATTACATCGTTGTCGTTTAAGCTGCTAAGAGATCCGTTGTAGATTTCTTCAAGATCGCTTTTTTCTTTTCTCGCATCTGCATCAAGACCTGATTCGAAAGAATCCCAATCAAATTGTTCTGGTGCTACGTTTTGGTTAAGAATAACCTCTGCTGAATTTGTCTCTTTTGACATTTTCTAATAAAATTTGTATTCCAATTCTTACAGACCTCGGCTTTGCTGTGAATCCTGAAAAATATGGAAGTTGTTAATTGCTAATATTTTACTTCGCCGAAAGTACGTTCACAAAAGTGAGTGCAAAAGTACGATTTTTTTTTATTACAGCAATATTTTTTAAATCAAAATTTAATAGTGGTAATATCTGCTGTTCAAACATTTACATAAAAAAACGGATGGCTTCCTGCACATCCGTTACCAAAAACACATATTATGATAAAATCACATTTAATTAAGAGACTCTACAACGGTTGTAGTGAGAGACATTTTTGACATAAAAGTACTGATGTTGTCACAAACATTGTTGTTTTCATATCTCGCAGGACCACCGTATACAATTATCTGACTCGGAGTATTTGCAGCATTGGTGGCAGAGATATTTCTTGCCTTAACTTCTATAGTATGAGGCACACCTACACTAAGATTATTAATAACTCCATTCAAAACAAACTTATGCCATGAGCAGGTAAAATTTTCGTTGTGCTTGTGGTATTTTCTTACGGCTGCCAGTTTACCGTCCACAAAAATTCCTATTGCGTATTCATAAAATTTGTTAGTTGATTTATCCAGTTGCGTCATCCCCTCGAGTGTGAAAGCCAACGAATTTGTTGCTCTGGTGAAGGTTTTCGTATCTGTAATATTTAATGATGTCCAATCATTGTTGCTATTGGTACCAAGAGTAAAATTACCCGGCTTAAATCCTGCAATTGAAATAGGTAAAGCAGCTGATACAGAACTGATGCTTACCAGATCAAATTTTGATATCACCTGTTCTTTTGTATACAGTGCATTCCATTTTCCTGCGTCAAAATAGGCAACGGTTTGTGGTAATGTTGCCGTTGAATTTGTATTAAAAACCACGTTTCCGTTCTGAGGATTGGGCACTGTAACAATATCGGTACTTGAAGTCAGAGGAATCCTCGGATAAAGAACTCCTTTTTTATCTGAATCTAATTTAAGAATTGCGCTGTTATCAACAACAGGCACTGCTTTATCCGTCATGACCACTTGTGCAGTTGCAAAACACGGAATCGCCAATAGAACGATGATATTATAGATTTTTTTCATGATTAATAAGGTAAAGGTTGACTAACTAAAACTACAGAACTGATTCTCACTTCATCATCTGAGAGATTCTCACAGCCTCCTGCCTGTCTTCCGAAATAAAGTGATGTGCTGCCGGCATTCCCCGACCTGTTCATTGCACCAAAGGTAATGGTGTGGGTTCCAACACTGAGATCATCTACAAAACCATTTATGGTAAACTCCTGATATCCACAACGTGTATCTGTGCTTAGAGAGACCGCTTTAGATGAGATCAATTGATTATCAACAAAAATTCCCAAACCGTAGTTCACATTTCTAATTTCTTCCCCTGCTGTCGTATTTCGTAGCTGAACCATTCCAGTAAGCGTGATTACTGTATTGTTTTTTACTCTGTCAATTACAATATTAAATGGTGTATCGTTTGTTTCAGGTATTTTTATCCAGGGTGTAGCCAATGCGGTACCGTTTACAAATGAACTGACTGAACTTAATTCAGAATTGTAGGCAAACGAGAATAGTGTATTAGGATATACCTTAGAATAATATTTTGTAATTCCCAACAGGAGATTGATATTGGCAGAATTGAAATAAAACACCCACTTTGTACCGTCCCAATAATAAAGACCGGTTCCAGCAGGTAAAGCGGCATTTGTATTAAAGACTAAGAGAGAGATTGTTGGCTGGGTTGCCATAAAACTGTAATCTGACGCATTTGTAGCGTTCAATGAAACTTTAGGAATCATCAGACCTTTGTTTGACGAAACCATATCAAGTATAGCAGATTCGTTCGGAGTATTGGTTCCAATCCCTACCGATCCACTCTGAGCGTAAACTAAGCTTCCCAGTACGAAGAAAAGCAATCTTAAATAAATATTTTTCATTGTTTGTGTTTATGATTTTTCAGTCAGCTTGATAAACATATTGATTCTAGACATATCACTGTTAATTGATGATGGAGGATTGGTGGGTGGTGAGTAATTGATCGGACCGCCATATCTCCACAAAGTCACTCCGGTGAGGTTACTTGCTCTTACAGTCACATACGTTTTGATGGTATGATTACCTAAACTGAGGTTATTAAACACACTGTTGATGGAGAAGAAATCATACTGGTAGGTATTTGAATACTTTGTCGAATAATTTCTCACTCCGGAAAGTTTTCCGTCAATAAATATTCCCACAGCATAAGTAAATGCGTCAGAACCTGCAGAAGCAGCAGAATTATTCGCCTGAATCATCCCTTCTGTAATCACAGAAATACTGTTGTTAGCCTGGGTAATAGTAATATCTTTTGAGAGACCGGGAACTTCGGTCCAAGTTGTTCCGGGTAAAGATTCCTGTGGGTAATTGATTGCTCCCCTTACAGCATTTATATCTACCGGAGAAGAATTTGAGACACTGTAAGATATCGTAAGACCAAGAACAGAATAGATATTTCGTGTATCCACCAGCTCATTCCACTTGGTTCCATCCCAAAAATTAAAACCCTGTTTTCCGGTTGCTTTGTTATAAGCAAGAAGTCCCAAAGCAGGATTCGTAACCGGTGCAGCTGCGTTTAAATTTGGAATTGTAAGATTAGGGATTAAGATTCCTTTATTGGTAGACGAAACTTTTAAAAGCAAGTCGTTCTCGACAACAGTCGTCCCTATCCCTACTTGAGCATTCGTTTTGAAAGAAATAGCAGACAAGAGGCTGCTACCAGATAGAGCTTTTTTTTCATCATTATAGTTTATATTAGTGTTCTGTAAATAACCTGTCGATTATCGATTACAAATATAAAACAATTTGTTGAAAAAAATGTTAAAACATTAAAAAATAACGGTTTACAGTTACGAACATTAAAATTCCAATATTAAAAACATCAATATATTAATCCTTGAAATGTGATAAAACTCACTGAAATTCCCTTAATTTGGAAATTTATATAGCTCACAACTTTCAATCCAAACTTACATGATGTTATATAAAGTGTAGTTAATCAAAGGTTTTTGAAGATCCGTCAAGCATAGAATTCAGTTCTGACAACTCTTCTGCAGTTAAATCTCTCCATTTACCCAAAGGCATATCCAATTTGATGTTCATAATTCTGATACGCTTCAGTTTTTTCACCTCATAGCCCAGAAATTCACACATTCTTCTAATCTGTCGGTTTAATCCCTGTGTTAAAACGATTCGAAAAGTCATATCATCAATTCTTTCAACTTCACATTTTTTGGTGACAGTATCCAAAATCGGAACACCATTTCGCATTTTTTCAAGAAATTTTGAGTTTAAAGGCTTGTCGACTCTTACCAAGTATTCCTTTTCGTGATTATTTTTTCCTCTCAAGATTTTATTAACGATATCACCGTCGTTAGTCAGAAGAATTAAACCTTCGCTCGGCTTATCAAGTCTACCGATAGGAAAAATTCTTTTGGGATGGTTAATGTATTCTATAATATTATCAATCTCACGCTTCGTATCTGTGGTACAGACGATTCCTACAGGTTTATTAAAAGCGATATAGATAGGTTTATCTTCACTTTCACGAATAGGTTTTCCGTCGACTTCCACTACATCCTCATCAGAAACTTTGGTTCCCATTTCAGGAACCTTTCCGTTGATTGTTATTCTGCCCTCTTCCAAAAGTTTATCTGCTGCACGTCTTGAGCAGTAGCCAACTTCAGAAAGATATTTATTGATACGTGTCTTTTCCATGAGTCTTTTTTTGATGCGGTATTTTTTTTTATCTAAAATCGAAATTCCGTATCACAATATATTATAAATTTTCAAATTTGAAATCATTTGTCAAAAAGTCTTGTGTTGCATTTTGAACATGATAATCACCGATTTTCGTTCTTCTCAGCTGAGTTAGATAGGCACCAACTCCCAGTTCCTGACCGATATCGTGAGCTAAACTGCGGATATACGTTCCTTTAGAACAGCCTACCGTGAAACTTATCAAAGGAAAATTGATTTCTACATCTTTAATATAAGTTATCGTTGTTTTTCTTGATTTCATTTCAACCTCCTGCCCTGCTCTCGCCATGTCATAAGCTCTTTTTCCATCAATTTTAATAGCAGAAAAAATCGGCGGTGTCTGTTCTATTTCACCTAAAAATTTATTCAGAACTTCTTCCACGTTCTCTTCCGTTATATGAGAAATGTCCTGCTGAAGAATTTCAGGTTTTTCGGTGTCGTAAGATTCTGTCTGAACTCCTATTTTAATTTCCGTCCAGTATTCTTTGGGAGCATCCTGTATTTCCGGAATTTTTTTTGTGAATTTTCCGGTGCAAACAATTAAAAGACCTGTCGCTCTCGGATCTAAAGTTCCTGCATGACCGATTTTAAATTTTTTTGGCAGGCCAAACTCACTTTTGAGTTTGTACTTCATTTTATTGACTGCCTGAAAGGAAGTCCAGTCCAGAGGTTTATCTAAAAGAAGAATCTGCCCTTCAAGAAGTTGTTCTGCTGTCATAAATCTGAATAATGAATAAGTGGTAATGAGTAATAATTTATTTTCGTTGAACCTCCGTCAGCCAAACTTGGTGATGTTTCAGGGATTATTCAATTTGAATTTTCTAACCAACTTTTCTGGTTTGAACGGAGCGAAAGTCAAATAGTTGCAAAAAAAACAACAACTTAAAATGTCTAACCTTATTTAAAACCAATAAAAATAAACCAACAATGCAATCCCTACTATTATTCTGTACCATCCCCAAGGCTTGAAACCGTATCTGTTTAAAACTCCAATAAATGCTTTGATTGCGATCAATGCAACAATAAATGCAACAATATTTCCGACAATGAAAATGGTAATATGATCCTGAGAAGAGAAAATCATCTCGTAACCTTTCATCGGATTTCCGGATTCTTTGCCCCATGTTTTCACAAAAACAGAATATACGGTCACCGCCAACATTGTTGGAACTGCTAAGAAAAATGAAAATTCAGCCGCTGCTTTTCTTGTAAGCCCCTGTGTCATCCCACCAATTATTGAAGCCGCACTTCTACTTGTTCCCGGCATCATTGCCAGACATTGCCAAAATCCAATGATAACTGCTTTTTTTATCGATAATTCCTTTTCATCATGTATGACAGGATTTTTAAACCATTTATCAGCAAACAGCAAAACGATTCCACCTAAAACCAATACGGAAGATATAGCTATTTGATTTCCCAGAACATCTTCAATCATATCGTCGAAGATATATCCTAAAACCAATGCAGGAATCACTGCAAAACCTAACTTAAAATAAAACTGAAGATTTTTAAGGTCAAAAAACTTTTTCCAATAAGCTACCACAACTGATAAAATTGCCCCAAACTGAATAGAAACCTGAAACATTTTCAGAAATTCTGTTTCTTCTAACCCCATCAGATTGGCAGCAAAACCCATATGCGCGGTTGATGAAATGGGTAAATATTCTGTAAGTCCCTCTACAATTGCAATAATTATTGCTTTAATTAAATCCATAATTTGCAGTTGGCATCCGGCAAATTGCCTTCAGCCTATTTTTTTAATTTTAAACAAAAAGTCAATTGCTGAACAACCGACTTTTCTTTATTTGAACTATTAATTGGTTCCTTATACTTTTTATTTGGCTCTTTATTTCTTTCTCTTCAGGATGGCGTAAATTTCAATTACAAAACCGATAACGATCAGCAAAGGTGCAATTCTGATTCTTCTGATTGAAAAAATATCATCATTCCAAACATTCGGGTCAAGTTTTCCATCTACCGTGTTTGCGTCTGGTCCCATCATTAAAAGAAATCCGACAACGATGCATGCTAAACCAATCAGCATCCATTTGTAATTTTCCTTTCCAAAGTAGAATGCTTGCTCCTTAGAAACTTCTGTATCCGTACCGAAATCTGACGCGGAAAATTTATGTGTTTTTTTGCCCATTTTTTTAAGAATAATATAAGTCGTCTACATTTGATCTCAAGAATCTCCATGTTGCAACGATTGTACTTAATATAGTGATGAAAATACCCACTCCGAAAATTAACAGCACTAACCAGAAGTATTGGTTGGTATCCTGCACGAAAGGAGTTTTGATGGTGGTTGTAAAATAATACCAAAGACCAGATAAAGCGATCAGGGCCAAGACTGCACCCAATAAACCGAGCACCAAAGCTTCTTTGATAAACGGCGTCAAAATAAATCTACGCTTAGCTCCTACCAACTGCATGGTTTTAATTATAAATCTCTTTGAAAATACTTTCAGTCTGATTGAATTATTAATTAAAACAATTGCTAAGACTAAAAACAGTACACAGAACGCTAAAATCCATTTCAGAATTTTATTTAATTTATCGTAGATCTTTTGTGAATCTGAATCATTCTTTACATCAACAATCCCGGGAACAGACTTAATCTGAGTTAAAACGGCACCAATTTTTGTAGAGTCTGTGTATTCCGGTTTTAATGCAATTTCTACAGAAGCAGGATATATATCTTTATCAAAAAGTGCCTCAGTATCGATTCCTAAACTTTTTTTGGCTTCTGATGTTGCCATTTTTTTAGAAATATACTTTGTCCGCTTTACAGGCTCCATAGTTTTAATAACCTCTACGGCCACCGCCTCTTGTTTTGCTATTTTGGCAGAATCTTTATCGTCATAATTCTCGTCAAAGTACGCATTTACAACAAGTTGCTCCTTAAGATAATCGGAATATTTCTGTGCATTGATTAGAATCAAGCCCATTAATCCTAACAAAAATAACACTAAGGCAATACTTATTACCACAGTAATATTGCTAGACCGAAGCCTTTTCTTATTAAACTCTTCTACAGATTTCGCCATTAATATTAAAATTTTTGGCTAAAATAGAAAAATTCTACCGAAATTTGGAACGAATAAGAGAAAATCATTGTTAACGAAATCATAAATAAACTTTGAGTGTAAGAGCAAAAAAACATCTGGGTCAACACTTTTTGACCGATGAAAACATCGCAAAAAACATTGTAGAAGGCTTAAGCTACGAAAACTACAACAACGTTATGGAAGTAGGTCCCGGAATGGGCGTGCTCACAAAATATCTTCTGGAAAAGGATCAGAAAATTTATCTTGCCGAAATAGACACCGAATCTATAGATTATCTAAAAAAAAACTACAGTAAGGCTACCGAAGAAACTTTCGTGGGAGATTTTCTGAAACAGGATTTTAACTTTATCAATCACGAACAGATTGCCATTATCGGGAATTTCCCTTATAATATATCGTCACAGATCTTATTTAAAATAATTGACCATTATCAAATTGTTCCTGAGATGGTAGGAATGTTCCAGAAAGAAGTTGCCGAAAGAACAGCCGCGGTTCCGAGAACCAAAGATTATGGAATTCTCTCTGTTTTGGTGCAGGCTTATTATGATGTAAAGTATCTTTTCACCGTTCATGAAAATGTATTTAATCCGCCACCAAAAGTAAAATCCGGAGTTATCAGACTGACCAGAAATCCTAAAGAAGGTTTGGTAGGAAATGAAGTTCTTTTTAAACAGATTGTAAAAGCTGGTTTTGGGCAGAGAAGAAAAAAATTATCTAACTCCTGGAAAGTTCTCAATATTCCTGAAGCACTGAAAACTCATGAATTTATGGATAAAAGAGCTGAAGAACTGAGTGTAGAAGATTTCATTCATTTCACTCAGCTTTGGAAAGAAAATATGTAATTCTATTCTTTTTATAAAAAAATAAAAATAGCCTTTCAAATTTGAAAGGCTATTTTATTGCTATTTAATTTTAATCTTTAAAGATTATTCTCTGTTCTTCAACATAATCCATCCAGATCTGCTCATCTGTATTTTAGTCTTCTTGTATTCGAAGTTAAACTTATACCAGTAAGTTGCCGTCGGCAATCTTTTTCCTGAAACAGTTCCATCCCAGATTGGTCTTTCTTTAGAGAATCTGAACACTTCAACACCGTATCGGTCATAAACAGATCCTGTGAAATTATTAAAGTCTCTCAGCCCTGTAAGATCTAAAACATCATTCACACCATCCTGGTTTGGCGTAATCACGTTGTTGATAGCCAATGTAAAGAACTCAACGGCACCGTAACATGTTGTACCTTTAATTCTCACCTGAACATTGTATGTTGCATTGTCAGTAAGATTAGTAAAGACATTCGATTCCTGCCAGTTGATTCCGTCTACAGAATACTCTAAAGTTCCGTAAAGATTATTAATGGAAGGATTGGTAGCAATCGCCGTTAAAGTATTATTCTCGTAGCTAAGATTCGTAAAGAACGGAGATGAAGCACCATGTACTTTCACAGTAAATGTTTCTTCACAAATGCCATTGTTGATTGTTACTGTATAAACTCCCAACTGAGTAGCTACGATAGTCTGCGTTTCAGCTCCTGTATTCCATAGATAAGTATAATTTGTACCTGCTCCTGCGTCCAATGTGATGGTATCACCTACACACATTTCAACATCCAACAAAGGTGATGTGATTGGCGCTACAGTTTCCACTGTAATCTTTGCAGGAAGTAAAGACTTACATCCAAGCGCTCCCAATGCGTAAACCGTAAAAGTGGTTGTCTGATTAACAGTTACTGTCTGCGTATTTCCGTTTCCAGGGAAGTTATCCCACAGATACGTTACACCACCAGTCGCAGTAAGCGTTACAGCTTCACCCGGACACACTCTGATTCTTGAAGAGGTAACTCCTGCAATCGGCGTTAATTCTCTGGTTAATGTTAATTCAATTGTTTTACTACAGAAACCTCCGTCTGAAACAACAACATATAAAATTTGTCCGTTTGCTCCGTTATAGTTGGCTGGAGTCTGTATAAAATTAGCGTTCTGCGCTGTTGCATCTGCCTGATTTTCATAAAATCTAAAAACTGCATTTGGAGTCGGGCTGATTAATGGTTTAGCATTATTCAGATCGAAAGTGGTAATATCCGGCGTACTGCATAAACGGAATGTAGCATTTTGTGCTAAAGGTGTTGTTCCACCGTTTATTTTTATTGAAGCTGAACCTGGACAAGGATTTCCTGGAACACTTACTTCAATTTTATACGTACCAGGCTGTACCGCAGTTATGGTATTTGTATTGGCTCCAGCTATTGGATTTCCATCTAAAAACCACTGATACAATAAATTTGGACCACTTGTAGACGCTGTAATCAGCTGTGGCTCATTGTTACATACATTGATCTCAGCAGGCAACTGTGCTCCTGAAGGATCTAAAAGATTTACACCAATATCAAATGAACCAGCTTCTAAGAAAACCGCAGAATCATAGTTACCATCTCTTGCATCGGCGATAACCATTTTGATATGATACATCTGACCGGGAATTACGGTCGCCTCAGCTGTTAAAGGTATTGTTCTACCATAGTAATTAATTTGGTTAGGTGGCAGAGATCCAAAATACTGCGCATTAATAGGACCACAAGAAAATAATGGATTCTGAGGTACAATATTTGTTGCAGATACAGGACCGGCACCACCAGGCAGTATAGCAAGGTTTTGGTAAGTTCCACCAACAGGCTTTAATAATAGTGCAAATGCATCATCATAATTCAGACAGGGGAAACCACCGGTGTATTCTTCAGAAGCAAACATATATCTGAACTTCATTTGAGAACTTGTAGGTACGAAGTCAAATTCTAAAGTAACTGCATCATTAAGCTGTTGCGTAGTACCAATCGCTGCCACAAGATCCGGATCAGACATTGTGCCTGTAGTACCCCCTAGTACATCGTTGATCGCAGTGTTACCAGCTTCTCTTGCATAGCCTGTAGTTAAAACAATACCTTCAGCAAAAGGAAAATTTGAAGTCCCTTTGTTGAAATATCCCCAAAACCTGTTATTATTGGTAACAGCTTGATTTGGACTTATCGTAACATTTGTAATATTTGGTGTCCCACAAGAACCGGATGTACCGACCAAAACGTCAGTTACCAATTGTGTTGGAGTGTAATTACTCTCAGGATATGGAGCAACATTTACATCTATATAGTCTCCCGCTTTAGCATTTGCAGGGATCGTTTTCTTCGCAGGCTTTCTCGGCGCTATAACTTGTGAAAATAAAAAATTCGAACTAACCAGTAAAAATGAAAACAATAGTAGATATCTCTTCATAATAATTTTTGTTTCAACAAATTTAGCTTTTTTTTACATAAACAATACAAATAACTTGAATTTTTAACATAAAAAAGTCTTCCTAATGGAAGACTTTAAATTTTATTTAATTTCTGTTTTTAAGTAATATCCAACCTGATCTGAGTTCTAATTTTTTACTTGCAGGATTCTCCCACTGTACTCTGTACCAATATGTTGCTGTAGGAATATTAATACCTTTCAATGAACCGTTCCATCTTACGTTCGATTTATCAGCTTTAAATAATTCTGCACCATATCTATCGAAAATAGATGCCGCAAAATTTTTGTAATTGCTAATTCCTGAAAAGTCAATATAATCATTCACACCATCACTGTTGGGTGTAATTGCATTGCTGATAACAAATGTGAAAAACTGTAATGTGTTCCCGCATTTCGCATCTTTTACTTTAACCAATAATGTGTAGTTGGTGTTATTTAAAACATTGTAAAAAATATTGGAAGACTGCCAATTCACACCACCATCAATCGAATATTCTAAAGTTCCGTTTGTAGGGTTAGTTGCCGAAATTGTCAGTACGTTATTTTCGTACACTACATTCGTAAACTGAGGCAGATCAGGATTAATAAGCTGTGCAGTAAACAGGCTTGAACAAGTCCCGTTACTGATTGTTACAGAGTAAGAACCCGGAATATTTGTTGAAATTGTCTGGGTAGTGGCACCAGTACTCCATAAGTACGTATAGTTAGGACCTGCACCTGCATCTAAAACCCCAGTATCACCAGCACATGCGTAAACGTCCTGCAACGTAGAAACAATTGCCGGAACGACTTCAATAGTAATCGTCGCAGGCGTATTAGAAACACACCCGTTTCCACCTAAAGCAAATACAGAATATGTGGTCGTAGCTGAAGGTGTTACTACCTGAGTATTTCCGTTTCCTGTAAGACCGACCCAGTTGTAAGTGAATCCTCCGCTAGCAGTCAAAGTAACAGATTCACCTGCACATATCTTAATTTTAGAGGCAGTTACAAAGGCAGTTGGAGGCCCAACAACGATGGTGATTGAAGCAGGGTTAGCAGAAATACATCCATTAGCTCCCACCGCAAAAACAGTGTACGTTGTATTATTAGCCGGTGAAACCACTTGTGTAGCACCATTTCCTGGAAGGCCATTGCCCCAGTTGTATGTAACACCTCCCGAAGCTGTTAAAGTAACAGATTCTCCCGGACAAATCTGTTGGAATGTAGAGGTTAAATTGGCTATCGGTAGAACTTTATCCTGAATCACGGTTACCGTTGAAGTGAAAGTACAGGTTAAGTTTGCCGGCTGAGTAGTATTTGTAACTGTTAAAGTATAAGTTCCCGCTGCATTGACTACTGGATTTAAAGTGTTTGCTCCAGACACGATGTTTCCACCAGTAGTTGTCCAAAGTATAGTAGAACCTGCAGGTATAACAGAAGCACCGGCATTTAAAGTCACCTGTGCTGTTGAACATGTAATAGTTTGAGGAGCAGCTATCGTTAAAGTTGTAGTAGCGGTAGTTAACAGTTGAAGGGTAACCACATATTTACATCCACCGTTGCTTACCAAAACATAGATTGTCTGATTTCCTGGACTTTGAAATGTTGTAGGTGCCACAATATTACTGGCATTTCCCAAATTCGCATCAGCCTGATTAACATAATAAGTAAACGTTATTCCCGTTGTTGCACTCGTAATCTGACTCTGGGCAGACGTAAGATCATAGGTAATATTTCCCTGCTGATAACATTTTAAAAGGCTTGCATTTTGAGCGGTAAAAGGTTGCGATACCTGAACCGTCACCGTTGCTGGAGACGTGGAAACACATCCGTTTGCGCCGACAGCAGTAACCGTATATGTCGTATTGGTCGTAGGAGTTACGGTTTGTGTTGGTCCGTTCCCGGTAAGTCCGACCCAGTTGTACGTCGCACCACCCGTAGCTGTTAAAGTCACGGTTTCACCTAGACAGATGATTAATTTACTTGCGGTCAATCCCGTAGCAGGCGGGGCACTGTCCCCCACTACAGTTACAGTGGCTGTTCCTGTACAGGTTACATTTCCTGCAAAAGTATTCGAAATAGTTAATGTATAAGTTCCCGCAGCATTCACTACCGGATTTAAAGTTGTACCTCCTGAAACAATATTCCCTCCAGTAGTTGTCCATGCAAATGTTGACCCCGTTGGATAGACAGAAGCTGAAGCATTCAGAGTAACCTGCGTATTGGTACAGGTTAAAGCTGCAGGAGCCGCTACAGTTGCAGTGATTTCTGCTGCTTTTACCAATTGTAATTGCGCTACTTTGGAACAGAAACCGTTTTTAACTAAAACATAGATTGTTTGATTTCCTGCACTTGAAAAAGTTGTAGGTGCAGCTATAGTACTGGAATTGCCTAAATTGGCATCAGCCTGATTAAGATAATATGAAAAAGAAACTCCTGGTGTTGAACTTATGGAAGGCTGAGCGGATGTTAAATCAAAAATTGCATTTCCAGCAGTGTAACAGCTTGTTAGCGTAGCATTTTGTACCGTTGGTGAAGTTCCTCCAACGATAGTTACTGTAGCCTTGCCTGGACAGGAATTTCCCGGTATGGTAACCTCGACGGAATATACTCCTGGTTGTGTTGCGGTGTAAGATGGTGTATTCGCTCCTGGTATTGCAGTTGTTCCTAAGAACCACTGATAAGTTGCGTTGGGTATCTGAGCAGAAGCTGTAAAAGTCTGTGGTGCATTATCACACACATTGATCGAAGGTGGAAGCTGAACGCCGTTTGGACCTAAAATCTGCACGCCGATATCAAAAGAACCAGCCTCTAAAAACACTCCCGAGTCATACGCAGCATCCTGAAAATCAGCCAAAACCATTTTAAAATGATACAGCTGACCTGGAATTACTGTAGCCTGTGCAGTTAAAGGAACTGTACGACCACTGAAATTGGTCTCAACCGCTGCAGTATTATATCCACCGAAATAAGTCGCATTTAATGGTCCGCACTGAAGAGGTGCCCCGCCAAACTCATTAGCCGGACGGATATTTGTTACCCTTACCGGAGCTCCGTTTGGAAGTACTGCCAAGTTTGTATACGTAGGATCTCCCACCTTTTTCAATAACAATGCAAAACCGTCACTTATATTACATGGAAAATTTCCTTCATATTCTTCTGAAGCAAATAAATATCTGAACTTTACCTCCGTTGAGGTAGGGACAAAATCAAATTCAATGTAGGTAGCATCTTTCAGACTGCTCGCCGGATTAATATTTAAAGCTGTAGCAAGATCTAAGTCACCCTGTGTTGGCACACCATCGCTTAATTCGGTTGACTGAAATGTATTTCCTGCTTTTCTTGCGTGTCCTGTTGTTAAAATAATACCTTTTGCAAAAGGGAAATTGGTGGTTCCCCTATTAAAGAAACCCCATGTACGCGTCTGATTACTCGCAGGTAAATTCGGGGAAACTACTACATTGCTTACATTGGCTGTAGAACATGCGGAACCGCCGGCAATCAGAACGTTTTGTACCAGTTGTGTAATGCTGTAAGAAGATTCTACGTAGTTAGCAGTATTTACATCTATAAAAGCGCCAGCTTTCATTGTTTGAGAAGAAGCTTTCTGCATACTTTTACCTCTTTCTCTAGTCTGAGAAAATGTAAAATTTCCAATAAGAACTAAAAACAAAGCCAAAAATAAACTTCCTGCACTTTTATTTAACATTTTGTATTATTTTTAACAAAAATACTATTTTTTTTGATTTAAATTTAATTCAAAAATATTTATATTATTATTAACACAAAATTGACAGTCAATTTCCTAGTTATCTCATTTTAAACCACTGCAAAAAAAAAGACCGATTGTAAAATCGGTCTTTTTTAGTTATGTAAAAATTGTTATTCGAAATTCTTCAGCAAGATCCATCCTGTTTTTACAGTCAGTTTTTTAGTGGCAGGATCTTCGAAAGTCACCTGATACCAATATGATGCTGTAGGTAATTTTTTACCCTGGAAGAAACCATCCCAGAAAGGTCTGATTTTTTCAGACTTAAAGACTGCTTTACCATATCGGTCTGAAATCACAGCCTGGAAATCTTTAAGATCACTGATTCCTCTGAAATCTATCATATCATTTACATTATCCCCATTCGGAGTAATTACGTTTTTCATTACAAATGTGAAATATTCTAAGAAACCTACACAGCTTGTATTTTTTACTTTAACTCTGATAGAAACCAATGTATTATTAGGAACATTAGTAAATACGTTCGAAGACTGCCAAGTCACACCATTATCATTAGAATACTCTAACTGTCCGTTGCTTGGATTGCTTGCTGTTACCACTAAAGTTCCGCTTTCATCATAATCAACTTTTATAATCTGAGGGATAATCGCCTGGATAACCTGAGTTGTATACACTTTAGAACAAACACCGTTGCTGATTGTCACAGAATATAATCCCGGCAGTTCCGCAGCAACTGTCTGCGATGTTTCGCCATTGTTCCATTGGTACGTGTAGTTAGGACCAGCTCCTGCATCAAGGGTAATTCTGTCACCAACGCAAATATATCCTCCTGTAAGATTTGAAGTAATCGCCGGAACTACTTCCACCACTACTGATACTGGCTGCAAAGATTTACAACCCTGAGCACCGATTGCATAAACCGTATAAGTTGTATCCTGTGTCGGAGATACGGTACGTACCGCTCCTGTTCCTGAGAAATCACTCCACTGGTAAGTCACTCCGCCTGCAGCAGTTAGTGTTGTAGATTCACCTGCACAGATTTTCAGCCTGGTTGCAGTAAGCGACGCTATCGGTGTTTCTTCTTTTCTTAAAGTTAATGTAACTACTTTCGAACAGAATGCCCCGTTTGAAACATTTACATAAAGAATCTGTCCGTCATTCCCGTTGAATGCACCAATACCGGTTATATTACTGTTGTTTCCCGCAATAGCATCTGCCTGCGCTAAATAAAATTTAAAAACAGCTCCCTGTGTAGTACTGATGGAAGGTTTTGCCAAATTCAGATCAAATGTGAAAACGCTCGGTGTAGTACAGAGTTTCAAAGTCGCATTCTGAGCGACCGGACTTGTACCACCTACAATCGTAACAGTAGCTTCAGCTGGGCACGTTGCACCTGGAACTACAACCTGAACCTTGTAAACTCCTGGTGTTGTTGCAGTGTAGGTCATTGATGTAGCACCTGGAATAGCTACACCATCTTTAAACCACTGATAAGTCGTTCCTGGAACCACTGTGATAAGAGCTTTTAATAAAGTTGGCACATTGTCACAGACGTTAATCGATTCTGGTAAAGGATTTCCATTAGAATCTACGATCGTCATACCAATATCAAAAGATCCACCTTCAATGAATACTCCTGAATCATATCCTGAATCTGACGCATCTGCCAAAACCATTTTAAAATGATAAGACACACCCGGAGTTACAGTTGCCGTAGCCGTTAAAGGTATTGTACGACCATTGAAATTAGTTTCAGTATTGGTAGAATTCATACCTCCAAAGTAAGCAGCATTAATAGGGCCGCAACTGAAACCGTTTCCTGCAGGAACAATATTGGTTACACTTACAGGTCCTCCTGTGCCAGGAAGTACAGCCATGTTCGTATAGGTCGACCCAGGAGTATTAGGTTTTAGCAAAAGTGCAAAACCATCAGAAAAACCTCCGCATGGGAAGTCATTAGTATATTCTTCTGAAGCAAATAAATAGTTGAAACTAATTTGAGAATTGTTCGGAACGAAATCAAATTCAATAAAAACAGCGTCATTAAGACCTGATGCGGGATTTATAGCTGCTACAAGGTCAGGATCACTTCCTGTTGTTCCAGGTACAAGGTCTCCGAGATTGCCTTCCAATACATTTCCCGCTCTTCTTGCTTTTCCTGTTACCAGTACAATACCGTCATCAAAAGGAAAAGCGGTAGTACCCTTGTTAAAATATCCCCATGCTCTTTCTGTGTCAGTCTGCAGCTGATTGGGTGAAACCGTGACGTTAGAAACGTTAGGTGGTGCACAAGAAGAACCACCGGAAATCAAAACATTTTTAACCAGATTCTCAATGTTATAACCAGATGGTGTATATGAGGGTACATTTACATCAATAAATACACCGGCTTTCATACTCTGTGCAGTCTTTTTCTCCGGCAAGACTTTTCTTCCGGATTTCTGTGCATTAATCTGCGTAGAAAAAAGAGCTAAAAGTAGAAATAAAAGATAGTTTTTTGATCTATAATTTAACATTTTCAGATTGTTTGCCCAAAAATACCAAAATTTATTGATTTAAAACATATTGAAATCCAAATTATTAACAACAATATTCCAAAATAGTTAATTTTTAATCAAATTCTAATGCAATTCTAATCTCTAAGAATAAAAAAGACTGTTCCACTGAACAGTCTCACTGCATAATTAATTTGCTAACAATTTTTAATCTTTTTTCAGTTCATCAATTTTATTCTGAAGCTCTGAAATTTTATCTTTTAAAAATTTAATTTCATTTTTATTGGAATTTACATTGCTCTTAAGGATGGCTTTTTTAGCCCGCTCATTATGATCTTCATCATCCTCATCCTCATTAATCTCCTCAATATCTTCCTGGATATCCTCTATATCTTCCGTGATTTCTTCAATGTCTTCACTGATCTCCTCTAAGTCCTCCTGAATGTCTTCAATATCCTCGCTGATCTCCTCAATATCTTCCTGGATATCCTCAATTTTTTCATGACTTTTATTTACCGACATCTGAATAAGAATCGACAGATAGATCGCTTCCAAAGACAGCACAGTCGTTAACACCAACAACATTTTATCAAAATCAACAATTCCGAAGCTTGGCAACAGAAATGCAGTGATAAAAAGTAAGGTATGAATGATGAGTGACGGTATAGAGCCTATCCATGAGGTAATTCCATCAGCCAGTTTTTCAAGAGACTCTCTTCTTTCGTGTGATGTTTTCATTACATTTCGTTTAAAATAATTCTTTTGTTACTCCTAAACCAAACAGAGCGAAATCATATTTTGCAGGATCTTTGTCGTCAAATTTTCTGATAATTTCATCGAGTTCTAAAACAGTCTTCCAGTCATTTTGAGTTCTCGAAATCAAACCCAGTTTCCTGGAAATATTGCCGGTGTGAACATCTAAAGGTATTGACAAATTTTTAGATTCAATATTTGACCAAATTCCAAAATCCACTCCACGGTTATCATTTCTTACCATCCACCGCAGAAACATGATGATTCTTTTTGATGATGAATTTTTATAAGGTGAGCTGACATGTTTATGGCTTCGATGCTTTTCAGTTTTCAAAAAATCAATCCGGAATCTTTCAATAGCGTGATAGAAATTAGTTTCAGATTCTTTAATGATAAATAAATCTTCGAGACTTCCATTATTACGATAAATTCTGTTGAACTGTCTGATGAAATACGCGAAATCTTCTCCGTTAAAAGTTCGGTGGATACTCTTTCCTTCAAGCATTTTCAGATCATTTTCAGAATAATTCATGACAAAATCATAAGGTGAATTTCCCATGATGTCGAGCATTTTATCTGCAGATTTTATAATTGCTTTCCTGTTTCCCCAGGATATGGTCGCCGCAAGAAAGCCAGCAATTTCGATATCCTGTTTCAGAGAAAAACGGTGCGGGATCTGTATGGGATCATCTTGAATAAAGTCAGAATTATTATACACATCAGCCTTTTCATTCAGAAAATCTCTTAACTCTTCAAAATTCAACATAGACGTTTAAATTTTTACAACTTCTAGTGCTTTAGGTAAAAATGTATTTGGAAAAACAGTTCGAGCCTCATCTGTAAACACCGTCAAATCACCATATCTGTTGGAAAAATGACCCAGTATTAATTTTTCAACCTCTGCCTGTCTCGCAATTCTTGCTGCTTCCAATGCGGTAGTGTGACCTGTATAATCTGCCATTTCTTTCAGATCATGCAAAAAAGTAGACTCGTGGTAGAGAACAGTAACATTTTTTATAATGGGTATCACAGACTCTAAATATCGTGTATCACTACAGAATGCGTAAGAAACCGGCGGCGCAGGTTCTGTCGTTAAAATTTCATTTTTAAGAATATACCCGTCGCTCAGCTCAAAATCTTTTCCTGCTTTTAAGTTATGATAATCACATGTTTCAATCTCTTTATATTTTGAAATCTCCTGCATGTTCAGGTGCCTGTCTTTTGTTTTTTCTTTAAAAAGATAACCGTTACAGTAAATTCTGTGATCCAATGGAATGGTGTACACCTCTACCCTGTTATCTTCATAAATTTTTTCAGAATAATCTTTATCGAGTTCGTGATAAATAATTTCAAAGCCACGATGGGTTTCGGTAATGGTAAAAATGGTTTCCAGCATCTTTTTAATTCCCTTCGGACCATAAACATGCAGCGGAATATCTCTTCCTAATAAGCGAAAAGAAGCAATTAAACCAGGCAAACCAAAGCAGTGGTCGCCATGGAGATGCGAAATAAATATATGATTGATTTTTGAAAATCTTGCCTTTGCTTTTCTTAACTGCACCTGCGTTCCTTCACCACAGTCAATTAAAAAACACCGCTCCTCCATCTCCAATAGTTGAGATGTAGGTGAAGTATTGACCGTAGGAATTGCTGAATTAAAGCCTAAAATGGTTAAATAAGTACTCAAAACAATAGTTTATTGGGGTAAATGTACGATAAAAGTTTGAGGTTGGGCTGTGGTTCAGATTGACTTTGATGGTAAGGTTTAGACTCCATTTAAAAAAATTAACAGACTTCAACCTCAGTTTCAATCTAAATTATCCTTTTAGTTTTAAAAAGTCCAAAAACAGATCCAACGCCTGTTTTCTATGACTGATCTGGTTTTTATCCTCAGGATTCATCTCAGCAAAAGTCATCTCGTAACCTTCCGGAACAAATATCGGATCGTAACCGAAGCCTTGATGTCCCTTATTTTCTGTGAGTAAATTTCCATGGGCCCGACCATCAAAATATTGAGCACCATTTTCATCATAATAACATAAAACGGTGATGAAATATGCTTTTCTGTTTTCTACACCTTCCATTTCGCCCAAAACTTTTTCAATATTTTTGGCGAAATCGTGATTACCTGCGTAACGAGCTGAAAAAATCCCGGGTCTACCATCTAAAGATTCTACAACCAGACCACTGTCGTCACCCAAACTTGGAATTCCTGTTTTTTCGAAACAGTATTTAGCTTTAATCAAAGCGTTGGCATTGAAAGAATCTCCATCTTCCACAATTTCTTCATGTATATCGTAATCAGTCAGACTTTTCACGACAAACTGATCACCTAAGATCTGCTGAATTTCTTCTTTTTTGTGTACGTTGTGTGTAGCAACTAATAATTCCATGTTAATATTTATTTTTTTTAGCGCAACTGCGCCAATATTTTTTTAAACTGATAGTAAGTATTAAACTTCGCGAATCTCTGCAAAAAATTTGTGCGACGAGTGTTCAATAAGAATTTAAATTTCCGAGTAGTGAACTTTATATTTATTCATAAACAAGTAATAAAATAGAGAAAGTAAAATAATTCCCACCCCTAGAATCACCCATTCTGAAACCTTAAATGCATCTGCAAAACTTTCAGTGTCGGTATAAAAGATTAAGATCGACGAGCATAAGTTATTGAAAGCATGTAAAAACATTGGAAGCAGCAAAGATTTCGTTTTATAATAAACCAAACCTAAAACGCAACCCAGCAATACCGCACCAACAAACTGCCATGGATTTCCGTGTACCAAACCGAAAATAATGGAAGCAAAAACAATTGCTTTCCAAGGTTTCACGCCATTATTAATTAATCCTTTCTGTATAATTCCTCTGAAAATAATTTCTTCAAAAATTGGTGCCATGATAACAGCTGTGATCACCATAACAATAGGATCATCAGTCATAAACTGCATTAAATTTTCAAAAAACTCATAGAATCTGCCAAAAAACGGTCCCGTCGTAGGAATCTGAGACGTGAAAAATTCACCGACAAACATCATTCCCAACATCATCGGAAAGATCAGAAGATACGTGTAAAAATTTGTAGGTGAAAAATTAAAATTCAGTTTCATTTTGGTGGAAGGTCTTACGACGAAGAAATCAAAAAAAGCAATCACCAAACTGAAAACGACAGCATTGGCCAACATCATAAACCAAGGCTTCTGCATGATATCAAACTTAAAAATAATTTTATAAGCGGTACTCGAAAACCCGATGATAATGCTTCCTGTAATATATCCGGCGAGAAGTATTAATCCACCAATCCAGTTAAATACAAATCTCGGATATCTGCTTTTTTCCATTCTTTTTTCCGTTTACAGAAACAAAGATAATTGATTTTGTGGGAAACTAAAACCCTGAGTCAGCTGCTTTGTAAAATTTTAAAATTAAATCGGCCTCCACATAGCTAAAACTCAATCGAACTGATAAATTTTAGGTTTTAAAGGAAGCAATAACTCCCTGAAAACGATTTTTCTGGAGTATCTTTGTACTTTAGTTTTTCATGAATATGGATCATGCTGTCAATCAACCGAAAAATGTCAATTTACCGCTACTCAGCTACGTTGGCTTCACTTTTTTAGGATACTTTATAATCGGTTTATCACTTTCCGTTTTACCAATCTTCATTAGTAAAAACTTAGGGTTCAGTTTGGTGATTGCAGGATTGGTAATCAGCTTACAGTATGTAGCCACATTTTTTCTGAGAGCTTATTCCGGGAAGATCATCGACGGGAAAGGTCCAAAACCGGCCGTTTTATCAAGTATGTTGGGATTTTCACTCACAGGAATATTCCTGATTCTGGCTTATTATTTTAAATTTTCACCATTCATCAGTTTAGGATTTTTAATAATCACCCGCCTTCTTACAGGTTGTGGAGAAGGGCTGATCGGTGCAAGTCCGATCAACTGGGCAATAATGGCTTTAGGTGAAAAACATACGGCAAAAATTATTTCCTACAATGGTGTTGCATGTTACGGAGCATTGGCGATCGGTGCTTCACTCGGAGTAATGATTGAGCACCACTTTGGACTTTACGGCATCGGAATCCTTTCTATAATTGTCGGGATTTTAGGATTTCTTTTTGCCAAAAACAAAATGAACTACACCAATTCTCATACTCAGGATTCTCAGTCTTTCTGGAAAGTCTTGGGGAAAGTTTCGCCTTTCGGAATCTGTCTCGCTTTGGGCGGAATTGGTTTTGCAAGTATTTCGACATTTATCACCTTATATTACAACTATTTTCACTGGAATAATGGCGCGCTGTGCCTGAGCGTTTTTGGCGGACTGTTTGTTGCAGGAAGATTGGTTTTCAGTAATGTCATTAATAATTATGGAGGAATCAGAGTTGCCATTGCCTGTCTGTTGGTAGAATCTGTTGGACTTCTGATTATTTCCTTTGCAGGAAGTTCTCAAATGGCATTGTTCGGTGCAGGAGTTACAGGATTAGGATTTTCTTTAATTTTTCCTGCGCTCGGAGTAGTTGCCATTAAAAGTGTTTCGCCGTCAAGTCAGGGGTCTGCACTGGCAGGTTACGGCCTGTTCATTGATCTATCTCTCGGAATTGCAGGTCCGCTAATCGGAGGTGTTGCTGATATTTGGGGATTGAAATATATTTTCCCATTCAGTGCTATGATGGTTGCAATCGGTTTAGGAGTTGCTTTTTATCTAAAAAGAAAATTGAAATTTTAGTTAAATTTTATCCTTTTTATTAAGGTTAAATCTTTACTGCTTTAACGACCACTTTAATTCTTAAAAACTTTCGGATCTTTCGCCGCGTGAATTCCTTATACATTCAATTAAAGCTAAAAAATAATTTGTTCTAAATTTTTAAAACAGAAAAAAACACCACATTTTAGATTCAAATAAAAGTTTAAAATACAATTTTCAGAATCCGATAAAAATCACGATTTTTGCAAATTCAAAATACACTATGTCAGACTTAATCAAAGAAATAGAGAAAAGAAAAACATTCGGAATTATTTCTCACCCCGATGCCGGAAAAACAACACTTACTGAGAAGTTACTTCTTTTTGGAGGTGCCATTCAGGAAGCTGGAGCTGTAAAATCGAATAAAATTAAAAAAGGAGCAACCTCCGACTTTATGGAAATCGAAAGACAGAGGGGAATCTCAGTTGCGACTTCCGTATTGGCATTCGAATATAAAGGTTTCAAAATCAACATTCTTGATACTCCGGGTCACAAAGATTTTGCTGAAGATACGTACAGAACACTGACGGCGGTAGATTCTGTAATCGTGGTGATCGACGTTGCAAAAGGTGTTGAGGAACAGACAGAAAAATTGGTAAAGGTCTGCAGAATGAGAAACATTCCGATGCTTGTTTTCATTAATAAGTTAGACCGTGAGGGTAAAGATGCTTTCGATCTTTTGGATGAAGTTGAGCAGAAATTAGGTTTAAGAGTAGTACCGCTTTCTCTTCCGATTGGGATGGGAGCCGATTTCCAGGGAATTTATAATATTTGGGAAAACAATATTCAGTTGTTTTTAGAAGAAAAGAAACAGAAAGTTGGTGAAGCTATTAAATTTGATGATATCAACGATTCTAAAATAGACGACATCATCGGTACTAAGCCTGCACAGAATTTGAGAGAGGAACTGGAATTAATTCAGTCTGTATATCCTGAGTTCAGCCGTGAAGAGTATATGAATGGAGATTTACAGCCTGTTTTCTTTGGTTCAGCTTTAAATAATTTTGGCGTACGTGAGTTGTTGGATGCATTTATCGAAATTGCTCCGATGCCACAGCCAAAAGAAAGCGAGACCCGTATGGTAAAACCGGAAGAATCTGCATTTACAGGTTTTGTTTTCAAAATTCATGCAAACATGGATCCTAAACACAGAGACCGTTTAGCATTCGTGAAAGTTGTTTCGGGAACATTTAAAAGAAACGAAAATTACTTATTGGTAAGAGAAGGTAAAAAGATGAAATTCTCATCGCCAAATGCATTCTTTGCCGATAAAAAAGAAGTTGTAGACGAAAGTTTCCCGGGAGACATTGTCGGACTGCATGATACAGGAAGTTTCAGAATTGGTGACACTCTGACAGGAGGTGAAAAAATCAGTTTCAAAGGTATTCCAAGCTTCTCTCCTGAGCATTTCAGATACATCAATAATAATGATCCTTTAAAAGCCAAACAGTTGGCTAAAGGAATTGATCAGCTGATGGATGAAGGTGTGGCTCAGCTGTTTACACTGGAAATGAACAACAGAAAAATTATTGGAACCGTGGGTGCCCTTCAGTATGAAGTTATTCAATACCGTCTGGAACACGAATATGGTGCAAAGTGTACGTATGAACCACTTTCTATGCACAAAGCCTGTTGGGTAGAAGCTGATGAGAAGTCTGAAGAATTTAAAGAATTCGCCAGATTAAAACAAAGATTCCTGGCAAGAGACAAATACAACCAGTTGGTCTTCTTAGCTGACTCTTCATTTACCATTCACATGACGCAGGAGAAATTTCCAAATGTGAAATTACACTTCATCAGTGAATTCAGAAAAATTTAATTTCAAATGTACAGCATAAAAAAACCGTTCAAATGAACGGTTTTTTTATGCTTTAGATGATTATACTATTTGTTAAGCATCAATAATTTCTTAACGATTTTTTCGTCATCTACTGTTACATGAATCATATACGCTTCAGTAGGAAGAGCTCTTAAATCTATTTTCTCGTCTGCTCTGTTATCAACTGTTCTTGAGAAAATGTGACGAGTCTTTTTAGGAACAATTAATTTTCCGTCCATTGAGTAAATCTCATAAGTTACTTTGTAAGGAGCCGGAAGTCTGTTGGCATCAAATTTCGGAGGAAAATCAGTTTTAATATAAACATATCCGTTGTTTGAAGGAACCGGGTAAATCATCATTCCCTGGAAAATCGGTGACTGAGCTCCCGCACCTCCTGAACCTGGTGTACCTCCTCCCGGATTACCACCACCTCCCGGAGGAATAACTACCGCCGAAGAATTGATCGTGAAGTTCTGTGAATTTACATTCAAGAATATATTATTCACACCTTTTACCATAATTCTTGCATTGTTGGTAATTGTTCCCAAACCACCCGGAACAGTATAACTGTACGTACCTGTGTTAGGAGTACTGGCCACTAAGACCGTTGGAAATGTAAGACCACCGTCTTTTGACAATAAAATGGTAACGTTCGGCGTGCTTACCGGTGCTGCTGTAGTTCCTGCAACATTCCAGGTAATAGTCTGAGCTTGGCCTTCATTCCATACAATACCGGCTGTATTTTGTGAAGTAACGATGAATGGTCCTGCTGTAGCGTTTACGGTTACTACCATATCATCTGAATTATTTCCAGAACCTCCCGCTCTGTTGTCACGGGTTGTAAATCTGAAATTGTAAGTTCTTGCAACATTCGACAGAGCCTCTACTACAATCCCTCCAGTAGTTCCGGTAGGACTTGACGTAGTTGTAGCACCCGCGACGATACGAGGTAAAGGTGGAAAATATCTGTAAGGAACCGTTACCGGAGTGTAAGATCTGAAAGTTGGACCTGTAGCTTTTGTTGCACTGGCTGCAGAGTTTGCTCCAGTTTGGGCATTGGTCGCGTTATCCATTTGCTCCCAGATGAAGGTAAGCGGATCACCGTTCCCATCAGTTCCAGCACCTGTAAGTACAAATGGAGTTCCTTTTGGAATCGTGTAATCTAAACCTGCATCAGCCGTTGGAATAGCATTTCCTGTATTTGTACTTACCGGACAGGTTTTTAATTTAATATTATTAGTAATCTGCTGAATACTTACAGCATGAAAATATGCATCTGAATTCATCTGAACATTCTGACCAGTAATCCCAGCGTACGCCATAATAGTAGATCCTGAACCAGGTTCCATATTCACGCCAGTTCCTTCGTTACTCATCGAAAATGTGTGATTTCCTCCAAACTGATGACCTAATTCGTGAGCTACATAATCAATATCGAATGTATCTCCCGAAGGAACACCGTTTGCTGGAGATGTATATCCTCTTCCTTTAGTACCGTTGGTACATACACAGCCGATACAACCTGCATTTCCACCACCTCCTGTAGCACCAAATAAGTGACCTACATCGTAGTTTGCTTCACCAATTACGGCAGTCAGGTTACTTTGTAATTCTCCATTCCAAGCTCCACCAGTTCCTGCTGCAGCTGCAGAATAAGGATCTGTAGCAGCATTAGTGTAAATAAGACTGCTGTTGTTTGCAATAAGTATCATTCTTGCAGAAAAATCTTTTTCAAAAACTCCATTTACACGGGTCATTGTATTATTCATCGCTGCTAAAGCACCGGCTACTGTACCGCCGAAATATGTTGTATACTCTCCAGTACAAGATAATGCAAGTCTGAAAGTTCTTAATTTTCCGTCATCTGCATTCGGTCTTGCTGTAAGGTTTGAATTCCCAATTCCTTTTTGAGCAACATCGATTACTGTACATTCAAATTTATCTAAACTTTCTTTTTTGTCTGATTTTTTATAAACAGCGTAGGTAGAAAGATCTTTTGTGTAAGGCTCAATAAAAACTGCAGATTTGTTATCGTAAAGTTCCATCGAAGACAATCCTAAAGGCGATATACTGAAATACACTGTGAAATGTGAATCTCCCAAGCTCTCTCCTACATAAGATTTAATGTCCGGAAATTTCGCTGCCAGTTCAGGAGCAAAGTTAGAATTTTCTCTTACTTTAAAAGTTTCAAGCTGACCATCAGCGTTTGGGAACGAAATAAGAACATCTGATTTTCCACTTGCAGAAAATCTTTTTGGAGTTTTAGCCAAAGCATTCTTTAAACCTTCAAAATCAAGATTATAAATTTTGGGCTGAAGCAGATTGGTTTTATTTTCAAATATTTCAGAAGTGGTTTTTTGAGATACTTCCTTCCAAAGTTGGTTTGTTTGTGCTAAAAATATATTGGAAATAAAAAGCACTCCCATCACTAGTAGTTGTTTTTTCATGTAAATTCTATTTTAATTACGAAATGTCAAAATTAATGAATTTTATAACATTAAAAACAAAATTATTTAAGAAACTTTTAGAAATTTTAATAAACTTTTCGCAAAAATTGAAGATTATACTTATCGTAATTTTCTCGCAAACATTTTAGCTGAGGAAATACTGATCTGAATTGATTCTACCCTTTTTCTTTAAACACAAATTTGATCATACTAACAGTATAAAACAGATGACAAAGCCTGAAGATAACATAGTTAAATTTAATAAAGCAAAACTGCACCTAATTAATTATACGTTCTTATAAATCGATAACCATTCACTAATTTAAAGACTATCAATTTTTATTTTATCCTTATATTTCTTTGTAAAATCAATCCAGACAATTTACAAACAACTGATTTTAAGCAAATTAAAACTTTACTGAAATCATACATTTCATTTACAAAATACACCCTGAATAACCGGCTAATTTTACTTCAGCAAAAAAATAATGTTATGAAAAAGTATATTCTGTTATTAGCCGCAGCAACCACTTTAACCATGTGTAAAAAAAGTGAAGCTACACAGTCTCAGTTGGAAAATGCCATCGATGCAGCAGACAGCACCGCATCTACTGTGAATGATAAAATAGACGAGGTAAGCAAAGATGCAGAAGCCGCCTACGATTCTGCAAGTATCAAAATAAAAGATTTTGAAAAAACAAAAACTGATGTTACCGAGAAAATAGAATCTACGTCAAGAAGCATCGATTCTCTGTCAGATAAAATAGCCAACATGAAACTGGAATCTAAAATTACCAAAAAAGATTCTGCTCATCAGTCAGCTGAAAAAATAGTGGTCAATATTCCTTCACCGAAAATCATCAGGGAAACCAAAATCGTTTACAAAGACAAACCTAAAACCAAGAGTGAAGATCTGACAGTTTCTAAAAATAAAATGCTGAAATCAGGAGTTCTGGAACTGAATGTGAATGATGCAGAAACTGCCAAGGAAATTATAAAAGAGCAGGTAAAAAAATATGATGGATTAATCCGAAGTGAAAACATTTCACTTAATAACGGCGATAAGAAAATCGTTTACCTGAAGATAAAAGTTCCGATTCAGAAATTTGATTATTTAATGGAAGACCTGAGTACTAATATCGGCGAAGTTGAAAATAAAGGGATCGACGTAACGGGTCAGGATTTTGTAAACAATACCTTGTGCGATGTTGAAGTTACCCTCTTCGGAAGCAGTGACACTTTAGCAATGAGAGAAGATCAGCCTAAAGGCTTTGGAGCACAATCGCTGGCTGCAGTTTCGTCTGGATGGAATGTTATTACTTCGATATTCCTGTTTATTCTTCCATTGTGGCCATTGTTTCTGATTGCCGGAATTGGTTATTATTTTTATAAAAAGAAAAACAGAAGTCTTCCGGGGAATAATTCCGATTCATCAGATCACCAGTAATAAATTAAGGTCTTTTAAAGATTATTATTGACGGCTTAAAATTTTAAGAAGGCAAAAAAAGTGTTAAACTTTTATTAAAGAATAAAATTGAATTTAACTCTCAGCAATATTCTGAATCAAAGAATAAAGAAATTAATAGTTTTCATATTAATATTTGTGATTTGGTGTAAAGTAAAAGGCTCTCAGTTTGAGAGCCTTTTATGATTATTTCATATTCACTATTTTATCAACTACAAACTTTGTATTTCCTCTCCAGGGTAAAGTTCCGTTGTACTCTTTGTAATGAAGATCGAAGCTTTTTCCACTGTTGAGTTCCAGTTGCTTGAAGATTTCAGGATCTTGTACAGAGAATTCAAATTCATAACTTGTAACCGTACCTGTTTTTCCTCTGCCAAAACCTTCCTGAATGAGTTTACCTTCGTAGGTTTTAAAAATATAGCCTTTATTAATAGCATAATTAAGATATCCTGACTTTACACCTTCTCCAAAAACGAAGAAAAATTTATACCAGATAACAACTCCTACAAGAAGTAAAATTGCTCCTAAAGTAATTAACCACGATTTTTTCATACAAGATATTTAGTGTTTTTAAAGGTACAGCGATTATTTCGAAATACTTCTGGAAATTACAATTTTCTGGATTTCAGAAGTTCCCTCATAAATCTGAGTGATTTTGGCATCTCTCATTAATCTCTCAACGTGGTATTCTTTCACGTAACCATATCCACCGTGAATCTGAACTGCTTCAATGGTAGTATCCATGGCAACCTGAGACGAGTATAACTTAGCCATTGCTCCGATTTCAGAAATATCTTTACCCTCATCTTTTTCTACAGCCGCTTTAAAGCAAAGCATTCTTGCTGCAGTAATCTGAGTTGCCATATCAGCTAATTTGAAAGCGATAGCCTGATGATTGATAATTTCAGTTTTAAAAGCTTTTCTTGTTTTAGCATATTTAAGAGCCATTTCGTAAGCTCCGGATGCAATTCCTAATGCCTGAGAAGCAATTCCTATTCTACCTCCATTCAGTACAGCCATCGCAAAGTTGAAACCGAAACCATCTTCACCGATTCTGTTTTCCTTAGGTACTTTTACATTGTTGAAAAGTAAAGAATGTGTATCACTTCCTCTGATTCCCAATTTATCTTCTTTCGGACCTATTTCAAAACCTTCCCAACCTCTCTCTACGATGAAAGCGTTGATTCCTTTATGTTTTTTCTCAGGATCAGTCTGTGCAATGACAATGTAGTAAGAAGCGGTACCACCATTGGTAATCCAGTTTTTCACACCGTTTAAAAGATAGTAATCTCCTTTATCTTCAGCAGTAGTTTTCTGAGAAGTTGCATCAGAACCTGCTTCAGGCTCAGACAAAGCAAATGCTCCGATTACTTGGCCGCTTGCTAAAGGCGTAAGATATTTTACTTTTTGCTCCTCCGAAGCATATTTTTCAAGACCTGCGCAAACCAATGAGTTATTTACGGACATCACTACAGCTGCAGACGCATCAATTTTCGCGATCTCCTCCATTGCCAAAACATAAGAAACGCTGTCCATTCCGGCACCGCCGTACTGAGGATCAACCATCATTCCCAAAAGTCCCATTTCTCCCATTTTTTTCACCTGCTCAGTAGGAAATTTCTGGTCACGATCTCTTTCTATTACGCCCGGTAATAGCTCGTTTTGTGCAAAATCTCTTGCTGCCTGCTGAATCATCAGCTGTTCTTCTGATAAATTAAAGTCCATAAAATTATAATTAGATGGTCGTAAATTTACACTTTTTAGTCAAATCTGAAAATACTAATGAAATTAAGTGACAGGAACTTCATTTTTCCCTTTATTCATGAGCTTTCACAGCCGAAATAAAAATTTTAAATCATTCTGAATATTTCAACATTTTGCATCCAACTATTTATTTTAAAAATCTAAATTTATAATTAAAAAAAATGCTTATATTTAAATTCTTTACTAAATAGATAATAAATCATGACAATTAAAAGATTATTCGATATACCCCATCTTGCTTTAGAAAAATTCCCCAATGACGTAATGTTTGCCACAAAACATCAGGGAGAATGGCAAAAAACATCTACCCAGGAATTTATCAATCAGGGCAATAAGATTTCAAGAGGTCTTTTAAAACTGGGGATTAAACCTGGAGACAAAATTGCATTAATTACAACCAACTCGCGAACAGAATGGGCGGTAATGGATTTGGGGCTTTCTCAGATCGGCGTGGTCTCTGTTCCTGTGTACCCGAGCATTTCACCTGAAGATTATGACTTTATCTTCAATAATGCCGAAATAAAATACTGCTTCGTCTCTGATAAGGAACTGCTGGCAAAAGTGATGAAGATCAAACATAATGTAGCCTCGCTGCAGGGAGTTTTTACATTTGACAATCTTACGGGTGCCGCAAACTGGAAAGAGATCTTAGATTTAGGAGAAGATGATTCCACACAAATTGAAGTTGAAGATCTTTCAAAAGCGATCAATGCACAAGATTTGGCTACTTTAATATACACATCAGGAACTACAGGAAAACCTAAAGGAGTGATGCTGACCCATGATAATATAGTATCAAATGTTTTAGGCTCACTTCCCAGAATTCCAAAAAGAAAAAGTTTGGACTACAAAGACACCAGAGTATTGAGTTTCTTGCCGATCTGTCATATTTTTGAAAGGATGCTTTTTTATCTTTTTCAGTACAATGGTTTTTCAATTTATTTTGCAGAGAGCATCGAAAAAATGGGCGAGAATGTAAAAGAAGTGAAACCTCATTACATGAGCGTCGTTCCCCGTTTGGTCGAAAAAGTTTATGATAAAATTTATAACACAGGTTCTTCAGCAGGTGGTTTTAAACAGAAAATATTCTTTTGGGCTTTAAATCTAATCCAAAAGAAAAAAGAAGTCAGCAAACCTTCCGGCCTGTCTGAAATTATTGCTGATAAACTGGTTTTCAAAAAATGGAGAGAAGGTTTGGGTGGTGAAATTATTACTTTGGTTTCAGGTTCTGCCGCATTATCAACAAGATTAAATTTAATGTTTCAAAATGCCGGAATTCCAATTCTGGAAGGCTATGGTTTAACGGAAACATCACCGGTAATCTCTGTAAATTCATTTGGAAAAATGAAAGTGGGAACGGTAGGTCATCCTTTAGATAATTTAACGGTTAAGATTCAGGAAGATGGAGAAATTACTGTAAAAGGACCGTCGGTATTTAAAAGCTACTTCAAAAACGAAGAGCAGACTAAAGAAACTTTCACAGAAGACGGATTTTTCAAAACCGGAGACATAGGACATATCGACAGCGAAGGATTTCTGCAAATCACTGACCGTAAAAAAGAAATGTTCAAAACTTCCGGTGGAAAATATATTGCTCCTCAAACCATTGAAAATTTAGCCAAAGCTTCTAAATTTATTGAGCAGGTAATGGTTGTAGGTGATGGTGAAAAAATGCCATGTGCATTTGTACAGCCGGATTTTGAATTTGCCAAAAACTGGGCGATGAGAAACAATCTTAACATCGGTTCTACTCCACAGGAGATTGCGAAAAGTCCTGAACTGAAAGAAAGAATTGAAAAAGAGATTGATGATATCAATGAACACTTAGGAAACTGGGAACAGATAAAGAAAATCGAGCTGACACCAGAAGTATGGAGCATAGAAGCAGGGCTTCTGACTCCTACCCTTAAGCTGAAAAGAAAGGCAGTAAAAGAGAAATTTAAAGACCTTTACGACAAGATGTATGGTCATCATGATTAAAATAAATCAACCGTTTCAGTGATGAAGCGGTTTTTTTTTGGGGTTTAGATACTAATTACGCAAATATTTATGATAAACAGATTGCCTCTACTTTAAAATAATTTACTATCCAATTTTGTCATTCAGCAGGAATCTAAACTTATTTAATATTCATTGCCGAGATTCCTGATGAATAACAAACGTTCTGCTGTAGCTTGTGAAATTTGTGAAAAACATTTGTATTATCCGTGTTTACAAGAAACAAAAAAACGGCCTCAAAATTTGAAGCCGTTTTCTATTTTATAAAATATCTGAATTAAAACTTAATAACAGAATTCATTTTTTCAGTTTCTTCGTTAACCAATTCGTCGTCAACAAGAATTTTTCCTGAATGCTCATCGATAATGATTTTCTTTCTCTGAGCGATTTCCATTTGCTTTTGTGGTGGAATTGTGAAGAAAGATCCTTTCGGAGCACCTCTTTCCAATCCTACTACTGCAAGACCTGTAGAAGAGTTTGTTCTGATTCTGTGGTAAGAAGCCAATAATCTCTCGTCGATTTTTGAAGCAAATTCCTCAGATTTTGTAATGAGATAATCTTCTTCTTTCTGAGTTTCAGAAATCAGACCTTCCAATTCTTCTTTTTTGAATTTAAGGTGATTTTTAAGATCTTCGATCTTAGAGTTCAGTTCATTCAAAGTTTCCTCTTTATGACCGATTTTCGCTCCGTATTCTTTGATTCTTTTATCAGAAAGCTGAATTTCAAGTTCCTGATATTCAATCTCTTTTCCTAAAGCTTCAAATTCTTTATTGTTTCTTACGTTATCCTGTTGAGATTTGTATTTGTCAATTAAAGTCTTCGCATGATTGATCACCTCATTTTTAGTGCTGATCTGATCATTCTGTTCTTTAATCTCTGCATGAAATTTTTCCGCTCTTTTTTCTAGGCCTTCAATCTCAATTTCAAGATCTTCAACCTCGATTGGCAATTCTCCTCTTGTATTTCGGATCTCATCCAATCTTGAATCGATGATTTGCAAATCGTATAAAGCTCTTAATTTTTCTTCAACTGAAATTTCGGTGATTTTTGCCATATCTATAGGAAATAATTTACTGGGTTTGTTTTTTCACTAGATTTTAAGATTGCAAATGTACTAAATTTTTGTGACAAAATTTCAAATAATTGTTGACTTACCAATTGCTCAGATTCGTGATGTCCGATATCACAGATCAGCATTTTAGATTCTGCGAGAAAATAATCATGGTATTTGAGATCCCCCGTAAGATAGGCATCACATTTTTTTGAAAGTGCTGCCTTTATTCCACTGGCACCCGAGCCACCCAAAACTCCTACTCTCCTGATTTTTTTCTGATTAAAATCTGAATGTTTGATGATATTTAAATTAAATTTTTCTTTCACAAAACTCAGAAATTCCCTCTCATCCATTTCAGTTTCAAACTCGCCGTACATTCCCAGTCCGGAATACTGATTTTCATTGTCAAGCTGATAGATTTGGTGCGCTACTTCTTCATAAGGATGAGCAGATTTTATGGCTGCAATTAATTGGTTCTGTTTAAAGGATTCAAAAATCACAGAAATCATATCTTCGTCGGCGTTTTCACGCACATTTTGCTCTCCGGAAAAAGGTTTTGAGCCTTCTGTTGGCCTGAACGTTCCTTTGCCTTCAACCTTAAAACTGCACTCATCATAAAACCCTATATTCCCAGCACCGGCAGAGAAAAGTGCTTCTTTTACCTTTTCAGAATAATCTTTTGGAACGTAGACATTCAGCTGCTTTAAATTATTCTTTTTAGGCTGAAGAATTTTTAAGTTTTTCAGGCCAAGAAGATTGCAAATTCCAGCATTCACACCATAGTAATCATTATCGAAAGCCGTATGAATAGCATAGATCGCAACTTTATTCTCTATCGCTTTTAAAACTGCCCTTTCAACATAATTCTTTCCGGTAAGAGATTTTAAGCCTGAAAAAATAATAGGATGAAAACACACAATTAAATTACAGTTTCTCTGAATAGCTTCATCTACCACATTTTCCAGGGCATCGTGACAAACCAATATTCCCGAGACATTTCTTTCCGGCAAACCACATAGAAGTCCTACATTATCAAAGTCTTCGGCCTGCGGCATCGCGATATGCTTTTCAATCTCTGCAATTACTTTTTGTATTGTCATTTTATTCTGTAAGTTTGTTTACGAAAATAGGGATAATTTGCTAAATTTAAAAAAACTTTAATGATGGAAAAAGAACACAATCTTGTTCCCGGAGACAAACTCTGGAAAAGGTTTTTGTACCGCGTGATTTACCGTTCTGATACGAAACTCGGGAAGTTGTTTGACATTACCCTGCTATCCCTAATTCTGGTAAGCACTTTCATCATTATGATGGAAAGTGTTCCTAAACTGGATAAGAAATTTCACATTTATTTTATCATTTCAGAATGGGTGATCTCCGTCTTTTTCACTGTTGAATACTGGATGAGAATTGCGGTTGTAAAAAACAAAAAGAATTACATATTCAGTTTTTTCGGAATCATCGATTTTCTGTCGCTCGTTCCCTTTTATCTTAGTTTTCTTTTTCCTGTGACAAAATATTTTTTGATTTTCAGAATGTTAAGAATGCTGAGAGTCTTCAGAGTTTTTAATCTTCTTGATTTTATGAATGACGGTTTTGTGATCGTAAGAGCATTAAAAAACAGTTCACGAAAAATATACATCTTCCTTTTATTCCTTATTATATTTTCGGTTATCGTAGGTTCTCTCATGTTTATGGTGGAGGGCGGAAGACCTGGTTTTGAGACGATTCCGCAGGCGATTTACTGGGCAGTGGTTACCGTAACCACAGTGGGATATGGCGACGTCTCTCCTATTACACCCACAGGAAAGTTTTTTGCTGTAATACTGATGCTGGCAGGTTATTCAATTATCGCCGTTCCTACAGGAATCGTAACAGCTGAGATGAGAAACAAAAGACAGAATCTTGAATTAATCTGCGAACGTTGCGGGAATGAAGATATTGATGATGACGCGAGGTACTGCAAACAGTGTGGCAAGAAATTGGCATAGTATTTTTTATCAAATTAATCTATTAATCTAATACCCCAATATCATGGAACCACAAAAGAAAAACAGACCCAACAGTTTAGTGATTATCTTATTTGCTTTAGTCATTTTGATGATCATCATTTACTTCATACTCGTTATGTTTTTCCCGACTGTTTTTGACCTGATGAATACTGGTGAAATAAAACCAGTTCCTCCAACCGAATAAACAAATTTTTAAACATAAAAAAGGTGGCTGTTATTTTTAACATCCACCTTTTTTTACGTGTAATTTCGTTTACTTTTTTATAACTTTTAAAGACTGCTGTGAAGCATCTTTCATTTTTAAGATTAAAAGATACATTCCAGGTTGTAATTGATCCAGCTGAATATTGGACGTTGGATTTTCTATAATTTTTAAAACTCTTCCGGACAGATCAGTGACAGAAACTGATTTCACGTTTTCGTAATCTGAAACAGCAATATAATCTGTAAATGGATTTGGATAAACTTTTACCTTATTTTTTACCTGCAACACCTCAGCCGTCGCAAGAAAATCTGATACGATATTTACCGTAAAAGTATCTTCCAGCTCATTATCAACACTATCATAATGCCCGATATTGACATAGTAAGTGGTTCCGGCAACAGTAGGTACAGAAAGGATTTCAGTTTCACCGTCTCCTCCGGAATCTTCAGTATCTACACAAGTCAGAGAAGTACAGCTTCCCGTAAAGACACCGATTTGGGCATCAAAATAACTTTCAGAAGGCGTGGTAACAATTACATCAACATTACCCCCATTTCCTGTAAAACTAAACCATGTTCCATCATTCATTCCATCAGTGCAAGCTGTTAAAAAACCGGAATTATTGGTAGCTCCCAAAGCGTCAGACTGAGTGTAAGCATAAGGAAAAGATGTTACCGCTAAAGCTCCTGAACAGGCATCATTCGCTGGTGGCGGCGGAATTGATCCGATACAGATATTAAAACTCTGATTACTTCCTACACCATCGTAGCTGAATACTCTAACATAATAAGTCTGCCCTACCGTCAATCCTGAAACCAATGATGACGGAGGATCTGAACATAAGATACTTGTCAGATTGCCACATGTTCCGCTGAATACCTGAAAATAAATATCGTCGTTATCAGCTGTACCAATTGAAACAATATTATTAAGTGATATTTTATGAGAACCTGCTGTAGCTACAAATTTAAACCAGACATCATCATCAGGGTTTCCAAAACATGGATCTGCCACCAAACCTGAGTTCGTTGCTCCCAACGTGTAGCCTTGTGAAAATGAAGTACAGACAGCATTCGGATTAACCGTAAGAGTGACCGCGTTTGCACAGTTATCATTCGCTGGCTGTCCCGGCGTCGTCCTGAAAGTGGTTGTTGAGCAACCTTGAGATTCACCAGCTGCATTGACAGCAGTGATTTTTAAATAATAAACTGTATCAGCCGATAAAGCTGCAGGAATTAAAAAACTATTAGTGGCAACAGACTGCTGATTGACAACATCTGATCCTCCGAGAGTTGTACCAACCGTAACTTTGTAACCTATTGCTCCTGAAACAGAATTCCATTCGATGGTTGGAGATAAAGGGATAAATGATGCATTATTTCCTGGATAAATAACATCCGGACAGGCAATAGTAGAACTGAGATTTAGACCTGTAAATGTAATCACAGACTTTTCATCTCCTAAAGAACCAGCCGGTGGAAAAGACGGATTTGGATTGATATTATCATCCTGGTAATACAGAACTGAGTTTGAATTTGAATCATAAGCATAAAAAGCATTGTCAAAATTATTTTCATCATACCCAGCTGAATTTTCTTTTGCCGCAACAACCAGATTATTCACGTTACTGTAAGCAAATGGCACCGGAAATGTGACTGTCACCACTCCGTTTACACTGGTAACATTTCCTGAAAAAACCTGCGTAAGCTGAGAAAGAGGGATCCAATCTGACGAGGATGCAAAATTCGCTTTTGCAGTCGTACCAAGATAGATAACCCAGTTTGAAGAATTTGTGATTGCTGACGATGGATTTAGATAAAATTTCAATCCAGTAATGTTTCCCGCCACACCAGCATTTATTTCATTCTTTGTGAAAATCTGCTGGACATACGAATATCCGTAATAAGTACTGATCGGTGCAACTCCTACCGTCGTACTGCCTGAGCCCAAAGTAATCTGGGCATTTAGTGCCATATTTAATAAAAACATGCATAAGAGTAAAATCTTTTTCATAATCAAACACATTTAACATTATGAATGCAAATTTATGAAAATTTACTAAATTATGATTTTAACTTTACAACAATAACACATTATGAAAACAATAATGACGGCTATAAAGCCGTCATTATCTGAATCACAAAAGTATGTGAAATTATTTTTTAATAATTTTAATTGTCTGCTTAGAACTGTCGTTCATATTTAGCATTAATACATATAATCCTGAATTCAGTTCACGTAAGTTTAAATTTGATGTAGGCTTATCAAACGTCTTAACCAATCGACCTGCAATATCTACTACAGAAATAGATTTTACATTTTTCACATCAGAAATATTCAATACATCAGTAAATGGATTCGGATACACTTTAAGGTCATTCTTAACCTGTGCTACTTCTGAAGTTGATAAACTCGCATCGTAAGCTGCAATCTGGAAATCACCTGTCGTGCTGCTTGAGTAATTCCACACACCAATTAGCAGCGTTGCACCTGGAGTCTGCCCCGTCAAGGTTATCCTCGAGAAAGCATCTGTTGTAGTGTCGTCATTACAGTCTAAAGCCTGTAGCGAGCCACATGTTCCAGAATAAACACCTAAAACCGTATCGGTAACTGATGAACCAGTCGCAAGCTGAGTTTCAACGGTAATACTTCCACTTGCAGGAACCACCACAGAATACCAAACATCATTATATCTTGTTGTTTGACAGGCGGTAGTAGCCGTAGCGTCAGACGTAAGCGTTGCTCCCACATTTGTTCCTGTTACTGCATTTTGCGCAAAAGTAGCTCCAGGAGTTAACACAGTTGGAGTTGAACAGTTATCATTAACCGGAGGTGTTGCTAAAGTTGTAAAGGCAGCTGCCGAAACCCAAATAGATTGAGATGAACCACAATTTGATCTCACCCAGACATAATAAGTTGTTGAGGGAGCCAGGTTTGCCAAAGGAGTCGTTGCCGCTGTAACGGTTAAATTCGGCGTCGAAGTAGAAGTTGGTGCTGTGTTAGTAGTTGTAAAATATACATTATATCCACCTGAAGGAGCTGCTGCAGGACCATTCCATGCTAAAGTAGCACCACTGGTTGTAATATTCGAAACTGTGACAGCAATAGGTTCTGTACACGCAGGATTTACCTCAACAAGTATGTCATCAACATACAAATTATACATGTTGGCATCTGAGTAAACATTAAATCCAAAATAGTATACACCACTTGTAGCAGGCGTTAATGTGTAAAAATCTGTCATCGGCGTCAGAACATCAATAATATTAGTATAATCATGTAGAATATTCGTCTGCGCTGCAGGAGTTGCGGCAGAACCATAGGTAACTTTCATCTTTTCAGAGTAAGTAGCACTGTTGTTACCGTAATTATATTTAATTCTGTAAGTTGTACCTGCAACCAAATTAATTCCCTGAGTAAAGAACCATGAATTAGCCGCTTCCTGATAGTTATAGTTGTACGTTAGTGTATTGTTTACAAATCCGTTCCCGGGATCATTAGCAATAACCCAGTTATTACCTGCCCCAGCATTGGTAACAGCGGTACAATTTGGCACAGCCGGAACTGTGGCATTTTCAAAATTTAAAAAATATGGCACATCTGCAGCTATACATGCAGTGACAAAACATGAACTTACCCAAACACTTGCATCCGTAGCTGAACATTTTGATCTTACCCACACACAATAATTGCTTCCCGGCGTTAATCCAACTATCGATGCAGTAGTAGTCGCAGAATTCATAGTTGGAACTGTCGTGGCAGTAGGCACAACCCCAGTATTACTGTAAAATATGTCGTAGCCCGAAGCAGGAGCTGCCGTAGGAGCTGTCCATGTAACACTCACACTCGTCGCAGTAACATTAGAGGTCGTTACTGCTGAAGGAGCAATACACGTTGGAGGCGCTGTCACAATTAATTTGTAATCGTGGGCTTCACCATAACCGTCTACATCACAAGGGATAGGCGCAGTGTTCCATCGATCCGCCACCCTCAACCTGTACGTCCCGGCAGTCGCCGACGCAGGCAAAGTCACGGTTCCACTGGTTAATAATGTACTACCACTTGAACCTGAACCCAATAATTCCGTCGCTTCATCAAAAGTTCCGTTATTATTAAAATCTGCCCACACTTTTACATATTGATCCTGGTAACCATGGGTCACTGTAAATGGATACGTAATGGTAGGCGAAAGTGTAATTGTTTGAGTCGCATAGTAATCACCATAGCTTCCGGCCGAACAGCCTGTATCAAGATGACTAAATCCTGCCGTGGCTAATGTAAAATCATCGATCTGATCACCTCCGCCACAACCACTCAAGTAATCTGGCGTACAGTAGGTTTGTGCATTTATCCCAATTACAGACAGGAAAATCACTAAAAAGTAAGCTTTTTTCATTTAATATTTATTTTTTTGAAATTGATAAATAAAATTAAATAAAGTTTTTGGATGAACAAAATTAAAACGGTTTATTTAAACAAATATTAATAAAGTCAATCACAATCTACCAATATCACAATAAAAAGGTTAAATGTGCTATCATAAAAAAAAGAGAGGCAGTCCAATGACTACCTCTCCTTTACAGAAATTTTAATAGATCTTATTTCTTAATAGCTTTGATGGTTTGTTTAGAACCGTCATTCATATTTAGAATAACCATATACATTCCTGAATTCAAATCTCTCAATTGAAGAGCTGAACTCGGTTTGTCGATAGTTTTCACTAATCTTCCTGCTATATCTACAATACTTACAGACTTGACATTTTTCACATCTGAAATATTCAATACATCAGCAAATGGGTTTGGATAAATCTTAAGATCATTTTTAACCTGAACAGTTTCTGACGTTGCTAAACTTGCATCATAAGCAGAAATTTGGAACTGACCATCTGTAGCAGTAGAATACTTCCAAACACTTATATACAAAGTAGTTCCTGGAGTTTGTCCAGTTAATGTTAATTTAGAAAAAGCATCAGTACCACTATCATCATCACAACCAATAGATGTTGTTGATGAGCAACTAGCAAATACGGAAACCACGGTATCAGTTAAAGGAGATCCAGTAACAGCAGCCGTTTCGATTGTCAAACTTCCTGATGCAGGTACTACAACAGTATACCAAACATTTCCTCCAACATTTGTAGGAGTTGCTAAACAAGTAGCAGTTAACGCTGGTGTATTCGTAGAACCAACTGTAGTTCCAGTCAATGGATTTTGAGCAAAAGTTGCACCTGGAGTAATTGTAATTGGCGCAGAACAATTATCATTTGCCGGAGCAGGGATAAGAGTTGTAAAGCTTACTACAGGAGTCCATACAGATTTGGTAGCACCACAATTTGATCTTACCCATACATAATAAGTAGTACCTGTTGCAAGTGGTGACAATGGTGTAGATGTCGTTGTAACAGTTAATGTTGGTGTTGTTGTAGCAATAGGAGCCGTACTCGTAGTACTGTAATAAACTTCATAGCCATTGGCAGGTGCTGTTGCAGGTGCAGTCCAAGCTAAATTCGCTGCAGTAGTTGTAACATTTGAAACTACAAGTGCTGTAGGCTCAGAGCAAGACGGAGCTACGTCAATATTGATATCATCAACATACAACCTGTTCATATCAGCATTAGAATACGCTTGAAAACCAAAGTAGTAAACACCAGTTGTAGCTGGAGTAAAGTCAGCAAATGCTGTAGCTGCTGCAGTGTTTGTTATATTACCATTATCAACTAATTGATTAGTCATCGATGCACTTGTTGCAGATGTACCATAAGCCACCTTCAACTTCTCAGGATACGTTGTACCACCATTATTACCATATTTATACTGAATTCTGTAAGCAGTTCCTGCTGTAAGATTGATACCTTGAGTAAAGAACCAGGTATTTGCAGCATTTGTACTGTTAAATGTATAATTCAAAACATTTCCTGTAAAACCAGTTGCTCCTGGACTATAAGTAACCCAAGTATTTCCTGATCCACTATTTACAGCGCTTGTACATGTTGGCAATGCAGGAGTAGTAACACTTGTAAAATCTAATGTATAAGGTACACCAGTAGCATTACAAAGAGTTGTAAATGTTCCTGAAGTTGACCAAACACTAGAGCTTGATGTACTACATACAGAACGAACCCATACATAGTAGGTTGTTGCTGAAGCTAAACCCGACAAAGGCGCCGTAGCAGCAGTACTTGTACCTGAAGCAGCGGTAGCAGCCGTAGGTGCAGTATTAGAAGTTGAATAATAATATTCATATCCATTCGCAGGAACTGTCGCTGGAGCAGTCCAAGAGATCGTTGCTGAAGAAGTTGTTACCAAAGAGCTTGTAATAGCAGTTGGAGCTTCACATGAAGGTATAGCTTCTACTACAAAATCATCGATATGAAAATCAATATCAGGAGTTGTGGAAGTCGTAGTTGCAACAAAAGCGACTTTAACAGAACCAGAATATGCTGTAAGATTAACAGTTTCTGTTTGACCAGTACTTGAATAAGCCGCTGCTCCAGTATAAGTTTTAATAACATTGGTGTTACTCCAGGTAGCACCTCCATCCGTAGAAACAATCAATCTAACTAAGTGTGACCCTAAAGTTGTCTGTGCTGTAGTTCCCAAATAGCTTGTAACAGCCATTTTATATTTAACCCTGTAAAGACCTGGTGTAGATCCAAGATTGATCTCTTGAGAAATCAACCAATCTCCAGGATTAGCATCATATAGATTAATTCTTACTCCAGCGTTAGTACCAGTGTTCGCAAATCCACTTTCACTAGCCCACTTACTTGTACCATACGTTAAGGTTGATGATGCAGCTACAGTTCCTTTTGCTGCAGTCCAGCACGCAGGTAAATATGTAGAAAACACTTGTGTAGCTGTTGGAGCATTTTCCGCCGTACAAACTGTAGTAAAGCTTCTTACAGTACATGAAGCACTATTATTCGTGCCACTGTAAGCATTCACTGTATAATAATAAATTGTACTATTATTAAGAGCATTTGCCAATGTATAAGTAGTGACATTACCCACATCTACATTATTTAAAATATCAGAACCTCCAGAGGTAGTTCCCATAGTTATTTTATAACCGGTGGCACCAGACGACGCAGTCCAAGTAATTGTAGGCGTCGTTAAAACACCGACAGCTGCAGAAGCTGGAGAAGTCACAGGAGGACACGCAACGTTACCTGTAGTAAAAGAACGTTCTGTACAGCCTGTAGCATTACCTATGGAATTTTTAGGAATAATCGTCACATAATATTGTTGACTAAAATTCAATGTAGTTGCTGAAGGCAAAGTATAAGTTGTAACGTTACCCACATCCACACCATTCATTACATTGGTACCTCCAGGAGTAGTTCCTAAGTTTATTAGATAACTAGTTGCCGCATTTTGACCAGTTACAGGAGCCCATGTAAATGTTGGATTTACAGAAACACCTGTCGCATTAGAAGCTGGTGAAGACATTGTTGTACAGGCCGGCGCTGCAACAGCAGGAGGAAAAGTAGCATCAAATCCAATAACAGGTCTTCTATAGTTTGTACTTGTAAGTGTAGCCCCAAAAGCACTCGTAGTATTTACGTATTTAGTAGTATTACTATTAGAAGTATTTATACAAGGTGAACTGTACTCATACTGCCAGTAAATATTAGTTGCTTGTGCAGCCGTTTGTACATACTCTGTATAAACAGCAATGTTACTTCCCGCTGTATAAACAAAATTTGTAGAATGCTCAAATTTCTTATCACCCGCCGTACTACCAACTGCAGCTTGAGGATCAGCGTTGTACACCATTACAGCAGTACCCGTTTCAGTAGCCCAATCTATAGCTGCACTACCAAAATCAACAGCTGAGGTATTTTTAAGATAAATCTTAAAAGTTGTTCCCGCACCTAAACTTCCAGAAGCCGTAGGTCTTCTGAAAAAAGTTGAGGTGATAGTACCTCCAGTTAGACCTGTAAGCTGAGAAGCAGGAATTATAAATGCCATCCGCTGTTTGTCATTGGCAGTAGTACTGCTTCTCATCACCGAATAAGAAAAATTGTCCACATTTGTGGAGCAAGTACTTACCGGTACATTTTGTCCTAAATACGATTGATAAGAAAAAACACTTATCAACAGTAGAAAGAATAAATTTAGTTTTTTCATACTTAGTTAAAATTAAAATTAGGGGGTGAAATTACTAAATATTTGACATACAAATCAAAAATTTTCTTAATTTTTTATGCACATCGCATGAAAACGGCTAAAATATTAAACATTTATTAAACAATCATTTAATTATTTACCAAACTTAAATGAACTTAAAACCATAATTAATTGATTAATAACAAATTAATATTAAATTTCAAAAATTCCCTGATCAGAAAATAGTACGATGATCATGCAGTTTATACTCATTATAAACAAAAAAAGTGACGCGAAAGTCACTTTTAAAATTGTTATATTTCTTTATTTAATTAAGATAAAATTCATATTTATTAAGCAGTTGAATTTCTTTAATTAAATCTCCATTCAGATCAACAGAATACCTCATCGACTGGAGTTCCATATCAGAATTCTCTTCAGAATTTTTAATGAAAATTTTAAATTTTTGATTTCCTTTATTGTGATCAAGAACATTTCTGAAAAACTCTAAATCTTCTCTCCTGAAATCCATAACATCCATAACCAGTGAAATACTTTTTGCGTACTTTTCAAATGCTTCCTGAAGTTCGATGACGTCTATGACATTCACAAAAACTCTCCCATCTTTTACCTGAGCATATTTGATTTTTAAAATCACAAATCGCTGTACTTCAAGTTTTTCTTTCAAACGCATATAATCGCGATCTCCCAACCTGAAAGAATACGAACCGGAATAATCTTCTAAAGTTAAAAATGCAACCTTTTCGCCACTTTTAAAACCATCTTTTACAACATACTCGGTAATCAAACCTGCCACAGTATATTCTTTTCCACTGCCGCCATTTTCTCTCTCTTTCTGCAGTGTTTTCCAGTCTTTCTTTTTTTCTTCAAATAATTCTGCTGGTTTATTAGCAAAAGCCTGCTCTTTGTAAGCGTCAACCTCATCAAGATTTAAAAATCCAAAATTACCTTTAGGTTCGGCTTTTTTCGCTGCTTCTTCTATAATCTCCTCTTCTCCTGCGACAATATCATCAGAAATGATTTCAGTAATATCCACTGCTTCATCTTTATCATCTGTTTCCAAAATAGGAACTTCATCAATAACGACTTTCACCTCGTCTTCTTTTTCTAAAACTGCTTTTTTAGAAAGTCGACCCTGCATAAACTGATAATGATACTTAAATTCGTCAAGTGGATGCGCAGAAAGATAAAATCCTATGATTTCTTTTTCTTTATTCAATTTGTGCATGTTGGGCCATTCAGGACATGGAAGCAATTTAGGCTGTTCAATCTGAACCTCGTCGGCAAAATCTGCAAACAGAGAATTTTCCATTTCATTTTTGCTTTCCTGAAAACTCTGTCCGTATCTGATAAGTCGCTCCAAATTGGTTCTTCCCGCCATGTCAATATCAAAATACTGACCTCTGTGATACATACTGAATTCGTCAAAGGCACCGGCAAGAACTAAACTTTCCGCTACTCGCTTATTCATTTGAGACGGCAGAATTCTTTCAAAAAAATCATAGATATTTTTAAATCTTCCGTTGGCTCTTTCCTTGGTAATTCCTTCACTTGGTCCTTCACCAATCCCTTTTATTGCACCAAGACCAAAACGAATCTGGCCTTTTTCATTTACCGAAAATTTATAATGAGATTCATTGACATCCGGTCCCAAAACATCAACGCCGATACTTTTGCAATCCTCCATAAACATCGTTATAGAGTCTGTATTGTTAATGTTGTTACTCATTACACTCGCCATATATTCTGCAGGATAATTGGCTTTCAGATAAGCTGTTTGGTATGCGATTAGGGCATAACAGGTCGAGTGAGATTTGTTGAATGCGTACTCTGCAAAGGCTTTCCAGTCATTCCATATTTTTTCCAATGGGCCTTCATCCAGATTATTTTTTTTGCCTCCTTCTATAAATTTAGGGTACATTTTATTCAGAACTTCAATCTGCTTTTTACCCATCGCTTTTCTCAACGTATCCGCTTCACCTTTAGTGAAATTGGCTAATTTCTGAGACAGAAGCATTACCTGCTCCTGATATACGGTAATTCCGTAGGTTTCCTTCAGGTATTCTTCAGTTTCGGGTAAATCATAAATAATTTCTTCAATTCCGTGTTTTCTATTAATGAAATTTGGAATATATTTAATAGGTCCAGGTCTGTACAAAGCGTTCATGGCAATCAAATCGGCAAAAACCGTCGGTTTCAGCTCACGCATATATTTCTGCATTCCAGGACTTTCATACTGGAAGATCCCTACCGTTCTACCCTCTTTAAACAGCTGATAAGTTTTGGCATCATCCAGAGGAATTTCATCCGGATTAATATCAACGTTATATCTCTGCTTTACTAATTTTAATGCATCTTTAATGATTGTCAGCGTCCGCAGACCCAAAAAGTCCATCTTCAAAAGTCCTGCACTTTCCGCAACCGAGTTATCGAACTGAGAAACCAAAATATCGGCATCTTTCGCAGCAATCGTGACCGGAACCAGATTACTCACATCTTCCGGCGTGATAATCACTCCACAAGCATGGATTCCTGTATTTCGGATGCAACCCTCCATTTTTTTTGCACTTGCCAAAACCCCGTGACGCGCATCATCAGGTGTATTGAGCACATACTTCATTTCGTCAACCAGCTGCTGCTCTTCAGGTTTAAGCTTATCATATTTCGATAAGGCCTTTGCAATATTCATCCCCGGACTTGGCGGAATTAATTTTGCAATATTATTGGTATCAGGAATGGGTAAATCTAAAACTCTTCCCGCATCTTTAATTGCCGATTTCCCACCCAAAACGGAGTAAGTGATAATTTGTGCAACCTGATTTTTACCGTATTTTTCTACAACCCACTTAATAATTTTATCACGTCCTTCATCATCAAAATCGATGTCAATATCGGGCATGGAAATCCTTTCCGGATTCAGGAATCTCTCAAATAGCAAATCATATTTAATGGGATCCACATTGGTAATTCCGGTGCAGTAAGCCACAACAGAACCTGCTGCAGAACCACGGCCCGGACCAACCCAAACACCCATTTTCCGTGCTTCATTACAGAAATCCTGCACGATCAAAAAGTAACCGGGATACCCTGTGTTGGCAACTACTTCAAGTTCGAAGTCCAGCCTTTCTTTTATCTCATCAGTAATTCCTGTTTCTGTATATCTTTTTTTCGCGCCCTCGTAGGTTAAGTAGGTCAGATAAGCCATCTCCCCACGCTTTCCGCCATCAACATCATCTTCAGCATGTAGGAATTCTTCAGGAATATCAAATTTAGGCAAGAGAACATCTCTTTTTAAAGTGTAGGGACTGAATTTTCCTGTAAATTCTTCGTACGCGTCAAATGCATCAGGGTAATTCAGAAAAGCTTCCTTGATTTCGTGTGAATTTTTAATGTAATATTCTCCCGCAGCCAATCCTCTTCGCTTCCCAAAACCTTTTCCGACTGGCGTTGTAAGTTTTTCACCGTCTTTAATACAGCTTACAATATCCTGAATATTGGAGTCGTCTTTATTGGTATAGTAGGTTTGATTTTGTGCTAAAATTTTAACGTTATATTTATCCGCAAAATGCAATAAAACATCATTCAAATGCTCTTCTTCAGGCAGTTTGTGATTCTGAATCTGAACATAAAAATCATCTTCGAAAGTTTCTTTCCACCACTTGAAAAGCTCCTCACCTTTCTGTTCTCCCGTATTTAAAATAGCATCAGGAATATCTCCGTTAATCCCGGAAGTCAGAGCGATTAATCCTTCTTTATATTCAGCAATCACTTCACGGCTGATCCTTGGAACACCGAAATAAAATCCTTTCAGGAAACCAATACTGGAAAGTTTAGCTAAATTTTTATACCCATTAAAATCTTTTGCCAGCAAAACCACCTGCGTTCTTCTGTCGGGATCATCTTTGGTAAACTGCTTCTGTTCGTAACGGTCGGAAATATAAAATTCACATCCTACAACAGGAATTAAAGGTTCAGAAACAGGTTCCGTTTCATTAAACTCCGTTCCGTTCTCTTCAGCTTCCTGCTTTTTGGCTAAAAATTCTTTATGTTTTTTTGATCGGTCTGAATTGGTAGATTCAACAGCAGAAACAAATTTAAAAGCGCCCATCATATTCCCCAAATCGACCATACCGACCGCAGGAAAATTTTCGTCTGTTGCTTTTTTTATTAAATCATTAATGCTGGAAGTCGCTGTCAGTGTTGAGAAAACACTTTTGTTATCAAAATTAAAATATCTTCCTAAATCGATATCGTCAATACTTCCGACATCAGACTGCTTTTTCTTGTTGTTGAAATCTGCAACCTGCCTTCTGATAATGATTCCAAAAGGTTTGATCGGATTCGGATGTAAAGTTTTAAAATACGCTAACTGATCTTCCGAAGTTTTTAATACCTCAGCCGGAATAATTCCGATACGCATCATTTCGAAAAAAACCTGAGCTGTAGCATTCACGTCGGCTGCAGCGTTGTGCGCTTCATCAAATTTATGACCGTATAATTTTTCATATAACTCTTCCAGTTTCGGAGATTTATATCTACCTCCTCTACCACCGCCAAGCTGACAATAATCTGTTCCCAGAATCATGGTATCTGCTTTTGGCTTTTCCTGAAGATTATCCTGAATATTTTTTCTGAAAAATTCTGCCCCGACAATGTTGTAATCAAACTCTACATTGTGTCCGGAAACAACCCGTACCCTTTCTAAAACTTTTGAAAATTCCTCTAATATTTCCTGCAGATCACGACCTTCTTCATTGGCAATCTTTGTGGTAATTCCGTGAATTCTTGCCGCATTAAATGGGATATCGTAACCTTCCGGTTTAATTATATAATCCTGGTTTTCAATTAACTGCCCGTTATCATCATGCAACTGCCATGCAATCTGAACCATTCTTGGCCAGTTGTCTGAATCTGAAAGCGGTGCGTTGAAATTTTTTGGTAAACCTGTGGTTTCTGTGTCAAAAACTAAATACATAAATTCTGTCTGACTTTTATTTAAAAAAGAATGTAAAGTTAGTGTAAATTTTGGTTTTTTTCACAATTTCGGGTTTGGGAATCTTCGGTGATTTACTAACATCTGTAATATTTAAACAGCACTCAAAATTAAATACAAAATACTTTGTTTAACTATGTATTTTGTTTTACATTTGGAAAATGAATAAAGAATTTTTAGAGAAATGGCAGTCACAGGTCAAGAAAGGAACTTTGTCATTCATTGTTTTGCTTGTACTAAAGGAGAATGAACTTTATGGTTATGAACTGATTGAGAAAATAAAACTGCTGACCAATATCGAAATTGCAGAAGGCACTCTTTATCCGTTAATGAATCGATTAAAAACCGATAATCTACTTGAATCAAAATGGGTTGAGCAAAAAACCGGAATCCCAAGAAAATATTATTTCCTTACCGAAACCGGAAAAAAAACTCTTGAGGAAATGAAAAATCAGTGGAATGAATTACAACAAACTTTAACTAATTTAATTTAAATAATGGAATTTAAAAAAATACACTTCAATGATACTGCTGCAAAAAAAATATATGAAGATTATATTAAACAAATTCAGGCAGCAACAAAAAAACTTAGTAAAGACGATCAGATTGACATTCTGATGGAAATGAATAGTCATATTTACGAAAGTTTAAGTCAAACTGAATATGATTGCAATGAAGTACAAAAACTCACGGATACCCTTGGAAGAATCGGTATTCCGAATGAGGTTTTAAAACCTTTAATTGCTGAAAAAAAATTAAACCAAGCAACAAACACTTTCAATCCTATTCATATCTTTCACGCACTCATCCTCAATTTTTCTCACGGAATTATTTATTTTATATTTTTCATTCTGTACTTATTTCTTTTTGCATTTGTAGTGTTGATTTTTGGAAAAATATTTTACCCCGATCACGTAGGATTCTATTACAAAAAGGGAGAAATCTTTCAGTATGGCGGGTTTTTAACCAATAACAATTTTCAACAGTATGAAATGTTAGGAAATTGGTTTATTCCTGTAACAATATTGTTAGGTGTTACATTCTATTTTCTGATAACTTTATTGTTAAAATTAAAAAAGTCACTTGCTAAAAATAAAACCAAGTTGTAATAAAAAACATTACAATACCATCCAGAATCATACAACCCTGCCAGCGTTTTAAACGCTGGCAGGGTTCTTTTTTTTGGAAATAGATTTAAAAAAAAATGAAGTTATCTTATACCAAACCTTTAAAATTATTCTTCTTTAGTTTTAAAATTCCTTCCCAGTTTTTGCAGGTAAGCACAACCAACCTATCAATTGTTAGGCAATAATTTTCAAAAATCCAAAATATGTTTATCTTTGTCTTCTATGGAAAATACACTTCACGAAAAAGTTTCACAGGATATTTTACTTAAAGCTTACAACCACATGATGCTTGCCAAAGCAATGGCAGATATCTATGAGGAAAACAGAAATGTTTGCAAATACGTACACAGTACTTCGAGAGGTCACGAAGCTATTCAGTTGGCGACGGCTTATCAGTTGAAAAAAGAAGACTGGGTTTCTCCTTATTACAGAGACGAAAGTATTTTGTTGGGAATTGGTTTTGAGCCTTATCAGTTGATGCTTCAATTGTTGGCAAAAGCCGAAGACCCTTTTTCGGGTGGAAGATCGTATTATTCCCATCCTTCGAGCAGAAACGAAAACATGCCGAAGATGATTCACCAAAGTTCCGCTACTGGAATGCAGACCATTCCTACAACAGGAGTTGCTCAGGGAATCAAATATATTGAGGATTTTAAACTGGAGGAATTTGAAAATAATCCAGTGGTTGTCTGCAGTTTGGGAGACAATTCTGTGACAGAGGGCGAAGTGAGTGAAGCACTTCAGTTTGCAGCTTTGCACCAGCTTCCAATTATTTTCCTGGTTCAGGATAACGAATGGGGAATTTCTGTGACCAAAGAAGAAGCGAGAACTGTAGATGCCTATGATTTTGTTGCAGGTTTTGAAGGTCTGGGAAGAATGAGAGTTGACGGAACCGATTTTACTCAAAGTTTTGAAGTAATGAAAAAAGCGGTCGACTTTGTAAGAACTAAGAGAAAACCGTTGGTGGTCTGTGCAAAAACCGTTTTAATTGGTCATCATACTTCGGGAGTGAGAAGAGAATTTTACAGAGACGAGGAAGATTTAATCAAGCACAGAGCAAAAGATCCGGGAGAAATCCTGAGAAATCAGTTGCTGGAATCTGGAACAGACGAAGAATTATTAAAGCAGATTACGAAAAAGGCAAGACTGGAAGCTGAGGAAGCCTTTGAAAGAGCTCAAAAAGCCGAAGATCCAAAGCCCGAAACCGTAATGCAGCATATTTTTGCACCGACTCCGATTACGGATGAAGTGGGAACCCGCGAACCTGAAGGTGGCGAAAAAATCGTAATGGTTGACGCAGCGATTCACGCGATTCAGGAGATTATGTGGAAGCATCCGGAAGCTTTACTGTATGGACAGGATGTTGGGGAACGAATTGGTGGAGTTTTCCGTGAAACGGTGACTTTAGGAAAGAAATTCGGAAGCAAAAGAGTTTTCAACACGGCCATTCAGGAAGCGTATATCATCGGTTCGACGACGGGAATGAGTGCGGTTGGTTTAAAACCGATTGTTGAAGTTCAGTTTGCCGATTATATATATCCGGGAATTAACCAACTTATTACTGAGATTTCAAAATCAAATTATTTAAGCAACGGGAAATTTCCTGTCAGCAATATTATCAGAGTTCCGATTGGAGCTTACGGCGGTGGCGGACCTTACCACAGCGGAAGTGTTGAAAGTATTTTAGCGAATATTAAAGGAATAAAAATCGCTTATCCAAGCAACGCAGCCGATTTTAAAGGCTTACTGAAAGCAGCTTATTACGACCCAAATCCGGTTGTGATGCTGGAGCACAAAGGTCTTTACTGGAGCAAAGTTCCGGGAACTGAAGATGCAAAAACCATCGAGCCGGCTGAAGATTATATTTTACCTTTTGGAAAAGGAAAAATCGTTATCGAAGCTGACGAAAATGAAATTAAAAAAGGAAACACGGTTGTCGTCATCACTTACGGAATGGGAGTTTACTGGGCAAAAGAAGCCGTGAAAAACTTCGGCGGAAAAGTGGAAGTAATCGATTTGAGAACCATCATTCCTTTGGATGAAGAACTTGTTTTTGAAAGAGTAAAAGCACATGGAAAATGTATCGTTTTAACAGAAGAACAACTCAATAATTCATTTGCTGAAGCTTTCGCACACCGTATTGCTAAGAACTGTTTCAAATATCTTGACGCTCCGGTTGAAACGATGGGATCGCTGGATACTCCTGCAGTTCCGATTAATTTAATTTTAGAAAAAGAGATGCTTCCAAATGCTGAAAAATTAGCTGCTAAAATCGAAGAAATGCTGAAATTCTAATTCAGATAAAAAATAAATAAGACCTCTAAAAATAATTTAGAGGTTTTTTTGTACAGTTTTTGTTAACTTGGGTTTAATAATTTTTTCTAAATGATCACAACAAAATATTTTAATTACAAACAAATCGCTAATCTCGCAGGTCTGCATCTTATTTGGCTTACGGCGTGGAGTACATTTGTCGCAGCCATCTATTACTTTTTTGAATGGCAGTGGATGACGATTCCGTTGGTTCCATTGACGTTGGTAGGTACGGCCGTTGCATTCTTCGTCGGTTTTAAGAGCAATCAGGCATATGACCGTTTGTGGGAAGCAAGAAAAATCTGGGGAGCGATCGTGAATTCGAGTCGGTCATTTACTTCAATGCTCTGTGCATTTGACACCGAAAAAGGTGAAATGCATTACATTAAAGACTTTAAAAAACAGCTGGTTTACCGTCATATTGCCTGGCTGTATACTTTGCGAGAACAACTCTTAGTTCCTACTGAATGGGAACATATAAGTCTTGAAAGACACTTCGGACAAATCAATACCAGAAGAAATCGTGTAATGAAAGCCGGCTTTCCTGATTATGTAAGAACGCATCTTTTTCAGTCTAAATACTTGTCAGAGGAAGAATTTAACTTACAGGAAGATTATAAAAATTTTGCAACGTATCTTAATTCGAAACAGGCGAAAGATCTCAATTATTTAAAAAATAAAAAAGTGATCACCGATTTTGATCAGATGCAGCTTCAGAACTGTTTAAATGATTTTTACGATTATCAGGGACAGGCAGAAAGAATTAAAAAATTCCCTTCACCAAGGCAGTTTGCCAACTCCGGATTTATTTTCATCGTAATTTTTATTATTCTCCTACCGTTAGGATTGGTAAGCGAATTCAGCAAATTGGGCGATTGGGGAATCTGGACATGTATCCCGTTCTGCGTCATCGTAGGCTGGATCTATATTATAATGGAACTTGTCGGCGATTATTCCGAAAATCCTTTTGGCGGATTGATGTTTGACATTCCTATGCTGTCGATTTGCCGAACGATTGAAATTGATCTTCTTCAAATGATTGGCGAGCACGACGATCTTCCGGAACCGATTGCTTCTAAAAATGGTGTCTTAGTTTAAACTAAAGGATTACTTATAGAAAATGCTGTTGAAATTCAACAGCATTTATTATTTTACTAAACGTTCACCTGTTAAATTATAAGGGCTAATAAACTGTCATCCTGACCTGTAGTGATGAATTGTTTGAAATTTTTTAAAAAACTAATTTCTATGAAAATGTTTTGGAAACGCCTCTTCAGGTTTCATTCTAAAAACATTCAGTAAAATCCATGATTTTAAGAAACCATACCCATAAGAAAACATTTGAATATAAGTAGAGATAACCGCCATTCCGGCGATCGCAATGTTTTTGGTAACAATCATTGCATGTATTAAAACCATAAAAGTATACAGACCGTAAAACGCCAGAATAATTCCTCTCCCAAGAATAAAATATTCTATAAATCCTAAAATATACCCCAGCAGAAACAGAGTAGGAAAAGCAAAAGAGATTTTCACATATTTCGGATGCCTCTGGTTTAAAATCGGTCTCGCACAGCCAAACTGATAAACCTGTTTAGAAAACTTCCCGAAATCTACACGTCGTTTATGATAAACAGCAATATCATCGAAAAACGCCGTTGAGAAACCATTTTCCCAAAGCGTCATCGATAGATCCGGATCTTCTCCAATTCTCATTTCAGAAAAACCGCCTGCTTTTTCGAAGACTTCTTTCTTTACGCCCATATTAAAACTTCTGGGCTGGAACTTTGAAACCGCTTTTTTATTCCCTCTGATTCCGCCTGTTGTAAAAACGGAAGTCATGGAATAAGAAATCGCTTTCTGCATCAGATTAAAACCTTTATGCGCCTTGTCTGCGCCACCAAAAGCATCACAAGGAATTGTGAGAATATCTTTTTTAATATTTTCAATATAATCTTTCTCTACAATCACATCGCTGTCTACAAAAACAAGCCATTCATTCGAAGCTCTTTTTGAACCGTAATTTCTCGACAAACCTGGACCCGAATTGTCTTTTCTGAAATATTTAATCTCTAAAATCCCTTCAAAACTTTGAATGGTAGGTTTCAGATCTACAAGAGAGCCATCATCAACGATAATGATTTCAAAAGCCTTATCCGCTTGAAAGCTTAAAGAGTTGAGCAGCTCGAAAAGCTCGTCTTTTCGGTTAAAAATGGCGACAACAATGGAAATGGTTGGGTTCAAATGGAAATTTTTTCAAAATTAATTATTCGTGAATGAACTTACAAACTGTTTATCGTTAATTAAAATATAAAAACCTGAATTTCTGCACAGTGATAATGATTGTGTTTTAGCGGACTACTTTGAAACGTTTGAAAAATCACTTTCCGTAATGTAAAAATGGTTTCCCTAGGCATCAAGATGATATTCGTAACCTCACAAATGATATTCCGATACTGTCAGATCATTTTCCGAACGATACATTTCATTTTTTAATCTGTATTAATCATTTTCTGAACGTAAAATGATTGATTACTTATTTTATGATATCAAATTCCCGATTTAAAATAAATCAGAAACACCACAGCAACAGAAAATAAAATTACTGAACCGCTAAACAAAAGCAGTTTAAAAATACTCTTAAAATAATAAAGTCCGAAATGATAAAGAGCAAAAAAAACAACAAAAGAAATTACAAATCCTATAATTGAACAAACAACCAAAGTTTGCAAATAATTTTCTGTTGGTAAGGGATCTTTAAAAACAAAAAAAAATAGAATGGCTGACAACAGAAGTAAACTTCCGCTCCACCATTCTACAATATATTTTGATTTTTTCTGTGACTTTTCTTTGTCACCTAAAGATTCTGAATCTGAAGTACTTCCTAAGAAATTCAACAGATCACCAATAAATCCTAGGCCGTCAAAAAAGTCAAAAGGCATAATCTATTCTTCTTTATTCTCCAGTTTATGCAACTTCTTAGTCCCTTCATACATTTCGTATTGTAAAAATCTCGTTTCCAGCTTCCCGTTGAACAATTTGATTTTTCTTGAAGGTCTTAATCCAATTTTCTTTGGAGCATCCAGGTCTGACGAGATCAGCCAAGCCAAAGTATTGGGATAGCTTGTTTTAAAAGTATCACCAATTTTCTTGTAAAAGTCGTCATCATTGATCGAGATTCTCTCATCATATGGCGGGTTGAAAACCATCAACAGCGGGAAAAGATCTTTCTTAGTATCAAAGAAATTTTCTCTTCTTACTTCAATAACGTCTTCCATTTCTGCAGATTCTACATTGGTTCTTGCTGCATCCAGCATTCTTCCGTCAATATCATACCCAACAATTTTACCGTGAAATTCTCTGATTCGGTCTACACGATGCTGCTTGATGGTAGCAAACAAATCATCATCATAATTTTTCCAGTTTTGGAAGGCAAATCTTCTTCTGTAAAGCTGTGCCGGCAGATCCATTGCAATCATTGCAGCTTCAATCAACAAGGTACCGGAACCACACATAGGGTCAAGGAAATTTCCTTTGCCGTCCCAACCTGCCAACTGCAACATTCCACTTGCCAAAACTTCATTGATAGGTGCTTCCCCCTGCTCTCTTCTGTAACCTCTTTTAAATAAAGCATCACCTGAAGAATCCAGAGAAATCGTTACCAATTCCCTATCAATATGAAGGTGGAATTTAATATCAGGTGACTTTGTTTCAATGCTTGGTCTTCTTCCATACTTATTTTGGAAATAATCTACAATCGCATCTTTCATTTTAAAAGTCATGAACTGAGAATGGCTGAACCTTTCAGAATTCACTGTAGAATCTATAGCAAAAGTCTGGTTCACATCCATAAACTCATCCCATTCAAATTTGAAAAGTCTGTCGTAGTATTTCGTTTCGTTGTAGGCTTTAAATTCATCGATCGGAACCAAAATTTTCAAAGCTGTTCTCGCTGCATAATTGATTTTATAAAGGAAACCTAAGTCTCCTTCACAATTGACTGCACGATTTTTCAGTTCCACGTTCCTTCCACCGAGTTTTTTGATTTCTTCGCCCAAAACAGTTTCTAATCCGAAGAATGTTTTTATCTGAATTTTAATATTTTCTGTATCCATAAGTAATTATTAAAAGATTTAACTATTTAAAAAACAATGAATTAACATTTAATTTCATCACAGAATTGAATGTCTCAATACCTGAATATTTAAAATACATTTCTTTTAACACCGCAAATTTAGTTATTTTTGCATTATGGAATGGTTTGAATCTTGGTTTGATACGCCTTATTATCATTTGCTTTACAGTAACAGAGACTATACGGAAGCAGAAAACTTCATCACAAAACTCACTCAGGAGCTTCAGCTGCCTCAATCTTCAAAAATAATAGACCTAGCCTGCGGAAAAGGAAGACATTCAGTTTTCCTGAATAAATTGGGTTATAATGTACTTGGCCTTGACCTTTCTCAGCAAAGTATCGACTTCGATAAGCAGTTTGAGAATGAAAGTCTGACTTTCAAAGTTCATGATATGAGAAATCCCATTGATTCTCAGCCTGTAGATGCAGTTTTCAATCTCTTTACCAGTTTTGGATATTTTGATAACGAAAAGGATGACCGAAATGTTTTCAAATCAGTTTACAACGCTTTAAAACCTGAAGGATTTTTGGTTTTAGATTATCTGAATGAAGAATATGTAACCAAAAATTTAGTTCCGGAAACAACTGTCAGTAGAGAAGGGATAGATTTTCATATCTCTAAAAAAATCGAAGGCAGACACATCATTAAAGACATTCGCTTTGAGATTAATGGGGAACCAAAACATTTTTTCGAAAAAGTAAAACTTCATACTTTAGAAACCATCGAAAACTATGCTTCAGCATGTGGTTTTGAAAGAATAAAAATTTGGGGTGACTATCAGCTGCATGATTTTGAAAAGGAAGTTTCACCACGTTGCATCAATCTGTTTAAGAAAAAGTAAATCAGATCCGTGAATATTTATATGATTTTCACTATTATGACTCTGAGTTCTAGATTTTCTGGACTTAACTTTGGATTTACAGACAGTCATACACCTCTGTTGCCATTTGTAATTTCTGGACTATTATTAATTATAGGAACTGTTTTAAGTTTTCTGAAAAACATTTTTAAATATATATACAGCCATCAATCAATATAGCCTGTACAGTTTGAATGCATTGATTCTCCTTTATTATTTACTATTACCATTTAACTAAAATGATTATAATATTATTAATTTTAAGCGTAATTGCCGGCGTTTTTCTAGGAAAACTATTCGGTAAAAAAGAACAGTTTGCCAAAAATCTCCTGATTCTTAGCGCAGGTTTTTTGATTACCATCTGCCTGAATGAAGTTTTCCCACAGGTTTACAATTCTGATGTAAGCGAAAATCTGGGAATCTTTGTGATTGGCGGAGTTTTACTTCAAATGATTCTTGAAGCGTTAACCAAAGGTTTTGAGCATGGACATTTTCATCATCACAATGAGAGCAGCAATATTTTACCTGTCGCCCTGATGGTCGGTCTTTTCATTCATGCTTTTATAGAAGGAATTCCTTTAGCTAATGAAACGAATCCTCTGTCACCATACTTACTTGGAATTTTATTCCATAATCTCCCGATTTCATTTATTTTAGGAGCATTTCTGTTTAACCGCTCAGGTTCAAAGGCATCATATCCGTCTTTACTGATTGTTGCCCTTTTCGCTTTAGCTTCCCCGATGGGAATGTTACTAGGAAATTATTTCAATCCTGAATGGCAGCCATACTTCTTGGCAATTGTCGGTGGTATTTTTCTTCACATTTCGTCGGTGATTATTTTTGAGAGTAACAAAAATCACAACATCAACTGGTCTAAAATTGGACTGGTCATTTTGGGAGTTTCTCTTGCATTGCTAATGCATTTATTCCATTCTCATCCGCACGGTCATCATCATTAAATGAGATAACTTAAGAACACTAGGCACAAAATTCCACTTCAAATTTTCTCCCTTCACGGAATTTAAAAATTCCACATTTTAGAAAAAAATTATTTTGCCTGAATAGCTAATTCTGAAAAACAAATAGTTTATTCAAACAAAAAAGAAAGGCTTCGAAACATTTCGAAGCCTTTTATATTTAATTAAAATTTTTGACTAGAATTTCCAACCTATAGTAACGAAGAAATTGTTTCTTACATTTTTCACATCTGATACTACAGAATTTGGAGTGGTAACATCGAAATCACCTGAGTAATATCCTGTGTTGTAATTATCAAATTCATATCCTGCCAAAAACGGATTTTTGTATTCAGAAGTGATGTTCTGATATGCTGCATCAATGAAAAATTTACCGAAATCGTATCCTATACCTGCACCAATTGTATTTCTGTCTCCCAAAATAAAGTTGCTGTAGTTAGTGTTAGCAACAGTTCCGTTATTTGAAAAAGCATTGATTGTAGTAGAATCAAACGGACTTGATGCGTAAGAATAACCTCCTCTTAATCTGAAGGCTTTGATTCTGTATTCCGCACCGACTTTTATTTCAGACAAGTTTTTGTAATTATCACTGAAAAAAGTATTCAGTTCCGATTCAGCAACACCCTGCACTTTATACCTAGGCTTTGTTAATCCTAAAGTATAGTCAACATTGATTGCAAAATTTTTGTTCGGTACAAAAGCTCCACTCAAAGTCGCTTTCATTGGAGATCTGAAGGTTCTGTCTTCAACAAAATTATCATAGTAAATTCCGTCTCCACCATCATAATAATCTCTGTACGCTCTGTCGATAGACCACCAAGTCGGAGTTTCAATTGAAGCACCCAATCTTAACTGGTTATTTACCTTACCAATTACCCCCAAAGTACCGGAAATACCACTCGATTTCTCAGAGTATGGAGTGTATTGCTTGTCGAATGTCGTCACAGAATTATCTAAATCTAAGCCGAAAACTGCACTGTCATACTGTTCCATATCGACACCATGCATATTCAAACTTGCTCCGAAATACAAAGCGTTATTGTAATTTGCACCAACCCCTACATTAAATTTAGTCTGAGTACCATATCTGTTATAGGCGTGACCTAAATAAGACATATTTCCAACCACATTATTTCCGTCCTGATCAACAAGATTTTTTGCAATAGAAACATTTGAGTTACCTGGTGTCTCGATATAATCCTCTATCGAAGTAGTGGAAATATTGGCTGCTACGTTGATAAACTTCCAAGGTGTTTCGGTCATTAACTGAAAGGTTGCCACCCCATTTACATTTCCGATATTTACCTTATTGATATTGTAGTAAATAGAAGAACCCGCCAGTGAAGCGGTGTTCTTATTATTTGTTATTGATAATGTTCCTGAGATATCTCCTGCAATCGCAACTCCAATACCTGCCGGGTTGGTCATCAGTGAAGTGGCGTCTCCACCAAGGGCTCCATTGGAACCCACCATTGCATTAAATTTAGACGAACCAACCATTGGTGTATTTGAGTATACATCAATAGAGTTTCTGATCACTGAAATATCCTGAGCCTGCACAAAAAATGCTGCAGAAATACTCATTATGACTAAAGATTTTTTTAACATTATTTTATTAATAGTTATTGAGTTTTAAAAATTATCTACCACCACGGAAACCGCCGCCTCCGCCGCCTGATCTCATTCCGCCGCCGCCAGAAGAACCTCCTGATCTGAATCCGCCACCTCCGCTGTTGCCAGAGTTGAATCCTCCTGATCTGAAACCACCGTTGTCGCTAGGTCTCGTTCCGCTGTCATTTCTGTATCTAGGCTGAGATTGCTGCTGGTTATAATTTGGTCTTGTATTGTAGTTTGGTCTTGGCTGATAATTAGGATTTCTCGTTCCTGACTGATTTCTAAATCCGCCGTTCATTGTTCCTTGTCTGAAACCACCATTGGTAGCACCCTGTCTGAAACCGCCGTTGCCATTTCTGACTCCCTGGCTGTTTCTCAACCCTGAGCCACTGTTGCCATTTCTGAAACCAGAGCTGTTTCCATTATATCTACCACTAATGCTTGGTGTATTTTTGAATCCGCCACCATTAGCTCCACTTCTTCTGTAGGTTGGTCTGTAAAAATTATTACCGTAGTAACCGCCATATCCCCAGTTTCCGTAACCGTATCCTCCCCAGTAAGGATTATACATGCCCCAGTAAGGAGAGTTCCATCCCATACCCCAGTAAGGGTTGTAACCGCCCCAGCCCCAAGAATTTCCCCAGCCAAATGACATTCCCATGCCCCAGCCAGATCCCATTCCCCAGTAAGAGCCGTAACCGCCATACATTCCCCAAGGTGAGCCCCATCCCATACCCCAACCCCAAGAGTTGTCGTAGATATTGGTCTCATTACCTGCGAAATTACCCCAGTCAGAATCTGTAGCATTACCATAATTGGCATTACTCCAGCTGTCATATCTGTTGTCGTATTGTGATGAATTGATTTGAGCGTTTTCTACAATGTTAGATTCAGGATAGTATTCATAATAATCTCCTACCCTGTTTCCCTGATCTCCGTTAATAATAACCCCTTCCGGTAGTGTATCTTTATTGGGATCATAATATACTCCGTCTGTTTCACTATAACCTCCTACCTGAGCACCGCAAGACATTAATAGCAAACCACTTGAGATAGCCAGAACCCCTTTAGATTTCAGCATGCCAAGTAAATTTTTATGTATATTTCTTTTCATGATAATGTAAAAATTTTTAATTTAAATTATATTTGCAATCTGTACCAAAAATATACCAAATCATTGGTAACAAATATCTATCAAAAATAGATTTTTATTTTTAGATTACAATAAAAGAGAAAAGTTAAAATATTAAAATAAAATTAATGGCAAAATTAACCTCAAGAAGCGAAGATTACAGCAAATGGTATAATGAATTGGTTGTAAAAGCAGATTTAGCTGAAAATTCCGGAGTACGGGGATCTATGGTTATCAAACCATATGGATACGCGATCTGGGAGAAAATGCGTGACGAAATGGACAAAAGATTTAAAGAAACAGGTCACGTTAACGCTTACTTCCCGCTGTTCGTTCCCAAAAGTTTATTTGAGGCTGAAGAAAAAAATGCTGAAGGTTTTGCCAAAGAATGTGCAATTGTTACTCATTACCGTCTGAAAAACGATCCTGATAACCCAGGAAAACTGATCGTTGATCCTGAAGCAAAATTAGAGGAAGAACTTATTGTTCGTCCAACTTCTGAAGCTATTATCTGGAATACCTATAAAGGTTGGATTCAGTCTTACAGAGATTTACCAATTTTAATCAATCAGTGGGCAAATGTTGTTCGTTGGGAAATGAGAACGCGTTTATTTTTAAGAACTTCTGAATTTTTGTGGCAGGAAGGTCACACTGCTCACGCAACAAAAGATGAAGCATTGGAAGAGGCTGAAAAAATGAATAATGTTTATTCAGATTTTGCAGAAAAATTTATGGCAATGCCGGTAGTAATGGGTGTGAAAACTCCTTCTGAAAGATTTGCCGGCGCTGACGACACTTATTGTATTGAAGCATTAATGCAGGATGGTAAGGCTCTTCAGGCTGGAACTTCTCACTTCCTGGGACAGAATTTCGCAAAAGCATTTGACGTAAAATTCACCAATAAAGAAGGAAAAATAGAACACGCGTGGGCAACCTCTTGGGGAACTTCCACACGTTTGATGGGAGCTTTGATTATGACGCATTCTGATGACTTCGGTTTGGTTTTACCTCCAACACTGGCGCCGATTCAGGTAGTTATTGTTCCTATTTTCAAAGGAGAAGAGCAGTTAAACCAAATCAGTGAGGTTGCTTTGGAAATTCAGAATAAATTAAAGTTAAAAGGAATTTCAGTGAAGTTTGATGATGACACTCAAAACAAACCGGGTTGGAAATTTGCTGAGTACGAATTGAAAGGTGTGCCTTTAAGAATAGCAATGGGACAGAGAGATTTGGAAAATAAATCTGTTGAAATTGCAAGAAGAGATACCCTTACCAAAGAAACCCGTCCGTTGGAAGGTTTAGATTCTTATATTGAAGATCTTTTAAAAACCATTCAGCTGGATATGTACACCAAAGCTTTTGACTTCAGAAAAGACAACATTACAAAAGTTGATTCTTATGAGGAGTTTAAAAAAGTTTTGGAAGAAAAAGGTGGTTTCATCTATGCTCACTGGGACGGAACTGACGAAGAAGAAGCGCAGATTAAAGAAGAAACCAAGGCAACGATCAGATGTATTCCTTTGGATGATGATATTGAAGAAGGTGTTTCTATGATTTCAGGAAAACCTTCAAAAAGAAGAGTTCTGTACGCGAAAGCTTACTAAAAGTCAACAACATACAATTACCGAATCTTTAAAAATCCATGCGGTTTTTAAAGATTTTTTTTTGAAATCATGATTTGGATAGATTTTTGTTTAATTTTATAATACATTAATCTCAAATAATATATTATGTCATTAAACATCATCGATTTAATTAAAGGTCAGCTTGGTTCCGCACTGGTAACGCAGGCTGCATCGCAATTGGGCGAAAGTGAATCCGGTATTTCAAAAGCTATCGGAGGATTATTACCTGCAGTTGTAGGCGGATTGGCAAACAATTCAGACAACCCTGCAGTGTTAGATGCAATTACCACGGCACCGTCTCAGGGAGTTTTGGGAAATCTAATGGGAGTGGCTTCAGACAACACATGGGTACAGGGCTTGTTGGCATCAATTTTTGGTGACAAATTGAGTGGCTTGGTCAATTCTATAGCAACATACGCAGGAATCAGCAATAATTCATCTTCTTCATTGCTTAATCTGGTGACAGGTGCAACTATTGGTTCTGTAGGAAAATATGCAGCAGACAACAATCTTGATCAGGCAGGCATTTCCAGTTTGCTAAACGACCAGAAAGGTATTGTTTCATCATTATTGCCTGCAGGTTTATCATTAGCATCTTTAAATGTTGGTGACTGGGCTAAAGGTTACAAATTTGACAATGATAATGATGCTATTAAAACTTCTCCGGTTTCAACACCGACTCCTACGCCGACTCCTGTTTCAAACGAAGAGCCGAAAGTTGAAGTTACAAAAAGTGTTGCAGACGGCGGAACTTTTCCGGACCGACCTACGACAACTTCTGACGGCGGATCGATTTGGAAATGGCTTTTACCTTTATTATTACTGATTGCCGCATCGTACTTTTTGTGGAAGCAGTGTGAGAAAAAAGAAACTACAACAACCACAACTGTAGCCGGTGATTCTCTAAATACCACAACAGATTCATCAACAATGCAGAATGATACCGCAACCACAATGACCACTACAAAAGTAGACGAAGACATTGATCTGAACGGTACAGCATTAAAAGGTTACAGAGGAGGAATGGAAGACAACATGATTACTTTTCTGAAAAGCGGATCTTACACAAGTGCAGCTGATGACGCTGCTTTAAAAGACAACTGGTATAACTTCGACCATGTAAACTTCAAAATGGGTAGCGCAAGTGAACTGGAAGCAGGATCCCAAGGTCAGTTGGAAAATTTAGTAGCTATTTTAAAAGCATATCCGGACGCTAAAATCAAAATTGGCGGATATACTGACAAGGTTGGTAACGAGGCTGCTAACGTAAAACTTTCTGGTGATAGAGCAACCTATATTAAAGACTGGTTGGCTAAACAGGGAGTTGGTGCACAGGTTACCGGAGCCGACGGTTACGGAAGTAAATTTGCAACTGTAGATGCAGCTGCATCAGACGCAGAAAGAGCTGCTGACAGAAAAATGGCTGTAAGATTTACAAAATAATCTTACTTTTAAATAGTAAGTTAAATCCCGAAGGAATATTTTCGGGATTTTTTATGTGAACATCACCTCCATTTCATTTATTTAATTAAATTTGTTAGTCATTTCTAACAAATGAAACTTCAGTATGAAAAACGCCTGGCGAAAAGATAAAACATCACACTCATTACCAGAGGTATTCTCCTCAATTTCCATCCCGAAAGGTTCAGGTTTCTGGCGGAAATATCTTGCCTTTGCCGGTCCCGGACTAATGGTAGCCGTAGGTTATATGGATCCCGGAAACTGGGCGACCGATATTGCCGGAGGTTCACAGTTTGGCTACACGCTGCTTTCCGTTGTTCTGATATCAAATATATTTGCGATGGTTCTGCAACATTTATCTGTGAAACTGGGAGTTGTTGCAGAAAGAGATTTAGCCCAGGCCTGTAGAGACCACTTCAAACCTACAACCAATTTTATACTTTGGGTATTTTGTGAAATTGCCATTGCCGCCTGTGATCTGGCGGAGGTCATCGGTTCTGCAATTGCTTTAAATTTACTGTTCGGCATTCCTTTAACCTGGGGAATTGTGATCACCACAATTGATGTTTTAATTATCCTGTTGCTTCAGGCAAAAGGTTTCAGATGGATAGAAAGTATTGTCGCAGGCCTCATGTTTATCATATTGGTGTGCTTTGGCTACGAAATTATTATTTCAAAACCGGAAATCAATGCTATTTTGGGAGGCTTAATTCCGCAGAAAGAAATTATCACCAACCCTGCCATGCTCTACATCGGTATCGGAATTTTGGGAGCCACAGTCATGCCTCACAATTTATATCTTCACAGCAGTATTGTTCAGACAAGAGATTATACACGCGACAAAGAAGGCAAGAAAGAGGCTATCAAATACGCAACTATAGACAGCACAGTATCTCTGCTACTGGCGTTTTTCATTAATGCTGCCATTTTAATTTTAGCTGCAGCAACTTTTCACACAACAGGAAATCAGCACATCGCAGATATTCACGATGCCTATAAAATGCTGACTCCAATTTTGGGTGCTTCTATGGCGAGTATCGCTTTTGCAATCGCACTTTTAGCTTCCGGGCAAAACTCCACACTTACCGGAACGCTTGCCGGACAAATCGTGATGGAAGGCTTTTTAAACATCAGATTAAAGCCGTGGCTGCGACGTTTGATTACGAGATTAATTGCCGTAATCCCCGCTTTAATTGTGACAATCATTTATGGAGAAAAGGGCACCACAGACCTTTTGGTTTTAAGTCAGGTAATCTTATCAATGCAGCTGAGTTTTGCAGTAGTTCCACTCGTTATGTTTACCAACGACAAAGCAAAAATGGGCGAATTTGTAAACAAATCATTTCTTAAAATCTGTGTCTGGATAATCACAGCAATCATTATTGTTTTAAACTTATATCTTTTGTATCAGACATTTTTTGGTGAATAATTTGATTATCAAGGTAGAAGACTCGATGGATTACAACTAACTTTTTCATCATTTTTTTAGGAGCTTTTTCCCGCTTTCCGCTACAATCTTTTTTTTCAAAAAAGGATTTCCACTGCAATCGGGGCTAGGACCTCGGTCATCATTACAATATGGGACAATTTACAAATCTGCCTAAATGTCCTGATTTTTTCTTTGGCAAAATCTTTGACAAACATGGAGTATAAAAAGTTATTGAAACATGGAAAATCAGGATATCAACGAAGAAAATATCAATAATCAGGAAGAAATCAATCCTCAGACAGAAACGCCTACAGAAGAAAATGTGACAGAAACGCCTACTGCAGAAGAACTTTTGGCAGAAGAAAAAGACCGTTACATCAGATTGTACGCAGAGTTTGAAAACTATAAAAAAAGAACGTCAAAAGAGAAGATGGAATTCTTCACTTATGCCAACCAGGAAATGATGGTTTCTATGTTGGGTGTTTTAGATGATTTCGAAAGAGCTTTAAAAGAAATTGCAAAAAACGGTAACGAAGCAGACCTTCAGGGAGTTGAGTTGATTTATAACAAGTTTAAAAATAAATTAACTGAGAAAGGATTGAAAATTATGGAAGTGAGAGCGGGTGATATTTTCAACGTAGATTATCACGAAGCAATTACTCAGATTCCTTCTCCTTCTGAGGATTTGAAAGGTAAAATTGTAGATGTGATCGAAACCGGATATACTTTAGGTGACAAAGTGATCCGTTTTGCAAAAGTTGTAACAGGAAATTAATTATCAGCAATGGGTAATAAGTAATTGATAATTGCTTATTACCCATTGCTCATTACTTATAAAAATATGTCAAAGAGAGATTATTACGAGGTTCTTGAGGTCAGCAAATCTGCGAGTGCCGACGAAATAAAAAAAGCATACCGAAAAATGGCGATCAAATATCACCCAGACAAAAATCCGGGAGATAAAGATGCTGAAGAGAAATTTAAAGAAGCTGCAGAAGCGTACGAAGTTTTAAGCGACGATAACAAAAAGGCACGCTACGATCAATACGGTCACGCCGGTGTTGGCGGGGCAGGCGGTTACGGTGGCAGCGGCTTCGGTGGCGGAATGAATATGGAAGACATCTTCAGTCAGTTCGGAGACATTTTCGGTGGCGGAGGTTTTGGCGGATTCGGTGGCGGCGGAGGTGGCCGTCAACAGGTGAAAGGTTCTAATTTACGAATCAGAATCAAGCTGAATCTTGAAGAGATGGTGAACGGAACCCAAAAAACTCTTAAAGTAAAAAAAATGAAGATGGCAGAAGGCGCCACTTCAAAAACCTGTCCTACGTGTAACGGAGCTGGAGTTCAGATGAAGGTGATGAACACAATGTTCGGACAGATGCAGACGCAGACTACCTGTGGAACTTGTCAGGGAATCGGTAAAGTTGCCGATAAAATTCCTGCAGGTGCCAATGCACAGGGTCTAATCAAAGACGAAGAAGAAATATCAATCAATATTCCTGCAGGTGCAAGAGACGGTATCCAGCTGAATGTAAGAGGAAAAGGTAATGATGCACCATTTGGCGGAATACCTGGAGACTTATTGGTGATTGTAGAGGAAGAAGTAGATAAAACAATCAAGAGAGAGGGTGATAATCTTCATCAGGAATTATATGTTTCTTTTGCAGAAGCTGCTTTAGGAACTAAAAAAGAAATTCCTACCGTTGGCGGAAAAGTGAAAATCACCGTTGATGCAGGAACTCAATCCGGAAAAATCCTAAGATTGGCAGGAAAAGGTTTACCAAGTATTGACAGCTACGGAAAGGGCGACATGTTTATTCATATCAATGTATGGACACCTCAGACGCTTAACAAAGAACAAAAAGATTTCTTTGAAAAGCAGATGTCTAGTGGCGACATGGTTGCAGAACCTTCCGGGAAGGAGAAAACTTTCTTTGATAAAGTGAAAGATTTATTTAACTAAAGGATAATAAAAGAGACTTTTTTACAAAGTCTCTTTTTTCACTTCATTTATTATTTAATTTTTATAAATTTAAAGGTAGCAATTCACTATGAACTATCAACTTCAGCTCCGCACGCCAGATTCTAATGGTAATCTAGTTTTTAACACCATCATATTTGATGCATTCAAAGTGAATATCGTTGAGAGATACTACGGTTTAGTTCCGAAGTCATGTGACGTTTTATTTAAAGTGAGAACTTTAGATAACCAACTTATCAAAAGAAAAGACGGTCACGTGAAAATCAGAATTAAAGATGCAGATTACGACACGTATAAAAGTTTATTAAAAGTTTTCAGCACCTACGAGTATAAAAACAAACTCATCAGCAGAAATGATGCGCAGCAAGACTTTGTGCATTTTATTTTGAGGTTGGTGATTGTAAATTATAATCTAAACTAAAATTTTCTCTATTTTCGTAAAGTCAATTGCGGAAAAATAGAATCCATGAGAAAATTTATCATCCTTACGTTATTTAGTGCAATCGGTTACGCACAGGAAAGTCCGAGATATTTACTTGACGACCTGTACTTTGCAGATCCTTCTGTTCACGTTTTTAACGGAAAAATCTATATCTATCCTTCCCATGATATTCAAACTGATGTCAAAGATGCTGCCAATGGTGCACATTTCAATATGAAAGATTATCATGTGCTGACTTTGAACGATGTTAATCACAAGGCGAAAGATCAGGGTATCGCATTGAAACTCGAGGATGTGTCCTGGGCAAAGCAGCAACTTTGGGCTCCCGATGTTGCCAAAAAAGGGAATAAATATTATCTATATTTTCCAGCGAAAGACAAAAATGACGCATTTAAAATTGGAGTTGCAACCAGCAAAAGTCCGACAGGTCCTTTTAAAGCAGAAAAAAATCCTATCTCCGGGACTTACAGCATAGATCCTACTGTTCTGAATGACAACGGAAAATATTTCATTTATTTTGGAGGACTGAAAGGTGGGCAGCTTCAGGAATACAGAAATAATCAGCATTCTAAAAATTATCCTGAACTTCAAAAGGAAGAAAATGCCTTGCTGCCAAAGATCGCTTTGCTGAAAAGCAATATGAAAGAGCTGGCTGAGGAACCCAAAGATGTTTTAATTCTCGACGAAAACGGTAATCAGCTGAAATCGGCAGACCAACACAGACGGTTTTTTGAAGGAGTCTGGATTCATCAATATAACAGCAAATACTACCTGTCCTACTCTACCGGCGAAACCCACAAACTGGTTTATGCCATTGGCGACAATCCTTACGGGCCATTTACTTTTCAGGGAGAAATTCTGAGTCCGGTTGTGGGTTGGACGACGCACCACAGCATTATTGAAATTGATAAAAAATGGTATCTTTTCTATCACGACAGTAAATTATCTGGCGGAAAAAGTTACCTAAGAAGTTTAAAAGTGAGGGAATTGAAATACGATGAAAACGGAAAAATCATTCCGATGGACGGACAGGATTAATATTGATTTAACTTAATGCAAAAAAATCTATCATAACAGAGGCTTTTAAGTCTCTTTTTTATTTTTAAATTTTAACTAATGAAGTTTATCCATTTTCTACTTCTTTTTTGCAGTATTCAATTTTCCTTCGCACAAAACAAATACATTCTTGCACTTTCAAAATCAGATCATCAAATGGTGGTTTTGGATTATGATAATTTAAGTATTATTAAAAAAATTCCGGTAGGAGATGATCCACATGAACTTATCGTATCGGAAGACGGAGAAAAAGCTTATGTAGCCAATACATCTAATGGAGCTGCTCATGAAATAAATGTTATAGATCTAAAGAATTTAGTTCCGAAACAAAACATTGATATCCGTCCTTTGTACGGCGCTCATGGTTTGGCATTAAATGATAACAAACTTTGGTTTACTGCACAGGGTTCAAAATCTGTAGGAAGGTATGACGTAAGTTCAGAAAAACTTGAATGGTCTATTGGAACAGGGCAAAATGTAACACATTTACTCTTTGTTACTTCAGACTCTGAACACTTTTACACCACAAATATAGAATCCGGAACGGTAAGTATTTTTGATCATGTTTTGTTGCAGCCAACTGTTCCGCCCACGGGAGTTTTACCTCCGAACGCAAAACCACGCCTGGACTGGATTCAGACTTTAATACCTGCAGGAAAAGGTGTGGAAGGTTTTGATGTTACGCCCAATGGAAAAGAACTTTGGGCAGTGAGACCAGATGGGCATATCATCATCATTGATCCCGAAAAGAAGATCATTAAGCAAGATTTAGACACCAAAGTTTTGGGACTGCACAGATTAAAATTCAGTTTTGATGGTAAAACTGTTTATGCAGTCAGCGTAAAAACTGGCGACCTGCTGTTTATAGATTTCAAGAGCAGAAAAGAACTTAAAAGAATTAATGCGGGACAAGGTGCAGGATTGTTAGTTGACCATGAAAGTAACAGACTTTTTGTATCGTGTACTCCCAATAATTACATTTCAGTTGTTGATTTAGCAACTCAAGAAGTCATCAAAAAACTGGAAATTGGTGGGCGACCGGATGGAATGGCGATTTCAAAATAAAATTAAAGAAGATACTTTAGCCTTCGGTTTAAAAATACCAAAATTAAACCCGACAAAATAAGAGAACTTATAAAGATGAAATCAGCATGCTGCAGTACAAAAAGATTTTCAGATTTATAAACATAAAACATCAGCAGCGGATGAATGAAATAAATGGCCGTGGAAATACTCGCCAGAATTTTTGAATCTGTTTTAAAATTTAAGTTTTTAAAGTAAATAAAAACCACCGGACAAGCTATCAACAGACAAATTAAGAGATCTACACTTTCTTTTTTCGAAAGTTTAAGAATCTGAATATTGACAAAGGCTTCCGCGATGACAGCTGTAACTGATAGTAAAACCAGCCAGAGCGAAGGATTTCTCTTCACATCCCATTCGTATTTTTTAATTAGAAAACCAATCGTTAAAAACGGGAAGCAGTCGAAAAGAAAGTTTCGGTACATCGGGTAACGGTTGAAGAGCTCATTCGCTTTGCCTTCAAAAAAATGAGAGTTTCCTAAATATTGAATTGCATAACCACAAATAAAAGACAGAAAAACCAATAAAATCAGGAGTTTCGGGCTTTTATTTCTGAGAAAAAACAGAAGAATTCCTGCAAACAAAGTTCCGTTGAGATACCATAAATGATGGTAGCCAAAAACGATATTCGTAACTGCTTCACCTTCTTTCCAAAGCGGAATATAGATGACCGTCCAGATTGCGTATAAAATAAAGATTCTGAAAAGCCACTTTTTAAGTTTAGAAAAATCATTAACGTAGGAAAAATAATAGCCGGTAATAATCAGAAAAACGGGAACTCCCAGGCGGAAAAGCCCATTAACAAGCAGATAGCTGACTGTTGGATACGAATCTCTGAGAAAATGAATATGAAGCCCAACCACAAACAGGGCGAGAACAATTTTCAAAAGATCTATTGCTAAGCTTCTCATTTTAAACGAAAAAGTTTACGAAAACCGTCCGGAAACATCTTCGTAAACCTTTATATTTTTATTAATAACAGTTTCTATTTTCCTGAAACAAGACTGTACAATTTTTTACCCGCAGTGAATAAAGCCACACCGATTAAACCGCCTGCCAGACCAAAAACTACTTGTTTCAAAGTGGCGTTCCATTCAGGTAAAATGTGATGCAGATATTCTATCCTGTGCGCGAAAATTTCTCCTGCCACCATGATTAATGCTATTGTTCCAATCACACCTAAAGATTTGATTACCCACGGCAACGCATCTACCAAGAACTGACCTAATTTTGACGCAAAACCTTTACCGTTACTTTTTTTGATTAGTTTGAAACCGGCATCATCCATTCTCACAATTAATGCTACGATTCCGTACACACCAACTGTTGCTACTATCGCAACAAGGCTTGTTACAAGAATTTGGGTAATGAAAGGATGGCTTTCTTCCAGCACAGTTCCCAGTGCGATAATTACAATTTCCAATGAAAGAATAAAATCTGTGGTCACTGCAGATTTTACTTTTGCTTTTTCGATTTCCTCGGCGGTCTGTGTATCAGCTTCCCGCTCTTCTATAACCTCGTGCCCTTCCTTTTTCCGATGAAAAAGAAACTCAATAATTTTTTCAACACCTTCAAAAGCCAGATACATTGCTCCGACAATTAAAATATAGTTGATTGCAGGCTGATACAACCAGTTCAGTAAAAATACAATGGGTAGAATAATCAGTTTGTTTAAAAACGAACCTTTGGTAATTGCCCACAGCACAGGAATTTCTCTTGAAGACATAAACCCTGTAGCTTTCTCGGCATTCACGGCAAGATCATCACCTAAGATTCCTGCTGTTTTTTTTGTAGCTATTTTAGTGGTTACCGCCACATCGTCCATTAAAGCTGCAACATCGTCAAGAAGTGCAAAAAAGCCTGAAGCCATAAATTTTAATCTATTTTTAAGTTTTGTTAAAATAAAACCAAGAGCAAAAATAATGTTTTAATTTCATTCTTAATTAATTTTAAATTTTATAATTGTGAATACTTGTTCATCCGGTAAACAAATTCTATATTTAAAATATTCTATAAACGTGGATTTAATGGCGTCATTTTCAAAAGTTCCGATTGTAATAATAACAATATCTACATTACTTTTAACATGCAGGGAAAAACTTGCGGAACCTATATCATTTTTTGAAAATTATGATTTGCAGTCTGGAAGATTTAGATTGGAAGCCCGTAAAACCGATGGTCTCGCGATAGATAATCATGAGAATTTTTATATTGATGATCCTAAGATTTTAACCAAAATGCAACAACAATGGATTTTCAGATATAAATCTGACATACAACCTTGCGGTTATGGATATGCCGTTTACTTAAAGGAAAATAATAAAACTATAAAGCAAATATCAGTAAATTTAGATTGTGAGTATATGTCAGGTTGGATTTACTTTCCTAAAGAATTTTTAACAGATCACAAAAATCATTTCAAAACCCTAAAGTAAAAATTCTTTTTCTCCCTATCTTTACTCTATGAAAAAGCTGATTCTCAAATACCATTACTTCGTTTTAGGATTGGCGGGTTTTGCTTTAAATTCCTGCAATTCAAAATTCAGAGTTTGGGTAGGAAATGATGCTCAAAAAGTTTACAACCTGAAATATGGTGAAGACAAACGCCAGAAGATGGATATTTTTCTTCCGGCAGACTATGCACGGGATTCACCAGTTGTCCTGATTATTCATGGCGGAGCCTGGAAATACGGTCGGAAGGAGCATATGATTAAGATTCAGAAAATGCTTTTCGACAATAATATTCCGAGTGTCAATATAAATTACCGCCTGGTAAAAAAAGGAATTACCTACCGCGAACAATTGGAAGACATTGATCTCTCCATTCAAAAGTTCAATTCACTCTCCGAAAAATCAGAGTTGCTGCCCGATAATTATATTCTTCTGGGCGAAAGTGCCGGGGGACATCTGGCTCTGCTTTACGGCTACAAAAATCCTCAGAGAATCAAAAAAATAATTTCACTGAGCGGACCAACCGACTTTCATTCTGAAGAATATCTGAAATCTTTTTACTCAAAATATACTTCAGGAACGGTACAGAAAATGGTGGGCATCAAATTTGACCGGAAAAATCTGTCTGAAGAATTCCAGAAGGCAAGTCCGGTTGCCCATATTACAAACGTTCCCACGCTCATATTTCAGGGAAACAAAGATTTTTTAGTAAACCAGAAACAGGGCTTAGCTTTAGATTCTGCACTGACGGCCATGAATGTTCCACATAAATTAATTTTTATGGAAAATACAGGTCATGCACCCAGATTTTTCAGTAAAACAAAAAGAGACAGTATTATTTATCCTAATATTCTGGAATGGATAAAAAAATAACCCGCTTAAAAAGCAGGTTATTCAATGTATAATAAATGATTATTTTTCTTTATCAATAAGATCTTCCAAAGTTTCATCTTCTAATTTCGGATTCTCTTTGGGCGCTCCCAGCATAAATTTAAGAATAACAGGAAGCGTTGTAATCAATACAATGACGATAATGATGTATTCTAATTTTTCCTTCAGGTTTATACCTAATTGTATCAAAAACAGTTCATTAAGGTAATGTCCCGCAAAGATTAGAATAAAAGACCATAAGATACCACCAATGATGTTGTCTCTAAGGAAGTCTCTTTTATCCATCTTTACAATCCCGGCAATGATAGGAGTGAAAGTTCTTACCACAGGTAAAAATCTTGCCATGATAATCGCCAAAGCACCATTCTTTTCGAAAAAGTCATGAGCCTGAAACAGATATTTCTTTTTAAATAAGAATGTATCTTTCTTTTTGTACAAAGCAGGTCCTGTTTTGTTTCCAAACCAATACCCTACCTGATTACCAATGATCGCAGCCAATGATACTGCAGTAGCCAGAATCGTAGTATCTAAAAGATCACTACCCGTAGATCCGAAAGTTTCTTTGATGATATCTACTGCGTAAATACCTGATACAAATAACAGTGAATCTCCCGGAAGGAAAAACCCAACAAACAACCCGGTTTCGGCAAAAATGATAAACAAAATAAGCCAAAACCCTCCCATTTTGATATAAAATTCGGGGTTTAATAAATCTTTCCAGCTATTGAAATCTTCCATAAGTAATGATGATGAACAAAAATAAGCTTAATAAAATTATGCTGAAAATATATTAGCATATTTTAACAGAAATGTGAACATGATATATTATAGGTCGAGATCGTCATCAGAAACTGCCGTTCCGTCTGCCATCAGAAATGCTTTTAGAAAAGGCGTAAGGTTTCCGTTCATTACAGCATCTACGTCTGAAGTTTCATGACCCGACCGCACATCTTTGATTAGTTTATAAGGGTGCATTACGTAATTCCTTATCTGGCTTCCCCACTCGATTTTCATCTTGCCTGCTTCAATTTCTGTTCGCGCTTTTAAGCGTTCTTCCAATTCCATTTCGTATAATCTGGATCTTAAAAGCTGCATCGCTTTTTCTTTGTTCTGAAGCTGAGAACGCGATTCTGAGTTTTCAATAATAATTCCTGTCGGTGCGTGACGCAGACGAACTGCCGTTTCTACCTTGTTCACGTTCTGTCCACCCGCCCCGGAACTCCGCATCGTTTCAAATGAGATATCCGCCGGATTAATGTTAATTTCAATCGTATCATCCACCAGCGGATAAACGTAAACTGAAACGAAACTGGTGTGACGCTTTGCATTAGAATCAAAAGGAGAAATTCTTACCAGTCTGTGAACGCCATTTTCACCTTTCAAATAACCGAAAGCATATTCACCGTCAATTTCCAGGGTCACTGTCTTCACACCGGCAACTTCACCTTCCTGATAGTTAAGTTCTTTGATTTTATAATTCTGCTTTTCGGCCCACATCGTGTACATTCTCATCAGCATTGCTGCCCAATCGCAGCTCTCAGTTCCTCCTGCTCCTGCTGTGATCTGAATAACTGCAGAAAGTTCGTCACCTTCGTTAGAAAGCATATTTTTAAATTCGATGTTTTCAATTTTCTCCATCAAAAGCGGAAAGCTTTCATCGAGTTCCTTCTCAGAATCGGGATCTTCTTTGGCAAATTCCAATAAAACCTGCAGATCTTCAAACTGAGTATTAATTTCTTCATAATCCTCAACCCACTTTTTCTTTGAACGGAGTTGCTTAAGGAAAACCTCAGCTGTTTTAGGATTGTCCCAAAATTCCGGCGCCGCGGTTTTTTCATCATCATTGGAGATTTCTATCTTCTTTTTATCGATTTGAAGATATTTATGAAGGTCTTCAATTCTTGACTGAATTTCTTTTATCTGGTCGTTGTTGATCACGAATATTTCTTTTTTGCAAAAATAAGATTTAAAGTTGAGAGTTTATAATTTCTAAAATTGAAGGCTGAAACAAATTCATGTTTTAATCGAAATGAGAAATGATTTTCTGAACCGATTTGATAGAATCATTTTCGGAAATTACCAAAGAATGCTCAACAGTGGTCATTCGATGCCTCAAGAATAAATCTCCCAAACTCTACAACCCTCAAACTCAAATCTCACCTTCTCCATTATGCTGAAAGCCAATCTCTCTTCTCGGCACTTCAACAGCCTTGTAAGATTCCAGTTCTGTCTTCAAAGAATGAATACGCATCTGGAAATCGTCTAAATTATTAATGATCACATCATTTAAAAACTGAGCAATTTGATTCAGATATTCTTCCGTTAATTTTGTGCCGGCATCACGCAGAGCTCCCTTCAGCAGTGTTTCATCAATGATAAGCTTTTCATTTTTTGTTTTCTGATAAAGGTTTTTAATCCGTTTTTTCAGACTTTGGGTAAAGTCGATCAGCATGGTGTTGCTGAATACCTTCATTTTCGAAGCAATGCTGTTCCAGAAAGGAATTTTATCGGCTTTATTGTTTTTAAGAATTTTGAAAAGCAGAGAATCTTTATCTAAATTTTTGGTCATTGAGTACAAAATAATCTCCGATCTTTCCGCAGCATTAGGCGGAAAAACAGGAATGGCTACATCAAATCTTCCCGGCGCCAGAATTTCTTCATCGATGTCAGCTACTGTATTTGCAGAACCAACCATCAGAATATCTTCGTTATCAAATTTTGAAATATGATGAAGGATTACTTCCTGAGATTCCAGATTGCAGGAAGCGACGTCTGTTTCGGCTTTTCTTGCCATCATAATTTCGTCAAAATCTTCCAGAAAAAGCAACACTTTGTCTTCTTTCATCATTTTTAAAAGAAAATCATTAAAATTGGTTTGTGTACCATCTACAAATGAAGTTCCCAGATAATGTTTTTTAACTTCTTTAAACTGATAATTAATGATTTCAGCAATTTTGTTAGCCCAGAAAATCTTGCCACTTCCGGGAGGTCCATATAAAATAATCCCTACAGGCTTGTTAATTCCCCAGTCTTTAATCTGTTGCGGATTTAAAAAGGGTTCCAAAACACCTGAGATATGAAAAAATAGATCTCTGTAACCAATAAAATCTCTTTGCTGGAGTTTGGTTTTATTTCCAAAATAATTATAGACGAATTTGTAATTGCCACCTAATTTATTATCAATTCCATAGCTTGAAACCGATGAGCGGAAAAATCCGTTATCATATATATTAGTTTGATTACCCTGAATCGCTTTCTCAATCTTTTCTTTCGGCTGATTAATGGTTTTTGCGATTTGATCCACCGTTTTATTTTCATCTAAATCCTCCTCATACTGCTTTAAAAAATCTACATTTTCACGCGCAAATTTCTCAAAATCTTCCTTCACTTCAAACTGAGTCGAGATACAGTCGATTAAATCAAGATCAAAATCCTGAATAAACTGTTTAATAGCCTCTGCAGAAACGTTTAGTTCCTTTGCAAGTTCGATTAACTTCATAAAATCATCTTTGAATCAAATTTAATGAAAATTTTGAGAAGATGAATGGCGGAGATTGTGACGGATCATCGATGATAATTGATAGATGATGAATGATGAATGATGAATGATGAATGATGAATGATGAATGTTAGATGTTAGATGTTAGATGTTTATCAAAATAACTTTTTACTTTTTACTTTTTACTTTTTACTTTTTACTTTTTACTTTTTACTTTTTACTTTTTACTTTTTACTTTTTACTTTTTACTTTCTACTTTTCAACATTTTAAAAATACTTTGTAACATTTCACGAAAAAGAGAAACCTATTGCCTATACAATCAAATTACATGGAAAAAGTTTTATCGGTCAAAAATCTGACTAAGAAATTCAAGAGAGTTGTTGTCAACAACATCTCCTTTGATGTGGAAAGAGGAAATGTGTACGGACTTCTCGGTCCGAACGGAAGCGGAAAATCTACAACTTTCGGAATGCTGCTTTCAACAATTAATCCCACAAGCGGCGACTGGTTCTGGTTTGGAAAAAAAGGTACCGATTCTGAAACACTGAAAAAAATAGGGGCCATCATTGAGCAACCCAACTTTTATCCATATTTAAGCGCGGAAACCAATTTGAAAATTGTTGCCGAAATCAAAGGAACACCCTACTCCAGAATTAATGAAGTTTTGCAGACTGTCGGACTTTTAGAAAGAAAAAAAGACAATTTTAAAACTTTTTCTTTGGGAATGAAACAGCGTCTTGCAATTGCATCATCGCTTTTGAATAATCCTGAAGTTTTGATTTTAGACGAGCCGACAAACGGTTTAGACCCTGAAGGCATTATTCAGATCAGAGAAATCATCGGAACGATCGCAAAACAGGGAATCACAATCATCATTGCAAGTCATCTTTTGGATGAGATTGAAAAAATCTGCAGCCACGTGATTGTTTTGAAAGAAGGAAACGCCATTTACTCAGGAAGTGTAGACGGAATGACGACCAATACCGGATTTTTCGAATTGAAAGCAGACAACAACGCCACATTATTGACCGCTTTGGAAGAACTGCAGTGGTTTACATCAGTGAAAATGGATGGTGAATTGATTAAAGCGCAGATTCGCGATGATGCTTCGATTTCCGCATCCGGATTAAATCAAAAATTGGCTGAGAAAGGTATTTTCCTGTCACATTTGGCGAAGAAAAAACAATCTCTAGAAACTCAATTCCTTGAACTTGTAAAAAACAAATAATCATGATGAAACTATTAAAACTAGAATATTATAAAAACCTGAATTACAGACCGTTTAAGGTTTTCACCATTTTATATTTTGCGATTCTGATTGCTCTGCTTTTTATCGGTTTAGCAGATCTTAAACTTTTTGGAAATCCAATTAATCTTAAAGAGCAGGGAATGTACGATTTTCCGGGTATTTGGAATTTCACCACATGGACGGTTGCCTTACTGAAGATTTTCCTGGGACTGATCATTGTTTTTTCAATCTCTCAGGAATTCAGCAACAGAATGTTTAAACAAAACACTATCGACGGACTGAGCAGAGAAGAATTTATTGGTTCAAAACTTATTACCATTACTCTTTTCACTGTAATTTCTACACTCATTGTTTTTGGAATTACTTTGTTTTTAGGGAAGAGTTATTCTACAGTGCAGGATTCTGAAATGGTTTTTAAAGAAATATTTTTCATTGGAAATTATTTTGTGAAATTATTTGCTTTCTTCTGTTTCCTGATGTTTTTATCAATTTTATTAAGAAAATCAGTTTTTGTATTCCTTGCATTTTTTGTAATCTGGGTCGGAGAATCAATTCTTGGTGGGATCGAAGCATATTCAAGGCTTACCGGAATGCAGGGTGCTCAAAGAAATGAAGTTCTTCAGAACGAATTTTTCTTCAGCAGACTTTTTCCTTTGGAAAGTATGTCGAGCCTGATCCCAAACCCGATGTTGCGACTGAATATGGCAAAAATGATGGGCCTGAAATATGAATTCACCTACCCTACCGAAAGCTTAATCGCGTGTCTGGTTTGGTGTGCTATCTTCATCATCGGTTCTTACTGGATTTTAAAAAGAAGAGACTGGTAATTTTTCAATTATCAGGTATAAATTATTCTAATACAAAAGTGATTCATAATTGAGTCACTTTTTTTATTTAAATTTAAACCAATGATTTCAGGAAAGAAAATATACTATGTTCCGGGGTTGATAAGTGCATTATTGATTCCTGTTTTGTTTTGGTATTTTGGAAACCAACGAACTCATTCACCATTTACAATAATCGAATTAGGTATTCCTGCAAAAGTTACAGAAGAAAATTTCGCAAATAACACTTTTGAACGATTTAGAAATTGGAATTACAAAAAAATTGTAGTAAAACCCAATACTGCCATTCACAATCAGCTTTATTATAGATCAGAATTAAAAAAACTTCAGCAACAAAATATAAAGGAAACAGGTATTGAATTTGTGATTGAAGATAAAAATACCTGTCAGGATTTCATTGCTTTAATCGATGCGATGACTTTAGCAAAGCAAGAAACTTACGGAGTTGATATGGAAAAAACGGGTCATTTTTTCGCAGTTCATATTTTTAAAGATTCAAATGAAATTAAACGTGGTGATGATACTTATTATGGAAATGACTTTAATTTTTTTACTTATAAAGAAAGCGATTACTATAAAGGCTACACAAAATTCAGATATCAACTGAGCCAACTTCCAAAAGAAGCCTTTTACCTACTCTTCAGCTTCTTAATCTTCTTAAACATCTCCATATTCAGCATCAAAGAAAGATTTTCGAACTAAAAAAAGTTGCCTTCCGACAACTTTTTCGTTTTATTTTTTCGCCTTTGGCGGGTTTGCATTTTTAGCTTCTTCAAATAATCCCGGTTCGATGTGACAGTACCCTCCCGGATTTGCATTCAGGTAATCCTGATGGTAATCTTCCGCTCTGTAAAAATTTTTCAAAGTTTCGACTTCTACAACAACCGGCTTAGAATAATTTTTAGCTAATTTTTCCACTTCAGCTTTTACGATTGCTTCCGTATTTTTATCTGTGAAATAAATTCCGCTTCGGTAATTATCTCCCACATCATTTCCCTGTCTGTTCAAAGTGGTCGGATCAATTGATTTAAAATAAAGTTCAATCAGCAGTTTCAAATCTACCTCATCAGCATCATACTTCACTTTCACCGCTTCCGTAAAACCTGTAGTGTGACTCACTACTTCTTCATACGTTGGGTTTTTAGTTTTCCCGTTGGCATAGCCTACTTCAGTTCCTACTACACCTCTCACCTGCTGAAATAAATGTTCGGTTCCCCAAAAACATCCGCCTGCAAAATACACTTCTTTTACATTTCCTGCTTCCATAATTTTTTGATTTTCTTCTTTAGTTTCTGTTGGTTTTACTTTTTTGGAATCTCCACAGCTTGCTGCAAAAACAGCGATTCCAAGAAACATTCCGAGTAATATGAATATGTTTTTCATTTTTTGTTTGTTATGCTTAGTCATTTTGTTGATATCATTTTTAGAACACTTAGTTAGATGCAAATTTCACGCTATAATTAAATTTGATTTAGTTTAATTTTCAACGATCAATTCCTTTTACAGTATATACGAAAAATCTTATAAAATAGTTTGTTTTTAAATGGTTTATCATCACCCGATTTAATCATAAAACTTAATTTTAACGCAAAGCACACAAATATTTTTCAAGTACTAACTGCTTTTAAGTTACACAAAAGCGTTTCACTTATAAACACTCAAAAAGTGCTATTATTACAAATTCTGATCATCAGAGGTTTTTAGAATAACTCCTATATTAAAACATTTTAAATCATCAGAACCTTGTATTTCTTTAATAAGTGAAACGCCTCTGCCTATCCTAATTAAAGAATATTTATGTCAAAAAATCTCAATCTATCTTTGGGTTAAAATAAACGCAAGGCAAAACAGAAAGTTTAAAATACTTAGTTAAAATTAAAGGTATACAGAGGCACTTCGTTTACCTAAGAAATACAGGAGGTTTAGAATAAATACATTCAAACTTTAAAATACACTTGATAATTTTCATTAATTCACAGTAACTCTATTTCACAATCACTTAAAAATATTAAATTTGCCCATCAAAAAAAAGCCAATAGCCAAAAGCTATTAGCCAAAAGCAACCACTATGACTTCACAGGAAATAAGACAACAGTTTTTAGACTTTTTTCAATCTAAACAACACCTCATCGTTCCATCTGCACCTATCGTGTTAAAAGATGACCCTACCTTGATGTTTTCCAACTCGGGAATGACGCAGTTTAAAGATTATTTTTTAGGTTACAAAGAGCCTAAAGCCTCAAGAATTGCTGATACCCAAAAATGTCTGAGAGTTTCAGGGAAGCATAATGATTTGGATGATGTAGGCCGTGATACGTATCACCACACGATGTTTGAAATGTTGGGAAACTGGTCTTTTGGCGACTATTTTAAAAAAGAAGCCATTTCCTGGGCTTGGGAACTGCTCACAGAAGTGTACGGAATCCCGAAAGAAAATCTGTACGTTACGATTTTTGAGGGAGATGCAAAGGAAAATCTGGAAAGAGATACTGAAGCATATGATCTGTGGAAACAGTTTGTTTCTGAAGACAGAATCATCAACGGAAATAAGAAAGATAATTTCTGGGAAATGGGTGCAAGCGGACCTTGCGGACCTTGTTCAGAAATCCATGTGGACTTAAGAAGTCCCGAAGAAAAAGCTAAAATTTCAGGTTTGGAGTTGGTGAATAACGATCATCCTCAGGTTGTGGAAATCTGGAATCTCGTTTTCATGCAGTTCAACAGAAAAGCGGACGGTTCTCTTGAAAACCTTCCTGCAAGACACATCGATACCGGAATGGGCTTCGAGCGTCTTTGTATGGCTTTACAGCAAAAAGAATCCAACTACGATACTGATGTTTTCACGCCTTTGATTGCTAAGGTTGAAGAACTTTCAGGAAAAAAATATACAGGAATTTTAACCGATGAAAAAGACATCGCGATCCGTGTTGTTGTAGATCACATCAGAGCAGTTTCTTTTGCGATTGCAGACGGACAGTTACCTTCCAATGGAGGTGCCGGTTATGTAATCAGAAGAATTTTAAGAAGAGGAATTTCTTACGCTTACCGATTTTTAGACAGAAAGGAACCTTTTCTTTTTGAACTGGTGGCTGTTCTTCAAAATCAGATGGGAAAATTCTTCCCAGAGCTTGAAAAACAGGGAAAACTGGTTACTGAAGTGATTAAAAGTGAAGAAGAATCTTTCCTTAAAACCATTGAAAGTGGTTTGGTTCGTGTTGAAAAATTAATTCAGCAGACGATTGCTGATGGTGCAAAAGTTCTTCCAAGTGTAGAAGTTTTCGAACTGTATGACACCTACGGTTTCCCTGATGATTTAACGAGAATTATTGCGGAAGAAAAAGGTTTGACCATTGACGAAGGGGGTTTTGAAGCTGAAATGGCAAAGCAAAAGCAGCGTTCTAAAAAAGACTCAGCGTCTAAAGTTTACGACTGGGTAGTTTTGGAAGAAAAGCCTGAAACTTTTGTGGGTTACGACCAAATTGAAGCGGAAACGTACATTACAAGATACAGAAAAGTAGAAAATAAAGACGGCGAATTTTATCAGGTGGTATTGAGCAACTCTCCTTTCTATCCAGAAGGTGGTGGACAAATCGGTGATAAAGGGGTTCTGGAAAATGCCGTTGAAAGTCTTGAAGTTCTGGAAACTAAAAAAGAAAACGGACTGATCATTTCGCTGATCAATGGACTTCCGAAGGATGCAGGAGCAGTTTTCTATGCTAAAGTTAATGCAACAGAAAGAAAAAATTCTCAGGCCAACCACTCTGTAACGCATTTGTTACATGAAGCTTTGAGAGAAGTTCTGGGAACTCACGTTGAACAGAAAGGTTCATTTGTGGGTCCTGATTATCTGCGTTTTGATTTCTCACATTTCAGTAAAATGACGGAGGAAGAACTGGCTTTGATTGAAGAAAAAGTCAATGCTAAGATTAAAGAAAATATTGCACTTCAGGAGTTCAGAAATATTCCGATTCAGGAAGCGATAGACAAAGGTGCGATGGCACTGTTTGGAGAGAAATATGGTGACAGCGTGAGAATGATTCAGTTTGGAAGTTCGAAAGAATTGTGTGGAGGAACTCATGTAAAAAATACCAGCGAAATCGGTCATTTTAAAATCAATTCTGAAAGTTCTGTTGCGGCAGGAATCAGAAGGATTGAAGCAATTTCCGGAGACAAATCTGAAGAATATTTCAAGAGCTTGGAAAAACAGGTGGTTGAGCTTTCTCAATTGCTGAAATCAAAAGACCTTGTCAAATCGATTGAGAAATTAATCGAAGAAAATTCAGCTTTAAAATCTGAAGTTGAATCACTAAAAAAAGAAAAAGCAAAAGGTGAAATCGGAGATTGGAAAACGGCTTACGAACACAAAGGAGACAAACAGCTTTTGGTAAAGAAAACTTCTCTGGATGCAGGTTCGGTAAAAGATATCGTATTCCAACTGAAGAAAGAAATTCCGACTTCTGTTACAATCGTGTTATCAGATTACGACGGAAAACCAATGATTACTGTGGGAATTTCTGATGATTTGGCATCAAGCTATCAGGCTGGAACCATTGTGAAAGATTTAGCCAAAGAAATCCAGGGCGGTGGCGGCGGAAATCCGGGCTTTGCAACAGCAGGAGGAAAAAATCTTGATGGTCTGGAGAATGCGTACCAGAAGGCTTTGAATATTTAATAAATTCTAATTCCGCGTGGTGGTTTTATATAACAAACAATCCCTTTCAGTTTTGAAAGGGATTGTTTGTTTTCAATGACATCTCACCTAAGCCGTCCTGACGCCGTCACTTCGAGTAGGTTTTTGAAAAAAAACCGTATCGAGAAGTATTGTTTTAAGACAGGTTTTGTGCTTCGGTTCACTGGTTCTCGATACATTTTTCTCCGTTTCACTTCGAAAAACACTCGAACTGACGAGCGACTGACGAAGCCTCTTGTATCGTGTAAACGAAGCGTCACTTCGAGTAGGTTTTTGAAAAAAAACCGTATCGAGAAGCTTTTGTTTTGAAGACAGGTTTTGTGCTCCGGTTCACGGGTTCTCGATACATTTTTCTCCGCTACGCTTAAAAAACACTCGAACTGACGGGGCAACTGACGGGCGACTGACGATACAGGTAAATTACTTATCAAATTTCTTTTTCGCAAGATTTGGCAGGTCTTCATACCTTCCTTCAATTAATGCCAATTTCTTTGCCTGAGACCATTTCTTTATCTTTTTCTCAAATTCAATTGCTTGTTCAATATCCATAAACTGACAAAAGTAAACCAGCTGTAATGGACGTCTTGAGAAGGTGTAAGAACCGAAGTGTTTTCCGTCCTGATGTTCGTCAAAACGTTTGTAGACATTTTCTGTGACACCGGTGTAATAGGGGTGTTGTCGGCACAAAGTAAGATGTAGACAAATGAGGTTTGCATGATTAAACTTATTAGTACGTTAATTCAATTAGACTTGATGAAGTCACTTGGTATTTTGTAAACACGCCGTCACTTCGAGTAGATTTTGAAAAAACCGTATCGAGAAGTTTTTGTTTTGAAGACAGGTTTTGTGCTCCGGTTCACTGGTTCTCGATACATTTTTCTCCGCCGAGCGGAGAAAAACACTCGAACTGACGGACGACTGACTAAGCGTCTACCTATCTTGTAAAGACACCGTCACTTCGAGTAGGTTTTGAAAAAACCGTATCGAGAAGGTTTTGTTTTGAAGACAGGTTTTGTGCTCCGGTTCACTGGTTCTCGATACATTTTTCTCCGCCGAGCGGAGAAAAACACTCGAACTGACGGGCGACTGACGGGCGACTACCTATCTTGTAAACTCACCGTCACTTCGAGTAGGTATTGAAAAAACCGTATCGAGAAGTTTTTGTTTTCAAGACAGATTTTGTCCTTCGGTTCACTGGTTCTCGATACATTTTTCTACGCCGAGCGGAGAAAAACACTCGAACTGACGGGGCGACTGACGGGCGACTCACTAAGCGACTACCTATCTTGTAAACATACCGTCACTTCGAGTAGGTTTTGAAAAAACCGTATCGAGAAGTTTTTGTTTTGAAGACAAATCTTGTCCTTCGGTTCACTGGTTCTCGATACATTTTTCTTCGCCGAGCGGAGAAAAACACTCGAACTGACGGGCGACTGACGGGCGACTACCTATCTTGTAAACTCACCGTCACTTCGAGTAGGTATTGAAAAAACCGTATCGAGAAGTTTTTGTTTTCAAGACAGATTTTGTGCTCCGGTTCACTGGTTCTCGATACATCCCGATTTCATCGGGACACTCGAACTGACGGACGACTGACGAGGCTTGTTGTAACGTGCCAACCTGGCGTCACTTCGAGTAGGTTTTGAAAAAACCGTATCGAGAAGTTTACACCGGATTGGCAGGCGCATCTTCCGGCAGGCCGCTTGGGGTGTCGTAGATGATGTAGTCGTTGTATTTGGCTTCGTTGGTTTCGTAAAAAATATCCTGACCGGTGCCGGCGTATTTAGTGAGCAGTTGGTAGAGTTTGTTGAGGGCTTCTACACGGGCTTCTGCGGCTACATCACGGTCGGAAACGCCTTGAGCCTGTGCATCGATGGCAACATCCAAAACTTCACGCTGGGTGATCAGGGTATTGATTTTATCTGAGGTCAGACCTTCGTCAGCAAGTTGGGGAAGATATTTTTCTGCCGTCACACTCATCATTTTGGCAATGCGCACCACCTCGGCATCGCTGAGCTGACTGATTGCTGCATTTCCGAATTCCTTGTATTTGGCACTGTAGAGTCCGAAAACATTTTCTGCCATCTTAAAAATACTGCGCATCGATTTTTCCAGGGCTTTTCTGGCGGCATCTTTCTGTTCGGTGAGATCCATTTTGATGGATTCCAGCTGTTCATCGCTTGGGAAATTGTCTACCGCGGTTCGGGCTGTGGTCAGTTCGGTCTTTTTGTCGGCGTTATAGCCACGGTCTGTAAATTCGGTGATGTCTCTGTCGATCAAAGCGATCATTTCATCTGCCTTTTGTTTCAGTACGGAGTCTGCTAATCTGAAAGTACGTACTACCTGTTCTTTTTTCATAATAAAATAATTTTTTGTGTTTAAAAATGGGTTTGAAGTCTATTTTTGCTTGTCTGATGAATCTCTCTACTTTTCGGAAACGCCCGTAAAGTATTGAAATATAATAAATTGTACTTGATTGCCTCTTCGAACTGCTTGATTGCCTCTTCGGAGTGGTTGATTGTCTCTTCGGAATGGTTGATTGCTTCTTCGAAATGCTTGATTTCCTTTACGAAGCACTTGAACGCCTCTACGAAGTGGTTGATTACGTCAACGGAATGCCTGAATGCCCTTTCGAAGGGGTTGAAGCGGTCTTCGAAATGCCTGAACGGTCAGACGGAACGGTTTACCGTTTTTTAAGATGGGAAATGGGTTGAAAATTGTTGGGTTGGATTTTGGAACCGGGATTGCCGGAAGCCTGCGCATACAATGCGGGATTATTTCTTACTATCATCATTTTGTTTTTTGTTGTTCTTAAAACAAATATAAAAATATTTTTGCTTAGTATGGGATTGGGATTTTATTTTTTCTAAAATGGGAAAACCTCGCGGAGGGCGAGGTTTTTATTTTCTGATAATTTAAATTATTTTAAAACTAATGTTACAGGAAAGTTTACTTATCTGTGTACGAAAACGATTGTGGAGCAGTTATTCCATACTTTTCCATAATATTGTATGTCTCGTTATATCTTTTGAAATTTTTAATTTTAATGGCATATCCTTTTTCTTTATCAGCAAAATATTCGTCAAAAAAGCTTTTTTCAACAGCTGCAAACTCTTTTGTCTTTTTCCACAGTGTTGTAACTTCTTCATGGATGATCCCATCAACTTCAAATTCTCCAATTATTCTGCTAATAGGAGATGAAGCATATATAATAACTGTTTTTATATTTGGAACTCTAAATATAGATTTCCTAAGTTCATACGTTTTCTCTCCTGTTAGGATTTTTTCTGCATAGTATGGCTTAATTGACAATATAACTTTCATTGGCTCTTGCTTCTTTTAAAAATTCTTCAAATTTACTCTTTTCAATTTGAACAAAACCTCTTGGCACATCATTAATTGATTTAATAACACCTAACTCAATTAACCTTAACAAATTAACTTTTGGTTTTGGAAGAGAATCTACATACAAAAAATTAACAATAAATGGTCTATTATTCTTATTGTAATTCCACCACTTTTTTAATTCATCATCATCAAAGACACTTCTTTTCCTGCACAATCTAACAAATTCTTCTTCATTTGCGATACTTAATATTGTGTTTTCAACTACACCAATTGTAGAAATCACGCCAGCGTATTTTCCACCAGTTCTATAAAATAAAATTATATCTCCAGATCTCAAATTCCTTGTATATGATCTTGAAATATATACTTTTTTCAATGCGTTTCTATGCGGTTCATTTTCTACATAATCTTGCGGAGATTCATTGTTCAGTATCGAATCGGGAAATAGTTCTGTATGATAATCAGGCCAGATTGGATTAATAAAAATTCTTGAATTTCTATCAATATATGGAAAACATTCTCTCGGATTGGATGTAATAGATCTAGAAAAGTCTCGAACAAAAACACTTTCTACTCCGTTCTTAGTACTTTTAATTCCCCACTTTTTAAAGCCCCACTCATCCAAAAGACTTACAAGCCTTTGTTGTTCTTCTCTTTTTTCAAAAATAGTTACATAAATTTCGTCAACGTTATTTGCTAATGCATTATCAAAAATTACTTTTAAAAATCTTTCTCCTAATTTATAACCAGTTGAGGTAACCTTGAATGTTCCAATTTTTAATCTTTTTTTTGATTCAAAAGCAGGAGTGATATCAGCGTAATTTTCATTAGCATTTTCTACTTTTAAAAACAAAAAAGCTTTTACCTTACCTTCTACTAAACATACATAGGATTCTTTGTCAGATTTTGAATTAAACCAACTTTCAAATTCTGCATAGTCTTCTTTGAATGAATTGAAAAATTGATCATTAAGATCAATATTTCCAAAATATTCTTTCTTGACTGAGAGAACTTTATAATCGGATAAATCAGGATTTTCGAATACTAATTTTTCAATGAAAGAATCTATTTTATAGACTTTATCTGCAATTCCAAGCACCTTTGCTTTTCTATGAATTCCTTTATCTTCAGTAATTAGATAATTCACTCTGCCACTTGCTAGCTCATTTAAAATTGAAGTATCATTAGAATCATTGGTTGATTTATCATTTAGCCTTAAAGATTTAATTGCATCAGAATCCTGAGATATGGTTTTAAGCACATTGTAATTTGCAATTTTTACTTTCATTGTATTAACTACGTCGGCATCTTGATATGTAGAAATTTCATCTACAGAAACCGGATGTACACATTTTTCAAAATGCATTTTGTCAAGCCAGTTAAATAATAGTCCGATATCTTGATTGTAAATCTTGCTGGCTTCTCTATGCACAATTATATTTGTATCTAAAAGTATTCTCATCTCAAAAAATTTAAAGTATTATCAATATCAAATTCCTCACTGTTTATAAGGTGAAGTGGTGATCCTAAAACATGGCTTATTTCTTTAGAAAATTCAATTTCTAAATTTTGAAATTTTTCAATTAATTCAATACTATAGTTCATATTATCTCTATTTGCAAGTCGTTCTCTAATCAATTCTGGGTTTGCAGTCACAAGTATAAGCTTAACTGGGGCAATATCTAGGAAAGTTTTAATTGGTATTTTTTCTGGGATTCTATCTTTATTAAGAAGACAAAAGTGTCCATCTAATAAATATTTATTTTTATCACTAACTATGTTTTTTAAATTATCTATTAAACGATTTTGAGTGTCGCTAATATTCTTCACTATCTTTTCATTTTTATTACTTATTTCATTCCATTTTAAAACTTGACTTGCTGTTAAATGTACTAGGTTAGACTTACCTGTTATCTCTTCACAAATTCTGCCTTTGCCGCTTCCGTGAATTCCTCCAATAAATATTATACTTTTCAATTTGTGTTTTTTAGATTTTTAAAATTGAGATATTTGATATTTGTTAAAAATAATAAATTACTTAGTTATTTTAAAACATTAATTCAATTAACTATGAAATTAATAAAAAAAATAAAATTGAACTGAATTTTTACAAAATCAAACCATTCAAAAAACTATCAACTTTTCTATTTCTCTCAAAACGCAACATAAATTTTCTAATTTCTATTAATGAATGACAATATTTGAATCTCATAAAAGCTTACAAATCCTTTAAATCTCTTAAATAAATCTCCATTTATCCTCACAACGAGAATTGAAAAACCTAATAATCATCTGTAATAAAAGCAAATACAGCCCATTATATTTTTAACAAAAGATTATATTTTCTGTTACTTATTTTCGTAATACAATCGTTTTGATTGTAATGAAAGCTTTCAAACATCTGTGCAAATCTGTGCGATCTGTGGGAAAACATTCTTTACTTGTTTAAATGCTCATAGTTCACAACGTTACAGATTGTTTACCAGTCGCTTTGTCATTCCGTAGGAATCTCAACAATGCTTTATTAGTCTGTTTAGATTCCAGCGGAATGACAAACGAGCTGCTTTCAATTGACTTATTACTAATCAAAAATATTTAGAAAAATCTTCAGGAGAAGTCAAATGGTTTCTGTTTTGTTCTTATCTTTTCCTAAAATATTATTTTATGAAAAAAGTACTTTTTATTCTAATGGCTTCACTGCTGTTAATGTCTTGTAAGAGTGAAAAAGACAAGACTCAGGAATTTGTGGATATGTATAACCGTTCTTCGGGGATGATCGCCAACAACAAAATTAAATCGACCAAGGCTACAACTTCCAGTCCGGATCAGGTTGATATTTCTGTAGACACCGACTATGATGGCAGCGGAATGGAAAGCGACCTTGTAACCGGGGCTCTTCCCGATCTTATCGCACAGGCCATCAGAAGCGAAAAAGTGGGGCAGGAACTTTTTGACAGAGGCGTGAAGTTTAATGTGAAAGTGTATGGACTGAATTCCAAAGTGATTTTAGATAAAACCATCGACAATAAAACTGTAGCAAAAGATGTCAACTTTAAATCAATCGCTGCAGGAGACAAACCCAACAATGCGCAACTGAACAGTATTCTTGAATCATTCAACAAAAATCTACCGATTGAGGATCCTTCAACGGGAACAAAAATCACAAGTATTAAAGCGGATGCAGAAAATAATCTGGTGTATACCTGTGAAGTTCCTGACAGTTTCAAAAAAGCACTGGCAATAGCAGGAACAGAAAAAGCAATGAAAGATGCCATGCTGCAGTCCGGACAGATTAAGCAGGTCTTTAGTCAGACTTCTGCGCTGGGAATTAACCACATTAAATATCTGTACACCGATAAAACTGGAAAGGTATTAAAAGAAATCACCATCACTAAAGAAGAAGCAATGTAATACAGCTTCCATCTAAAATACACAGGTCCCGAAAGTTTTCGGGACTTTTTTATTTTGACTGATTCTAATTATTGAAGTTCCCGTAACAATGTGAACTGAATCCTATATTAAAGTTAATTTTTTTGTGTTCTCGCCGTAAACTTAAGTTCATACTAGACTCATAGTTTTGTCACAACCTAAAACTATAGAAAGTATTATGAAAATTTCTCAATCTATTGCTGTATTATTTTTATCAGCAGCGGCATTTACGAGTTGTAATGACGATAAAGACAACACCGAGAATGCGGTAAATGAAAACATTAAACTTGAAAATTTCTCAAAAGAGCCAGCTTTCGCATTTGGAATGCCAGGTTTTGAAGATATGCAAATCACGACTCTGATCTCCAGTTCAGATGTGTTGCCGGGAAGTCCAAACTTTGTATTTGCAGGTCAGCCGGACGGAATGGGAATTATGAAAGATCCTGCATCTGACGGATATCTGATGTTAACGAATCATGAAATCACACAGTCGGTTTCAAGAGTTTATTTAGATAGAACATTTAAACCTGTAAAAGGAGAATATATTCTAAACGGAATCGGTGGCATGACAAGATTGTGTTCTGCTACTTTGGCAACGCCTCAGGAACATGGTTTCAGTGCATTTCTAACGGCAGGAGAATCTGGCGAAGAAAGTATGGTACACGCCATCAACCCTATGGCAGCAGCTGCACAGGCTTCTGACCAGACCAGAGTAAAACCCGCACTGGGAAAAGCTTCTATGGAAAATGCAGTTCCGCTACCTAAAGATGTTTCTAACGGAAAATCTTATATCTTAATCGGGGAAGACCAGTCCTACTCTACTTCTCACCAATCTGCAGGTCAGCTGATCATGTATGTTGCCAATACACCGGGAGATCTTGACAATGGAAAACTGTATTCATTAAAAAGAACCAACAACAATACCACGGAAACCAATATGACCAAAGGTTCTCAGTATGATGTGGAATTTGTAGAAATCACCAATGCTAAAAACCTTACAGGAGCTCAGATCAATCAGAAAAATTTAGATATTAATGCAATCCGTTTTTCGAGAGTTGAAGATGTAGATTACAGAAAAGGTGCAGGAAAAGGAAGAGAAATTTATTTTACAGCAACCGGAGAATCTTCAGACGGTGTGAATCCTAAACCGGGATTGACAATGTGGGGAAGAGTTTACAAACTGGTTCTCAATGAAAGCAATATGCTGACAGGAAAACTGGAAGTTGTGGCTGAAGGAGATTCTAACCCCGGAAACAACCTGATCAACCCGGACAACCTTTGTGTGACAGAAAATTTCGTTTATATTCAGGAAGACGGCGATTCTTATTACCCTGCTGCAACGCACGATTCTTACATCTGGCAGCTGAACATCAGCACGAAGCAGTACAAACCGTGGTTAAACATGAAACATGACAGAAACAATCCAGCGTGGCAGACTGCGTACAACCAATCCGGAACTTTAAACAAATTCGGTTCATGGGAATATGGAGCAATGATCGATGTTTCTGATATCATCGGGGTTCCAAATACTTTTGCTGTGAATATTCACTCTCATACGTGGCAGAAAGATGCTTTCAAAAATGCTGACGGCGCCGGCGTGAATACTAACAAAGAAGGCGGGCAGATCATTCTGATCAGAAACGTTCAAAAATAATTTTTATAACCATTAATTAAGCAAAGTATCAGTAGAGTTTTCTCTATTGATGCTTTTTTATAAACAATGAAATTTATTCTCAAATATCCTCTCGCCATCTTTCTTATTATTACGTTTATCTTTTTTGGAATTTTACAGTGTCAGACCGATCAAAAGCCAATCGTGAATGACCTGACTGCTGTAAAAAAGGAAATTTTTAAAAATAATCTTGAATTTCTCAGGCAGACCAATGAACTGATGGATCTGGTTTCAAAAGATGCTGAAAGTAAAATTCTTCAGGAGAAATTTCAGCAGCTCAGAAAAACCTACAAAAAAATGGAATGGGCAGTGGAATATTTCCTTCCCAACACGGCCAGATTTATGAATGGCCCGGCTCTTCCGGAAATCGAAATGGAAGAGCACACCGAAATTGAACCCGAAGGTCTTCAGGTGATCGAGGAAATGATTTATCCGTATGAAAAACAGAACAGAGAAGAACTGATCAGAATTTTAAAAAAGCTCACCAATAAAAGCAATACCATTAAAGCTAACTTTTTGGTAATTACGATCAGCAAAGATCAGGTTTTTGACGCGTTGAGACAGCAGGTTTTCAGAATTTCAAGTTTGGGAATTGCGGGTTTTGACACTCCGATTTCAGGAACATTTTTAGAAGAAATGCCTTTTGCATTAGAAGGTGTAAGATGGACTTTAGAACAGATTTCGACAGAAAAATCTCAACAGAAATCTTTAAAACAAATCGTCAGTGAAATCGTTACTGCCAGTGGAATTTTAAAGAAAAACCCAGATAAAAACACTTTCGATTATATTAATTTTATTCCCAATCATTTAAATAAAATCTCGTCACTGCTTCTTCAGTTTAAAAAAGAAGAAAATATTCCGGATGTTGAAGTGACTTCGGCTCTACATAAAAATGCGTCAACTTTTTTTTCTAAAGACGCTTTCAATCCCAACGCGTTTGTTCCCGGTAAAGAATATGAGATGTCACCTGAAAAAGTAAGTTTGGGAAAACAGCTTTTCAGTGATAAAATATTGTCCAACAGCAATTCAAGAAGCTGTGGAACCTGTCACATTGCTGAAAAAGCGTTCACCGACGGTTTAGAAAAATCGATGTCACTGGAGAATGTGGCTCTGCAGAGAAATACACCATCGCTGAACTACTCTGCTTTTCAACACGGTCAGTTTTGGGATATGAGAAAAGATGATCTTGAAGGGCAAAGTTCTGATGTGATCACCAATAAAAAGGAAATGCACGGCGATATGAATGCGATTATTGCCAAAATAAATCTTGATAAAAAATACCAAAAAGACTTCGAGAAAATTTACAAAACAAAAAAGACCGAAGTCTGGCAACTGCAGAATGTTTTGGCAAGTTACATCCGTTCTTTAGCGGCTTTCAGTTCAGATTTTGATGAATATATGAGGGGAAACAAATCTGCGATGACGGAAAAACAGAAAAAAGGCTTTAATCTGTTTGTAGGGAAAGCACAGTGTGCGATCTGTCATTTTGTTCCATTGTTCAATGGAACAGTTCCACCCAATTTTAATAAAACCGAACAGGAAGTTTTGGGTGTTGCAGAAAATGCTTCAAACAGAAAGACCGACCAGGATTTAGGCAGAGGAAAATTTCATGAGACGGTGGCTTTTCTTCAGAATTCATTTAAAACTCCTACGCTCAGAAACATCAGTAAAACGGCTCCTTACATGCACAACGGCGGTTATAAAACGTTGAAAGAAGTTGTGAATTTTTATAACAAAGGTGGCGGAAATGGATTAGGATTAAAAGTGGACAATCAAACGCTTTCAGATGCAAAATTAAATTTAAGCGAAAAAGAAATTGATGAAATTATTGATTTTATGACTGCTTTGAATGATCAATAATTTTCTTTAACCGCAAAAGATTCAAAAGAAATGATCACGGAAATCATAACAAAAGAATTACAATATGTAGAACCTCTAACCTACCATTTTGTCAGCCTCTGAATAGCTAATTGATTCTTAAAGTATTTGTTTTTTTTGCAGTTAAAAATTTAATCTCTCATTATTTACAGTAAAACTGAATTCCAAAACTTCGTTTCAAAAACTTTCTTACCCAAAGAAATATCAGTAATTTTGTGGTAGATTTTTTTCATGAAAAAGGGGCTTATTTTTTTATTTCTGTTGATGTTTGTTTTTGGTTTTTCGCAATCAAAACTCACAGTAATTAATGAAGCCAACGGTACTCCAATTCCGGACGCAATTATCTCATGTAGTGATAAAATTCTTGGGAAAACAAATGAAAATGGGTTTTTAGAATTTAAATCTAAATGCAAAAGCATACAGATTAAAGCCAGTAATTATTTCAAGGAAAGCGCACTGGTCGAAGATGAAATGACCGTTACTTTAATTAACAGTTCGTCAAAAACGCAGTCGATAGAAACTGTCATTTTAGAAGATAAAAGCGATCCGCAGGCGCTGGAAATTTTACGAAAAGTCAATCAGTTTTTCAACAGCAATTCTCCACGCAGTTTAGATTCTTACACTTATAAATCTTACGACAAAATCTCTTTAGATATAGATCAGGACAGCATCTCTGCGTATACAGAAATTTTCAACAGCGATTTTAATCTTTTCAGAAAGCAAAAAACCAAAGATTCTATGAACGATGTTTCGGCCAGGAGAATCTTTTCTAAAAGCAAACTGTTTCTCTGGGAACGTGCTCAGGAATATTTATATTCAAAAAAGTACGGTGAAAAAGTGAATATTCTCGACAACCGTATCTCAGGTTTGAAGCAACCTATTTATGAATTAATTGCCCTGCAGGGAAACAGAGATAAAATTCCGGAACAGATTAAGCCTGAAAACCGCGGTCTGTACAGATTTTACCTCACCGATTCTATTGAAGTGGAAGGCAGAAAAAACTTTGTGATCCGCTTCCGTGAAGTGAGTTACAAAAAATCGGTAAAACGCAGAAAGTTCAATGGCTATTTATATATCGATACTGATACCTACGGAATCAAAAAAATAGAAAGCATCAGTAAAGATAAAAACGAGGGAAACATCTCAAGTACCTGGACCTTTTTTAACAACAGATGGTTTCTGTCCGAAGAAAGTGTAAAGCTGAGAATGAGCCGAATGATGATGAATACTGCTGATGCAGAAAACGATCCTGAAAATCAGCAGAAAAAACATAAGAAAAGCTTCGGAACGTACGCATATCTGAGTTCGAAATATTTTGATTATGAATCGCCCATTGAAGAAGATCAAAAAGACTTCAGAGGCTATACTTTTACCGTAAAGAATGCGGACGGGAAAACGCTGCAAAAATACAGAACCGAACCTTTATCTGAGCGTGAAAAAAATACCTACTTCGTCATCGACAGTTTGGGAAAAAAATATAACGTTGACCGTAAAGCAAGAATTTTAACAGGCTTAATCAACGGACAGGTGCGTGTAGGAAGTTTCGATTTTGATATTGGCGAAATTGTCAATTATAACTTATACGAAGGTTTCAGATTAGGTTTGAAAGGAAAACTGAACGAGAATTTCAATCCTTACTTCTCACCGGATTATTATTTTGCATACGGTTTGGGAGACGATAAACTGAAGTATGGAATCGGGCTTGACATTAAAACCACCCTCGATAAAAACTCATTTTTCAGAATTGAATATTATGATGATGTAAATTCTTCAGGAGAATTTTACCGCAGACTCTGGACTTTCCGAATGCGGATGATGAACTACGGAAATAATATCAATAACGATAAATATTACCGCTACGAAGGTGCTTCTGTATCTTATCTCAATGACGTCACCAATGGATTAACGTTGGCTTTTGCTGCAAGACGAAATACAGAGGAAGCAAAGTTTGACTATAATTTCCGAAATGGTGGGGCAAGTTTTGAAAACTTCAACACCCTAGTTACGCTGAAATATTCTCCCAACTCAACCAACATTATGACGCCTCAGGGAAAATCTCTGATTGACCAAAAATATCCTGAGCTCTATTTTAATTTTGAACAGAGTTTTAAAGCACTGGGCGGAGATTTCAATTATACCCGTTTCGACGCTTTGTTTGTACAGAATTTCAAAACCGGTTTGGGAACCACAGGTCTCAGATTATATGGCGGATTGGTTTTGGGAGAAGCTCCCATCTGGAAACATTTTACAATGAACGGTCTGGCGTCGCCAAGTCGGGATATTAATTTCAACCTTACTTCCTATCTGGGATTTGCCACACTGGAAGGTGGAAAATTTTATAATGACCGGTTTGTCGCGTATTATTTAACGCATAAACTGCCTTGGTATTTTAAAAGTATCGGACAGAATGTTTCAAGTTTTGATTTTGTTTTGAGAGGAACGATCGGTGATATGAAGCATCCCGAATATCATGATTTCAGATTCAGAAAACTAGATCATCTGTATCAGGAGGTTGGAGTGGAATGGAATAATTTCCTTTCTTCGTACTTTAATTTAGGTGTTTTCTACAGAGTAGGATATTATACAACTTACAGTTTTAAACAGAATTTTGCCTTTCAGTTTAAATTAAAACTATTGGAGTTTTAATTCCCTTCTTTCGGGGAATGTCAAAAAATTAAATATTATTTTTGACGGAGTGTTTTTAAAATAAATGAAAATTATTTAGAAGAAAATCAATGAAAAAAATAGAAATAAAAGCAGAACAGTTTTTCGAATTACTGAGATTAAAAGATACTTCCATGTGGGCAATTTTCTCACAGATGATCGATGGTGAAGAAAAAGAAATGATTTTCTTAGACAACGAAAACAAAATTTTATTCAACTATATTTTACCCGATAATCAGGAGAAACTGGAAGAAGACAGAATAAAATTCTCTAAAGAATTTGCTGAAAAACAGGCTCATCTCAACTGATAATTAAATTACATTAAGAATTTTTAACATCTGCGGCACTTTATTTGCCATAGCTGATTTAATTGTCACAATTTTCGATTTGATAAAAATCTGAATAGAAAGTCAATACCAGCCAATCAAATTTAATTGTTAGAAATTCTTTATGAAAAAATTGTATTTCCTGCTGTTATCATTCGGATACATCAGCACTTTCTCACAGTCGAAAATCGTCGTTAAAAATTCCGGAGATCAGTCTGTGATTTCTAATGCTTCGGTGACCTGTGATAACAAATTGATAGGAAAGACCGACGCTTCCGGCACACTTAATTTTAGAACAAAATGTAAAAAAGTAGAAGTTTCTGCGAGAGGTTTTTTCGAAGATGACGTTGTGGTTGACAAAGTGATGGAAGTTTTTTTATCGAAAGCTGATTCTAAAACTCAAAATATTCAGACGGTAATCCTTGAAGATAAAAGTGATCCAAGAGCTCTGGAAATCCTCAGAAAAATCAATGATAATTACAAGCAGAATTCTCCATTAAGCCTTGATTCCTATTCATTTAAATCTTACGAAAAAATTTCTTTAGATTTTGATGAAGACAGCATTAAAGCCTACAATGCGTACATTGCTAACAGAATTGATTCTTTAAAAAGTCTTCCACAACAGCCGATGAAAGCTCAGGAAAGAAAAGATTCTCTGGAATCTGTGAACTTGATGAAACTGGTCGGGAAAAGCAAAATGTTTTTGTGGGAACGGGCTTCTCAAAGTTTGTATTCTAAAAAATACGGTGAGAAAACCAATATTTTAGATAATAAAATTGCAGGTTTAAAAGAACCTATCTATGAATTAATGGCTTTCCGTTCGAACAGAAATGTTGTTCCGAAAGAGATTAAAGAAGAAAACAGAAACCTTTATAGATTCTTCCTGACCGATTCTATTGAAATTGACGGAAGAGAAAATTACGTAATCCGTTTTCGTCAGGTTGATTACAAAGAGGCGGTGAATAAAAGAAAATTCAATGGTTACCTGTATGTAGACAAAGAAACCTACGCTTTGAAAAAAATCGAAAGCAACAGTAAGATTAAAAGCGAAGGAAGCATTACCAGCATCTGGAAGCCGATCGAAAATAAATGGTTTTTGGTAAACGAAAACTATAAAATTAAAATGGGTTCCACTTCTTTTGATAATGATGATAATTCGGAGAAAAAACGAACCAAGGAAGAAAAAGAGGCAGATAAAAACAACAGAAAGAAATTTGGAAGTTATGCTTTCGCCACTGCAGATTATTTTGATTTTAAAACACCAATTGAAGAAAAACCGCAGGATTTCAAAGGCTACACAATTGATGTGAAAAATTCTGACGGGAATCTGATTGATCAGTACAGAACAGAAAACCTGACAGACCGTGAAGCGACAACGTATACTAAAATAGATAGTTTAAGCAGCAAATATAAGCTTGACCAAAAAGCAAAAGCTTTAACAGGTTTATTAAAAGGAAAAATCCGCATAGGAATTGTTGATTTTGATTTGGCGAGATTGATTGGTTACAATAAATATGAGCACTTCCGTTTCGGAGCCGGTGCAAAGCTGAATGAAAAGTTTAATAAATATATTTCTCCAGACGCTTATTTCGCTTACGGAATTTATGACAAAGACTTTAAATTCGGAGCCGGCGTTGATATTCGAACGACTTTAAATAAGAATTCGTTTTTCCGTGTGGAATATTTCAATGATGTCATGGCGGCCGGACGTTTCTCGGAAAATTTGTGGAATTTCAGAATGAAAATAATGAACTCCGGAGTTGCACTGAACAACGGTGTTTTCTATGGCTATGAAGGTTTTAAAGTTAGTTATGAGAATGACATTACCAATGGATTAACGGTGAATGTTTCGGCTAAAAAAACTCAGGAAGAATCTAAATTTGCTTACAGCTATAAAGGTTTGGGAAATCAGTTTGATATTGCTTCATCAACGATTACTTTAAAATATTCTCCAAACTCAAAGAATATTATGACGCCAACCGGAAAATACACCTATGAGCAAAATCTTCCGGAACTTTACTTAAATTATGAGCAGGGGTTCAAAACTTTAGACGGAGATTTTAATTTCAGCAGATTTGATGCACTTTTTGTTCATAACTTCAAAACAAAATTAGGAGTTACCGGAATCAGAGCTTACGGTGGAATTATTACCGGTGAAGCTCCGATCTGGAAAAATTTCACCATGAACGGTTTAGGGAACGGACACGGCGGACTGAACTTCAACCTGACATCCTATCTTGGCTTCGCTACCATGGAAGGAGGTAAATATTACAACGACAAATTTGTTGGTGCGTATCTTACGCATAAACTGCCTTGGTATTTTAAAAGTTTTGGAAAAAATGTATCAAGTTTTGATTTTATCTACAGAGGAACCATTGGGGATATGAAAAATAAAGAATTTCACCAGTTTGAATTTGAAAAGCTTGATCATTTATATAATGAATTAGGTT
>NZ_JAPDHW010000048.1 GCF_025971945.1 Chryseobacterium kimseyorum
CGATTAAGAATTGCAAAAAATGCCGCTGATATTACACTTCCCACCGGTTCTGTTTTTGGAGGTGAAGTAGAGGATGGAAAGCTGACGATTCAGGCAGTATGTTACGAAGATCCCGCATTGGTAGCCGGAGCAACATATCCTGTGAGACATGGTGTTACTTTGCTTGGTAGAGCAGGAGCGACCAACGGAAACTGGCCAATGCTAAGAAACTCTGCTTATACAGCATTGGAATCTAAAACCAAAGGTTTTGTGGTGACCAGAAACAGCAGTCCTGAAACAACCATAGCGATTCCGGTTGTGGGAATGATGGTTTTTGATACGGACGAAAATGCAGGGGCAGGATGTCTGAAAATCTATACAGGACCTGCAGCAGGAGAAGGTTGGAAATGTTTCAACACTCAGGGTTGTCCGTAACTGATTTATTGAATTAATGTAAAACTAAACCTTCAGGGTTTTACAACTCCTGAAGGTTTTAATTAAAAAAGAAAATATCATGCACAAAACAGCAATTATATTATCCGTTTTTCTTTCTGCGTTCGCTTATTCGCAGGTGAAAATAGGAGGTACCACGAGCGTGGG
>NZ_JAPDHW010000049.1 GCF_025971945.1 Chryseobacterium kimseyorum
AACCCGTGAAGACCCGGCAGGAAACAGCAAAGAAAAATGGGTAGAAACCACTGAGCCTTCTTCTGCCGAATACCAGGCGCATATGGCACCTATCGGATTTCAGTTTTTCCCGGCAGGTTCTACTTACAGCGGAGACGCGTTAGTTAGCTGGCACGGATCATGGAACAGAAGCAAACCTGTTGGTTTTAAAGTGCAGAGAATCAGGTTTTCTAACGGCAAGCCGGTAGGAGCAGAAGACTTCTTAACTGGTTTCCTTAAAGGTAAAACGAGATTTGGAAGGCCCGCAGGTGTGGCAATTACGGCATCAGGTACTGTCTATATATCTGACGATGCCAATGGTGTTCTTTACAGTATAAAGCAAAAATAAAAAAGTATGAAAAAATTAATAGTATGCGTACTGATGGTTGGCTGTGCTGCTGCAATTCCTGATCAGCCTACGGCAAGAATTGAATTTAATGCTCCGGAATCTTATCCTGAAGGAATTGCTTATGACAGTATTTCAAATGTTTATTTTGTGTCCTCAGCAAGACTTGGCAGCATCG
>NZ_JAPDHW010000005.1:0-139985 GCF_025971945.1 Chryseobacterium kimseyorum
CCGCCACCGCCACCGCCGCCGCCACCGGAGAATCCTCCGCCGCCAGATCCGGAACCGGAACTGCTTCCCGAACTTGAAGGTTGTGTAGCCGAAGACTGTATAGATTGGGTCAAGCTTGAATTAAGAACACTGGCCATGGCAAAATGATTCATAGAAGATCCTACGTACCAGTTACTCTGATAATCGGTAGCCATTTTTGTAAGAAGTGCATCAAATTTCTTCCCCCAAATTTCATCAACTCCCAAAACCATCGCAAAAGGCAACAGCTTTTCGAAAGATTCCGGAGTCATCGTGGGTGGATTATGAAATTTCAGCTGCTCATTTTCTGCAGCGCCCATGTACATTTTGAAACCCTCAATCAGGGATTTCTTTTTCAGTTTTTCTTCTGAAGGTCTCCTGATCAGATATTGATAAATAATCAGTGAAGTAAAACCAAGGACAATAAAAATATAACAGATATTGAAATTATTATCAATTGTAAATTCATTGTGATTAAACATCAACGCACCCAAAACAATCAAAATGACTGTCGGAATTATGAGAAAAATTTTAAATAAAACCGGAAATAATTTGAAAAGATAGCCTGTAATTAAAAAACAAACCAGCAAAACAATGTATAAAAATCCGCCAACAATCACCTTTTCAAATTCCGGAAACATTTTAAAGCTTAAAAACAGTCCCACTCCGTAAACGCCTGTCATTAGCACTAATGGCAGATATAATTTACTGGTATTATTTCCCTCATTCAGCAATTTATCATGCTGATAGGTAAGCGAAGACTGAAAGCTTTTAACAGTCTGTTCGATTTTAGAATTGTATGCTCCGTCAAATTTCACAGTGTCTACCGTTGTGAAAAGATTATTCATCAAATTTATTTCTTCAGCAGGCAATTTTTGATCTGCCTCTTTCAGTTTTTTTACCGTAAACTTTTTTGATTTAAATAAACCCAAAATACCGGAATCTTCACTTTCAATAATCTGAACATAGCCTTTTACAGCTAAATTGACCAAAGATGCTGTAAGATATTTATTCTTAAAAGTTTCGCTGTTGATGAAACCTAATGAAGCAGGCGAAAGATTATCAGGCGAATTGAACTGTGGATAAACGATTGGTTTTTCAGGATCGACGCCATATTTTCTCCATGTAGAAACGTAATAAATAACCAGACCAAGAAACACCACAATTCCGGCAATCAAGATCCCGAATCTCTCAAGAAAAGTTGGTGGCGGCGGCGGAACCATCACGCCTTTCCTGAAACCTACGGCAACCGTAAGACCTTCTTCTGATCCGAGATTTCCGGCATTCCATTCGATTGAATGTTCAGAAAGAACTTTTACCGTACAATTTTGATCTGTACTGCCCTGGCTTCCTGTGTAGCAGGAATTCTGTAAAATCCCTGCACCTTGCGGAAGATTGACTGTTGCGGAAATTTGATCAACCGGAAAATCCCAGAAGTTCCCGTTGACATTCCAGTAGAATTCGTCATACTTTTGAAAAAAGCCGATTTGCTTTTCGGTGGTATATTTTATTTCGTAATCATAATCACCTGACTCTAGAATAATGTCTTTGTTTCCGAAATAAATTTTCAGAAAACCATCTTCGTATTCTTCATGAAAATCTTCATCAATACCATTTTTCTTTACCGAAACAATGTTGTACTGCACCTTCTGCGTAGTATTGTTGATATTTCTGGTAAGCGGAAGTGAGCGAAAGATACCCCGCTTTATTTTATCGCCAAGGCTGTGAACTTTTATTTTTTCAGTGACCGTTATCGCCGAATTTTTATCAATATCAATATCGGCGTGAAAATTTATAATCCTTTCCCGCCCGTCGATGATAGACAACTGATCTGTACGTATCGGTTCTTCCTGAGCGAAATTTAAACTAAAAAATAACAGGAAAAAAAACTGTAAGAAATTTTTCATACATAGATTTATTATTTGGTGTAGTGCACATTATCACTTTTCCTGATTTTGCTGATGAATCAAAATCGGGCATAAGCGATTCCTCCTTTAAAATTTCACAGTCGGAACTTGTCTTTCTGCTATATTTTCAAGCTCAAAGTATTTTGCCTTTTCAAATTTATACATGTTGGCAATGATGTTGCTTGGGAAAGACTCTACCAGTGTATTGTTTTCTCTTGCCGTTCCGTTGTAGTATCTTCTTGATTTTTCGATATCATTTTCGATAGAACTCAGTTCCGCCTGTAACTGTTGGAAGTTGGCATTCGCTTTTAAATCCGGATACTGCTCGGCCACTGCAAATAAATTTACCATTGCCTGATTCAGATTTTTCTCTGCAATTTCTTTACCTTCCACAGAATCAGCTCCTACCGCCAAATTTCTCGCTCTGGTAACATTTTCAAGAGTTTCACGTTCGTGAGTTGCATAACCTTTTACTGTTTCAACCAAATTCGGAATCAAGTCGTGACGTTTTTTAAGCATCACATCAATACTGCTCCACGCCTCCTGAACAAGATTTTTCAGTTTTACGAGACGGTTATAGATGGATACTCCGTAAAGCACGATCAATAAAAGAACTCCAATAATAACAATGAGTGCAACCATAATTTTATAATTTATTTTAAAATAAATGTAATGTTTTTCTCGGATAATTGAATAAAAAAGCGCTCAATAAATTGAACGCTCCTCAAACTATATGGACTTACAGCTTTATGAATACTTTCTGCAGGTATAATCGACCGTTGTATTCAAGAGTTTATTTTTATTCAGAAAATATTCAAGTTCCTGAGATTCTTCTGTTGTTGCATTGACATGTAACTGAAATGAACCAAAATTTGCTCCGTTCATATACTCCACATTTGCGCTCAGTACTTTATAGCAAATCCCCATCTGTTTGTATATTGCATTTAAAAGATGGTCAAACTTCATTTTCCCATTCAGTTCTACTTCGATGATCAAATCTTTTTTGATAAGGTGTACATTTTTTGGCAAAGCCTGCAAATTTGGCGTAATCATAACTAAACAATTTTTGATTAAACAATACTTTTCTGAATTACATTTTCAAATATTTTAATAATTAATTCCTGACAAAAGTATAAAAAAATATTAGTCTACCAAATTAGTAGGGTATTAATTTTTAATTTTAACATAAAAAAAGAGAAGTCTTATGACTCCTTCTCTGTTTACAGTTCTTTAATCCGTTGAATTTTGTCTGACGATGCCAGTCCGTTTGGATTACAGCCTGGTTCACCTTCCGGAACTTTGAGATTTTTTTTAGCGTAAAACTCTTCCCAAAATGTGTTGATTTTTCCTGTTTTCGGATCAACAAAAGTCATAGGTTCAAGTTTAAAAATATGCTTTTCCCTAAATGATCTTTCGATATAATCTGAGCAGTAATAGGAATTTTCATCTAAAATATAGTTGAAATTGTAAGGCTTGCCCAACATCGCATTTGCTTTTTCAATTGCGTCAGGAATTGCTTTTTGAAACTCGGGTTTTAATCTGTAGATCACTACGTTTTGTCCGTCGTTTGCCTGATCTTTCAAAAATTCATTTAAATCCTGCTTCTGCGAACCACCTTTTGGAGCAGCATGAAGCACGGAAAGTCTTCTGCCATCCTTCTGTAAAATTCCGATATGATCGAAGGACGCGTTCTTTTGCTTCTGCGTAACGTTATTTATGGCTCCCGACAGTCCAGAATTCTTAGCTGTTACGAAGAGTAAATCTCCGTTTTTCAAACCTGAAGTCTGAGAATTTTTACAGCTCACAAAGAAAAAGAGCACTGAAAAAAGAAAGATAGCTTTAAGCAAAGATTTATTTTTTAAGGTTGGTTTCATAAATATTGATCCATTCATCTACAGTCATTTTCTTACTCAGCTCGGCAATGAGTTCAAAAGGAATTTCATCCATCTTCTTGAATCGGATGCATGATTTTCCCATATCAAGTTTTCTTTTTGAATGCTTTGGAAACTCTGAAACAAACCAGTCCAAAAGTTCGGGCTTTGCGTAAATTCCCATATGATAAAGTGCTATGAAATTTTTCTGAGATGCCAATGCTAAAAAAGGGAGCGGCGAACCCGGTGTGCAATGATAGCCTGAAGGAAAAACTTCTAAAGGTACAACCCAACTGATCATTCCATTGCTGAATCCCTGGGAGAAACCATTGGGTAGATTTTTATTAATGGTCTCAACAAGCTGTTGAAAAACCTCCTGTCTCTCTTCTGGTAGCTTAGAAATATAATCTTCTGCAGATGTCGCTTGAATTTGCATGACTTTAAATTTAAGTTCCAAATTAACAAAAATTGTAGCACATAAAAAAGCAGCCATACTTTCGTACAGCTGCTCAAAAAATAATTCAAAAAAAATAGTTATTTCTTAATTGCTTTAGTAACAGACTGACTTCCGTCTTTGAAGTTTACTTTTACTAAATACATACCTTCTTTCAATTCACTTACACGAATTTCGCTAGAACCATCATTCACCTGTTTTACCACGCGTCCTGCAACATCATAGATCATTACAGACTTGATATCTTTTGTTTCTGAGATGTAAAGAACATCTTTGAAAGGGTTTGGATGAATGCTAAGTTTCTTCTGAACTGCAGTAGACTCTGAAGTACTTAAGTTTGCTGGTTCAACTATAAAATTATCGATATGGAAATCATAATCCGGAGCATCATTTACAGATCCATCCGTACCGTAAATAGCAAAAACAGTATTGGCGCTGTTATAACCTACCAAATCGAAACTATAAGTATTTGATGTATTTGAAGGAGCATTTGCTGCATTCCAAGTTTGAAGTGACGTCCATGTTGTTCCTCCATCATTTGAAACTAATAACTGAACACTGTCATCAGATCCCATAGTTGAAGTAGATGTGCCGTTAAAAGTTGTCAGACCATAGTCGAATTTAACTCTATATCCACCTGCAGATAAATTAAATGCATTAGTTTTCAACCATCCCGTTCTGTTGGTATCATAAAGATTTATCTTCATACCAGCACCTGTAGCTCCATTTAGGAAATTACCGGCATTCCAATAAACAGTCGTTCCATTTGGTCCAGTAGCTGGGGTACCTCCTGAAAGAGCATTTGTCCAACAGCTACCTGGAGCTGTTGTGAAGTTATTAGTATATGGCGGAACTATTGGCGCACATAAAGTAGTAAAAGAACCGACATAAGACCACGAGCTTTTGCTAGTCGCACTGCAAGAAGAGCGCAACCAAATGTAATACGTAGTGGCAGGAGTTAGTCCAGAAACTGTTGCAGTCACAACACCTGCACCCACATTGCCAGAAGGTGTAGTTGTACTTACCGGAGCAGTATTTGCTGTAGCATAATAATATTCATATCCAGCGGCAGGTGCAGAAGCAGGCGCTGTCCAAGAAACCGTTACATTACCCGATGTTATAGCTGAAGTTGTAGCAGCAGTTGGAGGAAGACAAGAAGGAAGAGTTTCCCAAACTACATCATCCCAATAGTAACCTTTACCATCTGCTGTATTTCTAATCGCCAGTCGTGCAGTTGCAGGAACTGAAGTAGGCACAATAACCGTGTACTCAGGGTTGGTACTTGTATAGTTTACATTTGCAACACTTAAGGCTTGAAGCAGCACAAAAGTACTTGCATCTGTAGGGTTTGTAAGATACCCAACGTTCAAGGTACCTGTTGCACTTGATACTCTGGCTTTTAATTTCAACCAGTGTGTACCTGCATTAATATTGCTTAATTCAGGCAATACTGCTGTTGTTGCCACCTGTGATGTTGAGCTCGTCTGATAAACATTTCTATTTCCTGATGCAGGAGTGGTAGAATTAATAGATAAAGTACCTGAAGTCACAAGTCTACCCCAACAATCCGGCAATACAGCTGCTACTGCATAAGTATCAAAATTCTCTGATAACGTTGTAGTAGGACCACATGCAGTTTTAAACGTTCCTGAGAATGACCAGACACTTTGCGCGGTTGCATTGCTGCAGTTAGTTTTTACCCAATAATAGTAAGTGGTATTAGGTGTAAGACTGCTTATAGGTGTAGAAGTCCCTGTTAAATTACTAAGCTGAGGTGCGGTTGTAGAAGTTGGTGCAGTAGCAGTTGTACTGTAATATACCCCATAGGTTGCAGCTTGTGTACTTGTAGATGCAGTCCAATTTACTGTAGCTCCTGTAGATGTGATTGCTGTCGGAGCCAGAAGAGCCGGAGGTGCGCAATCTGAATATGCATCTACTGAAAAAGCGAAAATATTGGGAAAACCTGCACTTGTAGAAGTTTTGGTTACCGTTACACTCTGAATAAGTTTTGTTTGATTGGCTGCATCAATGTTGACAGCCGCCTGATACATTCTTGGATTTGTACCACCTGCAGCATCCAAACCATCAGTAGGTCTGTTGATCCTGCCTAAACCCTGAACCGCAAAACCGGCACCGTCATACCAGTCCGGAACAGCAATTCCTGTGGTCTGTTGATTGGTTCCATCAGAAAAGTTAACAGTTACCGTAAGTGTTGAAGATGCACTTCCACTGGTAGATAGCATATACATTTTTGTAGCTGCTTTCGGCGTAGCAAAAACCAATGTTCCGGTAAGATTTGTATTAGAAAGTCTCAGAGAATTCGCTGCACTTAGATTTCCTAATTGATAGCTTAATCCTGGAGTAGTTGTAACAACTGAGGTAATAACTCCATCAATCGGAATCCCATAAGTAATGGCAGTACTTGTAGCTGTAGCTAGAAAGTTTTTTGCAACAAAAGCGTAAGAATCTCCATCTAGAATAGATGTGGTGGAACCTAATGATGGGCCTGTGCCATTGGCGATAACATCTTCATTGAAACCAGACGTAATTGGCATTGTCTGATAATTCTGAGCCATTAAACCCGAGGATGAAATCGTCAAAGCCAAGCTAGCGATTCCCAAAAATCGATTTATTTTCATATTATTAATTTAAGATGCGCTAAATTAATAAAAAATCAATATAAAATAGCTTAAAATAAAAATTCAATATTAAATTTATACAAATTAACACAGAAAATGCATTTTGATTAAATTTAAAATATTAATAGAAAATCAACCAGATCAGACTATGAAGAAAACATATTTAAAAATTGTTTTAAAATTTTAAACAAAATCTAAAAAACAGCGAAATATAACATTCATCACATAGTGTTTTACTTATTAAGAATTTAATCCTATTTTTGCCCTACAAATTTTTGAACAATGCCTAATATCTCAAACAGAGCACAACAGATGCCACCTTCGCCGGTCAGAAAATTGGTTCCTTTTGCCCTTAAAGCAAAACAGAGAGGAACTAAAGTATATCACTTAAACATCGGACAACCGGATATCGAAACTCCCGAAACAGCTCTCAATGCTTTAAAAAACATTGATTTAAAAGTATTGGAATACGCTCTTTCAGAAGGAAACATCGAATACAGAAAGGCTCTGACTGAGTATTACCATTCACTGGACTTTACAGATCTTACTCCTGATAATTTCATCGTAACAAATGGTGGATCAGAAGCTTTAAACTTCGCAATTTCCACTTTGTGTGATGACGGCGATGAAGTAATTATCCCGGAACCTTATTACGCAAACTACAATGGTTTCACCAGCACCTTTAATGTTAATGTAGTTGCAGTACCTTCTACTATTGACACCGGATTTGCATTGCCACCAATTGAAGAATTTGAGAAAAAAATTACCGCAAAAACGAGAGCAATCGTTATTTGCAACCCTGGAAATCCGACAGGATATTTATATACAAGAGAAGAACTTCAGCAGTTGGCTGACATTGCCTTAAAATATGACATCGTCATTATTTCAGATGAAGTGTACAGAGAATATGTTTATGACGGGAAGCAACAGATTTCTATGCTGGCTTTTCCGGAATTAAGCGAAAACTGCATCATCATTGATTCAGAATCTAAGCGTTACTCGATGTGCGGTGTAAGAATCGGATGCCTTCTTACCCGTTCTAAAAAAATTCATGACGCAGCAATGCTTTTCGCACAGGCGAGACTGAGCCCTGTTTTATTGGGTCAGATTGCCGCAACAGCTGCACACCAGAATGACGGAGCGTACATCAGAGCTGTAAGAGAAGAGTACACACACAGAAGAAACGTTTTGGTAGATTTACTGAATGCTATTCCCGGAGTTATCTGCCCTAAGCCAAGAGGAGCATTTTACTGCGTTGCGGAACTTCCTGTAGATGATTCAGAAGTTTTTGCTCAGTGGTTACTTGAAAAATATTCGTTAAACAACGAAACCATTATGGTAGCTCCGGCTGGAGGATTCTACAGCAATCCTGAATTAGGAAAAAAACAGGTAAGAATCGCTTACGTACTTAAAGAACAGGATTTAAGAAAAAGTGTTGCCATTTTACAAGCCGCACTTGAAAATTACAATTCAGACATCCGTCATTAATACAACCCAAATATTATGTCAACAGTAAAAACAGCTGGTTTAAGAATATTCTTTTCTACATTTTTACTGTTGATATTTTTTTGCTGCAGTGAGAAAACCGCCGAAAACAAAAACTCTTCAGGTATAGAAGAAATAGTATTTATCGGAGTTTCTGATGTTGGGGGAGAATTGGGAAGCTACAGAAATGTCAAAATAACCAAGGATTCCATCCACCTTGAACAGGGAATGACATCCAAGCAAAAACACAGTGAATGGCACAAAACAATCACTCCTGAAACCTGGAAAAACCTCACTTCTTCTTTCAAAGTTCGCGATTTAAGCTTAATTGAAAGTTCTCCAAGTATCCAGCACCTCGATGGCATGGATGAAACATTCCAAATTAAAACGACAAAAAATTCTCATGTCTTCGTCAATTCTTACAGTGACAGACATTACCGACAGTTTGAAGAATTTAAAACAAAGCTCGGAGGTATCATTCCTAAAAAATACCAGTAGCTTTATTTTTCTTTTTATCTAAAAACAAATCAAAATACGACTTCTTCAATGCAAGAAAATTTTTCTTTAAAAGCTTATAATACTTTCGGCGTCGACGCAAAAGCAAGATATTTCGCTGCAGTAAATTCCGTAGAAGAATTAATCAAAACTCTTAAATTCTCGAACGCTCAAGAACTTCCACATCTTTTTCTTGGTGGCGGAAGCAATATCTTATTCACAGAAGACTTTCAAGGCTTGGCTATTCAGCTAGATTTAAAGGGAATTTCAGAAGAATTCAGTAATGAGAATCAAGTTTTGGTCACTGCACAAGCTGGAGAAAACTGGCATGAATTTGTGCTGTTTTGTTTAAATAAAAACTACGGCGGACTGGAAAATTTATCTTTAATTCCGGGAAATGTAGGAACTTCACCCATGCAGAATATCGGCGCTTACGGAACAGAAATAAAAGATGTTTTTGTAAGCTGCAAAGTTTTAAATCTTGAAACCCTGAAAGTTGAAACCTTCGATCTTGAGAAATGCAGATTCGGGTACAGAGATTCCATTTTTAAGCAGGAAGGAAAAGGAAAATTCGTAATCCTGGAAGTCACTTTCAAATTGACAAGAGAAAACCACGTCATTAAAACTGAATATGGTGCCATCAAAACAGAATTGGAAAATTTAGGTATCGAAAAACCTACCATTCAGGATATTTCGAAAGCAGTCATCAATATCAGACAAAGCAAATTACCCAACCCAAAAGTTCTTGGAAACGCTGGAAGTTTTTTTAAAAATCCAACAGTTCCTTTAGCTCAGTTTGAAGATTTAAAATTAAAATTCGAAAATATTCAAGGTTACCCGAACGGAAATTTTGTGAAAGTTCCCGCTGGCTGGCTGATCGAACAATGCGGCTGGAAAGGAAAACAAATCGGCAACGTGGCTTCACACAAACTACAGTCTTTAGTGATCATCAACGCGACGGGACATGCTACAGGAAAAGAAATTTTTGATTTCTCCACGATGATTATTGAATCAGTGAAGGAAAAATTCGGAATTGAACTGGAACGAGAAGTGAATATTATTTAAATTAAAAAAGATTACCAGCTCATTTTAGAAGCCAAAATTCACTATTTTTAATAATTATTAGTCTTCAAAATTTAAAATAACCCGGAGACTCCAACATTAAAAATACGCACAAATGAAAATCGCCATCATCGGAGCCGGAAATATGGGCTTATCTTTCTCTAAATCATTTCTAAAATACGAACTGATAAAACCTGAAGATCTTCAACTGATTACAAGAAATGAATCTAAAATCTCAAGGATATCAAAAGAATTTCCCAAATCTAAGATTTCGATCTTTACTGATGTTCAAAAATTAGATGCAGATTTAATCATCATTGCCGTTAAACCACAGGATTTTCAGCATGTTGCGGAGAATTTTAGTTTTAAACTAAAGGAAAACCAAATGATTCTCTCGATCATGGCAGGCATCAAGATCGATAAAATTCAAAAACTGCTGAATCACCAATCCGTAGTAAGAGCCATGCCAAATTCTCCCACTCTTTTGGGAATGGGAATTACCGGCTACACTTCAGCACAGGGAATTGCTTTCAATGAATTGATGAATATCGAACGACTTTTAAACAGTACAGGAAGATCGGTTTACTTGGAAAACGAAGATTTACTTGATGGCGTTACGGCACTTTCAGGAAGCGGACCTGCATATTTCTACTACATTGTAGATGCAATGATCAAAGCCGGAACTCAGATGGGAATTGATGAAAATCTTTCAAAACTGTTTGTGAAACAAACCATGCTCGGCGCCTATCATTTAATCAATAATTCCGAGAAAAATCTTGAAGAACTTATCAAAGACGTTGCATCAAAAGGAGGAACAACTGAGGCAGCTTTAAAAACATTTGAAGACAGCAACCTGAAAGAAATTCTGCAAAACGGAATTTTAAACGCAGAAAAAAGAGCGAAGGAACTGAATGGATAGTCTTACATAATTTTAAAAGGAAAGGAATTTTCAGTTACACAACCAAAAATTTAAGACGTAATTCGATAAACCTAAAGATTTTCCAACCTAAATATACTCCAAGAGTATTGAGGATGATATCGTCAATATCAAAAACTCCCATCCTCGAAAAATACTGAAGCGCCTCTACGATCACAATTGCAGAAACAAAGGCTATAATAAGACTTTTCAGATCTTTTAATTGAGGAAAGACCCAGCCTAAAAATCCGAAAGGAATAAACATGACTACATTGCCTAAGACAATTTTTACAATATTAAACCAGCTCACCGTTCCTTTGATAAACCAAATCGTGGAAACTACAGGCTGAAATCTTACAATATTATCGTCATACTGAAATCTTCCCATCCCGAAAAACATCAGATAGAGCAGAAAAACAGTGTATGGTACAATAATAAATTTATAAAATTTCTTTAACATCATTTGCAAAGTTATTCATTTCAAAAGCATTAAATTTGTGTGTTAAAATAATTTAATGAAATACGTTTTACTTACGCTCATTTCAGCGATGCTTCTGTCCATCTCCTGGCCCACTTACGGACTTCCGTTTTTTATATTTTTCGCACTTGTTCCACTTTTGATGATGGAACATGGTGTATCAAAATTTTCTCCGTTTAAGAGAAAAAGCTGGGTGGTTTTCGGACTTTCCTATTTATGTTTTATTATCTGGAATATCGTGACCACAGGCTGGCTGTATGGTTCTAAAAACCCCGACGGAAGCCATTCGATGATGGCGGTTATCTTTCCGGTTTTGGTTAATTCTTTTTTATATTCATTGGTATTTCAATGTTATCACTGGTACAAAAATGCTCAGGGAAGCTATTGGGGACTGGCTTTTTTCGTAGCCATATGGATGAGTTTTGAGAAATTCCATCTGAATTGGGAATTCACCTGGCCTTGGTTAAATTTAGGAAATGTCTTTTCAGATTACCCACAGTTTATTCAATGGTACGATACTTTAGGCGCAACAGGCGGAAGCTTCTGGATCTTACTGACAAATGTTTTGATATTTTACACCATCAGAGTTTATGAAGCTGGAAGAAAAAGGAAAGCTCTGATCACAAATTCAGCGATTGTAGCTTTATTAATTATTCTTCCGATGATCATTTCTCTCGTGAAATTTAATAATTTTAACGAAAAACCAATTGGTCAGGTCAATGTATTAATGCTGCAGCCTGCTCTAGATCCGTACGCTGAAAAATATTCTACTGATAGTACGATTATCGTCCGCGAGCTTTTGGCTCTTGCTGAAGAAAATAGCAAAGGGAAAATTGATTACTTCATTGCCCCGGAAACCGCGCTCCCAGGGAGCGGATCAATTTCAGAGACAGCATTTGAAAAAAGCGAAGTTCTGAACAATGTAAAAGGATTTTTAGCAAAACACCCGGGCTCGGTTTTCACAACAGGAATTTCTTCTCACAGATATTATAAAAGCAATGAAAATTTACCAAAAGAAGCCTATCAACTAAGCCCGGAACTGTGGGTTGAAAGATATAATTCTGCAGTACAAGTTATTCCAAACCAAAAGGTTCAGGTATATCACAAAGGAAAACTGGTTCCTGGTGTTGAGATCTTCCCTTACATGAGCGTTTTTAAACCTCTTTTAGGTGATGCCATGATTAATCTAGGCGGAACAGTAGCCTCTTTGGGTACAGACAAAGAACGTTTAGCTTTTTCTAATCCTTACAACAAAGGAAAAATTGCTCCCATTATCTGCTATGAAAGTATTTACGGAGAATTCGTTACTGACTATGTTAAAAAAGGAGCCAACTTCTTAGCAATCGTTACCAACGATTCCTGGTGGGGCGTTACGGAAGGACACAAGCAACTCTTATCCTACGCAAGACTGAGAGCCATTGAAACAAGAAGAGAAATCGCAAGATCAGCAAACAGCGGAATTTCTGCACACATCAATGCAAAAGGAGAAATTCTGGAAGATACTTTTTATGGTGATAAAACTGCTTTGTTTGCTAAAGTGAACCTATATGACAATGAAACTTTTTATGTAAAATCCGGAGATCTATTGACTCGATTCTCTATATTCTCTTTTGGCTTCCTACTTTTTTATTTTTTAATTAAATGGATTCAGAATAAATTTCAGAAAAAGAAATCTTAAAAATATATCTTTATAATTCAGGAGAAAAATTTTAAAACGGCTAAATATCGCTGTATTAAACAAATATTAAATTAAAATTGGTTCAGAATAAAAATAAAAGACAAATAATTATTATAAAAGTTTTACATAAAACTTGTCTGTCTAAAAAATAATTCGTTATTTTGCAACCTCAAATATTATACAAATAAGAACATCGAGATATGTCAAGAATTTGCCAGATAACAGGAAAGCGTGCAATGGTTGGTAACAACGTTTCCCACGCTAATAACAAAACGAAGCGTCGTTTTGAAATTAACTTATTGGAAAAGAAATTTTACCTTCCAGAGCAAGACAAGCACGTTACGCTAAAAGTTTCAGCTCATGGATTGAGAATCATTAACAAGATTGGAATCGAAGAAGCTATCGAAAGAGGCATCAGAGAAGGATTGATTAAAAAGAACTAAATCATGGCAAAAAAAGGAAATAGAGTTCAAGTAATTCTTGAATGTACAGAGCACAAAGAAAGTGGTATGCCGGGAATGTCTAGATACATTTCTACAAAAAATAAAAAGAACACTACAGAAAGATTGGAATTGAAAAAATACAATCCTGTTCTTAAGAGATCTACCCTTCACAAAGAAATCAAGTAATTTATAAATATAATTTACCATGGCAAAGAAAGTAGTAGCAACCCTACAAAGCGGACAGTCAAAAAAAATGACTAAAGTTGTGAAAATGGTGAAGTCTTCTAAATCAGAAGCTTACGTTTTCGAAGAAAAAGTAATGAATGCAGACGAAGTGGATGCTTATTTGAAAAAATAATCAGTTACTTTATTTACAATACAGAAACTACTCATATTTTGGGTAGTTTTTTTGTTATCTTTGCTTTTAATACGCTGGGTGTCGGATGTGTGATGCTAGATGTTTACATAGTGTAGAAAACGTTTGTGAACATTATCTTGCAACTCACTGCATCCTACAATAAATTAAATTCCATAATTCATAAGATGAGTTGGTTTAAAAATATTTTTAAAAAAGAAGAAAAAGAAACTTTAGATAAAGGTTTGGAAAAATCGAATCAGGGATTCTTTGAAAAAATGACTAAAGCTGTAGTCGGCAAAAGCAAAGTAGATGACGAGGTTCTAGATGATCTCGAAGAAATACTTATCGCTTCCGACGTCGGCGCGTCTACCACCATCAAAATCATCCAAAGAATTGAAGAACGTATTGCAAGAGACAAATACGTTAATACAAGCGAATTGGATCGTATTCTGCGCGAGGAAATCTCAGGATTACTTTTGGAAAATCCGCAGGCAAACACAGGCAATATCGACACTTCAAAAAAACCTTACGTCATTATGGTCGTAGGCGTAAACGGTGTTGGAAAAACCACAACAATTGGTAAACTAGCTCATCAGTTTAAGGCTGATGGTAAAAAAGTTATTCTGGGAGCAGGAGACACCTTCCGTGCTGCTGCAGTTGATCAGCTGACCATATGGAGTGAAAGAGCCGGTGTTACGATTGTAAAGCAGGAAATGGGTTCTGACCCAGCGTCTGTTGCGTTTGACACGGTACAGAGCGCAGTTGCTCAAAATGCAGATGTTGTTATCATTGATACTGCGGGAAGACTTCACAATAAAATCAATTTGATGAATGAACTTTCTAAAATCAAAAGAGTGATGCAGAAAGTGATCCCCGATGCTCCGCATGAAATCTTATTGGTATTGGATGGCTCAACAGGTCAGAATGCTTTTGAACAGGCAAAACAATTCACAGCAGCTACTGAAGTGAATGCTTTGGCGGTAACAAAATTAGACGGAACAGCAAAAGGCGGTGTGGTGATCGGAATCTCTGATCAGTTCCAGATTCCTGTAAAATATATAGGTGTTGGCGAGAAGATGCAGGACCTTCAATTATTTAATGGTACAGAGTTTGTAGACTCATTCTTCAAGAAGAGATAACTAATCTTTATTTCTTGAAAAATAAACCAAATTCATTAACATTAAAAAATTTAAACAATGGGGATTTTAACATGGATCATTTTCGGCCTTATCGCAGGCGCAATCGCAAAAGCACTACATCCAGGTAATGACCCTGGAGGATGGGTAATCACAATTATCATCGGTATCTTGGGAAGTATGCTAGGTGGATGGATCGGATCAATGATATTCGGAGTTGACGTAACGGGATTTAACTTTTCAAGTTTCCTAGTTGCAATTGGTGGTTCAGTTCTTTTACTTGCAATCTACAGGATGGTAACTAAGAAATAACAAACTTAAAAAAAATAAAAAGCCGGATTTGAAAATTTCAAATCCGGCTTTTTTATGCGCAATATAATTTAGTTGATTTTAATCTGATAAGGCATTTCCATTTTCACTTCAGACTTCAGTTTTTTGTCTGTAATCTGCTCTAAGATTTCGTAGTTTGCTTTACCAATTTTATTTTTAATCACTTTTGCAGAAATATCATCTTCATTTAAATCTGAGAAGATCTGTTCAAATGCAGTCATTTTCTTCGGATAAGAAGATACATTGTATGATTTTAAACTGGCTTTCTGTGCTGCAAATTTCACCGCATCTTCCAAGCTTCCCAATTCGTCAACCAAACCGATTTGTTTTGCACGGGTCCCGCTCCAAACTCTCCCTCCACCGATTGCATCAATGTCTTCAAAAGATCTTTTTCTGTTTTGAGTCACAAAATATACGAATCTTTTATAAGTACCTTCAACACTTCTTGTCATTAAATTTACTCCATAAGGTGTCAATCCGTTTAATGAAGAATAGTATGCTGAGTTTGCATTTGTTGCAACAATATCAGAACGTACTCCATTTCTATTAGCCAAATCTTTGAAGTAAGGCATTACCCCAAAAACACCGATCGATCCGGTTAGTGTATTGGGTTCAGAATAAATTTTATCTGCTGCCATTGCAATATAATAACCGCCAGAAGCTGCATAATCTCCAAAAGAAACAACCAAAGGCTTTTTCTTCTTTAATTGTTGAAGTTCAAATAATATTTCATCTGAAGCATTTGCACTTCCACCCGGAGAATTAATTCTTAATACTACTGCTTTTATTTTTTTGTCATCCTGAAGTTCTTTGATATATTTAATATACTTGTCAGAATAAATTTCGCTGTATTCATCACCATTATTAATAGAACCTGATGCATACAGTACCGCAATTGTCTCTCCGGATTTATCTTTATCAGAATAAGAATCGATATACTTAGTCAGAGAGATTTTATTTAATTTATCATCTTCCTTAAGGCTTAACTTGGTTCTGATCATCTGATCATACTCAGTTTTTTGAATCAGTTTGTCCGCCAATTTATGCTGTAAACTTAAATCAGGAATCATCCCATAAAGACTGTCAACTACAGTTTTGAATTGATTGACATCCATTTTTCTGGAACTTGCAATTTTAGAAGCTGTGTTATCCCAAATATCATTAAGAAGTGTACTTAACTGTTCTTTATTTTCGGGAGAGATATCATTTCTCAAGAATGGCTCAACCGCGGATTTGAATTTACCGTGACGGATAACTTCGATACCGATCCCGTATTTCTCAGCAAAATCTTTGAAGAAAGTAACTTCCGTCGCAAGACCTTTCAGTTCAATTCCACCGGAAGGATTAAGATAGTACTGGTCAGCAACTGATCCTAAGTAATAAGAAGACTGCGAAACCGCATTACCATATGCATATACGAATTTTCCACTCTTTTTAAAATCTTGGATAGCAGCTCTTAAATCGTCAATCTGAGTGATGCCTGCATTAAGATTATCAACCTCAATACTTATTCCTTTGATATTATCATCAGTTTTCGCTTTTCGCACTGCCTCTAAAGCATCATATATAAGGATGCTTGTGTTTTTATCACTGACATTGAAAATACTCTGCTGATCTTCTGTAGGACTGTCGATGATATCTGTTTTAAGATTAATAGTTAAAACAGAATTCTTTTTTACACTCACAGATTTATCATTACTCATGGATCCAAACGCAATCATGACAATAAAAAAGAAGAAAAATACCACGCACAGTACCACAATTGCAACTATATTTGCCAGTACATTTTTAAAGAAACTCTTCATAAAATAATCATTTTTCAATATGTCGCAACATAAGGTCGTTTTGTTACTGGGAAGTAATATTGGTGATAAAAAAAATAACATTGATACTGCTTTATGCAGATTAAAAGAGGCAGGTGAAATATTAAAAAATAGTGAATATTTGACATCTGAGCCTGTAGAATTTGTAAGTTCCAATAATTTTTGTAATATTGCAACAATAATATTTACGCATTTATCGCCGATTCAGTTACTTAATTATATAAAGAAAATTGAAATTGAAATGGGCAGAGTTAATGATTCGAAAATATCAGGAGGCTACACGGATAGAATTATTGATATTGACATCATTAAATATAATGAGTTAAAATTCACTTCAAAAAGGTTAGAGATCCCTCATAAAAAACATCTTTTTGAAAGGGAATTTTCTAGAATATTATTAAAAGATTTTATTTAATCAAAAACATAAAACATTGTATGAAATTAGGTTTACTATTATTGGCTACATTGCCTATTGCGACTTATGCTCAAGACACGATCGCAGTTAGTACCTCAGACCAGTATCCCAATACTTTTTCTTCTGGTTCTACAAATATTCAAAAATTTGACAATAAAGCAAGAAGATTCAATGATTGGTCTGTTTCAGTTGGTGGAGGTCCCGCTTTCATGACATTTGCTGACGTTACTTCTTTCTACGGAGACAAAATCAATTGGGGTTGGAATGCTTATGCAAGTATTGACAAGCAGATTAGCCATACTTTTGGTCTTAGCGTACAATACTCAATGGGTGAAACAAATCAACAAGCACAATTACCCACCAATCCTAAGGCTGGTGTAGCAAACGCGTGGACAAAATTTCATCAGGTTTCTTTAGTAGGAGATGTTAACTTTTCAAATTTAATGAGAAGAGTTGACAATAAATCACCATTCAGATGGGCTCTACACGGATACTTAGGTGCTGGATTCATGGGCTATAAGACTGAATTGATTGATAATGATCTTTCTCAGTGGCAGACAAACCCGCCAAACTTCCCGATTATGAATGATCAGAAATTAGGGATCGCTTCGTTTTTTATGCAAGCTGGTGTCGGTTTGAAATATAATGTATCCAGATTGATTGATGTTGAAGCCAGAGTGATGTATGTTAACAGTTTGGATGAAGAATTTGATGGAGGTGGTGAAGTAAGAGAAGTTGAAGGATCTGTTGGTAACAGACTTAATTATAACTTGATCAACGATTCTTATTCTGATGCGATGATGACTTTCAATTTGGGTCTGTCATTTAAATTGGGTAAACAGCAATCGCACTTAGCATGGCACGACCCTTTGCAGGAGATTTATTATAAAACATATTTGCTAGAAAATGCAGCAAGTGACCTTGTTGTATGTGAGCAGGGAGATAATGATAATGACGGAGTTTGTGATGATTGGGACAGACAGTTGAATACACCTGCCGGAGCGAGAGTTGATGGTTCGGGAGTAGCATTAGATATAGATCTTGACGGAGTAATTGACTTATACGACAAGTGTGTTACAGTTGCCGGATCTGCAGATAATAATGGTTGTCCTCAATAATCGTTTTATCAGAAAATAAAGAAATCATTTAATTAACTAAATAAAAAAATACACTATGAAATTAAGTTTAGCAATTGTTGCTTTGGCTTTAGCAGTTCCTACTGCAGCTTTTGCACAAGATTCAATAGCGGTAGTTTCAAATGACGGATATCCAAACACATTCTCATCAGGTTCTGCCAATATATCACCTTTTACACAGAAATCTAAAAGGTTTAATGACTGGGCAGTATCATTTGGTGCAGGTGTACCGTTACTTCAATCAGCCGATTTGACTTCGATTAAAAATGGTAATGGTAAAAACCTATTTGGTTACTCTGCTTATGTAAGTGTTGATAAAGCAATTACACATGCTTTTGGCATCAACCTTCAGTATGACAGAGGTGAAACTAGACAAGGGTATTTCAACACAAAAGACCCTGCTATTGCTGGACAAGAAGGAGCTAGAACTCAATATGATGCAATCTCATTATTAGGAGACATCAACTTTTCAAATTTAATGAGAAGAGTTGACAACAAATCTCCTTACAGATGGGCATTACACGGTTACGCTGGAGTTGGAACCTTAGCATATAGAGCGTATTTAAAAGATGCTTCAGGTCAGAGGTTAATGACAGAAGTTAAACCTTTTAAATTAGGTTCGTTCTTTGGTCAAGCCGGAGCTGGACTTAAATTTAAAGTAAACAGAAGAATAGATCTAGAAACTAGATTGATGTATGTTGTAACTACTGATGATCAATTTGATGGAGGTGGTGCACAATACAGCACAATCAACAAAAGAGAAGATCAGGTTTCAGACAATTTCTTCAACGCTACTGTAGGTTTATCTTTAAAACTAGGAAAACACGAATCTCACTTAATGTGGCATGACCCATTACAAGAGATTTACTATAAGTTAGATGTGTTGGCTGATAAAAACCAAGATATCGAAGTTTGTAAAAAAGGTGATGCTGATAATGACGGAGTTTGTGATGATTGGGACAGACAGCTTGATACTCCAGCAGGTGCAAGAGTAGACGGTGCTGGTGTGGCTCTTGATGCAGACTTAGACGGTGTTATCGATCTTTACGATAAATGTGTAACAGTACCTGGACCAGTTGAAAACGACGGTTGTCCTCTTACTCCAACGACACCAACAGGACCTGTAAAAGAAGAAGTTTCTAATATGGAAGGAATTGAATTTGATTTAAATTCTGACAGAATCTTACCTTCAAACACTCCTATTCTTAACAATGCTGTAAGCTATATCAATTCTTCAAACGGTTCTTACACTGTAATTGGAGCAACTGATACTAGAGCTTCTGACGCTTATAACCAAAAGTTATCTGAAAGAAGAGCAAACAGTGTGAAAAACTATTTGATCAAAAATGGTGTAGATTCTTCTAAAATCAACGCTGTAGGAAAAGGTAAAAAAGACCTTAAATATCCAGAATGTGATCCTGCTACAAAATGTCCTGAATGGAAAAACAGAGCAAACAGAAGAGTTTATTTCGAAGCAAAATAATAAAACTTCTTTATATATTTAAAAGTCACGCATTGCGTGACTTTTTTTGTTAAATTAGATTGTATATTTTTACAGGATGATTTCTCCACATGATTTTCAGGAACTGAAAAATAAAACCCTAAAACATTTTTGGGGCTACGAAACCTTTAGAGATTCTCAGGGTGATATTATAGATTCTGTGATTTCAGGAAATGACACTTTAGTACTTTTACCGACCGGTGCTGGAAAATCCCTATGTTATCAACTTCCGGCATTGTTGCGGGAAGGAGTTTGTCTGGTTATTTCCCCTTTACTGGCATTAATGAAAGACCAAGTAAATCAATTAAAATTCAGAGGAATTGAAGCTGAATATTTATCTTCAGAGCTGGATGATTTTGATGCGGAGGTAATTTACAATCGGTGCAAAGATGGCTTAACAAAACTTCTATACGTCTCACCGGAAAGGTTGACCAATTTTCATTTTATTCAGCAGATTGAAGAAATTCAGCTATCGTTTATTGCGGTAGATGAAGCACACTGTATTTCAGAATGGGGACAGGATTTCAGACCGAGTTATCAGAACATTAAAGAATTCAGAAAAAACAATCCTGAAATTGCCTGTCTTGCCTTGACAGCGACCGCCACACCAAAAGTTTTGGAGGAAATAAAAAACAAGCTTGAATTAAAAAAACCAAACGTATTTCAAAAAAGTTTTAAAAGAGATAATATTAAAATTTTTTCAGAAGAGATTTCAGATAAATACCAACGTATTTTTAATATTCTTAAATATGCAAAAGAATCAGGAATTATCTATGTGAGAACAAGAAAAGATGCTGAACTGCTGACAGAATATCTTCACAGAAATAAAATTACTAATGTAGATTACTACCATGCGGGCTTGACGACAAAAGAAAAAAATGAAAGACAGAACTTTTGGAATCACAGTGACCAGAATGTATTGATTTCTACCAACGCCTTTGGGATGGGTATCGACAAAGATAATGTACGCTTCGTTATTCACTTCTCCCCTTCTCAGTCGATTGAAAATTATTATCAGGAGATTGGTCGTGCCGGAAGAGATGGAAAGAAAAGTTTTGCATTCATGCTTTGGAATCAGCAGGAGGTTTTAAATTTTGACCAGATTTTGAGAAATCAAATTCCTAATAAAGCAGAGTTCTTGAAGATCATTTCTTTTTTGTATTCTAAATTTCAGGTTGCAGAATTTGAACTTCCTGAAAGAGTTTTTCAGTTAAACATTTCCGGAATTCAAAATTTCACAAAACTTTCAACAGCGAAAATCAAGAATGTTTTAAATTTTCTTCATACCCAAGAGATCATTTACTACAACAGCAACAAAAGTTTATCATCATTAGAACTTATGATAAAAGCTGATGAAATCGATCAGATACCTCAGAAAGATTCTTATTTTATTGAATTGCTACTGCGTTCAATCTCTGGAATTACCACTCATAAAGTGATGTTCAGCGAACAGAAAGTCAGCGACAAAATCGGTGTGAGTATTCATCTGATCAAAGAACGTTTAAAGGAATTACAGCAGAAAAATTATCTGGAATATATCGATGGAGCTTTGGCAAGTGTAAAATTTCTTAAGCCCAGAGATGAGCTGGTGACAACCAGTATTTACTGGAAATTATTTGAGCAAATCCAGAAAAATAAAATTCAGAAGTGGGAAGAGATGAAATTCTTTATCGAAGACTCTACCTACTGTAAAATGAAATTGATTCTGGCATATTTTGGCGAAAAAAACGCTAAAAACTGCGGACAGTGCACAGTCTGTGAAAAAAATAAACAATCTATATTCGGAAGAAACATCTCAAGCGAAATAATAAATCTATTGTCAAAAAAACCGGCAACTATTGAAGAACTATCCATTCAGCTAAATTTCCATTCAAAAGAGGACATTTTAGAAAACCTTATCTTTCTTTTAGATTCAGAAAAAGTAAAAATGCTGAACTTCAGAACGTATGCCCTGAAATAAACCAACGGACAGAAGCAGAACTAAAGTCTTCCCATTTTTATCCTTTTAATTTTTTAAATAAATCAAAGACCTTTATCTTTGTACCATGAAATCATTGAAAGTCGTTTTTTTCGGTACGCCTGAGTTTGCAAAGACAGCTTTAGAAGCCATCCATCAGTCAAATCATGAAGTAGTGGGCGTTGTAACCGTCGCTGATAAAGCAAGTGGGCGTGGACAAAAAATCAGTCAATCTGCTGTAAAAGTGTATGCCGTTGAAAATAGTCTGCACGTCTTACAGCCTGAAAAATTGAGAAATCCTGAATTTTTAGAAGAAATAAAAAGTTTAAATGCAGATGTCTTCGTTGTGGTCGCTTTCAGAATGATGCCTAAAATTTTATTCGAAATGCCTGAACTGGGAACTTTCAACCTTCACGCTTCTTTACTTCCTGACTATCGAGGTGCGGCACCGATTAATTATGCAGTGATTAACGGTGAAGAAAAAACCGGAGCCACTACCTTTTTCATCAATGAAAAAATTGACGAAGGAAATATTCTTCTACAGGAAGAAATTGAAATTTTGCCAGACGAAAATGCAGGAAGTCTTCATGACCGATTGATGGAAATGGGCGCGAAACTCATTGTAAAAACCTTAGATGGCCTTTCTGAAAATTCAATTACAGAAAAACCTCAACCTCAGGTGGAGCATCCAAAAAATGCTTTTAAAATATTTAAAGAAGACACGAGAATAGACTTTACAAAAAGTTCGAAGGAAGTTCATCAGTTTATTTTGGGAATGTCACCATATCCGGCATCTTTCACGACTTTAAAAATCGGCGACGAAGAAAAAGGACTGAAAATTTATGGTGGTAAATTTGAAATTGCTCTGACAGGAAAAACTGCGGGAACTTTAGATATTTCTAAAAATGAATTCAAAATTTATACAAAAGACGGAGTTTATTTTCCTCTGGAACTGCAATTGGAAGGAAAGAAAAGAATGAACGTAAAAGATTTCCTTAACGGATTTAGAAACTTCGAAGAAATAAAAATGGCTTGATTTCTCAAGCCATTTTTATTTCTTCGAAGTCAATTGTAAAATGTGAATTAGCTACGCTGTCAATTTAATCATTTAGAAAAATTCACTTGCGAAGCAAAATTCACGATAGACAATTCACTTTTAAAGCTGAACCATCTCCGTCACCTCAACATCATAACCACCTACTTGCGGCTTTACATCAGGATTTTGAGTAATTACTTTAAATTTATTAATTCCTAAATTCTTTAAAATCTGTGTTCCGATACCATAATCTCTGTAATTGAAAGATGCAGTCGGATGTTTTTGCTGACCGTCCTGATAATTTAAGAACTGTTGCAATTTTCTCAATGTATTCTCTGAATTGGATACATTATTAATGAAAATAATTGCTCCTTTTCCAGCTTCATTGATCATACCTGTTACTTTTTCCAACTGAGGTTTTTCACCATTGTTCAATCTTGTTAAAACATCAAAATAAGAATCTGAAGACTGTACTCTAACCAAAACTGGTTCATCAACGGTCCAAGATCCTTTTGTTAAAGCAAAATGAATTTGATCATTGGAAGTTTCTCTGAAAGCCAAGAAATCAAAATCACCATAAGCAGTTTTCACTTCTCTTTCTTCGATTCTCTCAATTAAGTTTCCTTTTTTAAGCTGATAATGAATTAAATCTTCGATTGAAACAATCTTCATATCATGTTTCTGTGCAAAAGCGTACAGCTCCGGCAAACGCGACATACTTCCGTCTTCATTCATAATTTCACAGATCACACCACCCTCTTTTAAACCAGCTAAACATGTCAAATCGATTGCGGCTTCAGTATGTCCTGCTCTTTTTAAAACTCCACCTTTTTTAGCACGCAATGGGAAAATATGACCCGGACGCATAAAATCAGTTGGTTTGGACTTCTCATCCATCAAAGCTAAAATTGTTTTCGCTCTGTCACCGGCAGAAATTCCGGTAGAAGTACCGTCACCCAAAAGGTCTACAGATACTGTGAATGCAGTTTCTTTAGGATCACTGCTTCTGCTCACCATAATATCCAGGCCAAGCTCGTCGCATCTTTTTTCAGGAAGCGGCATACAAATCAAGCCTCTTCCATGGTACGCCATAAAATTGATGAGTTCTGGCGTCGTCAATTCGGCAGCACAAAGAAAATCTCCTTCATTTTCTCTGTCTTCGTCGTCTACTACTATGATTATTTTACCATTTTTAAGGTCTTCAATAGCCTCAGGAATAGTATTTAATTTAAAATCAGACATTTTTACTTTAATTTTCGCAAAGATACTCATAATAATAAGCATCAACAATTAATAACTTCGGTTTATAAACGCTTTAACTTACTATTAAGCTTTGACACATGATACAATAAAGATATGAGGATATTTCTCATGTCGAATATGTCTTAAAACTATGTGTGACATAATCTTCTCTCATTCCCTTGCTTCAATTAAATATAATACATTTGCAAGCATAGGAGCCAAATTAGCTTTAGTGATCCAAATTGAGCATGTCTTAAAAACACATTAGATTTGAAAATCAAAGATCTTCATTGCATGTTTATAAAATTCAATATAAACCTGTATAAAGAAGTCTATAATTTTAAAATTTTTCAAAGCTCACTTTAAAAATCTTTGATTTTTTCTAATTTGTTCTAAAATATTTTCAAACTTTAAAAAAAAATCTTTGTGACTAATGTGTTATTTAGCCAAAGAATCTTTTGCTTTTCTAATGATTTCGTACGATTGCAATCTTTTTTGATGGTCATATATGTGAGAATTAATCATTAATTCATCCACCTGATATCTTTCCTGAAAGTTCTTAAGCTGTTCAGCAATTTCATCCTGACTACCGATAAAACTGAATTTTAATTTCTGTAACACCATAGATTTTTCCATCGCCGACCAAATAGCATCCATATCTTCTACTGGTGCCGGAAAAGGCTTTCTGTCATTTCGAATGATATTGATAAATGCCTGAAACAATGTCGTAGAAAGAAAATGCGCTTCTTCAGAGGTTTCTGCAGCTACCCCATTTACACAGGCGATGATGTAGGGATTGTCTAAATATTGTGAAGGCTCAAAATGTTCTCTGTAAATTTTAAAAGCCATTTCCATTTGCTCTGGAGCGAAATGTCCTGCAAAAGCATACGGCAATCCTAATTCTGCGGCCAACCAGGCACTATCTGTGCTGGAACCCAAGATATACATCGGAATATTTAAACCTTCACCGGGAATGGCTCGAACTAAAGCATTAGAATTTTCTTCAGAAAAATATCGCTGCAGTTCTAAAATCTGTCTCGGAAACTGTTCATTAATAATAGCGGGATTTCTTCCCAAAGCCTGAGCTGTCAAACCATCAGTTCCAGGAGCTCTTCCTAAACCTAAATCAATCCTTCCGGGAAAAAGTGATTCTAAAGTTCCAAATTGTTCGGCGATAACTAATGAACTGTGATTAGGAAGCATAATTCCTCCCGAACCGACTCTTATTTTTTTTGTTCCGTTGGCAATAAACCCTATCAGAACCGAAGTTGCAGAACTGGCAATGCTTTCCATATTATGATGTTCGGCCAGCCAGAATCTTTTATAATTTAAATTTTCAGCAAAGTTTGCCAAAGACAGACTGTCCTGAAAAGTATCGTTGATGCTTTTTCCCTGCTTTACGGGAGCAAGATCTAAAACAGATATTTCGAAGTTTTTCATTGACTATATAATTTGAAACACAAATTTAAGACTATTGAATCTCATTAGTTACTTTTTGTAATTGATAGGAATAATGGTTACAGTGTAGAAAAAACTATTGGAAGAGATTATATTTCTAACTAGCATTCAAACATAATATATTAATATTTTACTAAATTTAAACGGTACAATAAAAATAATATATCTCGAAAATAAATCAGATGGGCATAGTGGATTAGCTTGGATTAGTTTTGTGAAATTTTCACAGTCTAGTTAAACAATTTATTCTTGATGAGAGAAATTTCGAAATAATTAAATTTGTAAAAACAGATAAAAGTAGATTTAACAAAACTGAAAATACAGAAGTTGAAGTTAAATTCATTAATAAAAGCCGAATTGCAACATATTTGGATAATAACAAAAGAAAATTAAGTAATATTAAAATATGAAAAATCTATATATAATTATTATATTTTTCTTGTCAATTATTTCTTTAAAAAGCTGTAATGATTATGCTGAGAACAATGCAATTTTATTAGAGACAGATAAATATATTGTTTTTACTAAGAAAGAAAATATTAAAAGAGTTTTCCAAAAATGGTTGAAAAGCCAACAACATGATATTTCATTTATTCAGAATGATAAAAATTTTTACAATATTATTGTCAAAAAAGAGAACAATAACCCTTGGGATATATACAAGATAGCTGATAGTTTGAAACAATTTAATCACTTGAATTATCACACAGCTTTTTTATTAGAAACAAATCAAGCATACATTTTTAATAAAAGTTCTCATAAAGCAGAAAAATTTACCATTGAAAAGTCTGATTCTGACAGAAAATTCAAAGTAGATGACACTATTATCTTACACGTTATTGATCGTATTTACTAAACTACTTCCCTTTATCCTTTAAAAAAGTATAATGATTAATCAAAATCCTGATTTCATTAAAATCAAAATCATTAGGCAACGCAGTTTTCCATTCGTTTAAAGTTTCTTTCGGATCAGTTTTAAAAGCTTTTTCGAACGTTTTGATTTTATCTGAAGTAATGACTCTCGACAAATCAAGCAAGCCCTGTTCGGCAAACCGCGCCAAATGGCCCAACACCGTTTCTTTGACCAAACCTCTTTCCAGAGCGATCTCTGATATAGTCTTCCCCTGTTCAAATAACTGAAAAGTCAGAACCTGAGACGGAACTTTCGCAATTTTCATGCTGACTTCTTTGTCGTTTTTTTCGTCTAAAAGTTTCGTTTCCAAAAGATGAGCGGTTTTCAGACCATTCAAATATTCTTCAATATCTTCGAGCCAGCTTCTCAATTCTTCGTTATAGTTTTTCAGACCTTTTACGCCTTTGATTTCAGAATAAAATTCTTTCAGCGGACTGAAAATTTTATCTTTCACTTCACTGAAAAAGAAATTGACAGCACCTTTGGTTTTACTTTCAATCTCGCTCCATTCCTCAGTTTGATTAATGAAATTGTTTACTTTCTGGAAAATAATTCGTTCTAATTTTTCGAAAATCTTACCCAAATTAACAACATCTCGTTTCAGTTGAAGATAAAGCTGCTTACATTTCGCATGATCGATGCTTTTGGTAGTGATGGATAGATTATTCCACAATTCCACTTCTCTTAAAAGCCATTGAGAATCTACAGAACGAAGCACTTTTCTAATGCTGTAATCGTACTTTTCTCTGTTCAGAATTTCTTCTACATTATCATTGGCAAAAGTTGCACCTTGAAACTGCAGAATTCTGTTGTCTTTAAAGATCACTTCAGGCGTGATTTTAGATTTTAAAACAATACCTTCCAAAGTTCGGCACCGTGATAAAGCTACATAAACCTGACCCGCTGTAAAACTTTTTCCGGCATCAATAATCACTTTGTCAAACGTTAAACCCTGACTTTTATGAATGGTCACAGCCCAGGCTAATTTGATAGGAAACTGCTCAAAGCTTCCTAAAACCTCTTCTTTAATATTTTTTTCCCCGTCTAAAGAGTATTTTTTCTGTTCCCAGACTTCTCTTTTTACAGTGATTTCTCGCTCACTGCCTTCTAAAACAACTTTTATTTCTTTTTCGTCCAGCGCAGAGATTTCACCTAATTTTCCGTTAAAATATTTCTTTTCCCCGGAAATATCATTTCTGATAAACATAACCTGAGCACCAATTTTTAATTCTAAAAACTGCTCATTTGGATATTGGTTTTCTTTAAATTCACCAAAAAGTTTTGCCTCAAAAGTAGCGGGAGACACTTTAATTTCTGCTAATTTCTGCTGATTGATATCGTCGGCCAACTTGTTGTGCGAACAGAGATAAATGTAAGAATCTTCACCCGCATTAAAATCAGGATTGAATCTTTCGTTTAAATGTTCAAAATCAATATTGGCAACATCTCCGTCACGGATTGCATTTAAAATTTCTAGAAATTCTTCGTCGGTCTGACGGTAAACTTTCGTCAGCTCAATCGTTAACAATGGAATATCTTTAATTGCAAGACTGTCGAAAAAGAAAGGCGACTGATAAAACATTTTCAAAATATGCTCATCTCGCACCACAGGTGGAAGCTGATATAAATCTCCGATGAATAACATCTGAACACCTCCAAAACGCTGATTATTTCTTCGTATAAAACGCAGGGAAAAATCCATCATATCCAAAACATCGGCACGCAGCATCGATACCTCATCAATAATCAGAACCTCAACCTCGCGGAGAAGCTTGAGTTTGTCCTTCCTGTATTTAAAATGTTGTTGAAGGTCAGCAATATTATTGCCTAAACTCCCGTCAATTCTGTCCGTGGTTGGTAAAAAAGTACGTAAAGGCAAACCAAACATTGAGTGAATGGTTACGCCACCAGCATTGATTGCAGCAATCCCGGTAGGTGCTACAACGATGTGTTTTTTTCGTGTTTTTTTTACAAATTCGTTTAAGAATGTTGTTTTTCCCGTTCCTGCTTTTCCGGTAAGAAAAACACTGCGGTTGGTATGTTCTATTAAGTCAAAAAAATGATTATTCATCGCTGCAAAATTACGAAAAAGGAAAATAAGGAACGAAATTTGATGACCACTAAAAAAAGTTATTATGCAAAATTGGATTGTAAAAATTCCTGCAATTGTTTTATTTGCCAGTCTCACAATGGTTTCATGCAAATCGGCACAGAATAGCGACCCTGCAGATATGCCGAAAGATATTTCGGAAAGACCTGTAGATGAGAACTCACAAAAATACGATGAAGCACAACTTGATAAACTGAAAGCGTCAATAGAATCTATGGCTGCTAAGGAGAAATGCACAAATGCGGCAGACTGGACTTTCTCTCCCATAGGCACCAAAGCTTGTGGCGGCCCTGTCTCTTACATCGCTTATCCAAAGAAGAATGAAGCAACTATACTTCCTAAAATTCAAGAATATACGCAGAAGATGTCTGACTTTAATAAGAAATACAGCATTACCTCAGACTGTATGTTGGCGGCAGAACCCAGTGGCGTAAAATGCCAGGCAGAAAAAGCAGTTTTGATTTATCCGTAATCAATCCCTTTTCAATATAATAAAAGCTCTGACTAAAATTTAGTTCAGAGCTTTTCTATTTGCATGATTAAAAAATAGATTTTGGCTAAAGCCAATAGATTTCTTTCCTCATTGTAAAACGGGCTAAAGCCCGTTCCTATTGAGTAATCTTCATCTACTCTTTATACCAAGAAGAATATTTCACATAATTATCTGCAATACGATTCACTTCTCCCTCCAATAATGCCGAAGAAATATCTTTAATCTTTCTTGCCGGAACTCCGCCCCACACTTCGCCGGATTTAATATGCGTTCCCTGAGTCACTACCGAACCTGCCCCAACAATGGAATTCTCCTCAACCAGACAGTCATCCATTACGATAGAACCCATTCCAATCAAAACATTATCTTTGATTCTGCATCCGTGAACGATAGCGTTGTGACCGATAGACACATTATTTCCGATTTCCAATGGAAATTTTTCGTACGTACAGTGTAACATGGCGTTATCCTGCACATTAACCTTATCTCCCATTTTGATGTAATTTACATCACCTCTGATCACCGCATTATACCAAATACTGCAGTCTTTTCCCATCACTACATCGCCAATAATCGTGGCGGTTTCTGCCAAAAAAGTATTATCTCCGATTTGCGGTGCTTTTCCTAAAAGTTCTTTTACAAGTGCCATATTTTTAATTTGAAAATTTGAAAATGAGTCAATTTGAAAATCATTTACGTTGTCATCCTGCTTTTTTAAATTACAGTGATAGCAAAAATCTAAGTTCCAAATTCTAACTTCCCAGTTCTTATCCGTATTTTTGTATCTCAAATTTAAAGAAAAAATGCATACTATTCTTATAGAGCCAACTGAAAACCCAAAAGTGATGAAATTTGTAGCTGATTACAACTTGATTCCCGGGTCTTTGGAGTTGGACAGAAATTCAGATATATCAGAAATCCCTTTAGCACAGGAAGTTTTTAACTATCCTTTTGTGGAAAGAATTTTCATTACTGCTAATTTTGTTGCCGTGGCTAAACAGGATACGGTAGAATGGGAACATATTGCCGAAAATCTGAAAAATGTAATTGAGGATGAGCTTTTGGCCAACCCGAGAATCTATCTTCAGAAGAAAAAGGAAATGATTCAGATTTATGCAGAGATGACACCCAATCCCAATGTAATGAAATTTGTTTCGAGCAAAATTCTGATGGATGGTTTCGTGGAAGTAAAATCGAGAGAAGCTTCAGAAGGAGTTCCTTTGGCTCAGGCTATTTTTAAAGATTTTGATTTTGCTAAAGAAGTCTTTATTTCAGATAATTTCGTGGCAGTGACAAGAGATAATTCTGTGGAATGGCATCAGGTAATGATGGCGGTTCGTGGTTTGATTGCCGAATACCTTCAAAGTGGTGGCGAAATTTCGAATATTGTTGCTCAGAAGCACGAAAGTCCTGTTGAAAACATTATTAACAGAGATTATACAGATAACGAACAGAAAATTTCTGATATTTTAAATGAATATGTAGCTCCTGCAGTGGAAAATGACGGTGGAAAAATTTCATTAATTGAATATGATGAAGCCAATAAAACTGCAAAGATGCTTTTACAGGGCGCTTGTTCAGGATGCCCGAGTTCTACTGCAACTTTAAAAGGTGGAATTGAAAATATCTTAAAACAGTTCGTGCCCGATTTAGTACAACACGTAGAAGCAGTAAACGGCTAAACATACGCAATAAGTACTGAGTAATAGGCAATGTTTTTGTATACTGCTTATTACTCATTTTTCATTACCTACTACTTATATTTATGAAAGGAATATTATTAGTCAATCTAGGTTCACCAAGATCCACCTCTGTACCTGATGTGCGGGAATATCTTGATGAATTTTTGATGGACGAGAAAGTCATTGATTACCGATGGTTCTTCCGTGCACTTTTGGTTCAGGGAATTATTTTGAATACAAGACCTGCAAAATCAGCTGAAGCCTACAAAACTGTCTGGACAGATGAAGGTTCACCTTTAATTGTCATCACTCAGAAAATTCAGAAAAAACTTCAGAAATTGGTTGACGTTCCGGTAGAAATCGGGATGAGATATGCTCAACCAAGCATTGAAGCCGGAATTCAAAAGCTCGTTGATCAAGGAGTGACAGAAATCGTTTTATTTCCTCTTTATCCGCAATACGCGATGAGTACTACTGAAACGGTGATTGAAAAAGCAGAGGAAGTTAGAAAGAAAAAATTTCCGGGAATTAAAATCAATTACGTACAGCCTTTTTACAATAGAGAAATTTACACCGATTGTCTTGCAGAAAGCATCAGAGAAAAACTTCCTGAAAATTTCGATGCGTTACAGTTTTCATATCATGGCGTTCCCGAAAGACATATTTATAAGACAGACCCAACAAATACCTGTAATCTGAACGACTGCTGTTCGCGTGAGAACAATCCCAGTCATCAGTTCTGTTATCGTCACCAGTGTTTTGATGTCACCAATTCTGTGATTAAAAAATTAGGTTTACCAAAAGAAAAAGTAATGGTAACCTTTCAGTCAAGATTGGGGAAAGATAAATGGATGGAACCTTATACGGATGAAACTTTAGAAACCATTGGCAAAAAAGGAATTAAAAACCTCGCTATTGTTTGTCCGGCCTTCGTTTCCGACTGTCTGGAAACTTTAGAAGAGATTTCTGTAGAAGGAAAACATCAGTTTGAACATGGTGGTGGAGAAAATTTCCATTATATCCCATGCCTTAACGATGAAGACCGATGGATTGATGTTGTAAAAACACTCTGTGAGGAAAAACTGAATGAATTTTATTTCGTTTAAATAAAGTTTAAAAAAATATCGAGGGACATTTGAGCAATCAGATGTCCTTTTTGCATCTATTTCATCAACACCCCCTCAAAAACACAGGGTAAAATAAATAAATATTAATTTATTTTAAATTAATTTAAAATTTAAAGGGGGTAAGTTTGGTTTTTTAATATTTTTTTGTACTTTTACCCTATCAAAAGATAGGGACAATTTAAAAAATTAGAAATAATGGACTCAAGTATAGAAATTCTAAAAAGAAAAATTGACAGTTTCACTCCTGAACTTGCAGAGGCGTTCATTAGAATCGTAGATAATTTAGATACGACTCCTAAAATTAATGTTCCACAATTTCAGCTGGATGAAGTTTTTAACAGAATTCAATTTCACTCAGAAAACCCTGCAACAAAACTTGATTTTTTTGAGAACATCTCTGAATTAGAAAAAATCTGTGCGTAATGAAAGTTTTACTGTCATCGATTGCAAAGAATGACATTCGAATGCTGATGCGGGTTTTCAATGCTGAGGAACACAATAAGGACAGGTATTTCCTGGACGACTTGAAAGAATCCATTAATACAATTGTAAACAACTACGAAAGGTTAGATATAAAAAGTAAAGAAGTTCAGGTTTATAAAACCGAAAAATTTCCGGTCGATATTCATTATTTGTTTGAAGATAACGACAGCCTTTTTATCACCGCCATTTTTAAGAATTAAGAAAAAAGATATTTAATTGACGACTTTTTTTGACATTATTATATAGTTTGATTTTATCTGTAAAGGTCTTGTACACCTTAAACAGCAACCTTACAAATGGAAAATTTGTAAGGTTTTTTAATTTTAATCTAAATATTTTCGTCAATAGTAATTTCAGATTATTTTACAGGCGTTCTGAATTCGCCATAACCTAACAGTCCATCGTAATTTCTGCCAAAAGGTTTGTAATACAGGAATGCCTGATAAAGATTTTCTGTCTGCCAGAAATTTCCGTTGATTTCCCCTAAATTTAGAGAACCGTTAGCTTCTTTGGTTCCCAGAATGTAATTGTAAAAACCCTGTTTCAGAAAAATTTTAGCGATGTACTTTTTAGTTTCTGCATCGTAAAGCATCTGAGATTCTTTGTTTGCTTTAAAATCATTAAAGCCTCCCAAGACATACAGCTCTTTTTCCATAGGTTCAGAATCTAAAGAAAAGTGAACCCAGGCGTAATCTGCCTCACGTTCTGCATTTCTCTCTAAGCCCAAATCATTTCTTCTGTAATAAAAAGCTCCGTTGACATCAGGCTGGTACTGATAATTTAAAGGATATGCCCACACCGGATGCAGATACGTATGATTAACACCGTCTTTCAAACCTGTTTCGTAAACCATATCTGCAGGCATATTCATATTTTTATTATCAAAATAATAAAATTCGTTATTCCCCGGAAACACAATACTCATTTGCTGGAACAAAATCTGACTGCCCAATGTAGAGCTTGGTTTCAAATTGGTGATTTTCATGTTCGGATTGTTATTCTGCATCACATTCAGCGTCATAGAATTTACATTTCCTGAGAGATCACCGCCTTTTGAAGTCGCTTGAACTTCTACTCTCTGATTAACGTTAGGATTTCTGGCATCTGCAATTCTTGAAATATTAAGAGCCAAATTAGCCTGATCTTCTACCAAAGAAAACCTCTTGGTAAAAAGCGGCTTGTCTGCAGAATCTTTATAGACTATAATTTCAAAATTTCCGGATATTTTCGGTCTGATTTTGTCGTTTGGAAAACTGAGCTTATAATGAGTGTATGGCTGTATGGTATTGAAAGAATATTCAAACTGATCAAGCAGCGCATTCATACTTCCGGTGGCAATCTCTGTAAAAAAAAGATTGTCATCCTGCCAGTTTCTGTCGTAATGCTTGATGGTATATCTAAAAACCGTACTTGAATTAGTGAGATCATCAAAACTCAGCACCAATTGCTGATTCATATTGATAACCGGCGTTTCGTCATTGGTTTGAGGATTAAACAACTGAATACTTTGAATGTTCTGCCCGAAAGCCAAAGAACCTAAACTGAGTAAAAATATCTGCAACGTTTTCATTATGACGAAGATAACGAATCTCTGAAGAATATCGTATTTTTGATAAAAAAATATTCAGAATATGTTTCAAATACAGGCCTTCGTGTGCAACTTCGCAAGTGAAAATACCTACGTACTTTATAATGAAAATAAAAATGCCTGGCTGATCGATCCGGGAAATATGAACGAACAGGAAACCAAGGCTATTAAAGGTTTCATCACTGAGAATGAACTGAAAGTTGAAAAAATTATTTTAACACATGCTCACATTGATCACATCTTAGGTCTGCAATGGGCATTTGACACGTATAAAGTTCCTGTTACAATGCACCAGGATGATAAAGAAGTCCTGGATATGTTCCAGATCAGCGGAATGAGATTTGGATTTGAGCTAGATCACATAAATGTTGATTTAGAATACATCAGTGAGGGCGACGAATTGGATTTTGACGGAAAAAAATTTAAAATCTATCACGTTCCGGGACATTCGCCAGGAAGCGTGGTGTATCATAATGAAACTCAGAAATTTATGATTTCCGGAGACGTTTTATTTGAAGGAAGCATTGGAAGAACTGATTTATACAAAGGAAACTATGAGCAACTCATTAAAGGAATTATAACTAAACTTTTAATTCTGGATGAAGAAACGCAGGTATTCTCAGGACATGGAAATCCCACCAAGATCGGTTTTGAGAAACAGTATAATCCTTTTCTTAAGTAAGAGTTCTAAAAATTTAAAGCAAAAAACCGCCAGATTTCTCTGGCGGTTTTTGTTTATTATGAACGAAAATATTTATTTCCACTTAATATTACAACCCATGCTCGGTCTCTGAATTTCTTCCTGTGGCTCACCGATTAAAAGATTTTCGAAAGCGATAATCAAATCTTCTCCAGTCACTTCTTTATGATTTCCAGGTCTTGAATCGTCCATCTGACCTCTGTAAATTAAATCTAATTTATCATCGAAGAAAAAGAAATCCGGTGTGCAAGCCGCGTCATAAGCTTTAGCAATCGCCTGACTTTCGTCGTATAAATAAGGAAAGTCAAATTTTCTTTCAATCTGAAATTCAATCATTTTTTCCGAAGAGTCTGCAGGATATTTCTCTACATTATTTGAACTGATGGCGATAAATTCAATACCAGCCTCATTATAATCTTCATAAAGTTCCGTCAGTTTATCAATCACATGAAGCACAAACGGACAATGATTGCACATAAAAATGATCAGTGTACCTTTTTCACCTTTCAAATCATCTAATGACTGAACTTCATTGCTTTTCGAAGGATTCGGAAGTTCAAAAAACGGTGCTTTCGTTCCTAGTGCCAACATATTTGAGGGAGTATTCATATCTTCTTTATTTAATGACAAAGATAAAGATTTCTTTTGTTATTCAGGAGACTGGCTTACCGATGGAAGTCGAAACTTTATACAATTTTTCAACCAAGAATGAGCCAATTGAGTGAGACTATGTAATGCATTTGTTTTTACAATAATATAAATGTGACATGCTAAGTTCCTATCTACACTGCATTCAGCACAATTTATTCACTAGTAATCCAAAGCATTTACACTTAGACATGAAAATTGTTTTGGAACTTACCTATAAATGTTTGTAGTTTTGCTAACACTGTTAGTAAAATAAAATCATGGGATTACATGAACGTCGTCAAAGAGAAAAGGAATCTATCCGTGCAAATATTTTGCAGGCTGCATTCACTTTGGCTAAAACTGACGGTTGGGCTTCACTTTCAATCCGTAAAATTGCGGATGCTATTGAGTACAGTGCGCCGGTAGTCTATGACCATTTTGAAAACAAGGAAGCGATTCTTTATGAAATTTCTATCAATGGTTTTCATTGCCTGCAAACAGAATTATTGAAATCGAAGGAAAAGCACGAAACTCCGGAAGATCAGTTAACAGCAATCGTTGACGCGTACTGGAATTTTGCTTTTAAAAATAAAGAATATTATCAGTTAATGTTTGGCTTGGGAATGCAGTGCAGCGGAAAAGGGATGATGAAAGAAGAATTCTCATCGTTTCAGGACATGTTGTACGACTCTACTTTTGAAATTATTCAGAAGAAAGGTTCAAATCCTGATAATGCCTGTCACTCTTCACATGCTTTGTTTTCTGCAGTACACGGATTGATCTCAATTATGATGATGAGAAATGATGATATTCCTTCCACAATGAACAAAACAACTCTAGACGAAACCGTTTCAGCCTTTATTAAATCTTTGTAAATTTTTTTGTACTAAAAATTAACACTGTTAGGAAAATTAACAACAAACAAATGCCTCTAACTCAAGTAACCTAAAATAATACCCTTTTAAAATGAAACATAATTTCTTCACCTTAATTCTGGCAATACTATTTCCTTATCATTAACACTGTTAGTAAAAATAACAATGTAATTATTTTAATCTCAATAAAATTTAAATACTGCTACCATGTAAATCGAAAAATAATCTTCACCTAACATTCTGTTATTTTTTTTGACTAGTTAATTAACACTGTTAGAAAATATAACACAATCTTAATACAAAACAACATTATCTAACCTAACACTCCATTTAAAAAATAAAACTTACAATGAAAACAACTGCAAAAGCAAAATTGATTGTACTTATATCAAGTATCATTCTTTTACAGAGTTGCACCAAAGCAGCAGAAGGCAACAATGCTGCTCCACCCACTCCGGCATTGCCGGTATTTACCGTAACCTCAGCTCCAGCCACAATTTATCAGGAATTCCCGACCGCCTTGGAAGGAAAAAACAATGTTGAAATCAGATCACAGGTTGACGGATATTTAGATAAAATTTACGTAGAAGAAGGCGCTTACGTGAGAGCCGGACAGCCTTTATTTAAAATAGATTCAAGAGCGTACGGTGAACAGATGAATATGGCCAATGCCAATCTACAGGTCGCCAATGCCAACATTCAAAAAGCGAAAGTAGAAGTAGACAGACTTCAGCCCTTAGTTGCTGCAAAAGTAGTTTCTGATGTACAGTTAAGAACTGCAAAAGCCAATTACGCAGCGGCCGTAGCTGCAGGATCACAGGCCAAAGCTTCCGTTGGCGGTGCCAGAATCAACGTTGGATTTACCACAGTTACAGCGCCTGTCAGCGGTTACATCGGGAGAATTCCTCACAAAAAAGGAAGTCTGATTTCAAGAACAGATGCTGATCCGTTGACGATGCTTTCAGACATCAGTGAAATCTACGCTTACTTCTCGTTAAGTGAATTGGATTTCATCGGTTTCCAGAAAAAGTACGCCGGAGCAACCTTAAACGAAAAACTGAAAAATATGCCGATGGTAGATTTGGTCATCGCCGACAACAGCACCTATCCTGAAAAAGGAAAAATGAGCATTGTGGATGGACAGTTTGACAAAACCACAGGAGCCATCAGCGTTCGCGCAGTTTTCCCAAATCCGAACGGAACATTGAGAACAGGAAATACAGGAAGAGTCCGTATGCCTCAGTTATTTGCCAACACGTTGGTTATTCCGCAGGAAGCTACTTTCGAAATACAGGATAAAATCTACGTTTACGTCGTTGGAAAAGATAAAAAAGTAACCGGAAAACCAATCACCATCTCAGGAAAAACAGACAGCTATTACTTTATCTCTGAAGGACTGGTTGCAGGTGACCAAATTGTGTTCACAGGAATCGGAGCGTTGAAAGATGGTGTGATGATTCAGCCAAAAGCGATTTCTTCTGACAGTTTACTTAAAGCAAAACCATTGTAAAACAGCTTTTTGCTTCTGGCTTTCAATTCAATATTAAATAATATTATTTCTGCAGCAGTATTTTTTTAGCCAGTGGCCAAAAGCTAATCGCTAATAGCAACTTAAAATTAAACTTCTTATGTTAAAAAAATTCATAGATAGACCGGTACTTTCTACGGTTATCTCCATTATACTATTGCTGTTGGGAGCGATGTCGGTTTTTAACCTGCCGATTACGCTGTTTCCCGATATTGCACCGCCGAGCGTTCAGGTGACGGCATTTTATCCGGGAGCGAATGCAGAAGTTGTTGCCCGCTCCGTGGCTGTTCCTATTGAAGAAGCGGTGAACGGTGTTGAGAACATGACGTACATGACCTCAAATTCTAGTAACGACGGATCCATGACGTTAAGTGTGTTTTTCAAACAGGGTTCAGATCCGGACAACGCAGCGGTGAATGTTCAGAACCGTGTTTCCAAAGCGATGAGTCAGCTTCCGCAGGAGGTTGTACAGGCGGGAATTTCCACGCAGAAAGTTCAGAACAGTATGATTATGTTTATGGGATTATCAAGTGACGATCCAAAACAATATGACGAACTTTTCTTACAGAATTATCTGAAAATCAACGTAATTCCTCAAATACAACGTATTCCGGGAGTTGCTCAGGCTCAGGTCTTCGGAACGAGAGATTATTCCATGAGACTTTGGCTGAAGCCAGACCGTTTGGCAGCCAACAATCTTTCTCCACAGGAAGTTTTGGCAGCAGTAAAAGATCACAATCTTGAAGCAGCACCGGGACGTCTTGGACAGGGAAGCAAGGAAACTTACGAATATATCTTAAAGTATAAAGGTAAATTAAACAAAAATGCAGACTACGAAAACATCGCCATCAAATCAAACAGTGACGGTTCGTTTTTAAGATTAAAAGATGTTGCGAGAGTAGAATTCGGTTCTTACACCTACACCGCAGCCAACAGAATGGACGGTAAACCTGTTGCAGGTTTTGCCATTTTACAGACAGCAGGTTCCAATGCAAATGAAATTTTAACTGCTATTGAAAAGCAGATTGAAGAAATGAAAACTACCTTACCTAAAGGAGTTGAGCCTATCATTATGTACAATTCGAAAGACTTTTTGGATGCGTCAATTCATCAGGTTGTAGAAACACTGGTCATTGCATTTATTCTCGTTTTTATTGTGGTGTATATTTTTCTTCAGGATTTCAGGTCTACATTAATTCCAGCGATTGCAGTTCCGGTGGCGATTGTCGGCACATTTTTCTTCCTGCAGATGTTTGGTTTCAGTATCAACATGTTGACATTGTTTGCATTGGTTTTAGCCATCGGAATTGTGGTGGATGATGCGATTGTCGTTGTGGAAGCCGTCCATTCAAAAATGGAACAGACAGGAATGCCGGTCGAGCAGGCAACCACAAATTCAATGAGCGAAATTTCAGGAGCGATTATTTCGATTACGCTGGTGATGTGTGCGGTGTTTATTCCGGTTGGTTTTATGCAGGGTCCGGCGGGAGTTTTCTACAGACAGTTTGCCTTTACTTTGGTGATCGCGATTCTAATTTCAGCGGTTAATGCATTGACATTGAGTCCGGCGTTATGTGCTTTATTATTGAATGATCCTCAGGGAGAACACGGTGAACATGGTCAGAAAAAAGGTTTTGGAGCGAAGTTTTTTAATGCTTTTAACAAAAGCTTTAACAACATGACCAGAAAGTATATTTACAGCCTTAAATTTTTAATTAAAAATAAATGGGTTGCCGTTACAGGTCTTGCATTGATCACAGCGGCAAGTGTTTTCTTAATCAATAAAGCTCCGACAGGATTTATTCCAACAGAAGATCAGGGATTTGTTCTGTATGCCGTAAATACGCCTCCCGGAAGTTCATTAGACAGAACCCACAGAGCGACTGAACAGATTGATAAAATTATCAACGGTGAGAAAGCCAAAAATCACCTTTGGGTTGCCGACGGAATGAATTTCATCAGTAATTCCAATGCTTCTCCGTATGCTGCAGGTTTTATTAAGCTTAAAGACTTTGAAGACCGTGGCGAAGTGAAAGATCCAGATCAGATTGCAGCAGCCCTGACAGGAAAAGTAGCTCAGGTAAAAGACGCCAACGCATTCTTCTTCAACTTCCCGACAGTACAGGGTTTTGGTAACGTTTCAGGGTTTGAATTTATGCTTCAGGATAAAACGAACGGCTCTTTTGAACAGTTGGGAACCACTACTCAGACATTTATCGGAGAATTGATGAAACGTCCGGAAATTGCTTTCGCATTTACAACGTACGCAGCAGGAAATCCTCAGTACACGATTGATGTGGATACCGATAAAGCCAATCAGCTCGGAGTTTCAGTCACTGAACTGATGCAGACGATGCAGATTTATTATGGAAGCAGCTTCGTTTCAGATTTCAACAGATTCGGGAAATACTACAGAGTAATGGCTCAGGCAGATATTGCTTACCGTAACGATGCAGATTCAATGGAAGGAATTTATGTTAAAAATAAAACCGGAGAAATGGTTCCTGTAAAGACTTTGGTTACTTTAAAAAGAACTTTCGGACCGGAAACGGTGTCAAGAAACAACTTATTCAACGCCGTGACCATCAACGGAACTCCGAAACCTGGTTACAGTACTGGAGATGCCATCAAAGCGGTAGAGGAAGTTGCCCAAAAATCACTTCCTCGTGGATACGGTTATGAATGGACAGGAATTACCCGTGAAGAAATCAAAACCGGCGGACAGACTGCTTTTGTATTTATGTTAAGTATTTTGTTTGTGTATTTCCTATTGGCAGCTCAGTATGAAAGTTACATTCTCCCGTTTGCGGTTATTTTGACCATTCCAACAGGGATTTTCGGAGTATTTGCTTTCACAGGATTGGCTGGAATTGATAATAACATTTACGTACAAGTTGGTTTAATCATGCTCGTCGGATTGTTAGCGAAAAATGCGATTCTGATTGTCGAGTTTGCCGTTCAAAGAAGAAAAGTAGGGAAATCATTGATTGAATCGGCACTTCAGGCTTCAAGATTACGTCTGAGACCAATCTTAATGACTTCATTTGCTTTCATTATTGGTATGTTACCATTGGTTTGGACGCAAGGTGCCGCAGCAAAAGGAAATCACTCCATTGGAATCAGTACCGTTGGCGGAATGTTTACAGGAGTTGTCTTTGGGATTTTCATTATTCCGGTGATGTACGTCATCTTCCAGTATTTACATGAAAAAATGCCGAGCAGAAAGACTAAAAGACTTCAAAGACAAAAACTGGAAGAAGAACTTTTAGCATCAGCACATTAATAATAAATGATTAACAAAACTTTGAGATTTTTTTTTACCACAAAAGTCACAAAAGATTTACACACCTTTTATTTAAGTTAAAATGTTTGAAAATAAAAGAACATATAAGTTTTCTTAAAACTCTAAAATCTGTGAAAATCTGTGCGATCTGTGGGAAAGTAAAAGCAAAATATTTTCTCCTACTAAAGACAGTTTTGCTTACCACTCAAAGTTTTGTGATCATTTTAAATAACCTATTTATGAAACGAGTAAAAAATATAATCATCGCTTTTGGGATTGCATTAGGTGCAGTTTCCTGTGTGCCGAAACTGGCCTATCAGGAAGCTAAACCGCAACTTCCCGAAACATTCAAATACACCGCAACCGCCGACACAGCAAGTGTTGCCAACCTTCAGTGGAAACAGTTTTTCAATGATCCGATTTTACAGGATTTGATTGAAAAAGGAATTAAAAATAATTACGATTTACAGATTGCCTTGAAACAGGTCGCTTCCTCACAGGAAAGACTGAAGCAGGCAAAATATCTTCAGTATCCTGATATTGGTTTCGGAGTTTCTGCGCAGATTTCAAAACCTTCTAAGAACAGTATGAATGGGCAGAGCTTAAATTTATTTTTAGGTCAGAGTCATGTTGAAGATTATAATGCTGCATTCAATTTATCCTGGGAAGCAGATATTTGGGGTAAAATAAAAAACCAGCAGGAAGTTTCAAAAATCCAGTATCTGCAGACTTATGAAGCGACTAAAGCAATTCAGACACAAGTTGTTGCAGCAATTGCTCAGGGTTATTACAATCTGTTGATGCTCGACAAACAACTGCAGATTGCAAAATCAAATTTAGAATTAAGCACTAACACGCTTTCTTTAACGGAAAAATTGTGGCAAAGCGGCGATACAACTTCATTGGGAGTTCAGCAGGCGACTGCTCAAAAGCAATCGACAGAACTTTTGATCACTCAACTGGAACAGAATATTGCGATTCAGGAAAATGCGCTGAGTATTTTGGTGGGTGAAAATCCAAATAAAGTTGACAGAACCATTGAAATGTCTGATACGTCTTTACCACAGGACATTTCAGCTGGACTTCCTGCAGCGATGGTGAGTCGCCGTCCGGATGTCCGTCAGCAGGAATTGGTTTTATTGGAATCTAATTCAATCGTAGGAATTGCTCAGGCAAATATGTATCCTTCATTGAAAATCACGGCTGCCGGTGGTGTAAATTCTTTTAAAATTGACAACTGGTTTTCAATTCCGGCATCACTGTTCGGTTCTGTTTTAGGCGGATTGACTCAGCCAATTTTCCAGAAAAGACAGTTGAAAACTGATTTAAATGTTGCTAAAATTCAGAGAGAGAAAAACGTTCTGGCATTCCGTCAGTCTGTTTTGAATGCAGTAGGCGAAGTTTCTGACGCATTGGTTTCCAACGAAAGTTTGAAAGTTCAGGAACAAAAAGCCAGCGAACAGGTAACAACATTAAAAAACGGAATCAAAAGTGCCGAAATGCTCTACAAAGGCGGCATGGCAAATTACTTAGAAGTGATTACCGCTCAGGGAAATTCTCTGCAGGCTGAACTGAATCTCGCGTCTGTAAAAAGACAGAGATTGAGTAGCATTGTAGATTTGTACCGGGCTTTAGGTGGCGGATGGAAGTAGTAAATTAATTATATTGTTTGAAGTGCGGTCTTAAGGGATCGCATTTTTTGTTTTATTAATTTTAAAAATTCCTTTTGTCATTCAGAGCGAAACGCAGTGGAGCGTGGAATCTAGACTTTATTTGTAGAGTTTTGTTAAATGCGTTGCTGAAATTTTTTCAGAATGACAAATGCGCGCTATTTTTTAACGCAAAGTTTTAATCAACAGATATGTAATTTTAAGAGAGTAAAGATTGCAACAAGTTGCTTAAGCGGACGCTTCATAAGAATCAAATTTATTGATTCCATTCTTTGCCCCCTAAAAATATTCAAAATAAAAATAAATCTTTGCGTTTAAAAACGCTTCAAATTTCACACTCAATGTATTCGATCAACCCATCAAAATCCTTTTCAGAATATCCAACTTTTATATAATGAATATTCTCTTCCTTTCTATACCAGGTCAACTGGCGTTTTGCAAATCTTCTTGAATTTTTTTTAATTTCAGAAACCGCAAAATCCAAATCCCATTCTCCGTCAAAATATTTAAAAAGCTCCGAATAACCAACCGTATTCAGTGACGCCAGATTTCTTCCTTCCTGAGATTTTCTTAAATCATCAAGATTTTTTGCCTCATCGAGCAAACCACTTTCCATCATTTTATCGACACGCAGATTGATTCTTTCGTAAACCGTTTCCCGAGGCGCTTCAATACCGATTCTTATCGTTTGGAAATTTCTTGGATTTTTGTCATGAGAAATATTTTCAGAATATGTTTTTCCGGTTTGCCAAATAACATCAATCGCCCGCAGCAGCCTTCTCTGATTGTGAATATCTACATTTTCGTAATATTCAGGATCTAAATCTTTCAGCATTTCCTGAAGTTTTTCAATTCCTTCAGTTTTCCAGATGGCTTCCAGTTTTTCCTGATTTTCATCATTCGATTCAGGCAAATCATTTAATCCTTCAATCACTGCTTTTTCATACATCATGCTTCCGCCAACCATCACAACAATGTCATATTTTTCAAAAAGCCGATCCAATAATTCCAGAGAATCATGCTCAAACTGACCGATAGAATAATAATCTTTTACAGAAAGCTGTCCGATAAAATGATGTTTTGCCTGCGAAAGTTCATCTTCCGAAGGTGCAGCAGTTCCGATTTTCATTTCGCTGAAAAACTGTCGGGAATCACAGGAAATAATTTCTGTATTAAAATGCTTAGCAAGCTCAATAGCAAGTTTGGTTTTGCCAATTCCGGTGGTGCCTACAACTGAAATCAGGGTTTTCATGGAATGATGGATGTTTGATAATGGATGTCTGAGTATGATGAATAATTTGCAGCAAGAATCTCAAATTTCAAACCTCAAATTTCGAATCAATTTTTAAATGTGCTAAATTAAATGTTTATCTTTGTACGACAATAAAAAACTATGATTTTATCAATGACCGGCTTCGGTAGAGCCGAAGGTGTTTTTGAAGGAAAGAAAATTTCGATCGATATTAAATCACTGAACAGCAAGAGCTTTGATTTGAACATCAAAATTCCTTTGCGTTACAAAGAAAAAGAATTTGAAGTAAGAAAAATTCTGAACGATAGAATCATCCGCGGAAAGGTAGATTGCTATATCAATATTGAGAATCTTGAAGAAACGAATGATGTAAAAATCAACAGAAGTCTGATCGATTCTTATATGAATGAACTTAAGAATATCGCTTCAGACGGACCGGATTTTGAGTATCTGAAAATGGCAGTAAGACTTCCTGATGCGATCACTTCAAGACCGGATGAATTGACTGAAGGTGAATGGGAAGCTTTGGCGAAAATCGTAAACAATGCGGTAGATAAATTCCAGGATTTCAGAAAAACCGAAGGGAAAATTCTTCACGAAGAACTGGAAAGAAACATCAGAAATATTGATAAATCTCTGGCAGAAGTTGTTCCTTACGAGCAAGTGAGAATTGATGCTGTGAAAGAACGTTACATGAAAACTTTAAAAGAGTTTGAGAACGTTGACGAAACAAGATTCTATCAGGAAATGGCTTATTTTACTGAAAAATTAGACATCCAGGAAGAAAAAGTGAGACTTTCCCAGCATTTGAAATACTATTCTGAAGTAATGGAAAACGAAGATTTTAACGGGAAAAAACTTGGTTTTATTTCGCAGGAAATCGGAAGAGAAATCAACACTTTAGGTTCAAAAGCCAATCACGCTGAAATTCAGAAATTGGTCGTGATGATGAAAGATGATTTGGAAAAAATTAAAGAGCAAACGCTTAATGTATTATAAATGATAGTTGATAAATGATCATTGATTAAATAGCAATTAAGTTTTTAATCAATCATCATGCATCAATTATCAATCATTATTTATGGATAGAGTTATCATATTTTCAGCGCCGTCGGGAAGCGGGAAAACAACATTGGTAAAACATTCTCTGGAAGCCATTCCGGAACTGGAGTTTTCCATTTCGTGCACGACGAGACAGCCGAGAGGAAGTGAAATTCACGCTGTTGATTATCACTTTATTTCGCCGGATGAATTCAGACAGAAAATTGCTGAAGAAGCTTTTGTGGAATTTGAAGAAGTGTACACCGATAAATATTACGGAACTCTGAAATCTGAGGTCGAAAAGATCTGGAATCAGGGAAAAGTTGTTATTTTTGATGTAGACGTGAAGGGCGGAATTTCATTAAAAAAATATTTTGGTGACAAAGCATTGTCCATTTTCATTGAACCACCTTCGATTGCTGAATTGGAACGGAGATTGATTTCAAGAAACACCGATGATGCCGAAACCATCAAAACCCGTGTAGAAAAAGCCGAAGAAGAGCTTACCTACGCAATAGAATTTGACCAAATCGTGATTAACAGCGATTTGAGTGAAGCAAAAAGAGAAATAGAAAGTTTAATAAAAAGTTTTATCGGGAAGTAAAGTCTGGAAGTTGGAAGCGGGATGATGGAAGTTTTGAATACCCTAAATTCAAACGAAATCCTTTTCCAAATTTTACTTTTAATTTCTGATAAAATAAAAAACACAGGTCGACATGAGTACCGAAACATTAGAAAAAGCTAAATCTACACTTCCTGTAAAAGGATTTTTAGACATTAAAGATATAGCAATTCCTCAAGGAGAAGATTTAGTAAAAGCCATTCTCCAACTGAAAGAAGAAAAAAACGCCGTAATCTTAGCGCACTATTACCAACCGGGAGAAATTCAGGATATCGCTGATTTCTTAGGAGATTCTCTTCAATTGGCAAGACAGGCAAAAGATACCGATGCCGACATGATTGTATTCTGCGGGGTACATTTCATGGCTGAAGCAGCAAAAATTCTGAACCCGACTAAAAAAGTTGTTCTTCCAGATACAATGGCTGGATGTTCTTTGGCAGATGGATGTTCTGGAGAAGGTTTGAGAAAAATGCGTGAGCAGCATCCAAATGCTTTGATTGCAACGTACATCAACTGTAATGCCGAAACGAAGGCAGAAAGCGACATCATCGTAACCAGTTCAAACGCTGAAACTGTAATTGAAGCTTTGCCAACTGACAGACCGATTATTTTCGCTCCGGATAAAAATTTAGGAAGATACCTATCTAAAAAAACCGGCCGTGATATGATTCTTTGGGATGGAAGCTGCATCGTACACGAAGCTTTCTCCATGGAAAGAATCGCACAGCAACTGGCAGATAATCCTGATGCAAAAATGATTGCACACCCGGAAAGCGAAGAAGCAGTTTTAAAACTGGCTCACTTCATCGGTTCGACGTCTGCCTTGTTGAATTTTGTTGAAAAAGACGACTGTCAGAAATTTATTATCGCGACTGAGGAAGGAATTCTACACGAAATGAGAAAACGTGCTCCACACAAAGAACTGATTCCTGCTTTGGTTTTTGACGAAAGCTGTAACTGCTCAGAATGTTTTTACATGAAGAGAAACACAATGGAAAAACTGTACCTGTGCATGAAATACGAACTTCCGGAAATCATCATTGAAGAAGAACTTCGATTGAAAGCATTGAAGCCCATCGAAGCGATGCTTGATCTTTCGAAAAGCATCAAATAAATTTTAAAGCGGGTTTTTTCACCCGCTTTTTTAAATTTCAATTGCCACGAATGCACGAATAAGTTTGCATCTTGTTTTTAAAAAAATTCGTGTATTCGTGGCTAACAAAAATTTGCAGAAGCACCATTTTAATAATAATTTATGAGCAAAATATTTTTAGAAGACGTAAAAATCTACGCTTACCACGGCGTTCTTCCCGAAGAAAACATTATCGGGACGTACTATATTTTAAATGCAGAAATCCATACAGATCTGTGGGATGCTGCAGTTTCTGATGATTTGAATGATACAATAAGCTATGCGGACATTAATCAGATTCTTCATGATGAAATGAAGATTAAATCTAAACTGCTTGAGTATGTTGCTGGAAGAATTATCATGAAAATCAGTGAAAAATTCAATCAGATTTCTTACATTAAACTGAGAATAACCAAAACCAGTCCGCCGATGAAAGGTGAAATGAAAGGCGCAAGCATTGAATTGGAGAAAAGTTTTTTATTAGGCAGAATTACAGAAAATGAGTAATTTTCATTTTTAAAAAATCAAAACACAGTGAAGTTATTTAAAATATTCTTTCTATTGATTTCCATTGGTATTTTTGGTCAAACTAAAACTTCCGGAGATCCGATTTATAATTTTCCGAAAATAAAATCGAGCATTACAATGCCGGTGACGATTCCGTTGTCGGAAATCAGCAATATGATTAACGCCTCAGTGAAAGATTTGATTTTTCAGGATGATTCTTATACCGACAATAACAACGACCAGTTTAAAGTAAAAGTCTGGAAAACCCGTCCGATACGCTTGGTGGGAAGTACGAATCAGAGCATTTTAATTGAAGTTCCTTTAAAAATCTGGGCAGAGAAAGGCATTGGTACTTTAGGCATCTACAGTTATCAGGAAACGACTTTTGAAACGGTGATGTATTTTAAAACTGCACTAGACTTCAAAAACAATTGGTCAATCTCCACTTTTACTCAGCCTACAGGATTTAAATGGGTAAAAAAACCGGTTTTGGATTTTGGTAAGATTCAAATTCCCATTACCTCTTTAGTTGAAAAAAGCCTTAAAGAACAGCAATATAATTTCTGCAAAACTATTGATCAGCAAATGGCTTCGCAACTGAATTTCCAGCAGTATGCAGTTTTAGCTTGGAATGCTTTTTCTCAACCTTTTAGTATATCAGAAGAATACAATACCTGGTTGAAAATCACACCAATCAATGTCAATATTACTCCACTGAAATTTTACGGCAATCAGATTAACACCAATATCGGCATCGATATTTTCTCTGAAACCTACACCGGAACAAAACCTGAAGCTTCGCAACCCGCAAAAGCAGTGATGAATTTTAATTTCATTCCTCTTCTGGCAGATCAATTTGTTCTACAGACAACAGCAAATATTCCGTTTTCTGAAGCGACAAGTATTGCCAAAAAAACTTTTCTTAATAAAGAATTTGATATCAGAGATTCTAAAGTAAAAATTTCGGACATTAAGGTCTACGGTGAGGAAAACCGTATTATGATAGAAGCAGATACGGAAGGCTATGTAAACGGAACCGCTTTTATCTCAGGTATTCCTGTTTACGATGAAACCAAAAGAAAAATCGTACTTTCAGACACGAAATTCAAGCTTAAAACAGCCAACATTCTCCAGAAGTTAGCCACTTCCCTTTTCAAAGGAAAAATAGTGAAAATGATCGAGGACGAATATGGAATTCCTACCGCTGAACTGGAAACTACATCTAAAAAAAGCATTGAAGAAGCATTTAATAAAGAATATTACAAAGGTCTGAAAATGACTGGAAGAGTAGCCAATCTGAAACCACATCAGATTCTCTTAAATGATTCCGGAATTACCGCTGTAATTGATACAAATGCAAATTTAAGATTTACTTTAAAAGGATTTTAAAACATAAACCAACCTAAAACTACTAATTACCATGAGAACCTATCTAAAAATAATTGAAAGACACAGAGCCACAAAATGGGGACGATTAGGAAGTATCGTAATTGATAGAATTGTTTTCAATCTCTTCTTCTTTGCTTTTGCACTTATTGGGGGACTTATCGATGGAATGCTTGGAATTTATTACTTTACAAAATTTTTTGACCAGCTTGCAGGGATTGGAAGAGTGGCAGATATTGTGATAACCAATATTATTTTTTTCTGTTATATTTTCCTTTTGGAGTATTTTACGAAAGGTAGAAGTATTGGAAAGTTTGTGTTGGGAACTAAAGTTGTAATGACTGACGGAACAGAACCAACCGTAAAAGATTATCTGATAAGAAATATCTGCAGACTCGTTCCTTTTGACGGACTATCATTTCTGGGCGAAAACGGGTGGCATGACAGTTGGAGTGACACCCGAGTAATTAATATCAAAAATTATGAGGCTGAAAAACAGGCAAAAAGCGACATTGAAGATTTAGGAAAGAAAGAAATCGCTTAAAAACTTTGTTTGAATTATAAAAACTTCTATATTTGCACCACTTAAAAATGGTACTTTGGCCGAGCGGCTAGGCAGTGGTCTGCAACACCATCTACAGCGGTTCGAATCCGCTAGGTACCTCAAAAAAACCCTATTCAACTGATTATTCAGAGTTTAGGGTTTTTTGTTTTTTAGTATATTACATTAAAGATCTTTGAGAACTGAACTGATAATTTCGCGGCATTACCACGAATAATAAATCAGATAAGAAACACATTCAATGAAGGCAAATCTTCGATTCAAATCAATCTTAGTAACTGCATTTCTTCCGGTAAGATTTACTTCTAAAAATCTTTGCTATCGCCTTTCTACATTGAATTATTAAATTTTAACACTTCATTAACTAAAACTTGGCTTCATAATTGAACATACCACATATAACAGCTGCAAAGCTTAATGAATTTAAAAATTTGAGTTATGAAAAATATATTGTTAGCAGGACTTGTGTCGGTGATTACACTGACTGCCTGTAAGAAGGACGATCAAGTTGCAGAAAAATCTCTCGAACAACAAAAAATAGAATTTCAGGCGAGACAACTTGATATAGAGAAACAGAAATTAGCGATCGAAAAAGAAAGATTTGCATATGAAACTCAGAAAAAGGCAGATAGCCTTGTTGAAGTTCAAAAAGCAAAAACGGCTGCAGCAGCGGCAGCTCCACAGGTAATCAGAGAAACAAAAACGATATACAGAGACCGATCTTCAAGTTCAAACAGTGGTAGTGTAGCCAACAACGGAAGCAGTTCTACAGGAACAACTACAACTAAGAAAAAAGGAATCAGTGAAGCTGCAAAAGGTACTGCAATCGGTGTAGTCAGTGGTGCTGCTTTAGGTGCTATTGTTAACAAGAAAAACCGTGGCGGTGGTGCAGTAGTTGGTGGAGTTATCGGTGCCGCAACAGGTTATACTTTAGGTAGAGCACAGGATAGAAAAAGCGGGCGAGTTCAGCCTAAATAGATAAAATTGTTTTTAGAAAACAATAAAGATTGCTTATTTTTAAGCAATCTTTTTTATGCTGTTTATTTTACTCGCCATAATCATCATCATCCCCACTCTATCAGGTTGGGGAAAACTGGTTGAAAACTGTACTTTAACCCAATTGTTTCACGGACTTACAGGAAAAATATTTTTAGGAATTTTTGCCGTCAGCATCCTTTGGACTGTACTTTCATTTTTCACTCCTTTAAACTTAACCGTAGAAATCCTGACCATTGTCCTGGGACTGTATTATTTTTTTAAAGAAAAACTATATCTGCAGTTGTATCAGTTTACTAAAAAAAACTCTGTTTTTTTAGCAGTCAGTTTATTGATCATTTTATTCTGCGGTTCATTTTATCCTTATATTTTAGATCACTTTGGATACTATTTTCCGAGCATCCAGTGGCTGAGAGAATACGGCTTGGTGAAAGGAATTTCAAACCTCGATCTTGTTTTAGGGCAAATGTCTGTCTGGCATATTTTTCAGGCCGGATTTTCTAATTTCAGCGACCCATTTTTAAGGATCAATGCTGTCTTATTGACCGTTTATTTACTCTATATCATTGAGAAAAAAAGCTGGATTCAATTATGTTTTCTGCCCATTTTACTCCTGTTTTCCCAATCACCAAGTCCTGATCTGCCGGTAATTGTATTTTCTCTGATTCTTTTAAATGAAATTCTGTCAGACAACAGAAACACTAACCTCTTATTTGCTTTCTCAGTATTTGTTTTTGCTATAAAACCAACTATGATCTGGCTGCCGATTTTAAGCTTCCTCTATTCGATTTTTATCGTCAAATGTCAACTGAAATCTTTAATACCAGGAATACTTGTTCTGTTCTTATTTTTCTTTAAAAACATCTGGACGTTTGGATATCCAGTTTTCCCGGTTGCTGTGCTTGACTTTGGATTCAGCTGGAAACCTAATGCAGAATTATTAAAGTCTTCTTCAGAATTTGCAATTTTAAAAACTTTTGACAATCAATATACATATCAGCAAATTCAGGAATTTTCTACTTTAGACTACATTAAAAACTGGTTATTTTTAGCCGGAATTAAGTCGGTCTTCAATATTTTATTTGTTTTCAGTTTGATTATTCTGATCATTTTTGCTTTTATTAAAAAAAACAAAATCATCACCTTTATCTGTATTTCAATTCTGATAAAAAGTATTTTGGTGTTGCTGTTCTCAGCACAGTACCGTTTTTTTATCGATGTATTTTTCGCGGTTATCTTCCTGCTGCTTTTCAAATATTTTGATAAAAAAAAATCGATCACCTTCTACTCTTTCTTATGCATAATTTTCGTTGGATTTATCACCTTTCCATCACTGATCGCACAGTCAGTTCCGAGTTACAGAATGTCATCGATGATGGGGACATTTGAATTAAAACAACTGTACAAACCCTCTGCATACACTTACAGAAAATACCATTCTTTTGAAACCGGAAATCTGAAATTTAATGTCTCAGACAAATACCCTTTTAACTTTGACACTCCTATTCCGGCGATCTCAGAAAGTTTTGTTTTCGATTATCAAAAAGCAGGAATCTTCCCACAACCGATTGACAAAAATGATATTCGAAAAGGATTTATCTCTAAAAAAATGACTCCTTACGAACATACACAAGTGAAAATTATAACCGAAAAAATCAAAAACTCTTATAAATAGTAACCGCTTAAAGACTTTACCATCTAAATAAAAATCGGTAATTTTGTACTATGTTCAATACTTTAGGGAATCTACTCAGCCTGACGACTTTCGGCGAAAGTCACGGTTTGGCGTACGGCGGAATCATCAACAATTTTCCGGCAGGACTGGAAATAGATTTAGACAAAATTCAACACGAGCTTGACCGTAGAAAACCAGGTCAGTCAGCGATCGTTACACAAAGAAAAGAGAGTGATACTGTGAAATTTCTTTCAGGAATTTTTGAAGGAAAAACTACAGGAACTCCTATCGGTTTTATGATTGAAAATGAAAATCAGAAGTCAAAAGACTATGATCACATTGCGCAATCTTATCGCCCAAGTCACGCAGATTTCACGTATGACCAAAAATTTGGAATCCGTGATTATCGTGGAGGCGGAAAATCTTCTGCGCGCGAAACCATCAACTGGGTTGTTGCAGGAGCATTAGCAAAACAGCTTCTTTCAAACATTGAAATCAATGCTTACGTTTCTTCTGTAGGAGAAATTTTCTGCGAAAAACCTTATCAGGCATTAGACTTTTCTAAAACTGAAAGCAACGAAGTTCGCTGTCCGGATGCAGAAACGGCTGAAAAAATGATTTCAAAAATCAAAGAAATCAAAAAAGAAGGCAACACCATTGGCGGAACGATTACCTGTGTCATCAAAAATGTTCCCGTAGGAATCGGTGAACCGGTTTTTTCTAAATTACAGGCTGAACTTGCAAAAGCAATGCTGAACATCAATGCCTGCAAAGGTTTTGAATATGGAAGTGGTTTTTGCGGTGCCAAGATGACAGGAAGTGAACACAACGATCAATTTAATACAGATTTTACCACAAAATCAAATCTTTCCGGGGGTATTCAGGGTGGAATTTCAAACGGCATGGATATCTATTTCCGGGTAGCTTTCAAACCTGTGGCCACTATTTTAAGACCTCAGGACAGTGTTGACAAAAACGGAAATGCGGTAACCGTAGAAGGAAAAGGAAGACATGATCCCTGCGTGGTACCAAGAGCAGTGCCAGTGGTCGAAAGTTTGGCGGCTTTTGTTTTAGCCGATCTTTTTTTGATCAACAAAACGAGAAATTTAAATCAATTTTAAACTTAAATATTTTAAGTAATGCAAAATTACTGGGACAAAGCAATCAGTTTCGATGAATATATTCAAATTGCCAATCAGAGATTGAACAATCCTGAAAACGCAAAAGATCTTGAATACAAACCTTATTACGAACTCGGAATCCAGAGAATGGACAGAACGCTTAAAAAGTTTGTGATCGATGAAGACCAATTGAGTGAATTAAAATCAAAAAACTTTGACGGCAAAATTTTGATTATTTCTGAAGCCTGGTGTGGTGATGCAAGCGCAACTGTTCCTGCTTTGGTTAAATTTTTTGAAGGTGAGAATGAGGTCAAAATTTTTCTGAGAGACAGCGACAGCAGCCTGATTGAGCAGTTTTTAACCAACGGCACGCAGTCTATCCCGAAAGTCATTATATTGGACAAAGATTTAAATGTGAAAAACTCATGGGGACCGAGACCAAAATTCGGACATGAATTATTATTAAAACACAAAGCAAATCCTGAAGAATATCCTAAAGAATTGTTTTATAATGATCTTCAGGTCTACTATTCCCGAAACAGAGGTAAAGATTCGATTCAGGAAATTTTAGAATTATTATGAAGAAATTAATTATATACGTTGTTGTACTCGCAGTTTTGGGAATCGTTTTTTTAGTTCCCGGGATTAGAAATACTTTGAAAGATATGTTTTTTCCTGTGGCTACCATAGAAAGAGCTGTACATATTGAAGCGGATGATTACGATGTAGACCTTCAGGGAATTAATGTAGCAAATACCAATATGAAGAATTTCAGGAATAAACCTGTCTTTCTTAACTTTTGGGGAACATGGTGCGCACCATGCAGAAAAGAATGGCCATCTATCCAAAGACTGTATGACAGGAGAAAAGATCAGGTAGATTTTGTTTTAATCGCAATGGAAGACCAGGAGCCGGCAGTAAGAAAGTTTCTTAAAGAAAATAATTATACCGTTCCTGTATATATTGCACAAAGCCCTATCTCTGAAAAGATACTTCCGAAAGCGTTCCCTACAACGTTTCTACTTGACGAAAATGGAAGAATTCTAATCAAAGAGGACGCAGCAACTGACTGGGATTCAGAATCTATTCATCAGTTTATTGACAATATCGTAAAATAACTTTAACTTAAAATTATAGTTTGTTGGTACAGAATTTGCGAAATTCAAAGAGTTAAAAATTATTTTAAAGCAAACACAAAATGAAATATTCAAAACTCAATTTAGCGAAGGAAGCGATCAGCCACAAAGGCTTCGTAAAAAAAATTCCTGACATTTTCAGAATGGTCAATATGTGGAGAAGAGGAGAATATCCTGTAAAATCTATTAATCTCATTCTACCGCTGCTGGGACTTCTTTATGTACTGTCGCCCATTGATGTTATTCCTGACTTTATTATCGTTGCAGGGGTTTTAGATGATTTAGCGGTTTTATCTTTAGCAATTCCTAAACTGATAAGAGAGGTTGACAAATTTCTACTTTGGGAAGCAGAAAGAAAATATGGCACAGAGAATACGAAAATTATTGACGCTGAAATTGTTAAATAATATTTAAACCATCTTTATTAGATGGTTTTTTTGTGGAAATATATCAGGGCATAATGATTTTACCAAAAATTTCCAGCCAGAAAATAAATCCTGCTATCCCACCAATCAATCCGGCGATAATAAATGTTAACCTTTGGTGTATTGGGATAAATTTAAATATAACAATCACTAATACTATAAAACCTATAACAGCGGATGGTAAGATAATCGACCAACCGGGCAAATTTAAATACTTAGCCAGTTTTATTTCATCACCCCGAGCAGAGAATTTGCCTTGAGATAGATACCCTATAATCCAACCCGTAAAGTTGGCCGTCTGTCGTAACCAAAACAGAGACAGAAAAACAAAAACCCACCGCTTAAGATCTAAGGCCGAGGCAAGTTGATTTTTCCGAAAGACAAACAAGAGTATCAAACCGATTGTTCCCACAAGCATTGTCTGAACGGGACCGCCTAATGTAAAAATAAAATGATCAAAATGATCTTTCCCTCTCAAAGAACTATCATAGATGACACTTGTGTAACCGTAATGAATTTCCGTATTAAATCCTCTCAATTTTGCGGCAATAAAATGACCATACTCATGCGAGACAGTTCCTACAACAGTTGCAAAAACAAATGCACTTATGAGAAGTAGCAGTAATTTGAATTCTATTTTGAAAATAATAAACTTTCCTACCATCAGTGTTATCAAAAAATTTGGATTAGATAATTTACGATTAAATATAAAAATAATTTCTCAGCATAAACGGTGAATCATTTTCAATGATAAATTTTCGGGCATCAGTTCAAATCATTAAATTTGTAGCATCTAATAAAAAATAATGGAAAGTAAAAAAGAATTCTTTTTAGAGTGCTATAAACTGGGGATCATCAAATTCGGAAGATTTACCTTAAAAAGTGGAATTGAAAGTCCGTTTTATGTAGATCTTAGACCTTTAGCCTCAGATCCTAAAATTTTAAAAAATTTAGCTAATTATTTATTGGAAATGCTTCCGTTGGATAATTTTGATTTGATCTGCGGAGTTCCTTACGCTGCGCTTCCGATGGCTACTGCAATGTCTCTTGAAAGTTATATTCCATTAATTATTAAAAGAAAAGAAGCCAAAAACTACGGTACCAAAAAATTAATCGAAGGAATTTATCAGAAAGGACAAAACTGTCTTTTGGTGGAAGACGTGATCACTTCCGGAAAATCTTTGATTGAGACGATTGCCGAAGTTGAGCAGGAAGATCTAAAAGTTGCTGATATTGTTGTGGTTCTTGATAGAGAACAGGGCGGGAAACAGCTTTTGGAAAGCAAAGGATATAAAGTTCATACACTTTTCAATATTTCAGAAGTATGCACAATTCTTCAGGAAAACGGAGAGCTTTCTGACGAAGAAGTAAAAAGAATTCAGGATTTCCTTGCCGGAAATCACATTCAGTTTGAAGAAAAAACAAGACTTTCATATCAGGAAAAATTTGAAACTTCCCAGCATTCGGTTTCAAAAAAATTATTAGAAATAGCTTTGGCAAAAGAATCAAACCTGATTGCTTCTGCTGATGTTACAACCACTCAGGAATTGCTTGAACTTGCAGATAAAGTAGGTCCGCACATTATTGCTTTAAAAACGCACATCGATATCATTTCTGATTTTGATTATCAAAACACCATCGTTCCGCTAAAAGAACTGGCTTCAAAACATCAGTTTTTGCTGATGGAAGACAGAAAATTTGCTGATATCGGAAACACTCAGGAATTACAGTTTACCAGCGGAGTTTTCAAAATAACAGAATGGGCAGACTTTGTCACTTCTCAGGTCATTGGAGGTTTCGAATCTTTGGATTGTTTTAAGAATGTAGGCGTTGTGGCGATTATCGGGATGTCTTCTAAAGGAACTTTAACGACAAACAGTTACAGAGAAGAAGCTTTAAAAGTAGCTCAATCTCACCCGAACGTTATCGGTGGAGTTTCTCAGAATGCTCTTCCAGATGAAATGTTGCTGTTTACTCCAGGAGTAAATCTTGCAGATTCCGGTGACGGAAAAGGACAGCAGTATAATACTCCAGAACATGTTTTCAGCTCGCTTCATACCGACTTTATTATTGTAGGAAGAGGAATTTATAAATCTGAAAATCCTGAAAATGCTGCAATTGAGTACAAAAATGAAGGTTGGAAAGCTTATTTAAATTCTTTAGAAAAAAAAGCAATTCAGCAGTAAAATCATCTTTATTATATTTAAAATAAGTTATATTTGATGCTTTATCATCAAATTGAAAAAGTTTAGCATTTGTTTTATTCTGTTTTGGGGAGTTGTACAGGTTTCTGCACAGAAAGACAGCATTTATATTGCTGCAAAATTATCTGAAAACAAAAAATTTCTGGAGGTCAGTGAGGAAATTGTTTATCATAATCATTCTGAAAAACCTTTAGACAGCATTAAACTTCTCAATTGGGTCGCTGCTTACAACAAACGGGGAACCTCTCTTGTTTACAGAAAACTGGAGGATCGAAACAGCAGCCTGCATTTTGCAAAACCGGAAACTTTAGGCAAAATTTCAGACTTTAAGATAAACAGCAAAAACAGTCTGTCGGTTTCCAATATTGATGTTTCTGGAGAAAACTTATTTTTCATTCTCAATCAACCTTTGCCGGCTGGAGAAAGCATCAGACTCAACTTACAGTATCAAATTCAGCTTCCTGATAAAAAATTTACAGGCTATGGAACTTCTGACAATACTATCGCTTTAAAATATTTCTTTATTGTTCCGGATCATTTTGATCCGGACAATATTTCTAAAAGAAATTACCACGACATCGAAGAATCGGTGAATTTCAATACCTACTGGAAATTTAATTTTAATCTTCCAGCCAATCATTTCATCAATGGTAATCTTCAGCAGGACAGCACCTATTCCTTTACAGGATATTTAGATGCAGATCCGGAATTTGTTATTTCTCAAACTCAGTTTCCGACTATAAATGTTCATTCTGACGACATCAATACCGAGATAAAATTCGGCTATGCGATCAGTCCACAGGAAATTCAGAATTTAGAATTTTTTCTTCCACTTCATTTGAAGTTTATTAAAGATAAAATTGGTTTTGTTCCGGAAAGACTTTTTATTTCTGATAAATTCAGGGCTAAAGAAGATTTTTTCGGGAATAACGACATCAGTTTCTGGAAATTTAAGTTTAAAATTTTCACCGATGCAGAAAAAGTAGACCTCGATTATTTCGGAATCATTGCGAAGAAAATATTAGATGAAAGCATTATCACCGATAAACAGGATCATCACTGGTTCAAAAACGGACTGAAATCTTACCTCGAAATACAATACCTGAAAAAATTCTACGGAGAAACCAAACTTCTGGGAAATCTTCCTGAGACAAGCGTTTTGGGAATCAAACCTTTAAAATGGTTCCACGCATCGGATGTAAAATTGCTGGACCGTTACGGTTTGGCGTACCAATATATCATGTCCCAAAATCTTGATCAGAAAATCGATGAACCTTTCGGTGCGCTGAGCAATTTCAACGACATGGCGATCAGCAGTTTTGAAACGGGAAGTCTTTTCAGTTTTTCTGCCAATAAGATGGGTGAAGAGAATTTTAACAGTTTAATTAAAAAATATATTGCAGAAAACAGAGATCAGCAGGTTAATCCTGAAGAATTTCTAAAGCAGCTTTCAGAAAAGGAGCCAACAACAGATTATTTAGCTGAGTTTTTAAAACACAAAAACAGAGTCAATTTTAAACTCAAAAAATTTAAGGCTAAAGATGATTCTTTAGAGATCAGAATTGCTAAAAACACTGATGATTCTATTCCTGTAAAACTTGAAACTCAGACCAGAGATGGCGAGAGAAAATCTTACTGGATAGAAACTGAGAAAAACCAAAGGCTGCAAACCGTCAGTCTTCCCGGAGAAAATGTATACAAAATTACACTGAATGATGATTACATCTTCCCGGAAGCAAACTACCGAGACAACTTTTTGTACACTAAAGGTCTGTTTTCAAACTCAAAAAAGATTAAATTTAAGCTGATTAAAGACATTCCCAATCCGGAATTCAATGAGATTTATCTGAATCCGAGAATTCGTTTTACAAATACATATGATAAGTTTCTGATCGGGATGAACTTTAAAAACCAGTCGTTGTTTGATCAGAAGTTTTTATACTCCATCACTCCGTCATTCAGTACAGGTACAGGAAAACTTACAGGTTCGGGAGCTGTTGCCTACTCTTTTCTGCCAGCTGAAAGCATTATACAGAGCCTAACTTTTGGAGTTTCGGGATCTTATTTTCATTATGACTATGATTTGGCTTACAGAAAAGCGTCTTTATATTCAAATATAAGTTTCAGAAAAAACCCCAGAAGTACGGTAAGCAGAGGCGCAAGTTTTTCTTATAATTATTTCCAGAGAGATCTGAATCCGAGGATGATTGCCAACCGGGATTATGATAAATATAATCTTTGGGCTTTGGGCTACGGTTATTCCGACAACCAGATGATTCATGAAAAAAGCTTCAGCATCAGCACTCAGGCGATGCATGATTTTAATAAAATTACCGGAGAAGCTTTTTACAGATGGGAATTTGCACCAAGACAGAAATTAAGCCTGAGACTCTTTGCCGGATATTTCATGAGAAACGAAACCAGAAACAATACATTTGATTACGGAATCTCAAGAGTATCTGACTATTCTTTTTCTTACAACCTTCTTGGCCAGAGTGCAACGGGTGGTATTTTATCTCAGCAATTTATTTTGGCTGATGGTGGTTTTAAATCATTCATTCCTGGAACCGTTAACCAGTTTATTACTTCAGTAAACGTTGACACCAGCGTATGGAAAATTTTTCATGTATATGCCGATGCGGGAATATTTAAAAATAAAAACAATCCTACCCAGTTTATTTGGGATAGTGGAGTGAAAGTGCGTGTAATTCCTGATTTTCTTGAAATTTATTTCCCGGTACAGTCTTCCTTAGGATTTGAACCTGGCTTTAAAGATTATGGAAAAAGGATCAGATATACTTTAGTTCTTAATCTAAGCACAATCATCAACGCGGCAAGACGGGGCTGGTACTAAAAAGAAACAGCTGTCGGCTGACAACTGTTTCCATCTTACTAAAACTATAAACTAAATTAATTTTTTAATATTTTCTGAGACACCGGCTGATTGTTTACCGTTCCTGTAACGATGTAGTTGCCTTTTTGTAACTCAGAAATATTCAAAGCAGCCCCTTCTTTCACCGTAGCTGTTTTCACAACCTGACCAGAAAGACTGTAAATTTTCACATCTTTAACTTCAACTCCAAAAATTATTTCCTCATCACGGACGAACGAATTTTTGATAAAATTTGATTTTGCAGAATTATTATACAAGTCATTAACTGCAAGCGTTGCCGCCTGTGGTGTAGGTATTGTCGCCGTAAAGTCTACAAAATTATTGTTTGTATCTCCCGATGTTCTTGTAATTGAATTTAAGATCGTTGGAGACGGAGCCGGTGCTGAACCCTCATATTGATTTACAGTTCCATAACCTACAAAATCTAAAACATTGGCTGCTGTTGGCCCTGTAACCTGTGTAGTATTACTTGCAAGAGCAACTTTTCCTGAAGTGAGACCGATAGACAAACCTACGCCTACCAAAGGACTTGATCCGTCAAAATTGAGTACAAGAGCTACGATGAGATTCGGATTGACAAGATTGATTAGTCCCAGAAGACCATCGGAGCCTTCCTGTATTAAGTAAGTTTGCCCAGGGCTTAAAGTGATATTTGGCAATGTATGATATTGCGTAAATCCACCAGTTGCCCCGCCATATTGAATAGTTGCGCCATTCAGAGAGGCTGAAGAAGAGCCAATATTTTTTAATTCTATGAAATCGTTCGCCAGTGTTGCGCCTAAAAGTCCTCCACCAGTGTACACTTCATTAATCACAATCTGTGCATTAGCAAATGCAGTCATCGAAACCAGTCCGATAATAGTAAATATCCTTTTCATAACATAATATTTAATTGGTATGTTAAATAAATTAACAAATACGGTACCAAAATCATAACATAATGTTAATATTATTAAATTATTTTAAATGAATAAATTATGCCTGGCATAGAAAAATTTACTGCTTGACAAGTTTTAAAGACAAGTCCTTACCTGAAAAATTTCAAAAGACGAATCGACGATTACCATTGAGATTTAAAGAGTTTATTCTGCTATCTGGGAATCAGAGGAAAATTCTTAAAAAGAATTTTATTTGCAATTGCCGTTGTAATAGATTTCATCACAGCGATTATATGATTCTTTTGACGTTTACTAATCATCGTACGACAATTAAAATTCAGAAAACATTATGCTGTATACAATATTTCAGTTATATAATTGTTAATCATGTTAAAACCCTAACCGTTCACATTTTTTAGTTATTTTTACCAATTATTTTCACAATCTTGCGGAATTCGGTTCTGATTTTCTTTCTTTTAATAATGGGCATTTCACTGAATAATGCACAAATTTTCTCGTGGAAAAATCCCAATATTCCCCAGGACAGTATTAAAAAAGACAGTGTTCTTGCAGCCAGACTGGAACAGGACATTTTTGCAAAAGACACCATGGATTTTGTGAAGACAAGCAACAGGATAATCGTTGACGAAGCTGTTCTTGCAAAAAATGATAAAAAACGTTTTTTAGGCGAATTAAATTCTAAAGGATCCATCATTCGTGGGATTACTTTTGGTAATAATCAGGGACAGTCTGTACAGAGCTCCATGGACTTACAAATCTCAGGACGGCTTTCGAAGGACGTGACTGTTTTAGCCAGTATTTCAGACCATAATTTACCGATTCAGGCAGATGGATATACGCAGACGCTTGAAGAATTTGACAAGATTTATATGCAGCTCAATATTAAGGATAAATCTATTCTTAGAGCAGGACATCTCGACCTCGTTGACGATAAAAATTATTTTGCCAAATACCAAAGACGAAGTATGGGACTTCAGTTTCAGACCCAGTTTGGAACCGAAAACAAAACATTTGTTGACGTCTCATTAGGTGTCGCACGAAGTGAATTTCACAGAATTCGTTTTCAGGGTGTGGAAGGTAACCAGGGACCTTACCGTCTGACAGGGAAAAACGGCGAACAGTTTATCACATTGATTTCAGGATCAGAACAGGTTTTTATTGACGGGATCTTGATGAAACGTGGAGAAAATCAGGATTATGTGATTAATTACAATACAGGCGAAGTTACTTTTACCAGTTTCCGTCCTATTTTTCAACAGAATTTCATCACGATTTCATTTAATTACACCAACAGAAATTATTCACGATATTTATTTACTGGAAAACTGCAGCATCAGCGTGAAAAATTCAGAATCGGGCTGAACTGGTTTATGGAAAACGACAACAAGAATGCACCGTTAGCTTTAAATTTATCTAAAGAAGACGAGCAGATCTTAGCAGATGCCGGAAACGATCCTAACCAAATGTATGCCCCTTCTGGTGTGGTTGCAGAATATGATGTCAATAAAATACTGTACAGTCTTGTTCAGGATACTAACGGTAATCATTATCAGTTTTCAACTGATGCGACCCAGACGTTATACCAAGTCTCATTTACTTATTTCGGTGCAAATTTAGGTGACTACAAATTGACGCAGACAACCAACAACGGTCGTGTTTTCGAATATGTAGGTCCCAATGCAGGTGATTACAGAGCCGTAAGAAAACTGCCTTCTCCTCAGAAAGCTCAGGTTTACACCATGAATACTGAATATTTATTGAAGGATGGGAAAATTGGTGCAGATATTTCTTTAAGCAATTACGACCTTAATTTGTTTTCATCTAAAGATTCTGATCAGAATTTAGGATATGCCGCAAGAATTTTCGGGAACAAAACATTTACAAAAAACAACTGGAAAGGAACTCCAAGCTTTGAATATCAGTACATTGACAAGCAGTTCCACATTCTCGACCGTATCAACGATGTAGAATTCTCGAGAGATTTTAACTTAGCTCAGGAATTCAGCGGTAAAACTCAGAACAGATTTATCTTTAACTTTCTGAATAGATGGAACAACAAATCAGCTTTAAATTACCGTGTCAACTATCTTGACGAGCAGGATTCTTATAAAGGAATTAAAAATGATTTAGACTTCAGCTGGATTAAGGGAAAATTTCTAACCAAAGGGAGTCTATCATATCTGGATACCAATGCTACTCTGCAAAACACAAAATTCATACGTGGCGGAGCTTCTTCCGAATACACCGGTGAAAAAGGAAGCTGGGCACTCGGCGGAAGCATGGAGCATAACGAAAAGAAATTTAATGAAACTCAGCTGATGGATGTGACCAGTTTCAGCTGGAAAGAACTGTTCGTTCAAAAGAAAATCGGTGACAGTACGAGAACCAAACTTTTGGCTAAAATGTACATCAGAGATAATGACTCTGTGCGCGACAACCGACTGCAGAACATGAACAGGATTCTAGGTTTTATGGCAGAAAGTCAGTTGATTAAAACCGAAAAAACTACATTAAATGCTTTAATTCATTACCGAAAATTTTTCTACAAAAATGAAGATGTAGATATGAATCAGAATAAAGATTTTGTCGTTGGAAACATTCTTTACAATCAGCAGCTCTTTAAAAACGGGATGCGTCTTCAGGCATTCTATGAATTAGGAAACGGACAGGAAGCGCAACGTGAATTTCAATATATAAAAGTTACCGACGGCCAGGGAATTTACAAATGGACCGATTACAATGGTGACGGCATTCAGCAGCTGGATGAATTTGAAATTGCAGAATATTCAGATTTGGCTCAGTATATTAGGATCTACACAAATTCGGTCCGATACATTCCGTCCAACAAAAATAAGTTGCAGTTGTCATTATTCGTTAATCCGGCAATAGTTTTTAACTCTGAAAATAAATTTTTAAAACGCTGGAATTTTAATGTTTCATTAAATTCTCAAAACTCATATTTCAAAAGAGATAAAGTTTTGGTTCTAAATCCTTTTGAGAAAAGTGACGATCAGATTCTCAAGAATCAGAACATTTTAGCTTCCGTCCAATTTAATCCGACCGAAAAATCAGGCTGGAATGGAAACTACCGATTTATCGCCAACGACAACCTTATCAATGCGAATTTCAGTAACGAAGAGAGAAATCAGACCTCGCATTTCGTGAACCTTGGATATTGGTTTAATAAAGAATTCAGAGTCGACTGGGAAAACTCCGTTCACGACTTACAAAACTCTTCCCAGCTTTTTGCCACAAGAGATTACCGCTTGAATAATTTTGAGACGAAACCGAAAGCCACCTATAAATTTACTGACGCTATACAGGCTGAATTTTCGTCTGCATACCGTGAAAAGAAAAGAGTGGACGGAGAAGAACTCCTGAAGGCTTTTGACATTACCGGAACGCTTCAGTGGGAGCGCAAGAAAACTTCCATTCGTGGAAATTTCTCTTTCATCAATAATGATTTCACCGGAAACAATTTCAGCATCGTAGGAAACCAAATGCTTGACGGTTTAAAGCCAGGGAAAAACCAGGTTTGGAGCGTATTTGTACAGCAGGCAATTAATTCTTTCCTGCAGTTAAATCTAAATTACGAAGGCCGTAACTCGGGTGACCGTACGATTCATATTGGAAGTATGCAGGTGAAGGCGAGTTTTTAAATGATTAAGGTTATAAAAGAAAACAAGGTGAAATTTTCATTTCATGTGTTTTAAATTGAACCATTTCGTGGTTCTTTAAAATTCCGACAAACATATATCATCTTCTTATTGTCCATGGGTTTCACCCACGGCTATTGTTGTTGAACCACTTCGTGGTTCTTCAAAAATTAGATTGATGTACATTATCTTCTTATTGTCCATGGGTTTCACCCACGGCTATTTATATTGAACCACTTCGTGGTTCTGTGGAATTCTTACATAATTTCTTTGCTGCTTGTCTATGGGTTTCCACCTACAGATATTTATATTGAACCACTTCGTGGTTCTTCAAAAATTTGATTGACGTACATTATCTTCTTATTGTCCATGGGTTTCACCCACGGCTATTTATATTGAACCACTTCGTGGTTCTTCAAAATCTTTAATCTAACATCTATCACCCAAATTTTAAATTTGGGTCCTTTCACTTTTCACTTGGCTCTTTTTACTTTTTACCTTTTACTTTTTACTTTTTACTTTTTACTTTCCTCTTAAACCTCCTTTTCCCTATATTTGTTCAGTAATAAAATACACGGGGTGCCGAAAGGCTGAGATCATACCCGATGACCTGATTTGGATAATGCCAACGTAGGGATGTCTGCTTAAAATATTTTCATTTTATGCTTTAGTCGTTCGCATGCTTATCTGTGGTCTGAACTGAATAAATCAACATAAAATAAAATGGAAGTAACAAAGTATTCCGGAGAACTTATCCCCCAACAAGACAAAGACTGGCAAGGAAGACCCGAGTGGTTTTTCAACCGTGAACATACCGATACTTACGAATTGTGGTATGAAGGCCGGTACAAACGTGCCGAAATCTGGCAGAAAAAAGTCATGGAACAGCTCGTTTCCAAAGATCAGAGAGTAAAAACTTTATTAGAATTCGGTTGTGGCACTACCCGATTTACCCGCTGGTGGAAAAACATCGGGATTGAAGCAACGGGCGGAGATATTTCTCCTTTAATGTTGTCTCAGGCCGTTCATCTTTTTGAAGGCGATCTGGTGATGGCAGATTCTCATTTTATGCCTTTTAAAGATCACACTTTCGACTCACTGGCATTCATCACCACATTTGAATATTACAAAGATCCTGTAAAAGTTATTCGCGAGGCGGCACGTGTTGCCAGGTACGGAATTGCGATGGGAATGATGAACAGAAATTCGCCGAAAGTTGCAAGGAGGCGCGTGCAGCAGTTATTTGGGAAAAACCCTTTCTATGTAACCGCAACTTTTTACACACCAAAAATGCTGACCGAAATTATCGAAAGAGCTCTGGTCGGAAGAAAATATACGATCGAATGGACTTGTACAGGGCTTCCGAAATGGTTTCCAGTTCAACAATGGAATGTTCCCATCGGTGATTTCTTTGGACTTTACATTCAACTAAATGATGTGGAATGAGTGATACTTTAGGCAAAATAAATCATTCTCAATTTGAAGATTTTCTGAAGCAACGATGCGGTAAGGAACGTGATGAAGTGCTCGTAGGTCCCGAGTTTGGCGTCGATGTTTCCGTAGTAGATCTGCATGACGGAAAAGCAATGGCTATGACGAGTGATCCGCTGTCTTTAATTCCATCTTTGGGTTTGGAAGAATCGTCGTGGCTGTCGGTACATCTGATGGCTAATGATATGGCAACAACAGGTTTTGCACCGATGTTTGGGCAGGTTGTTTTAAATCTTCCTGCTCAGCTTTCAAAAAATGATTTTGAAATTTATTGGAATTACATTCATCAGTTCTGTAAAGATATTGGTGTAAGCATTACCGGCGGACATACTGGTTTCATCGAAGGACAGAATTCTACTATTGCAGGCGGTGGAACTTTTATAACCATTGCTCCGAAAGAAGAAATTCTGGTTTCAAAATATTCAAATGTTGGCGATGTAATTTTAGTGACTAAAACAAGTGCGCTTTCATCAACAGCCATTTTAGCGATGAGTTTCCCAGAAACGGTTAAAAATAAAATCGGGAAAGAGTTTTTCTATTCTGCCTCCGCTTCTTTTTATGAAACCTCATCTTTGAAAGACGCTTTGACCGCGGTGCAGACTGAAAACTCAGGCGTAACAGCCATGCACGATGTGACAGAAGGTGGAGTTTTGGGAGCGATTTACGAATTAGTAATCGCATCAGGAAACGGCGCTGAAATTTTTAATGAAAAACTTCCAGTTGGTGAAGTTCAAAATGCAGTGTGTAATCTATTTTCGTTAGATCCTAGATATTGTATCGGCGCCGGTTCGATGATTATCACCTGTAAAAAGGAGAAAGCTTCGGAAATTATATCGAGACTGGAAGCGAATCATATTCCCTGTACAGAAGTTGGAGTGGTGACCGAAAAAAATCTTGGAATTAGATTAATTGAAAACGAAAAAGCAAGTGACTTAATCTACTGCGAGGAAGATCCTTACTGGAATGCTTTTTTTAATGCTTACAAAAACGGGTGGAAATAATGAGAAAATTAACCATACAATCCCGAATTTATTTAATCATTGATCCCTCGATGGATCAGGAAATTCTCTTTTCTAAATTCAATCTAATTGTACAGGAAAAAATAGCAGCCATTCAGATCTGGGACCATTTTAAAGACAATCAGAATCTTGAAGAACTGCTTTTAAAAATTTATGCAAAAACTTCTTTACATAAAATTCCTTTACTCATTAATAACCGCTGGGAAATTCTAAAACAAATTCCGCTGGATGGAATTCACTTCGATGAAATTCCTGAAAACTTTAATCAAATCAAAAAAGAAATCAACCGTGATTTTATTACTGGAATTACCTGCAACAATGACCTTGCAACGATTGAATATGCTGAAGAACATCATTTCGATTATATTTCTTTCTGCTCGATGTTTCCATCTCAAACAGCAAACAGCTGTGAGCTGGTCAGTTTTGAAACTGTTCAGAAAGCGAAAAGTATTTTTAGCGGGAAAATTTTTCTTGCGGGAGGAATTGATTTAAATACAATTGAAAATTTAGACAAATTAGATTATGACGGAATCGCTGTGGTCTCAGGAATTATGAGTGCAGATAATCCGTCAGAAACTATTAAAGAGTATCAACAAAAAATTAAAAAGTAAAAAATGAGAATAAAAACCATTGAAAAATTATGCTGTCCCTTTGACAGATCAGATTTAGATTTAACCATTATTTCGCAGGATGAAACTGAAAATATTATGGAAGGCTTACTGATCTGCGACAACTGCAAAAGAGTCTACCCAATCATCAGTGGAATCCCGATTATGTCACCTGACGAATACCGTGAATTTAAGCTGGAACAGCCCGTTTTAGAACGCTGGGAAAAACATCTGGAAGGAAAAAAAGTCGAGAATTTCAGGCTGATTTCGTAACGATAACAGCAATAGATAATTTCAAAATGCTGAAAGTTTAGAATTTCGTAAATTTGCAGCATGATAAAAATAGGCAACATAGAACTGCCGGAATTTCCGCTTTTGCTTGCACCAATGGAAGATGTGAGCGATCCGCCGTACAGAAGACTGTGCAAATTGCATGGTGCAGATATGATGTATTCAGAATTTATCTCTTCTGAAGGCTTGATTCGTGATGCGATGAAGAGCAGAAAGAAGCTGGATATTTTCGATTATGAGAGACCTGTAGGAATCCAGATTTTTGGTGGCGACGAGGAAGCAATGGCGATGTCTGCAAGAATTGTAGAGACCGTAAACCCTGATTTGGTGGACATCAATTTTGGCTGTCCGGTAAAAAAAGTGGTTTGTAAAGGTGCCGGAGCCGGAGTTTTGAAAGATGTTGATATGATGGTGCGTCTGACGAAAGCTGTGGTAAGTTCAACAAGTCTTCCCGTTACGGTAAAAACCCGTTTGGGATGGGACAGCAATTCAATTAATATTGATGAGGTTGCAGAACGTCTTCAGGAAACTGGCATCAAAGCGCTGACTATTCATGCGAGAACGCGTGGGCAGATGTACAAAGGTGAAGCCGACTGGGAACACATCTCAAGAATTAAGCAAAACCCGAATATCGAAATTCCAATTTTTGGAAACGGTGACATCGATTCGCCTGAAAAAGCTTTGGAATATAAAAATAAATACGCCTGCGACGGAATTATGATTGGCCGTGCTGCTATCGGTTATCCTTGGATTTTTAATGAAATCAAACATTTCTTTGCAACCGGAGAACATTTGGATGCACCAACCATTTCAGACCGACTTTTAGCGGTTCGTCAACACGCAGAATGGAGTGCAGAATGGAAAGGTGAAAAATTGGGATTAATTGAAATGAGACAGCATTACAGCAATTATTTCAGAGGAATTCCACATTTTAAAGATTTCAGAAGAAAGTTTCTTGAAGTTTATTCTTTAGAGGAAATGGATGAAGTGATCAAGGAGACACAGGAGTTTTATGAGGAGTTTCAGGTGAATGCTGAGGCTAAGGTTTAGGTTAATTTTTAACCATTAGGGTCTGTTCAGAATTTTGTGATTGCTCAGACGAACTTCGCATTTAGGTACGAGAAATATATCTGTATTTCTCTCTTAATATAACTAAATATCAACGCTGCCAGCGTTTTGAACGCTGGCAGGGTTATGAGATAAAAGCAAACCTATCAAAAATTTGATGGGTTTGCTTTTTTTAATTATTACTGGAATAATTTTTTATTTCTTAATATCAGTTTTTACATCCTGATACGTTTTTTCTACAGCATTAGCTCCTTTCTTCGCTGTTTTTTCTGTCCACTGTGCGCCCTGTTTTACACCTTTTTTAGTGGCATCAGCACCTTTTTTGGCTGTTTCACCTGTCCATTTTGCTCCTTTCTGAACTCCTTTTTTGGTCGCCTGAGCTCCTTTCTTGGCGGTGTTTCCTACAGCCTTTGCGTCTTGTTTTACTGCTTCTTTTACCGTCTGTTTCTCCTGTGCACTGGCAGTAAATGAGATCATTAAAACAGCCAGTATTGAAATTACTTTTTTCATTGTATTTAAAAATTTAATTATTACTTTATCTTATTCAAAACAAATTATTCACATCCGTTTTCCGATCAAATCTGATTGCTTAGAAATTGTTTCAGATAATAGTAACACTAAAACCCTGCCAGCATTTAAAACGCTGGCAGAGTTGAATATAGGTAATTGAAATATAGTAAATAACAAACCCATCAGATGGTGATGGGTTTGTTTATTTTAGTATCCTTCTGAAGAAGATTCATCTTTAATTAAAGCTAAGGCAGAGGAAGTTCCTATCCTTTTGACACCGAGATTGATCATCTTTTCGGCATCTTCGGGAGTTCGCACACCACCTGCCGCTTTTACAGGAAGTTTCCCTGCATTGTCCAGCATAATTCTTACGCCTTCAAATGTGGCTCCATTTGGCTTTCCGTTTTCTGTTTCATAGAAACCTGTTGATGATTTAACGAAAATTTCAGATAAATCATTTTGAGAAAAATTCTCTTCTGCCCAATTGGAGATATTCTTGGTTAAATCAGCAATTTGCTCATCCGTTAAAGCCGCGATCTCAATGATCCATTTGGCAACCTTTCGGTTCTGAATACATAATTGAGTACAGGTTAGAAATTCTTCTTTTACATATTCTAAATTTCCTTTCAGATATTCTAAATAATTGATGACAAAATCTAGTTCATCTGCCCCATCTTCAATGGCTTTCTTAGCTTCAGCCAGTTTTTCATTTAAAGAATAAGTACCTTCATGAAAACCAATGACAGTTCCTAAAATCACATGAGAATCTCTTTCGTCGAGGTATTTTCTGATTTCTGCAACATAATCTGGCCGAATCATTACTGCAAAAATTCCATTCTCAATAGCTACCTGCGCAAGTTCTCTTACAGTAGCCAAAGTTTCTTCTTCGGAAATACCTGACTGTAAATGTGTTTTTAAATAAGTTGAATCTAAATACTGAGCAATATTCATTATAGTTATACTTTGAGTTGTCGGTTGATTCCTTGCTCCAAAGATATAAAAGTTTCGGTTCTTGTCACTCCTTTCATTTTCTGAAGTTTATTTAAAATCTCCATTAGATGATCGTTGTCTATGCATAAAACTTTTAGGAAGATGGTATAATTCCCAGTTGTATAATGTGCTTCCACCACTTCATTAACATCTTTCAGGGCTTTTACCACATCTGGATAGTGGCTTGGCTGATCAAGAAACATTCCGATATATGATACCACTTTGTATCCTATTTTTCTGGGATTTAGAAATGATATAGAATTCTCTATCACTCCTGCATGTTCAAGTTTTTTGATTCTTTGGTGTACAGCTGTAGTTGAGATGCCTACCTGTTTGGAGATATAGGCTAAAGAACTTTTGGCATTATCCATCAACATATAGATAATTTCTTTATCTAAAGGGTCTAAGTGATAGCTTGTACTGGTTGAGTTTTTCATCATTGATTATTACTTTTTATATTATCATTTATTTTTTCAATACTACAAAAACAGGAAAATGGTCACTGTAACCGCCCAGATATCGGGTTCCAGCATAAGTTCTGAAAGGTCTTTCGTTAAACATTTTATTTCGGCTCCTCAGTTTTTCAGGCTTAAAAATTTTGGCGTCATAAAACGATAGCGATTGGTTATTATCAAAAAAAGATCTGGAAAGCAGAATCTGGTCGAAAAGAAGACCCGATTTATAATGAAATGCTGAATAATTGTGAGTAGAATAAAGCTCCTGGAAAGGATTTTCTAAAATTTTCTGATGCGTATCATCAAAAAGAATTTTCACTAAATTTTCATCATCCGGATTTTCATTAAAGTCACCACACAAAATGACATTTTCCTTTTCTATATTGACGATCTGAAGAATCCTGTTTCTGATTTCGCCAAGAATATATTCACGCTTGGGCTGATTAATATCTTTTTCGCGTTTTGAAGGAAGATGCGCAACAAAAATATTGATGATCTCTTCCTTATATTTTACCTTTGAAAACAACACATCTCTGGTTGTATCATAATTTTCAGGATTTTTATCTAAAATTTCGAAAAAGAATGTAATTGCCTCAGAATCGATGATTTCGATTTTCGATTTATCGTAAAGCAAGGCAACATCCACCTTTCTTTCATCCATCGAATTGTAATGTACTATTCCGTATTGTGAATTGAAGGGACTCATCTCCACAAGATCTTCCAATACTTTCCTTCCGGAGATCTCAGAGAGACCAATCATGCATGGCAGAATGCCTGTTTCTTCTTTCATCAGCTGAAAGACGTGTGAAATTTTGAATAGCTTGTCTCTGTACTTTCTTTCGTCCCAGTTTCTTAAACCCGATTTTGTAGGATCTAGCCTATGGTTAGGCGGTGGGTCTGGCAAAAATAAATTTTCTACATTATAAAAAGCAAACAATTCCATCTACACGTTTTTCTATTGACACTCTGAAATTTTAAATTTTAATTTCAGAATGTAAATTTATTCTTTTTTTCAGTACCATACCACTAAACATAATTAAATTTTCACAGAAAAGGCGAAAAATTTAACATAATCGTAAGGTTGTCAATTTATTTCAGTGAAAATTTTAATGAAAATGAATTTATATTCATAAATACAAGCCATTCACACACTTTATTAGGATAATATTATTTTTTTGTAATCGATTACACGAAATTTTTTTTAACTGAAATATCCCGGAAAAAGAATTTATTCAAGCAAATCCGGTCTTTTCTCCTGAGTTATTCTTACGGCTTCTTCATGTCTCCACTCTTCAATTTTAGCAAAATTTCCACTCAAAAGAATTTTCGGAACATCTAAACCTTTGTAAGATTCCGGTCTGGTATAAATGGGAGGTGATAACAGATCATCCTGAAAACTATCCGTCAAAGCGCTCTGTTCATCATTCAAAACCCCTGGAACCAGGCGGATAATAGAATCTGCCAAAACACAGGCAGCCAGTTCACCACCAGTCAGTACAAAATCACCAATTGAGATTTCTTTAGTGATATGAAGATCGCGAACTCTCTGATCAATACCTTTATAATGACCGCAGAGGAAAATCAGATTATTCTTAATTGAAAGCGTGTTCGATATTTTTTGATTTAATGTTTCTCCGTCGGGAGTTAAATAGATGATTTCATCATAATCTCTCTGAGATTTCAGTTCAGAAATACATTTATCTAAAGGCTCAATCATCATTACCATTCCGGCGCCACCGCCGTAAGGCTCATCATCAATCTGTCTGTGTTTATTGATCGACCAGTCTCTCAACTGATGGAAATGCACTTCTACCAAACCTTTATCAACTGCTCTCTTCAAAATAGAAGTTCTGAACGGACTTTCCATCAATTCTGGAAGTACGCTTATTATATCAATTCTCATTGCTGCGTATTATTTTTCTTACTTGGCGAAATGATCAGACGTAGGGAAGAATCTTTGTTAAAATAACTCCACATCCAGTTAAAAAATATCGCCAATTTATTTCGAACGCTCAAAATAAGCATTAAATGTAAAAACATCCAAAAATACCAGGCTAAAAATCCCTGAAATTTAACAAAAGGCAAATCTACAACAGCTCTGTGCTTTCCGATTGTTGCTAATGAGCCTTGATCTTTATACTCATATTCTACCCAGTCGGCTGCATTTTTTCTGAGAAAGTTCTTCCCTAAATTTTTTGCCTGATTGATCGCTACATTGGCTACCTGTGGATGTCCCTGCGGATATTTAGGAGTTTCCATGTATGAAATATCACCTAATGCGTAGATATTTTCATACCCCTTAATTTTATTAAAACGGTCTACGATGTATCGGTTTCTGACCAGTTTTTCTGTAGGGAAACCATCGATCACATTTCCTACAACTCCGGCTGCCCAGATGACATTATTGGAAGGAATCTGTTTTCCGCTTTTCAGGATTACTCGGTCTCCGTCGTACTCAGTAACAACTTCACCGCTCATAAAATTAACACCAAGTTCTTTCAGATATTTTTCAGACTGCTGCTGTGCTTCAGTGCTCATCACTGCTAACGGCTTTTCTGTAGAACTTACCAGAATAATTTTAAGATTATTGAAATTCATGTATGGATAATCGCGGGGAAGAATATCTTTTTTCATTTCAGAAAAAGCTCCTGCCAGCTCCACTCCTGTCGGTCCGCTACCTACAATTACAATATTCCAGTTTCCGTCGTCGCTGCGGCTTTTTTCAAGAATTAATTTTTCAAAAGTCATCAGAACATGATTTCGGATTCCGATGGCTTCCTGAGTGTTTTTCATCCCAAAAGCTTTGCCCTCCATTTCCTTATTACCAAAGAAATTGGTTTTGCAGCCTGTGGCGATAATCAGTTTATCGTAAGTGAATTCGGCACCATCAGTTATCACTTTATTTTGAGAGGGAATAATCTCTTTTACCTCAGTCAGACGAAACTGCGTATTTCTGGATTCCTGAAAGATCTTACGGAAAGGAAATGAAATATTGGAAGGCTCTATCCTACCACATGCCACCTGATAAAACAGCGGCTGGAACATGTGATGATTCACCTTGTCGAGAACAATTACTTTTTTATTTTTATTATTTAATGTTTTCGCAAGCTGTAGCCCCGCAAAACCTCCTCCGATGATGATGATCTTTTCGCGTGTTTCCATAGTAACAAATTTACTTATTTTATTTAGTATTTTATGGCTTAAAAAGTTAGTTTTGCAAAACTTTATGAGCCCTAAAAAGTATACCAAAAAAACTGCCAAAAGAGTGCATAAAAACCGTCGGAAGAGCTATTTCTTCCGTCGTAAAATTCTTTTGTTCATCATGATTATTGCATTGTTCGGAACAGGATTATACCTCAAGCAGTCAATAAGTTACTATTATGCTCTTTACTTTAATAAATTCACTCACAAAAAGCTTCACAACAGCGAAAAAGAAAGTGTAAGAATACAGAAAATTCTCAGCGATAATCTTGATAAAACGTATGGTTTCGACATCTCTCATTACCAAAACCGCGAAGATATAAAATGGGACAGTTTGAGTATCGGCAACAAAACTATTCCGTTAGAGTTTGTGGTAATGCGGGCAACAATGGGGAATCGCAGTGCCGATAAACATTTTGATGAGTTTTGGCAACAGGCGCAGAAGCACAAGCTTATCCGTGGAGCTTATCACTTTTACAGAGCTGATGAAGATCCTGTGATTCAGGCAAACAATTTTCTTGAAAATGTAAAACTCGAAAGTGGTGACCTTCCGCCAATTTTAGATATTGAAAAAATCCCGAGAAGGAAATCAAATAAAAAACTTGTAGAAGATCTGAAAGTCTGGTGCAAAATTGTAGAAGAAACCTACGGTGAGAAACCCATTATCTACACCTATTATCACTACTACAAAGATTTTCTGAAAGGAGAGTTTGATGATTACCCGTTGTGGTTAGCCAATTATAATGACGTGCCTACTCCATCACCTGATGACCACTGGGATTTCTGGCAGTTCAGCGAAAACGGAATCGTTCATGGCATCAACACAAAAGTTGATTTGGATGTTTATAATGGCGGCGTCTGGTCTTTGAAGCGGTTGACTATAGACTGATTACTTCTTCAGAAATTCAATCAAATCTTTATTAAGCTCATCTGCATTTTCAAAAGGAATCATATGGGTGGCATCTTTGTAAATTTTCAGCTTTGCATTAGGAATTTGCGTTGCCAATATTTTAGAATGTTCAGGTTTGATCACATCTTTTTCTCCGGCGATTACCAAAACTTCAGACTCAATTTTGTTTAAATCTTTATTGGAAATATTCGGCTCCTTAAGCATCAATTGAAGCAGTCTCAATTCATTGAATTTTTCCGGTTTATTTTCAAACTGCATTGCTTTCAGACTTAATTTGAATTTACTTACCAATTCGTCATCTACCCCGTCTACAGAAGCGTTGGCTCCAATAGTGATTAATTTATTTAAATTTTCCGGATATTTCAGTGCAAACTCCAATCCGGTATTTCCACCGTCGCTCCAGCCCGCGATATTTACTTTTTTCAGTCCCAAATTATCCAACAAAGCTTTCATATCATCCGCGAAAATTTTATAATTAAATTCCTTCTGAGTCTTATCAATGCTTTTCCCCTGCGCTCTGGTGTCGACGACAATTACTTTAAAATACTTCGAAAGCTCAGGAATCTGCTGGTAAAAATCTCTGATACTGCCAGAATTGCCATGGAGTAAAAGTAAAGGCTCACCTTCTCCATAAATTTCATAATATAAATCGGCATCTTTCAGTTTTAAAACTTTACCTGAAGATTCGTTTTTCCCATAAACAGACTGTTCGGCTTCCATATGATATTTGCTTACATCGTAAAAAAGATCTGACAGATTATTATCCGTCCCGTTCTCGTCCTGAATTTCATTTTTCCCATTTTTATCGACTTTCACATCAATATTAATGGCCGGCGCTGCAATCTTCATTTTCTCCCAGTCACCATAGAATTTCCTCAGATAACCAGTTCTGAAAAGTGCAGCACTGATATTCAGCTTCCCCTCAAATTCCTTCAAAAACTGAATTCCGACAAAAAATCTACCCTGAACCCAAATATTTTTATCATTCACATCTAAAGTAAATGTATCATCTACAATTTTATCTTTTGTCAGCTCGACGGTTATTTCTTCATCAAGGATACTTTCTCCAGGCAGGCCGTTCTTCTCTTTATAAATTGTATAACGCATGATAACCGGGCGGTCTGCGGTGATGTTTGCGATATTCAGGTGAATATTTTTGATCTTTGATTTTTTACTGGCTTTAAATTCTAAAGCAGTTTCACCAAGGAAATCTTTGCTGAACATAGGATTTACTGAATACATAACACTTTTCGTTTTCGTATTCACTCCCCAGTTTTTATCAACTAATTTTTTAGGTGTAATCTTTACCTCCTGAATATTTTTGAATTTCTCTTTTAAAAAGATGTTTGTGTCACTCTTTTTCAGGAAGTTCTGAACGGATTCCGTGTATGACTCGTAACCTGCAACATCTATTTTCAGCTTCGCTGTCGGATTCACATTGGAAAGATCTATTGAAAATTTTCCTTTATCGTCACTGATGATTCCGATATTTTCTTTTTCAACACCCACTTTCACATAAGGAATTGGCGTGTTTTCTTCTCTGGACAGAACAGTTCCGGAAATTACCTGCGCATACGGGAAAAATGCAGTTAGTAACAGAATTAAAACATTGAGTTTTTTCATAATAAAAGTTTGATGCAAAAATCATTAATTGAATATGAAAACCTTCTTAATATCTTATTAAATTTAAAGCTGCTTTAGTTAAAAAATTAAAAAAAAATCACATCAAAGTGATCATTTTGACCGAAATCACTTAAATGGTTTTCTTTGAGTCCATTCTACAACAGGATTTAAAGAAGTGAAAATCTTTTCCATAAACAGATTGATCAGAGAATTATTATGCTTAATTAATCCAAAGATTTCAACCGGTTGTGCGCCGATCGTAGATTTTATTTCCAATGCCGTTCTTCCGAAAATAATTCGGTTAAATTTTTTGTCAATTCCAAATTCCACCATATCCAAAAGCATGTTCAGGTAGATTTGTTTTTCTTTTTGAAGTCCTTTGTCGTACCCTAAAAAATAGGTGTCAATATCTTTACCGTTCAGAATCAGCGTATAAAAACCAATCAGTTTTGCATTCAAATAATATCCGAAAACTTTGAAATTTTCTTTTAAAGATTCCTTCATGCTTTCAAAATGATTTTCGGTGAGAAAAAATGTATTGAAAGGTGCATTCTCTGCAACATTTTGATACAGCAGATTCATTTCTTTCTGATGGTTTTTAATCTGATCAAGATTCATCTCAGATTTTTCAATTCCCACAATTTTCTTCTTTGCAGTCTTGGCTCTGGTTCTGTATTTGGTAGAAAACGCATTCAGATAATCTTCAAAGGTGAGCCAGTTTTCTTTTAACCGTAACATCATATTCGGCTGTACTGAAAATCTGTAAAATGACTGATGATCTTTACCCTGAAAATATTTAACAAAACTTGCCTGGTAATCTTTGTAGATAATAAGTGACGTTTTACCTTCCTGCCTCTGCATATCCTGAACGGCTTCATCCAATAGCGGAATCACCTGACCGATTGTAATTTTTGAAGCATCAAAATAAAATCCGTTTTGACCTGTCAACATATTGTTCCCGAGAATCATTACGTTTTTGCTGAATTTTTTAGCCACAAAATTTTTCACATCACAAAACACTTCGTCTTTCTGGAAAGTTTTGTGCTCGATAAAATTCAGATATTGAAATAAAGCTCCGCCAATAAGTTCATCAGCTGAGAAGAATCCTACATAGAAGCAGTCCATATTTTCGGGAGATGAAGTTTCCAGAGTCTCAAAATATTCTTTAGACAGCATGATATTATGCTGACCAATCACAGCATTCCAGTCACTCGGGATTTCTGACAAAGATTTGAATTTTTTAAAAGTGTAAGACATAAAAAAGGCTACAAATGTAGCCTATATTTTAGATTTCAAATTTTTATTTTGGTGTCACAAGATTAAAGCCGTCGATAGCATACCAACCGCAGATAATTCCACCCATAATGGTGATCGTGATTACCCAGTAACCTGTATTGATAAAAATATATTTCCATGATTTTCTCTCGAACATTGCATTGATCGCAATTAACGGAAAAACAAAGAAAACACTGGTAATAAACGAATGCAGAGCACCGTGACCGAAAGATCTGAACGCAGTTCCGTAGTCATGCATAAACGCAGTATAGGATGGTTTTGCCAACTCAGGATCACCTCCCACCATTCCTACAGCTCCAAACTGATGAATGGTAACCATCTGTAAAAAGAATCCTATGAGAACTGATAAAATGATCGATACTATAAAAACCATTCCCATATTTGCACTTTTCATTTTCTCTTCCGTCAGGCCAGATTCTCTCATCCATGCTTTACCAAAAACTTTCGGATTATACCATACAAATCCTGTAACCAGCGGGATCAATGCAGCAAAAAGTATTGCCAAAAAATTAATTTGTATCATAGTTTGTGTCTTAAAAATTACAGCATAAATCTACATTAAAAAATTTTACAATGACGAAATTTGTGTAAAATTTAAACCATTTTACATTGAAGTAAAAATCTTCTTTAGATAATCAAAAATTTTAAAAATATCCTCGGGGAAAATAACGTAATAGATTATCATTTTGGGAATTACAGAAACTATAGAAAGTAAGATTGCAAAAACAGGCACTAAAGCGTACATAATCCCCGGAAATTTTCGCTTCCAGATGAACTTTTTAATCATCGTATTCCAGATGATTTTCATCCGTTCTTTATCATTCCATAAAATAGCGAAACACAGAATAAAATAAAATGCAAATCTGAAAGTAAAAGCACTTCCCATTGCATTATTCATAAAACTTACGTCCATCAAAACAATGTTTGCCGCTATGGGAATGAAAAAGATAACTCCCAGGATTGCAGTAGATTCAAACAGCAGCAATAGACCTGTTACGATCTGAAGAATGCCAACTGTTGTTTTGAAAGGTTCGTGATCGAAAAGATACCACATCACCTGACAACTGCAAATCTTTTAAAGGCTTACTCATTTCTGCAGCAGAAATTCCAAACTGACCACCGTCTGTAAGTTTACTGTAGCCGTAGTCAATAAACGTGTAAGCCAAAAGAAATCTGGACACTAAAATGAAATAATCCCAATATTTTTCTTTAGGAACCGCACGTAATTTTGCTATCATATTTTTCAGGTTTAAATTTTGTACTTTTGCCGCTCGATTCAATTTTAATCAAAAGCTTCACATTATAATGAATTACGTTTCTGTCGAAAACCTTACCAAATCGTATGGCATCAAAACTTTGTTTAAAAATGTCTCATTTCACATCAACGAAGGTGACAAAATAGCCATCGTTGCCAAAAACGGAAGCGGAAAATCAACTCTTCTGAAGATTTTAATGGGAAAAGAAATTGCAGACAGCGGAACTGTAGTGATCAATAAAGATATTCAGGTTGTTTTGTTTGACCAGGAAATCGATTTTGAATCTGATTTGACGATTGAAGAATTTATGATGACCTTAGATTCTGCACCCATTTTAGCTTTAAAAAAATACCATCACGCACTGCTTTCAGGTGATCCAGACGAGATGGAAACCGCACTCGCTGAAATGGAAATTCATAAAGCATGGGATCTTGAAAATGAGATGAGCCAAATTCTGTCTCAGCTAAAAATCACAGATCTTACCGCAAAAATGGGAATGCTTTCCGGTGGACAGATCAAACGTGTGGCACTGGCAAAACTTTTAACAGAAACAAGAGCCGAACACCGCCACACTCTTCTAATTATGGATGAACCTACCAACCATTTAGATGTGGAAATGGTAGAATGGCTTGAAAGTTACCTGAATAAAGCAAAAATCACCCTTCTTCTCGTAACGCACGACCGTTATTTCCTTGATGCGGTTTGTGGAATTATCTGGGAAATGGAAGATCAGAATCTCTACGTTCACCAAGGTGCCTACGCTACTTATCTTGAAAATAAGATGATTCGTGAGGACAATATGAACTCTACGATTGACAAAGCTCAGAACCTTTATAGAAAGGAGCTGGAATGGATGCGAAGACAGCCAAAAGCAAGAACCACCAAATCGAAATCGCGACAGGACGACTTCTACGAAACCGAAAAAGTGGCGAAAACCGATACCCGTAAAGAAAAATTGGAGCTTGACTTTGAAATGAAAAGATTAGGCAACAAAATTCTTGAGCTGAAAGATATTTCTAAAAGTTATGGTGATAAATTGTTGCTGAAAGATTTCAGTTATTCCTTCCAACGTGGTGAAAAAGTAGGAATTGTAGGAAAAAACGGTGCAGGAAAATCTACTTTACTAAATATTATCCAGGGGTTTGAACCGGAAGATTCGGGAGAGATTGAAACCGGTGAAACAATCAAGTTCGGATACTTTTCTCAGAAAGGGTTAAAATATAAAGAAGAAGAACGAGTTATTGATTTCATCAAAGATATTTCAGAGAATTTCCCGCTGGCCAACGGAAGAACGATTACCGCATCGCAGTTTTTAAGATTATTCTTATTTGATGACCAAACGCAGTATTCTCCTATTTCTAAACTTTCAGGAGGTGAAAAAAGAAGACTGCATTTGATGTATATTCTATACCAAAATCCAAACTTTTTGATTTTTGATGAGCCTACGAATGACCTTGACCTTCCTACGTTGACGGTTTTAGAAAATTTCCTTTTAAATTTCCAGGGAAGTTTGATTATTGTTTCTCACGACAGATATTTTATGGACAGAATTGTTGATCATATCCTGGCGTTTGAAGGTGAAGGAAAAATAAAAGATTTCATTGGAAATTTCTCAGAATACAGAGAAAATAAAAAGTTGGAAGACGGAAACCAAAAGAATGAAGATAAAAAGGCAAAAACTGTAGTGGAGAAAGTGGTTGAAAAACCTGTTGTCATCGAAACTCCAAAGATTCAGGCACCAAAAAAGAAATTATCTTTCAAGGAGCAGCGTGAACTGGAAACTATCGAAAAAGAAATTCCTGAGTTTGAGGAAAAAAGAGCAAACATTCTCGAGCAACTGTCTAATGAAGCAGAATATGAGAAAATTGCAAAACTTTCTGCTGAACTCGAAAGCCTTTCTGAAAAACTGGAAAACCACGAAATGAGATGGCTTGAACTTCAGGATTAGTCACACTCAAAAAATATAAAAAGAGCTGTTCAATTGTTGAGCAGCTCTTTTTTTGTCATTTGATAAATGATTATCTGTTTTTAATCATCGTAAAAATGCTGTATAACAGAAACGCAGTTCCTACCAACAGAAATCCGTACCGCAAATACATATTATCGTCGACCAGCGTTAAACCAATCCCAATAAACAGCAAGCCGATTACTGTAAAGCTTGAGCTTCTTTTTTTCATACTCTTAATTTAATTCAACAACTTTACCTTTTCTGGAACTTTCCAGAGCAGCTTCGATGATTTTCATATTTTGAACCACCTCATTTCCGAGTGACGGCAAAGCATATCCGAATACAATATGCTCATAGATCTGCTGGTAATAATTCATATAATTTCCAGGTTCGCTTGACGTCAAATTTCTTTTCGATTCTGAATTTTCATTAAAGTAGATGATAATTCCGTCAGATTCTTTTAAAGGCTGCATCCAGTTTTGTCCATAGGTTGGAATGGCTCCTATAGCTAATTCGTTTTCCTGATCATCTGTTCTTTCCTGCAGAAAACTTCCTTTATCACCGTGAATTTTATACGCAAAATGTTCTTCTTTGGTGAATACAGAAGATTTCAATCTTACTCTTAAATCATCTTTATAGTACAGAAGAATTTCAAAATAGTCATTGGCATATTCTTCCCCTTTCATCGAAAAAACATCTGCAAAAAGTTTCTCGGGAAATCCAAATAACTGCGTTGCCTGATCGACTAAATGCGAACCCAGATCATGAACTGAACCGGAACCATTTTGTTCAGGATTTTCTTTATGTTCTTTCCCGCTGGCTTCTGTACGGAATCGGTCAAAACGGATTTCTACTTCTTTAATCGTTCCCATCTTCCCTTCTGAAATTACCTTTTGAACCTGAAGATAATCACGGTCAAATCTTCTGTTCTGATAAACGCTTAGAAAAAGATTTTTGGTTTCGGCCAACCTTACCAGTTCCTCAGCTTCTGCGACATTTACGGTAAACGGTTTCTCTACGATCACATTTTTGCCGGCATTTAAAGCCATTTTGGTATATTCAAAATGAGTCTGCACAGGAGTATTTACCACTACCACATCAATATCAGCGTCCTGAAACATTTCCTCTACCGACCGGTAAATTGTCGCATCGGGATATTTTTCTTTCGATTCTTCTTTTGACCTTTCTACAATTGCGGACATAAAAAATCCCGGATGTTCTTTTAAAAACGGAGCGTGAAAAATCTTTCCACTCATTCCAAAGGCACAGAGACCCACTTTTACCAGTTGCATATTTTTTAATTTTAAACAAATATATTTATAAATAATGTTTTCGGAAATACATTTAATGATCAATAGAATCTGAATACTCTATCCGTATGATAAAAATCACTGATTTTATTTTTAATAATTCTAAATAGAAATAAGCATTTGGTTTACATTTGCCCCATCTAAATTCTATTCCAAAAATCTAAACCATGAAAAGAAGGATTATTTCCCTCGGTCTTATCGCTTTGGCATCATCTCTAAGCGCTCAGTTGAAAAATTCTGAAATTGATACCATCAAAATTCAAACCATAGAAGACGTCAATCTTCACAAGACTGGAAACCCAAACACAGCAAAACCGGCAACGACAAAATCTAATCTTACGGTAATGGAAAATCCACAGGCGATTTCTATTGTTACTCATGAGATTATTGAGCAGCAACAGGCAAAACAACTGAGTGATGTTCTTCAAAACGTAAACGGAGTATATCTAACTTCTTCCAGAGGAGGTTCGCAGGACAGCTTCGGAGGGCGTGGTTTTATTTTCGGAAACGATAATATCTTTAAAAACGGAGCCAGAGTGAACAGCGGAGTTTTCCCGGAAGTGAGCGGACTTGAAAGAGTGGAAGTTCTGAAAGGAGCAACTGCAATGCTGTACGGAAATGCTGCAGCCGGCGGCATCATCAATTTGGTTACCAAAAAACCTAAATTCAATTTTGGTGGTATGGTCGGCTTAAATGCAGGAAGCTGGAATTCTTATAAACCAACGGTTGACATTTATGGACCTGTTTCTAAAAACGTTGCCTTCAGAATAAATGGTGCGTATGAATATGCGGAAAGCTTCAGAGATGTTGTAAAGTCTACAAAATACTATTTCAATCCTTCATTTTTATTTAATTTAGGCGAAAAATCACAGTTGATTATTGAGGCTGATTACCTTAAAAATGACCTGACTCCAGACTTCGGAATTGGATCAATCACTGAGAGAGATCAAAGCTACAAACTGATTGACTGGCTGCCTAGAAATACTTTTTTTGGGACCGACTGGCAATATCAAAATGTACAGCAGGCATCAACCAACGTAACATTCAATCATCAGATCAATGACAAATGGACATTGAATGCTTCTGCATCTTATCAAAATTATACAAAAGATTATTTCTCAACAGAAAGAGTACAGTGGGCTTATGCCTCTCCCACAGCGACAAGCTTATCCTGGAATACTCCCTTAAATAAAACTTATAACGAACAGAACTATGGTTCTGCACAGGTCAACGTGAATGGAGATTTCAATACAGGAAAGATCAACCATAAAGTACTGATTGGTACCGATGCAGACTACGGACAATCCGATGCGAACGCTTACACTTTGATCCAGGCTCCAACAAACATCTTATATTTGGATGACCCGAGCTCTTGGGACAATGGAAGCTTAGCAATGCCTGATTCTAATTTGAATACGAAAACAAGAACAACAGCGAGACGAGTGGGTGTTTATGCTCAGGATTTTATAAGTTTAACCAAGGAATTCAAGGTACTTGCAGGACTCCGTTGGTCATATATTGAAAACATGCCAAGTTATTTAACCCGTTTTGCCACAAATGTAAAAACTGAAGTGGCAAATTCGGCGACATCAGACAATGCTTTTTCTCCAAAAGTAGGTTTCGTTTATATGCCTAATGATAGTTTTTCAGCATTTGCAACCTATACCAACTCATTTGCGACCAATGCAGGATATATTTCTGATGAAGTTAATAATTTAAATACTTCAGGAAATCTGCAGACCGTACAAGGAAGAGTTGCAATCTTGCCTAAACAGGGAATAAAACCTACCACTGTGGATCAGTACGAAGTTGGAGTGAAGAAAAACATCTGGAACAATGCCTTAGCAGTTAATGTTACGCTGTATCAGATTCTATATCATAACTTTTACCAGAATTTCTTCTATACCGATGCTTCAGGAACAGTGCAGACACCAGACACCAATTTAAAAGAGTTCGCAGGAAAAATGAGAAGCCGTGGTGCAGAGGTAGATATTACCGGAAATCCTACTGAAAACATTTCGATCATTGGCGGTTTTTCTTACAACAACTCTGTATATCTAGACACGCCGGAAAAAGGATTTGTAGAGAAACAAAGGTTGGTGCGCACGCCAGCTACAACGGCCAACGCATCTGTATTTTATAAATTCACCAACTATGTTCCTGGTCTGAAAGCCGGTATCGGAGTATATTATATCGGCGACAGAATTGCAGGTTGGAATGACTCGAAGTCTACAAATATCACCAGAAAAGAGGTTAGCAGAATGATGGATCTCAAAGATTACACCACTGTTTCATTATCTGTAGGATATGACTGGAAGAAATTCTCATTACAGGGGAAAGTAGGGAATTTATTTGATGTGGTCAACTATAATGTACACGAAAACTATTCGGTGAACCCTATTACCCCAAGAAACTACTATTTTACATTAATATACAGACTCTAAGATTTAGAATTTTATAATACGATAAATTTCTATAATCAAAGTGGAAGTTGCATTTTTGCAGCTTCCACTTTTGAAATTAAAAAAAATGACCCAATAGATATGGACAAAATTAAGGATACAAGAAGTTTCATGAGAATCACCCACCGGTATTTAGGATTTTTCATGGCGGGAATAATGGCGGTTTATGCCTTAAGCGGAATTCTTCTGATTTACAGAGATACAGATTTTCTAAAAAAGGAAAAGCTATATGATAAGATGATCGCCAAAAATCTCTCTGAAAAAAACCTGGAGAAGGAACTGAAAATTAAAAACTTTGAGGTCAAAAAAACAGAGAAAGATATTGTTTACTTTAAAGAAGGAACTTACAATTCAAACACCGGACAGGCAAAATATTCAAAGATGGAACTGCCGGTTGTTCTGGATAAGATGGCAAAACTTCACAAGGCAAAATCTGCAGACACTCTATCTCCACTTAATGCATTTTTTGGAATCTGTCTGTTTTTCTTTGTGATATCGAGCTTTTGGATGTTTAATACTAAAAGCAAGCCTTTCAAACGGGGAGTAAAATTTGCAATTGCAGGACTTATTGTATCTATTATTTTACTGTTTATTTAAATTATAGATTTCTGATAATTTTAGTTAAAATTTTAATATTTAATCTTAACGTATTTAGATGACATGCACACGTAAATATGCATTATGAGGCTTTGTGGCACATTTATTGAATTGAACTGCATATCAAAATAATTAACATTAACTTATTAAAATTATAAATTATGAAAAAGCTAATTTTTACAGGAATATTAGCTGTTGCAGGATTGACAGCTACAGCAAACGCACAAATTCAAGAAGGAAACTGGATGGTTGGTAGTAGCTTACTTTCTAGCAATTTTGGTTTGAATACAGGAGCGGGTTACGATATTAAACTACAGCCTAGAGCAGCATATTTTATTAAAGATAACGTTGCATTAGGAGGTTACGTTACTTTAGGATTTTCTAAGCCTGGAGCTGGAGCATCAACACAGTTTGATTACGGAGTTGGAGCTTTAGGACGTTACTTTGTTTCACCAGGTGAAAAAGGTATTGACAACGTATTAAACCACGGTAGATTCTTCTTAGAAGGTAACTTAGGTGTAGGAGGTTTCAATGTTGAAAACGGAATTTCTACAACAGGTCTTGATTTCGGTGTAGGTCCAGGTTATTCTTACTTCATCACTCCAAACATCGGTGTTGAAGGTTTAGTAAAATACAATGGAGTAACAGGATTCGGAAATGAAGGTTTGACTTCTAGAATCAGCTTCAACGTTGGTTTCAGTATTTACTTACCAACCTCTAAAGCAAAAGCAATTGCTAACGATGTGAAATAATTTGATATTTCATACAACATACAAAAGCGGCTCGGAAAAATTTCCGAGCCGCTTTTTCAAATTAAAACTAAACTATATATAATAAATAAAAAATCTAAGCCTCTGTTATTGGTTGGGTTGCGGAGTAAAACGCAGGTAAGGTTTGATCTCTGTAACTCCTTTAGGGAAAATATTCTTTGCCTCTTCAGTTGAGATAGAAGGCGGGATAATCACATCATCACCATCATACCAGTTCGCGGGCGTTGCAATTTTGTAAGAATCTACCAGCTGCAAAGAGTCTAAAACTCTAAGAATCTCATTGAAATTTCTTCCTGTAGATGCCGGATAAGTGATAATTAATCTTACCTTCTTCGCAGGATCAATAATCAGTAAAGAACGTACCGTTGCTGTAAGAGAAGCATTTGGATGAATAAAATCGTAGAGCTCTGAAACCTTTCTGTCTCTGTCTGCAATAATCGGGAACTGAACCTCTGTGTTTTGAGTTTCATTGATATCTTTAATCCAGTTTTTATGATCTTCTACTCCATCCACGCTTAGCGCAATTACCTTGGTGTCTCTTCTGTCGAAGTCAGATTTTAGTTTAGCAGTGTAACCCAATTCTGTAGTACAGACCGGAGTGTAATCTGCGGGATGAGAAAACAAAATCCCCCATGAATCCCCAAGATATTCATAAAAATCAATAGTTCCTGCAGTAGATTCTGCCTGAAAGTTGGGTGCGGTATCTCCTAGTTTTATTGACATAATATTCTTTCTTATTAGTCTACAAATTTAATAGACTTTTTGTAACTGGCAAAATTTTTGCTAAATAATTTATTTAAAATTCGAAAAAAAAGTTCTTATGGAATATGGCTTAACGTATGTAGATACCGTTTATAAAGTTTTACAAAATTGGTACATCGCCTTTGCAAAGCTTACTCCAAAGCTTATCGTAGGAGTTCTTGTCTTCACATTTTTCTTATTGACAAGTAAGTATCTCAGTAAACTTGCGGTAAAAATTATGCATAAGCTTTTTCCTAAAAGCAAAAATGAAGGCTCTGTAATCACAATCATTAATGTTTTCAGATTTATCATCATCCTGATGGGAACCTTTATCGCTCTTGAAATAATGGGCTTCAGTGGTTTCCTTTGGAAATTTATCGGAAGTTTGGGAGTTGCCGGGGTGATTGCCGGGGTTGCTTTAAAAGATTTGGTTTCAAGTATATTTTCTGGAATGCTGATTGGAATTGACAAAGCCTTTAAAGTCGGAGATTATATCACAATCGGAAATCATTCAGGAACAGTGCAGGATATTGGTTTTCTGACTACAAAGCTGATTACTGACGACGGGAAAAAGGCGTATATTCCAAATCAGGTAATTTTCAATGCACCTTTCTATAATATTACAGCTTCACCTCAGCGAAGAATCATTTTAGATTTTGAAATTCCGGCGGATGAAGATATTGTGAAGGCACAGGAGAGCATTAATCATGTAATTCTCAGTCAGGAATATATCGACAAACAGGATAAAGTAGACGTTATTTTTACTAGCTTAAAACAGGGAGTTTTTAATCTGCAGGTGAAATTCTGGATGAAAGTTGGAGAAAACTTGGGACATGTAAAAAGTGATATTTTAATGAAAATTAAAAGCAGTCTCGATGAGCAGGGCATTCCGTTAGTAACTCCGACGAGCATTAACATCACCAATACTCAGCCGATCGAGCCACCAAAAGAGAATATTGAATAGCGACATTTGTATTTAAATAACTGCAGAAGACTCAAACAAAGTTTAGCATTCCATTTATCTACCACGAATGCACGAATTTAAGTTTCCTGATTAGATTATTTTAAAATCATTCGTGCATTCGTGGCAAACAATATTTTCACAAATTCTGGCGAATGCAAAACTTTAATTTTAATGAGTCATTCCTACAGAATTCCAGCAAAAAAAAAACCTTCCATCTCTGGAAGGTTTCATTATGTATAGCTGACAGCTTATTATTTTGATAATGTAGAAGCGTGGATCAACATATCAACTAACTTGTTTGAGTAACCCATTTCGTTGTCATACCAAGAAACAAGTTTCACAAAGTTAGGAGAAAGCATAATTCCAGCGTCTTTATCGAAGATTGAAGTTCTCTTGTCTCCGATGAAATCCTGAGAAACTACAGCATCTTCAGTGTATCCAAGGATACCTTTCAATTCACCCTCAGAAGCAGCTTTGATTACAGCACAGATTTCTTCATAAGAAGCACCTTTCTCTAATCTAACTGTTAAATCTACTACAGAAACGTCAACTGTTGGTACTCTGAAAGACATACCTGTCAGTTTTCCGTTCAATGAAGGAATAACTTTTCCTACCGCTTTTGCAGCACCTGTAGAAGAAGGAATAATATTGTTTAATGCAGCTCTACCACCTCTCCAGTCTTTCATTGAAGGACCGTCAACCGTTTTCTGAGTAGCTGTTGTAGCGTGTACAGTAGTCATCAAACCTTCTACGATTCCGAAGTTATCGTGAATTACTTTAGCCAAAGGCGCTAAACAGTTTGTAGTACAAGAAGCGTTTGACAGGATTTTAACATCGTCAGTAAGCTCATTGTGGTTTACACCCATTACAAACATTGGAGTATCATCTTTAGAAGGAGCAGAAAGGATAACTTTTTTTGCACCAGCGTTGATGTGTGCAGCAGCACTTTCTTTATCTAAAAATAAACCGGTAGATTCTACAATGTAATCAGCACCGATCTCGTTCCACTTTAAGTTGTTTGGATCTCTTTCTGCAGTAACTCTGATTTTCTTTCCGTTTACTACAAGATCGTTTCCTTCTACAGAAACTTCTCCCGGGAAAATACCGTGTACAGAATCATACTTTAACATGTAAGCCATGTACTCTGCATTAATAAGGTCATTGATACCAACGACTTCGATGTTGTCTCTTTCAGTCATTGCTCTGAAAACAAGACGACCGATTCTACCAAACCCGTTAATACCTACTTTAATTGTTGACATAATTGTTTTGATTTATTTAATTATATAAAATATTAGATTGCTAAAATTTCTGAAATCAGTAATAAGTCTTTGTTGATCTCATTGTGTTTTTTTATAGCTTCTTCAATAGGCGTGTAAACAATCTCGTTAGATCTCATTCCTGCCATCACATTGTTTTCACCCGTCATCAGTCCGGTGACTGCACCAAAACCTAATCTGCTCGCTAAAACCCGATCTGCACAGCTCGGCGATCCACCACGCTGAATATGTCCCAGAATAGCTACACGGATATCGTACTCCGGAAATTCTTTCTTGGTTTTCTCAGAGAGTTCATAGATATTTGCCAGCTCCTCCCCTTCTGCAACGACTACGATGCTTGAAGATTTCCCTGTCTTTTCTGCCTTTCTGAAGTTAGAAAAAAGGTCTTCGATACTGTCTTTTTTCTCAGGAATCAAAATATCCAGTGCACCGGTTGCCAATCCGCTGTTCAGTGCGATGAAACCTGCATCACGACCCATCACCTCAACAAAGAATACTCTGTTGTGAGAAGTTGCCGTATCACGGATTTTATCAATCGCATCCATTGCGGTGTTCAAAGCCGTATCAAAACCAATGGTGTTATCTGTTCCGAAAATATCGTTATCAATAGTTCCCGGCACACCAATCACCCGAATGCCAAATTCTTCATTGAAAATTTTTGCTCCGGTAAAAGTTCCGTCACCTCCGATACACACCAAACCGTCAATTCCGTATTTAACGCAATTATCATAGGCTCTCTGGCGACCTTCTTTGGTTCTGAATTCTTTGGATCTGGCAGATTTTAGAATAGTTCCACCTTGGTTGATTATATTTTTTACAGAACGAGGTCCCATTTTCAGGAAATCATCATGAATAAGGCCATTGTAGCCTTCTCTCACTCCGTAACATTCGATGTTATAATAATTGGCAGTTCTTACAACCGCTCTTAATGCTGCGTTCATCCCCGGAGAGTCGCCTCCCGAAGTAAGAACTGCAATTTTTTTTACAGCACTTTCTTTCATTTAGTAAAAAATTTCAAACACAAATTTACAAAAACAAGTTCAGATAACGGCAGTATCTTGCCAATACTTTTCATCCTTTGGTATCCTGCTCTTTAAAAGAGCCAAGTAAAAAGTAAAAAGAGCCAAGTGGAGCGGGCAAGTACAAAAAAAGATGATGGAGGATTAAATTACTGACAAGATTGTGCAAATATGATTTCTTCGTAACTGAATTATTTCTTTTACATTTTTAAAAAAATCTGCGGGAATCTGCGGGAAATTCCACTCTTTAAAAAAATCTGCGGGAATCTGCGGGAAATTCATCTCTTCTCCGTCAGATATTTCCAGTATCTTCGCGGAACGTGCTGAAGGTGCAGTTTTAAATTTTTCCTTTCCACAATATTGGTTTTGAAAAAATACCGCTGCCACAGCTTTTGATACTGATTTTCTTCATCATGAAACTTTTCCTGATACTTTTTTAAATCAATTTTCTCATCCGGATAAAAGAAATCGCAGGTTTCCAGATCGTAAAGGAGTCCGTAGTTCCTCCGCAAATCGTAGATCATCCATTTCTGATCCTGATAACGGTCATTAAAATGTTTTCTGATCAAAGGAAGCACATTAAAATCAGGATCGATCTTGGCAAAAAAAACTTCATCCTGCATTTTTTCGAACCGAACGAAAGCCGTCATCCGATGGCGTTCGCGACTTACAGATTTACAGATTTTGGCTATTCTCAAAATATCCGGATCTGCGTAATTCTGCAGAATATTTTCTTTCGGATATTGAATAGACTGTTTTACTGCGGAAAGAATGATTTGCTCTAAATCAGGTTCTTCAGACAAAAAAACTTTTACAAGTTCATGCATCCCGGATTTCCCTATGTTTTCTTCTAATTTATTTAAAACTCTTTCTGATTTTGCTTCCTGAGTAATCACCTCATGAATTTCGGCAAAAATATTCTCCTGATGAAATCTTTCTCTGCTCACAATTTCTACATCTTTATACTTATATTCAAAAACCTCGAATATTGCAGTAAAAAGCCCGTCGAAACTTCCGTCGTAGAGTAAGGTGGTCATTTTTTTAATTTGAAAATAGAAATAATTTGATAATTATAATGACTTTGATGAGTCATTCTTCGGTTTGTCATGCTGAAAGCATCTAGGCAAAGTATAAGAAAAGCAAGTGAAATTCTACGTTAAGATCCTTTCAGGATGACAAACGTTGTGGTTATATTTAGAAATAAGCTTTGTTATTCGTGAAACAGAATCGTGTACTTGATGTTTAATTTAAATTTTTATAACAAATCATTTTTAATTCATCATCGTTCATTTCAATGTCAAACTGTCCAACTTTTTCAATGATTGATTTTATTTGATTTAAATCTTGCACGTCGTTTTCAGAAGTGACAATTTTTGGAAAAACTAAATATTCTATCTCTTTAAATGTCAACCATCCGCCATGAGAATTATGTCCTTCAAAGCCTGCTTCCCAAAAATCATATCCAAATAACGTGTCTTCAGACAAGTATAATTTTCCAACATCAGAGTTTTGCACTTTCTTAAAACCAATCAGCTTGATATAAGCTGCATTATCAATTAAGGCGTTAATCAATTTTACCCATTTTGAATTCGACATTAACTGTTGCGAAAATTTCGTAATAGATTTTTCGATTTCACGATCTGTTTGCAAATCGTCAATTAATGCCTTTTTAATTCTCATAATTAAAACAAAGTCAACTGTTGCGAAAACTGATCCTGAAATTTTGAAGTACTGCCTCCAATCAAAAGTTTTTTTAGATTTAAATCTGTCAAATGTCTCAGGAAGATATTTCCTGCATTAAAGTCAATAAAATATTTAGCTCGGTTTACCGCTGCACCTAGTTTCTGTAAATTTTCAATCGTCAACACCTGAAAACGTCTTGCTGATACAATTTTCTTTGCTGTTTTCACTCCAATTCCCGGAATTCTGAGAATCATCTGATAATCTGCAGACTGAAGATTGACCGGAAATTGATCCAAATGTCTTAAAGCCCAGCTTAATTTGGGATCAACTTCCAAATCCAGAAACGGCATGTGCGGATCTAAAATTTCATCAGCTTTAAAACCATAAAAACGCATCAGCCAATCTGACTGATATAAACGGTTTTCTCTCAGCATCGGAACTGCCGTTGTCAATGCCGGCAATCTGTTGTCCTCCAAAACGGGCACGTAACCGGAATAATAAACTCTTTTTAGACTATAATTTTTATAGAAATGATCTGCTACTTTAATGATCTGCAAATCATTTTCGTTGGATGCACCGACAATCATCTGAGTAGACTGACCAGCCGGAGCAAATTTCGGAACTTTTCTGAAAATCTTCTTCTCTTCTTTATATTGAGTAATACCGCCTTGAATATACTTCATAGGATTTAGCATATCCTGTCGGTTTTTCTCCGGAGCTAATAATTTCAAACCACTTTCTGTCGGGATTTCAATATTGATCGACAGTCGGTCTGCATACAACGCCGCTTCCTGCATCAGAATATCGCTTGCACCGGGAATTGATTTCAAATGAATATATCCGTTAAAATTTTCCTCAAGCCTAAGTTTTTTTGCTACCCGAACTAAGCGTTCCATTGTAGTATCGGCATTTTTGAAAATTCCTGAACTCAAGAATAAACCTTCAATATAATTCCTGCGGTAGAAATTAATAGTCAGATCCACTACTTCTTCTACTGTAAATGCGGCTCTTTTAATATCATTTGAACTTCGCGAAACACAGTAAGCACAATCGTAAATACAGTGATTGGTCAAAAGAACTTTAAGCAGAGAAACACATCGGCCATCTTCGGTATAGGTATGGCAAATTCCGCTTGCAGAGCTGTCTCCTAAAGCGCCTTTTTTATTTTTCCTCGAACCTCCGCTGGACGAACATGACACGTCATACTTCGCAGCATCAGCAAGGATTTCTAACTTTTCTTTTAGACGGTCAAAATTCATAATTCTTTTACTTTTATTAATTTTCGCAACACATAAGTCAGAATCGAATGTTTGAAAAATTTTTAGATTATGTTTCACATAATCTAAATCTTATAATGCGTTCTTTATTTTTATTCGATAGATTGACAAGACTTAAGTATTTAAAAACTTTAATGACTCTGTGGAATACTGCAGTTTTACTATTCAAAAGTAAATCCAAAATTGAGAAATATCACACTTTTTTAAACCAACTTATCCACAATAGGCAGAAACAAATTTACTATATTTACCATCATTAATTTATGCGTGAAATCGTAAACGGTCGTTTTCACATTTCTTTATCAAAAAATAACTTACCTATGAATCATCAACCGGTAGAAGGTTTTTCTAAACTGACCAAGCAGGGAAAAATTGACTGGCTTGTCAATGAATATCTCGAAGGAAACACAGATTACCAAAATATACTCAACCAATATTGGAACGAAAATGCCGATCTTCAGAAACTTCATGACGAGTTTTCTGAAAACACAATTTCCAATTTTTATATGCCTTACGGAATTGCTCCAAACTTCCTGATTGACGGAAAATTATTGGCTTTACCGATGGCAGTTGAAGAAAGTTCTGTAGTGGCAGCAGCTTCCAAGGCAGCAAAATTCTGGATTGATAAAGGTGGCTTTAGAACGACTATAATTAACACCAAAAAATTAGGTCATACACACTTCATTATTGACGTTGAGTCACATAAACTTCAGCATTTTTTTAATTTTAAATTAAAGAAAAAATTATTTGAAGCCACTGAGAGCATCACGGCAAACATGAGAAATCGTGGCGGCGGAATTTTAGAAATAAAACTCGTTGACAAAACTGCTGAAATGCCAAATTATTATCAGCTTAAAGCAAGTTTTGACACCGTAGATTCTATGGGTGCCAATTTCATCAACTCCTGTCTTGAACAGTTTGGTAAAACTCTAAAAGAAGAAATTTCTCTGGAAGAAGATTTCACTCAGGAAGAAAAAGATTCTTTGCAGGTAGTGATGAATATCCTTTCAAATTTCACTCCGGACTGTATCGTAAGAGCGGAAGTTTCCTGCAAAATTGAAGATCTGAAAGATGACAGCGGAATTTCCAACGAAGAATTTGCCAGAAAATTTAAGCAGGCCGTTACGATTGCCGAGATCGAACCTTTCCGTGCAACAACGCACAACAAAGGAATTATGAACGGTGTGGATGCCGTTGTTATTGCCACCGGAAACGATTTCAGAGCAACTGAAGCCTGTGCACACGCGTATGCCGCGAGAGATGGAAAATATTCTTCGCTGACACACTGCACCATCGACAACGGAGTGTTCAGATTTTGGATTGATCTTCCGATTTCTGTCGGCGTTGTAGGAGGTCTGACGAATCTTCATCCTTTGGTAAAATTTTCTCTGGCCTTACTTGGAAAACCATCCGCTCAGGAACTAATGAGTATTCTGGCGGTTTCAGGACTGGCTCAGAATTTTGGAGCGTTGAGATCTTTGGTAACCACAGGAATTCAGAAAGGTCACATGAAAATGCATTTGTTTAATATTTTAAATCAAATGGGAGCAACCGAAGCCGAGAAACAACATTTTGTAACCTATTTTAAAGATAAAACAGTGACGCATCACGAAGTAATTGATGAATTTAACAGATTAAGAGCGCAATAAAATGTTGCAAATCATCTTGCCTATAGTGTTTATTATCTTTGGGATATTTTTAAAAAATACCAGTAATACGGGATTTTCAGCGGTCACGCAGATTCTCTGTCTTTTTCATTGTTCTTGGAATTCTGACTTTAATCAGCGGAATTATTTTAATGTATCTCAAATCTAAACAATGAAAAAAATCTCTCTGTTTTTTATTTTGATCTCCGCCGTATGTTTTGCACAGCAACAAAATATTACGGTAAATGATTTGAAACCCAAAACTGAAAATTTTAATTTTCCAACAGTTTCAATTGATTCGAAACCTTTAGTTGCAAGAAAAATCAATACTTTTTTACAGGTAAACGAATTGGAATTCATTCCGGGATCAGGAGCAGACCCTTCCCATCTGGCACTCACAGCGACTAACTCGTACAGAAATTATGTCTATTTCTATGAATGGAAGAAGTTAGAAACGCCAAAAAATATTTTAAGTTTAAAAATTGATGGTGAAGCGACGGGAGCTTACCCTGAAGGTTTTACAGATTATAAAAACTTTGATCTTCGGACAGGGAACTATATTAATATTGAGGATTTATTTAATACTATTTCCATCAAATCAGTTGAGAAAACAGTCAATCAAAATGTTGCCGATAAAATTCAGAATTTTTTGAATGAATTAAAAGCAAATCAAGATGATGAACCGGAAAAAAAAGAACAGATCCGGATGTATGAAGAATGTCTGCAGTTTGTACAGGACGGAAGATTGAGCTATACAAAATTTTACTTTGGAAAAGAAGAACTCACTATTGTAAGAGAACGATGCTCAAATCATGCTTTGCTGGCACTGGATGACTTGGGAAGCTATGAAATAAAACTTCCCTATCAGGATATACAGCAATATCTCAGCGTATACGGTAAAAATCTTTTATCCAAATCTGAAAAGGCAGTAACTCAAAATTCAGTTCAAAATAAACTGTTTAAAGGAAAGATCGACGGAAAGTATCCGATTACGGTTTTGATAAATTCTATTAATGAAGATGACTCTTTTTCAGCATCTTATTGGTATGATAAAAATAAAAAACTGATCAACTGGAGAGGAGAATTCGTTCATGACCATTTTTCAATTACAGAGGACGATTATCACAGTGAAGAACTTAAACAATGGATACCGAGAGCCTTCGTAGAAGCAGATTTGAAGGGAAATAAAATCATTGGAACCTGGCAGGATTACAAAACAAAAAAATATTTAAATCTAGAATTAGAAGAATTATAAAATGAAAACAATTACTTTAGTCTTCGGTGCCGCTTTCGGAATGCTTTCCGTTATCTTAGGCGCTTTCGGAGCACACGCTTTAAAGAAAATATTATCTGTGGAAAGACTGGAAAGTTTTGAAACCGGAGTACGATATCAGATGTACGCCGCCTTCTTTTTACTGATTGCCGGCTATATCTTAAAATTTGACACCTCATCTCAAAAATGGATCTCTATTTTAATGATTGCAGGAACTATGCTGTTTTCTTTCAGTATTTACGGTCTGAGTTTACAGGATCATTTTGGTTTAAACCTAAAATTTTTAGGTCCGATTACTCCGCTTGGAGGATTGTTTATGATTTTAGCTTGGTTGATGCTTATTTTTTATTTTGTGAAAAATAGAATTTAACTACTTAATATCTTCGACAGGCTCAGGCTGAAACGTCTTAAGTAACAGTCATTGCCTGTTCAAAAATTATTGAAAAACAAATTTTTATTAAACTTCTTTACCCCAACCCTAAAGGGAGGAAAATTCTCCGAAAATTTCATCAAAATTACACCCTTTAGGGGAAGGGGAAACTAATTTTGATGAAATTTAAACAGGCTCTAAGTATTTGAATTGTCATGCTGAGCCTGTCGAAGCATTCTTAAGTTTGGCGAAATGCCTTTTCGCTAAAAACAAAACACACTTTCAACAAATGATGATCGTAATTTTAAACTAAATTAAAATGAAAATCAACAGACGCCGCCGCTTAATACGAACATTTAACCTTTTGGATCAGCCGATCAGGTTTAATCCGTTCGTATTCAGCCGTACTTTTTTTATGTGGGCAATTACCGGTCTGGTTGGTGGTATTATTGCCGGACTATATTGGATTGTCCTCGAGCATTTCACAGAATTTTTACATCAGTTTCAAGGTTGGATGGTGATTCCGACAATGGCAATCTCTGGCCTTCTGGCGGGTTTGGTCATTCATTTTATTGGTGATCCGGGAGAAATTCACTTAATCGTCAACAACATCAGATTTAATAAAGGAAAACTGGAGCCAAAAAATAATCCTTCCATGATTTTGTCGTCGCTTTTCTGTGTGGCATCAGGCGGAAGTTTGGGTCCGGAAGCACCTTTGGTTCAGGTGACGGGTTCTACGGGAACGTATTTAGGGAAGCTTTTCAGATTGAAAGGTGAAGAATTGCGTTCGTTGAGTATTGCGGGAATGGCTTCAGGCTTTACCGCACTTTTCGGTGCACCACTGGGCGGAAGTCTGTTTTCTCTTGAAATTCTTCATCACAAGCACGCGGTAGAATATTACAAAGCCATAATTCCTGCTTTGGTGGCGAGCTGTTTCAGTTACCTGATGTTTGCTTTGATTATTCATTTGGGAATTGGAGCAACATGGGATCTCAAAGCTTATCATTACACCGGAGTTTACGATTTCCTCTACGCTACCCTTTTTGGAATTGTAGGAACATTATTTGGCTGGATTTTTATTTTTGTGGTTAAATTTTTTAAAAAAGCTTTCGAATACCGAAAATTTCCAATCTACATAAAAACGCTTACAGGTGGAATTTTATTAGGAATTATCGCCTTCTATTTTCCTCTGACAAGATATTTTGGCCATCATGAAGTGAATGAACTGATCAACGGAAACTACAGTCTGAATTTTTTAATTATTATTTTAATCTTTAAAATTTTAGCGATTGCCATTACTGTAACTTCAGGCTGGAGAGGCGGTTTTATTATTCCGCTGTTTTTTGTGGGAACGACTTTAGGATTGATTATTCATCATCTATTCCCAACCGTTGACACCACTTTAGCGATTGTAAGCTGTATGGCGGCCATCAATGCCTGTGTGACAAGAACGCCGATGAGCACAACAATTATTTTGGGAACCTTAACCGGTTTTACCTATTTCGTCCCAATACTTTTTGCGAGTTTAACAGGATATTTTCTGGCTCCTAAAATTCCGTTTATTGGTTCGCAGTCTGAGAAATTAGCTGAAGAGTAAAAAACATTCGGCACAAAAAAAGTTCAGGTTTTGCCTGAACTTTCTTATTCTCCCGCAGATTTCGGAGATTGTGCAGATTTTTTTTATGATCTGCTCAATTTGCAAAATCTGCGTGAGATGGTAAGTTTACAATTAAAGTAAGATTGGTCAGGAAAAATCAATTAGAATTTTGAAGCAGACTTCTGAATGCTAACGTAGCTAGACTCAACTTAAAAAAAATCGCTCAACTTAGTGTTTAATAAGCAAAGTTTATAGCGTGAAATTTTCCTTCATCCACTTGAGTTTATTAAAGCTTTTTAAAAACTTTGTCCGGATAGAGATAAATTTTTCCTGAGCTTCAATCACTTTGTTTTCCCTTGAATTGATTAGGAAAAGTGAACTTTCACCATTGCTGTATCTCATTTCCTCGGCAGAAAGCAGTCGTCTGTAGTTCTGAAGATTATTTCTTGACAGATCGATTTGCGCGTGATAATTCAGAATTTCGTTTTTGTACGTCTCAATTTTCACATCAAGTTCTCTTATTTTCAGGTTCGTATCAATCTGGTTTTGGTTAAGTTTGATCTTCGCCATCTGATAATTGGCTCTTGCAGCTCGCTGAAAAACAGGAATCTCCAGTTTTAAACCATATTGAAAATTGTTATCAAATAGCGGCAGAAAATCTGGACTGTAATTTTCTTTATTGAAAAAATTATAGGTGAAATCAAGTTTTGGAAGGAAGCTTTGCCACTTCAGACGCCTTTCACTTTCGAGAATATTCTGCTTTTGGTCGTAGTACAAAATAGAGAAATGTGAATTGATTGGCCGGGAATCAACCTCGTTGATCAGAAACTCAAAATCAGAATATGCTAAATGTTCTTCAAGACGGTCTGAAGGATAAATCATTTCCGAAAGCTCATACAACTGCTGATTGTCTTTCCACAGATACAGCTGAAGTTGCTGTGTGCTTTTCACAAAACTTAAAAATGCATCTCTCTGCTGAAGTTCGAAACTTTGAAGTTGTGAAAGAGCTTCAATGGTATCAATCGCAGGTTTTTCACCATACTCAAATGTCTTTTTGGTGAAATCCAGTCGGTCTTTATTGATTTCTACGATCTCAGATTTCAATTTATAAATCTCATAATTCTGAACCCAATCCCAGTAGGTATTTTCCGCCTCCAAAAGAAGCTCGTTGGTAAGAACCGCCTGTTCCGCTTCGGTCATTCTCAGTCCAAATCTTGCCTGATCGAGCATTGCTCTTCTTTGATCGTACAAAAGATTTTTAGCTAAAGGAACCGTAATTCCGAATTGATAAAGTCCGCCTTTCGTATCGCTGTTGTTGAGTTTTTGTCCGTCAAGATAATTGTAGCTTCCATGGAGATCGATCCCATACCAGGTTGGAATGCCGAGTTCCAGATTTTTCTGCTCGTAGTATTTTGTTCCGTCGATATTTTTCTCTCCTAATTTCCCAGCTACAACAGGATCAAAATTACCTCTTGCTCTCGTAATTTCGGCTTCGGCCAATCGGTTTTGAAGTTGATATTTTAAGGCTAAAGGATGGTAATTTTTAACCACATTCATAAACTCCGAGGCTGAAATTTTCAATGAATCCTGTGCAAAACTGAAACTGAACAACAGCAGAAAAGCGAGAAGAAAAAATTTATTTTGTCTTTTCATCTTTGGCCGATTTTGCATTCGTTACTTCATAATAATCCGGCGGGAAGCCATTGATGTTTCGCCACAGCTCGTACCAGATCGGCACATTATTTAGGATGGCAATTCCCTGAACTCCGGTTCCCATCTTGATCTTCGGAGGCCATGGTTTTTCATTTTTATCTTCTACAATCAGAGCTTTGAACATTCCGTTTGCACTGATGTTACTTTCTACAGCAACCACCTTTCCTGCAAAAGTTCCGTAGCTTGAATCCGGCCAGCCGGAAAAAACGATTGCGGGAAATCCGTCAAAAATACTCATCACACGCTGTCCTTCTTTGACCAAAGGCAGATCAACGGGTTTAATATAAATTTCTACCGCATAATCTACATTCGTTGGAACGATAGTTCCTATGTTTTCTCCGTCTTTTAAAACTTCACCGATTCCGGCTTTATTCAGCTGAACGATCTGTCCATCCTGAGAAGCGATGATGAAGTATAATCCCTGTCTTGCAATGTAATTTGCTACCTGATTCTGTAGTTTGGCAATCTCTCCGTCACTTCCCTCGATCTGTCCCATACTCTGGAAACGTTCTCCCTCAATTTTACTCAGTTTTTCATTGTAATCTTGAGTCACTGAGTTTTGCTCAATCTGCGTGTTCAGAATTTCCTGCTGAGTTTGCGCTACTTTATTTTCATTTGCTGTTTTCTTGGCAATTGAGTTCTGATAAGAAATACTTCGCTGCTGAAACTGTGTTAAAGAAACCAAGCCTTCATCATACATTTTCTTCTGTCTTGCGTACTGATCTTCTGAAAGCTGAAGCTCATTTTTTGCTGCTTCCAATTCGGCCTGTTCACCGGCAAGTTTGTTGTTCAGCTGGATGATTTTAATTTTTACCTGATTTAATTTTAAATCTCTTGAGGCATTCAAAGCTTCCAATTGGTTTCTTGCAGTTCCCACTTTTGCTTCATAATAATCTCTGACTCCTTTTTTTGCTTCTACCTGCTCCTGAGTTCTCTGCACCAATAAAGGATCAAGATAATCGTCCTTAATTTCTGAAAGCTGTAAAAGCGTGTCGCCTTTTTTTACATAATCTCCATTTTTCACATTCCACTTAATAATTCTTCCGGGAATCGGCGAGTTCAGCTGTTGTGGTCTCTGAGATTGATAGAGTGAAGAAACATTTCCTTTCACTTTTATGTTTTGGGTCCATGGAAGAAAGAGTGTGACAATTCCTCCAACGAAAATAAACAGAAACCAGCGCTTTACTCTCGATTTTTTATGGATGTGATATATTTTATCGTATGACTGTATTTGCATTTTACTGAAAATTAAATTAGATAATTCTTATAGTTCCGTCTTCCAGATGAATGTGCTGATCTGCATTGTAGATCAGATTTTTGTCTGGAGAAACAATAACAATGGTCGTAGTTTTTTTGAGTTCAATTAAATATTCAATCAATTTTTCCTGAAAATGTTCAGACATTCCAGCTAGAGGATTTTCGAGTAAAATCAATCTTTTTTTACCTAAAAGAGAACGGAGCATAAGGATTTTCTTTTTTGAACTGAAGGTCAGCTCAGAATCGGTCTCACTGATTTGTGTAGCAAACCCCTGACTGAAAGCGCTGGAAATACTGTCCGCTCCTATCTTATCTGAAAGTTGAAGAATGCCTTCGGTATTGCTGTTCACATTTCCCAAAAGAATGTTTTCTAAAACGGTTCCCTGAATCACCTTCATGTTTTCAAGATACAATCCGATTTGATTTCTGAATTTTCTTTTGTCTAAATTTTTCAGTGGAATTTTATCAAAAAGAATGGTTCCCGAGCTTGGCTCATAAAACCCGGCCAACATATTAAGAAGAAGAGATTTTCCTGTTCCCATTTTTCCGGTAACCACGATGATACCGTTTTCTCTCAGTTTAAAATCAACATCAGAGAGAATCGCAGGAGTATCGTTAAAAGCAAAATCAACTCCTTTAAATTCGATTTCCATGCCTGTATCTTTCTGCGACAGCTCAATATCACCCTCGTTTTCTTCTTTCAATTCAGTAACCTTCGTCAGTTTAGCATAAGCTGCCACGATATCATAATAACTTTCCAAGCTTACAATCAGTTTTTCAACTGCAGCCATAATAGTCAGTACTACGATTTCTGCAGCAATAAATGCCCCGATATTCAATTGCTGATTGATCATTAAATATGTTCCGATGGTTAAAATCGCTAACGTAATAATGACCTTGAAAGCAATGATTGTTTTAAACTGAAACACCAAAATTTTAAAGTGCTGCGTTCTGTGATCAAGATATTCCATAACCCGAGAATCGGTTCCGTGAAGATTGTTTTCTTCATCAGAGTGCATTTTGAAAGTCTTCACAGAAGCGGCAATATCTTCAAGCCAGGCAGCAGTTTCGTATTTCTTATCACTCTCTTCAATACTTGATTTAATACCGCTTTCCATACTGTACGTGAAAATAAGCACCACTAAAATAACCACTAAGGCTGCAAACGCTAAAAACCATGTGTGATAAAAGGAAAGCAAAAGAATTCCAAAAAGAATCTGAATTAAAGCTGTAGGTATTTCCAGGAGAATTTTTGAGATTCCTTTCTGAAGATTCTGTACATCAAAGAAGCGGTTGACCAACTCGGGAAGGTAATATTTTCTCGTATCGGAGAGGTCTACTTTCGGAAGTTTATCAGCAAATGCCATGGAAAATTCCACAAATATTTTCTGCTGAATCTTTTCGATAATCTGTAAAACTTTCAGTCTGAAATGCCCCACCAGAAACGTTCCCAGAACAACAAAAAAGATAAGGATATAAATGGATGTCGCCATTGTTGCTCCCATCACAAAACTGATAATCGACTGTATCCCCAACGGAATACTTAAAGAGACCAATCCGTTGATGATTGCATAAAAGTAGATATTAGTAACATCTTTTTTTTCTTTGGTAATGTAGCGAAACAGTTTTTTGCTGTATCCGCTTGCGGTAATTAAAGCCATTGTATTACTATTCTAAGTTTAAATTTATAAATAGATGATGGTTTTTTGTGAAATTTGGTGGGTTAATTTTAATAAATGAGATATTAAAAACATTAAAATTCAGCATTTCATTTAAAATCGCAAAGATAATTCAGTCAGAGGTCGATTACAATTTTTAGAATTAGAATTATATTAAAATCTGATTAGAATACCGTAGGTTTTTAGATATTTTCATCATGTAAAAACTATTATACATACATTCGCAATGTCAAATTTTATAAAGATTGAAGTGAATGTGACTGAAATAGTTAAAAGTTCACTATTTTTCTTTTTAACCTTGCTCATTTTTATTAAATTTGTCAATCTTTAAAAATTAAAATATAATAATAAAAATAATATGAATCTTCACGAGTATCAATCAAAAGAGATTTTATCAAAGTACGGAGTAGCAATACAACGTGGTCACGTTGCAAACAACGTAGACGAAGCTGTAGCTGCTGCTGAAAAACTGACTGCTGAAACCGGAGCTCAGGCTTGGGTTGTAAAAGCACAAATTCACGCAGGTGGTCGTGGTAAAGGTGGCGGTGTAAAGTTTTCTCCGAACATGGATAAATTGAAAGAAAACGCTCAAAACATCATCGGAATGCAATTGATTACGCCTCAGACTTCTGCTGAAGGTAAATTGGTAAATTCTGTATTGGTAGCAGAGGATGTATATTATCCTGGAGAATCTGAAACTAAAGAATTTTATGTTTCTATTCTTTTAGACAGAGCCGAAGGTAAAAATACAATCGTATATTCTACTGAAGGTGGTATGGACATTGAGCACGTTGCTGAAGTAACGCCTCACTTGATCCACAACGAATTGATCGATCCTACTTTGGGTCTTCAGGGTTTCCAGGCGAGAAAAATTGCTTTCAACCTAGGTCTTGAAGGAAATGCGTTCAAAGAATTTACAAAATTCATCACTTCTCTATACAATGCGTATGTAGGAATTGATGCTTCTCTTTTCGAAATCAACCCGGTTTTGAAAACTTCTGATAACAGAATTATCGCTGTGGATGCTAAAGTAACTTTGGATGGTAACTCATTATTCCGTCACAAAGATTTGGCTGAATTGAGAGATACAAGAGAAGAAGATCCATTGGATGTTGAAGCTGGTGAAGCTGGTCTTAACTTCGTAAAACTTGACGGTAACGTTGCTTGTATGGTAAACGGAGCTGGTCTTGCAATGGCGACTATGGATATCATCAAATTATCTGGTGGTAACCCTGCAAACTTCCTGGACGTTGGAGGTACTGCAGATGCTGCAAGAGTACAGACTGCTTTCGAAATTATTCTGAGAGATAAGAACGTAAAAGCAATCCTGATCAACATCTTCGGAGGTATCGTAAGATGCGACAGAGTGGCTCAGGGTGTGGTTGATGCTTACCATGCTATGGGAAGCCTTCCGGTTCCATTGATCGTAAGATTACAGGGAACTAACGCTGTTGAAGCTAAAAGATTAATTGACGAGTCTGGTCTTCCGGTACACTCTGCAATTACTTTAGAAGAAGCTGCAAACAAAGTAAAAGAAGTTTTAGCTTAGTCTTAAAACTTTTAAATAAATCTAAACCGTTCCAATATCTGGAGCGGTTTTTTTGTGCTCAGAAAACAAAAATACTTATTCGAATTACAGTAAAGCCAGAGAAATAAAACCTTTTCTTAGCAGTAAATGATTTTTCAAATAAATATAATACAATGTTATAAAAATTTTTAACTTTACAATAATCAAGCTCAAAATGAAGATACATTACTATATTTACCTGTTTTTATTTCTTAATTGCCAATCCCAGACTGCAAACTACAACACTTTGTCTCAAAAGGCAGACATCCAGTTTGAAGATAATTATCACTATCAATATTCATTAACTGAAAAGAATTTTCTGGTTATTGACACTCAGGATAAAATGGATAACATCTATTCCGTTATTCATTCAAAAACAGGAGGCAGAAGGTTAGCGCCGATCCCGACAATCACAGATGAAGAAACTTATATTATTATCAAACCTGCCCTGAAAAATACCAATGATATTTCGGTGGAGAAGGTAACTTTAGAGAAAGAAACACTTTATGTAAAAGTAAAAGCTTTCAACAATCCTAATCTTCTACAAACCAGCCGCACCTCACCCAATATTCTTTTAAAACTTTTAAAAAAAGTATCCCCAAAAAAAATAATCACCCAATATTAATATTTAAAAATTAAGATCATGAAATCAAAATTACTTAGTCTTTCCTGCCTGCTCCTCGCTATTCTCGGCTTTGGGCAGCAAAATTACTGGACAAAACTCAATCGGAACATTACAAGTGAAGTAAGAACGAGATGGACGAATCCAAAAGTTTTTTCTTTATACCAGTTAGATTTAGAGAAAATAAAAAATGATTTAAAAAATGCTCCAAAACGTTTTTCAGGTAACGAAAACCTAATAATTAAATTTCCAGATTCAGATGGAAATGTAAGAAATTATATCGTTCAGGAAGCTTCTGTAATGGAACCTGAACTTCAGGCAAAATTCCCGGAAATCAGAACGTATACCGGTTGGGAAAAGGGTAAACCCGCCAACAGCATCCGTTTCAGTGTGACTCCGGAAACGGGGATCAGCGCCATGTATTTTGATGGTTGGGACGTAAGTTATTTAGACAGCTACACCAAAGATAATTCATCATTTATTCTGTACAAAAGAAAAGATTTACCGAAGAATGACAGACTTTTTGAATGCAATGTTGAAGATATATTAGATAAAAATACCAGTTTAAATACTGTTGCAAAGGCTCCGTTAGTATCCGATGGTTTTTTGAGAACCTACAGACTTGCCTTATCAGCAACAGGAGAATACACAACTTTTCATGGAGGGACCGTTCCGTTAGCGATGGCTGCCATGGTAACGACAATGAACAGAGTAAACGGAATTTATGAAAAAACAATTTCGGTCACCATGGTGATGGTTGCCAACAACAGCTCACTGATCTATGTAAATTCCGCCACAGATCCATTTACAAATGGAAATCCAAACTCGATGATCAGTCAGAATCAAACTAACACAACCTCAATAATCGGTTCAGCCAACTATGACATAGGACATGTTTTTGGAACCAACAGTGGCGGCCTGGCAGGTTTGGGCGTTGTCTGCAACACATCAAATAAAGCACGAGGAGTTACAGGCTCTGGCGCACCTATCGGCGATCCTTTTGATGTAGATTATGTGGCTCATGAAATTGGTCATCAGTTTGGCGCAAACCATACCTTCAGAGATTGTGGCGGTAATGAGAATAATGCAACCGCTTACGAACCCGGAAGTGGTTCGACAATCATGGCTTATGCAGGAATATGTGGTTCTACATTAAACGTACAGAATTTGAGCAGCCCGTACTTTCATGCAGCAAGTGTTGTTGAAATGAATGTTGTTATAAAAAGAGCAAACGACTGTTCTGTAAAAACATCAAATAACAACGGAGTTCCAACAGCTGACGCAGGATCTGATTACACTATTCCTAACGGTACTGCATTTGTTCTAACGGGAACCGGTACTGATCCAAATAATGACCCGCTCACGTATTTATGGGAGCAGTATGATAACACCACAAATACACAACCGCCCGCTGCAACCTCTACAGTTGGGCCGGCATACCGTTCTCAGCTTCCTTCTGTTTCTGCTTCACGATATTTTCCTGTGATGTCATCAGTATTGGTCAATAACCTGATTCCAAAATGGGAGGTGACACCAAGTGTTGCAAGAACACTCAACTTCTCGCTATTGGTCAACGATAATAAAGCTACAGGAAATCAGGCTGCCAATGATGCAATGATTGTTAATGTGACGAATGACGGACCATTCACGGTAACCTCTCAGCCAACCAACACATCGTACAATGCTGCGAACCCAATTACTGTAACCTGGAATGTTGCAGGAACAAATGCGGGAACAATCAACACACAAAACGTAACGATACTGCTTTCAAAAGATAACGGTTTAACCTTTAACACCGTTTTGGCAGCAAGTGTCCCGAACAATGGTTCTGCAATTGTTAATTTACCTAACGAAAATATTTCATCGGCAAGAATTATGGTGAAAGCACTGGGAAATATCTATTTCGCTCTCAATCCTTCTTTTTTCTCAGTAACAAGTTTCCTGGCTACATCTGAAACAGGAACAGCCAGTTTCTCAATCTTCCCTAATCCTGCAAAAGATGAGGTTAATCTAAGACTGAAAAATCAGTCGGACTCGGGAAAATATTCTATGTATGACATGTCTGGTAAATTGGTGAAAGCTGGAGATATTAAAGGCGATACAAAAATCAGAACTGATGAATTTGAAACAGGAAATTATGTAATCACGGTACAGTTACAGAATGGTGAAATTTATAATGAAAAATTAATTATTAAAAAATAACCGTCAATAAGCATCTTAATAAAAGTGGTCTGGAAAATTCCGGCCACTTTTATTTTTGACAAAAATCATAAATTTATGTATAAAGAAAAAAGAACTTTCGGCTCAAAACTTGTACTTTTATAAGCTCATGGAAAGGAAAATTTTACAACCAAGATTTAAAGATTCACAGCATTTTAAAGATTTTTGGACTAAAGGAAACGGTAAACACCTGATTGATTTTTCAGGTGCTGAAGTGGATTTTAAAGACTTCGACAAATTTTCAAAATATTTTTATCACGTTGATGAATTGGGGGACGAAGTTGTAAAAGAAGTGTACTTTACAAAAAAATACAGTGAAGCTTCCAGAGAGATTGAAAACTACATTCGAAATGGAGTTGCAGAGCATGAAGATGTTCCGGAAAGTGTACAAAAACTTTTCAGACAGACGCAGACCGTTCCGGATTGGCTTGATTATAATCTTCTTAAAAGCGGTGCAGAGCTCTGCATGCGCTGTAATCTTGATTCTCTGATTTCGCTTCGGGATTACTGCCTGATTGGCGGTTACGATTACGCTTACCTCAACAAACCGCTAATCGTCACTGAAGCATTAAAAAAAGGAGCTGTAAAAAGACTTTCAGAGACACTGGATTTCTGGGTCAACGTGACCAGATATGACGCTTTAGAAGTTCATAAAAAAGGCTATGAGTTTGCGATTAAAACACGGTTGATTCACTCTTACGCAAGACTTTCCATTAAAAAACATTACAGAAACTGGGATACCGAAAACTGGGGTGAGCCGATTAATTCTTGGGATATGATGGCGACCTACATTGGTTTTAGCCTTGTGTTTATGCACAGTCTGCACAAATTGGGAAACACCATCTCGAAAGAGGAAGAAAAAGGGCATTTCCACCTTTGGAAATACGTTGGTTATCTTTTGGGAATTCCGGAGGAACTTTTGCCAGACAATAAAAAACAGGCAACTGAATATTTCTATTTATGGACTTCCATACAGCCCTCTTCCGATAAAGATTCTGTCCTGCTTGCACATTCGCTGCTGAATGAATCATTGGAAAATCCTATCTTAAAATATAAATTCCAGAGAAGAAACTTGCGCTATTTACACATTTGCTGTACATGGTATCTGTTGGGCGATGATGTCTGCAAAAGACTTCAGATTCCGGATGTTCCGTTCAAAAAAGGATTTCCGGTTACGAAAAGAATGATCAATAAAATATACGATTCTACGGTGAGCCGTGAAGCAAGAATACAGAAAGGAAATAAAGATCAAACAAAAGTTTTGGCAGATTACTTGAGAGTTACCCAAAATTCAAATTTTCATCACTAAAACATTTCATAGTCATATTAGGAGCTTGATCCCGCTTGCACTACTCGCTTTTCTGTGGATTTGGCGGCGGCGTGCCGCCGCCAAATCCACAGAAAGAGCTCAAACAGGCCGTTTAATCGGGGCTAAATAATCACTCCATTTTTGTCCTTCAACCGAATCTCAACCTCCACACAAAGAATTCTTTTTTACAGAAAATCTTTCGTCAAACTACATTCGGTCAATCTCAACTTTAAACTGAAACTTTATCATTTTTTAACGCTAAAAACAATTCCCTGAAACAAATAATATTAGCTTTTGAACTTAAAATTATGTAATTTTGATAAATTATTTTAACGACATATGAGCAACATAGATGATAAGAAAAAAGCACTTGCATTGGTGCTTGACAAGCTAGATAAAACATACGGAAAAGGGACTGTAATGACGTTGGGAGACAGTGCAATTGACACTACCATCGAAGTTATTCCTTCCGGATCATTAGGATTAGACATCGCTTTGGGCGTTGGCGGATATCCAAGAGGAAGAATCATTGAGATCTACGGACCGGAATCTTCAGGTAAAACAACATTAACTTTACACGCAATCGCAGAAGCTCAGAAAGCTGGTGGAATTGCAGCATTTATCGATGCCGAGCACGCTTTCGACAGAGGTTACGCAGGGAAGTTGGGAATCGATCTTGAAAACCTGATTATTTCTCAGCCAGACAACGGTGAACAGGCGTTGGAAATTGCCGACAACCTGATCCGTTCTGGTGCAATTGACATTGTGGTTATTGACTCGGTAGCAGCATTGACTCCAAAAGCAGAGATTGAAGGTGAAATGGGAGATTCTAAAATGGGTCTTCACGCAAGATTGATGTCTCAGGCTTTGAGAAAATTAACGGCAACAATTTCAAGAACAAAATGTACCGTAATCTTCATCAACCAGTTGAGAGAAAAAATCGGTGTAATGTTCGGAAATCCTGAAACAACTACCGGTGGTAATGCATTGAAGTTTTACGCTTCGGTAAGAGTTGATATCAGAAAAGCAAGTGCGCCAATTAAAAATGGTGATGAAGCTGTTGGTAGCCGTGTAAAAGTGAAGATTGTGAAAAACAAAGTAGCTCCACCTTTCAAAATGGCAGAATTTGACATTATGTATGGTGAAGGAGTTTCTAAAACCGGTGAAATCTTAGATACGGCAGTAGATATGGGAATCGTGAAGAAAAGCGGTTCTTGGTTCAGCTACGGCGAAACTAAACTAGGACAGGGTCGTGACGGTGTTAGAGATTTATTGAAAGATAATCCTGAACTGGCAGAAGAACTTGAAAACAAAGTAAAAGAAGAAATCATCAACAAAAAGAATTAATTTTCTTTTGATTGAAATATAAAAGACAGCTGAGAGGCTGTCTTTTTTTTTGATAAGTAATCGAATAATTTAAACCAGATTCTTCAGCCAAAGCTCCATATTTTCCTCAGGCAAAATGCCGAGTTTCTTTCTTAGATTATACTTTCGGCTTCGTACGGTGTTGACAGATTTAAAGGTATAAGTTGCAATATCTTTCGAGTTAAAGCCTAAATAAAAATAAGCCAGAAGCGTGAGTTCTGAAACCCTGAATTTCGGATCGATTTTTAGAAGTTGCGCTATAAATTCGGGATAAACCTCTTTAAAACGTGTGAAAAATTCAACACTGTTGTCTTTGGCAAGCTGAATAACCTCTTCGAAAGACTCATTAATTTTCAGTTTAAGCTCCTGCGTCTGGATCTCATTTTTGGAAATGATTTCCAGCTTTTCTTCCCTGTTGGATTTTGATATTCTCCGTAGTATAAAATAACTCAATAAAAGTATAATGATGAGAACAATGATAATAAGATAGAGATACGTTTTCTCTTTTTTCACTACCTTATCCTTTTCCCTCAAAATCTGTTTTACAGGTGTTTCCTGAATTTTCTTATGCTCAAGAGACAGGCTGTCATTGATCTTCGAATATTTCTCTAAGCTCTTGCCTGCATTTTCATTATCTTTATTAGCTTTATAAACCTCATAGAGTAACTTGTTCGTATCTAAAATATCTTTTGGCTTTTTTAAGTACTCTGATATTTCGAGAGACTGTGTGTAATAAGAGATCGCCCTGTCATAATCCTTTTTCTCAAAATAATATCTTCCGTAATTCCTCAGTAAAATTGATTTTTGAAAAATAGGCAACTTCCCGGCATTGAACAGTTCCTCCCCTTTTTTGAGATAAAATTGAGCAGAATCCAGATTTTTACGATATACTGTAAAATATTTTGCAAGCCTGGAAGCAGAATACGTATCAGGGTTGATTTTGTAGCTATCATGAAGATCAATGTACAAATTATTGAACTGCTTGTTCTCCTCATAGATCGAGCTTCTGAGACCATACAGGTATTGTAGTAATGCAACTTTTGATTTTTCGTCTTTAATATTTTCACTTAAATCAATACTTTTCGTGTAATACTCAATTGCTTTCTGAGTGAAACCTAGAGCATAATAATTTCTACCGTATTCGCCAAGGATTTTAGCTTCGATTTCGGTATTATGGAAATCTTGATTTCCTTTCTCTGCCAGTTCGAGATATTCAATACTTTCTTTCGCCCTTGAAAGATTAGAAAGAACATTCGCCGTCTGAACGTATGCATGAAGCAGTTCCTGCCGATTGCCGCCGTCTTTATTATCCTCTATAAATTTCTTGTATAAAATAAGCGCATCCCCGAACTTACCATCTTTTCTGAGTTGGGAAATTTTACGGTTAAAATCTTCAACCTCTCTCTTCGAATATTGCGAAAAAAAGAATAGAGGAAGAAAAAGGAGAATTGCAAAGATATTTTTACACGTCATTGTTTTCATTTTTAATGCTTCTTGCTCAGCTGACAAGGAGCTTTTTCCCCGAAATAATTGTGTTGAAATATTGTGTTTGAATATTGGCTGCAAATATAAACTATGTCGAATAAGTTATAAATTATTTTGCTTATAACTGTGAAAAACTGACAAAAATCTACGTCAATAAACAATTTGAGAACAACAAAAATAGAACCACAGAAAAATGTATGGTTCACAAATATTCAAATTTAAACTGCGGTTTCGATCCGAATAATTTTACGTGTTTAGTCAAAAACAGATAATGACTGTTAAGTATTTAAAAAATAATCCTGAGATAAAAGTTTAACGTACAGAACGTGTATTTTTTGCCGAATGAAACTTTTAAAATCAAGCATTATTTGATTACAAACATTCTGATTTTCTTATCCTCTCTTAATAACAAAATTTGTTATCGAGAGATGCTCTTTAATTCATGACTGTAGATAATAGCTCTCTTTTTCTTCTTCTAAATAGAAAATAGATAGATAAAAAAAGACACCGAGCATCTTCCTGATTAAGGAGTGTATACTCGGTGTCTTAAAAAATCATTTGTGTTTGTTTGATGAGACAAAGTAAATACAAAATAAAGATACTATAAGAAAAAGCAATGTATTATCTATGTATTAGTTTTATTTAAAATACTATTAATCAATACAGTAAATTTAAATTATACTTAATTTCACAAATGCTTTTCGAGGTTATTGATTATTACCTGAACAATCAAAACATAGTATAAATTGACAATTGCAAAAAAGTGAATGATGAATTTAGGAACTTTTGTTCTAAAGTTTCCCTCAAGTAACAATACTGATTTTTAATAAAAGACAATTTGTCACTTTCCGCTCAATGGTATTTGTTTTGAGAATTGATAATCAAATTTAAAAATCAAAAAAAAATGACAAAAGGAAATATCAATGTTTCGGTGGAAAATATTTTTCCGTTGATTAAGAAATTTTTGTACAGCGATCACGAAATATTTTTAAGAGAATTAATTTCAAATGCAACTGATGCAACTTTGAAATTGAAGCATTTAACCAACATCGGTGAAGCACAGGTTGCCTACGGAAATCCGAAAATCGAGGTGAAAATCGATAAGGAAAACAAAAAACTTCACATTATCGACCAGGGATTGGGAATGACCGGCGAGGAAGTTGAAAAATACATCAACCAGGTAGCATTTTCCGGAGCTGAAGAGTTTTTAGATAAATACAAAGATTCCGCAAAAGATTCAGGAATTATCGGACACTTTGGTCTAGGTTTCTATTCGGCTTTCATGGTTGCGGAAAAGGTAGAAATCATCTCCAAATCGTATAAAGACGAGCCAGCAGTTCACTGGACATGCGACGGAAGTCCGGAATTTACTTTAGAAGAAACGACAGCAAAAACTGACAGAGGAACAGAGATCATTCTTCACATCGCCGAAGATTCTACAGAGTTTTTAGAAGAAAACAGAATCCGTGAGCTGTTGACGAAATACAACAAATTCATGCCAGTTCCTATTAAATTCGGAACAAAAACTGAGACACTTCCTTTACCTGAAGGCGCTGCCGAAGATGCCGTTGCCGAAACGGTTGAGGTTGATAATATCGTAAACAACCCAACTCCGGCTTGGACGAAATCTCCAAGTGAGTTGAAAGATGAAGATTACAAATCTTTCTACCACGAATTGTATCCGATGCAGTTTGAGGAGCCTTTATTTAATATTCATTTGAATGTTGATTATCCGTTCAATTTAACAGGAGTTTTGTACTTCCCGAAACTTGCGAATAATTTAAATATCGAAAAAGATAAAATCCAACTCTATCAAAATCAGGTTTTCGTAACCGATGAGGTAAAAGGAATTGTTCCTGACTTCTTGATGTTGTTGAGAGGTGTGATCGATTCTCCGGATATCCCGTTGAATGTTTCGCGCTCTTACCTACAGGCAGACGGTGCTGTGAAGAAAATTTCTTCTTACATCACTAAAAAAGTAGCCGACAAAATGGTTTCTCTGATCAATGAAAACCGCGAAGATTACGACAAAAAATGGAATGACATTAAAATTGTTATCGAGTACGGAATGATTTCCGAAGACAAATTTTTCGAGAAATCTGACAAATTTGCACTCTACCCGACTACCGACGGAAAATATTTCCTTTGGAATGAGTTAGAGGAAAAAATTAAACTTAATCAAACTGACAAAGACGGAAACTTAGTCATTCTTTACGCGACAAACGCCGATGAACAGCACTCTTACATCCAGTCTGCAAAAGATAAAGGTTATGAGGTTATTCTTTTAGATTCACCGATTGTTCCGCATTTGATTCAGAAACTGGAAACTTCAAAGGAGAAAATTTCCTTCGCAAGAGTTGATGCAGATCACGTGAATAATCTGATTAAAAAAGACGAACCTGCAATTTCTAAATTAAACGAAACTGAAAAGGAAACGCTGAAGAAGAATGTTGAAGAGTCTATTAATGACAAGAAATTTACGGTTCAGTTAGAAGATTTAGACAGCACTGACGCTCCTTTTACCATTACCCAGCCGGAATTCATGCGTCGTATGAAAGATATGCAGGCAACTGGCGGTGGCGGTATGTTCGGCATGGGAGGTTTCCCTGAAATGTATAACTTGGTCGTAAACTCCAACAGCGAATTTGCAACTAAAATTTTAGCAAATGAAAATGCTGACGAGAAAAGTTCTCAGATTAAATACGCTTTAGATTTGGCAAAACTATCTCAGAATTTACTGAAAGGAAAAGACCTGACTGATTTTATCCAGAGAAGTTATCAGCAATTGGGTAAATAATTTTTGATTGCAATTAAAACAAACTTTGTGTACTGACAAAATACACTAGGTTCTTATAAAAAGTATCGGCGGGGCCAAAGGCCCCGCCGATACTTTTTATAAATCTTCAGAAAATTTATTTAATTAAATCTTCTACAGCTTTCACAACCTCAGCCGGCTTTTCTGTTACAGCACTCAGGTGATCCGCAGTAAACTCTAAAAACTGTTTCGGTTCAGAAGCATTCTTATAAACTTCTTCGCCTTGAGAAAAAGGAACAGTTTTATCATTTTTGCTGTAGATAAAAAGTTTTGGAAGACCTTCTGTAAATTTTACATCTTCTTTGGCTGCGTACACAGATGACAACATTTTGGCTAATGCATCTTTAAACTGAGGAGCAAAAACAGCTGCGATGTCTGCAAAAGATGACATTCCTCCGTCGATCACCAATCCTGATATTTTGTCCTTATTTGTTCTGGCTAAATGTGCTGAGATTTGAGATCCTAGTGAAGCACCATAAACAATAATCTTTGTATTTTTCACATCATTTCTTTTGGTAATAAGATCAAAAAACTTTTGTCCGTCAGCTGCAACATTAACGTGAGTTGGTATACCGGTAGATTTTCCGTATCCTCTGAAATCGACCATGGCAACCTGAAAACCATTTTCAACCAAAGGTTTAACCATAAAAACATAGGAAGAAACATTTCCGCCTGCCCCATGAAAAAACAGAATCGTTGCTTTTGGTTTTTCAACTTTTGGCTTTAAGAAAATTGCCGTAATGGTATCTTTTTCGACAGGAATTGAAATATCTTCAAATTTTAAATCAATTGGCTTTAAATTTTTGCTGGGCTGATAAAATTTGTCATCGATCTGAGCCTGAAAAAATTGAACAAGAAGAAGAGATAAAAGAGTAATTATAGCTTTGGCTTTCATAATATTGTTTTTAATGATGAAGCAAATCTAATATTTATCGCTTATTTTCTAAAATATTAATCACTGAATGGTTATTTTTAAATACTCAACCGTTGATTTTAATGATCAGGCATCTTAAAGAAGCTTCGACAGCTACAAATCCTAATTTAATTTTTCACATTAAATAGAATTTTAGTTTTCTATTTAATTTCTAAAAATCTTACATTTGTATATACACCAACTACAAATGTTTGAAATCACCATTCAAATGCTGCCTTTTCTGATGGTTTTCAGTTTGGGGATTGCACTTTTTCATACCGTTATTCTGTCTGGTTTATTTGAATTAAAACTTAGGCCAAGCTGGATTCTTTTCTTAATTGATCCTTTGATTGTAGCTGCAGGATATTTTTTCGTTCCTCAACAATCTGGGTTGGTATTTATCGGCCTTTTCGTTTCGGTATTTGTTCTTGCCATTATTGCGATGATCACTAAAGGAATTCAGGGTGTTGCAGAGAATTTCAGAAAAGCACGGGAAGCTAAAAAGCCATTATGGAAAATTGTTTTAAGTGGCTTTGCCGTCGTAATTTTTTATCTCGCTTTCTTTTATTTTGGAATTTATTCCTTCTTCATCATTTTCTTTTTCATTATTGTCAGTTCCATTTTACCGAATAATAAAAACCGTTTCTTTTTCTATCAGAGAAATCTGCCGACTTCAAAAATTCAAAGTGTAGCAATGGGACTTGCCGAAATTTGTGGTAAAGCAAAGGCTATTAAGACTGTAGTTTCACCGTTTTCGTCTACCACTTGTGTCGGTTATATTTATACGGTTGATGAAATACGCGAATCACGAGACGACGACGGAAGAACGAGTAAATCTTACAGGGAAATTGAGAGAAAACAGGAACTTCACAGATTTCTTCTTCGGGATGAGACAGGAAGTATTGAGGTTGATCCTGAAAAACTCGACTGGATCAGCTTTTCTCCAGCCAAAGAAAGAGAGAGTGGAAATCAGCGCTACCGCGAATTTATTCTTGATGAGAAAACCGAAATCCTAATGATCGGTCAGGCTTTTTATGAAGAGGCAAAAACAATTTTCAGATATGACGAAAACAAAAAGCTCTATGGAATGGCACCCTTAGAATTTGTAAATTTTGCCAATAAATGGAGACCTTTAAAACTGCGGTCTGTCGCAACCCTATTGTGTATTGCTTTATTTTCGGCATTTATTATTGTAGCTCCGATCAAAATAAGCGGCACTAAACTCATTATCGAATCGGTCAACTGGAAAGAAAATTTCTCCAAAAATCCTTTTGTTTTTTTTAATTAAATTTAAATTTAATGCTGATCCCACTTCTTATTTTTATCATTGTCATTGTGGCGGTTTTTACTTTTTTAGTGAGAACCTACAATCAGATTGTCATTACGAGGAACAACGTAGATAAATCTTTTTCAAATATTGATGTAATCTTAAAACAGCGTGCAGACGAAGTTCCTAACTTGGTTGAAGTCGTAAAAGCTACTGCCCTGTACGAAAATACAACATTGAAAGAACTCGTTAAACTTCGTGCTCAATATTTTCAAACTGAAAAAACGAATGATAAAGTAAAAATAGCCGGAGAAATTGACAGAAAATTTCAGTCATTCTTAGTTTCAATAGAAAATTATCCCGAGTTAAAAGCAACCCAATCTTTTCTAAATCTTCAGAAAAGACTCACTGATCTTGAAAATATGATTTCCGACAGGCGAGAGTACTTCAATGAATCAGTTAACTTGTATAACACAGGAATTCAGGTTTTTCCGGATATGATATTTGCTTTAATGATGAATTACAAAAAAATGGAAGTGCTGAATTTTTCCGAAAAGGAGAAAGAATTTAAAAATATTGAACTTTAAAACAAAAATAGAATGGTTATAGATTTAGGCATTGTTGGTGATTTTGTCAACTCCAGAAAGTTTTGGGGAAGCATGGCGATAGGATTTCCTGTTTTTACTATTGGAATTCTTGTTGTTTACAGTATGGTGAAGAAGATTCCTTTTCTCAAAAATATAGTTCAGTACATCACGCTTACTTACGGGCTTTCAATCATTGTCTTTATGCCGATTGTCTTTTTTTCAGCGTTCTTAGAAACTGAAAAATTAAAGCTGGCGTTAATCTATTTTGTCATTTTGTTTTTTGTATCAATATTTACCCTGTTCAATCAAAAGGAAGTTATTAATTTTCTGAAAGACTTTTCCAACACAAGAGGTTTTACTACTAAAAAATCTTAGCTATGTACACGATCATTTTCACAACTGTCATTTTGGTTTTACTGTATTTTAAAAAAAGGAGAAAGAAACAAGAGATTTCAGTCAAGGTATTTATTCTACCTGCGATTATGATTCTTTTCGTTTCGTCGATATTTTTTTTCTTGGGCGGAAGAATAGTTTCTACTTTATACTCTTCTATTTTTGATAAAAAGTATGATGCTAAAGTAGTGAAGTACGATTACACAGATGGAGATTCAGATTCTGCTCCGGCAGCAATTGCTGTAGTAGAATTTAAAAATGATAAAAACCAGACGCTTCAAAAATCTATTGGCTACGGAACGAGTCATCCTGTAGAAATCGGAAAAACCATAAAAATATCTTATCATGAAGGAGACCGTAATGTAAAAAATCTGAGTTTTAGCGAAATGAAATTATTAATTGGAATTGTCTCAGTATTTTTTACAGTTTTCACAATTGCAATGATTGCTGTCATCATGCATGTGCTCGACAGAGATTTGTCTGTCATCTGGAAAATTGTGGGTGGTATCTTTATCTATTTGGTGATTCCTGGCGGGATGCTATTTTTTATTGTTGCACTGTCATGGGTAATGTGGGAATATCTTCAGGGACGAAAAGATGACACACCGATTTGGGCGCTTGGAGTATGCAGTTTATTTGTAACACTTCAGATTCCTGCATTACTGGGATATTTTAAAATGCTTTTTGAAAAAAAATCTATGACAGGTTCTCGGAGCAAATCAGTAAAAACCAAAATCAGATTATCAAAGTTCAGTAAGAGGATTCCAAAATAGTTTCTTGAAATTCTTTATTCTAAAATTTTCCACCTCTATTCCTTCCGCTTCCAGTCTTTGCTGAAATTCAGGAACCGACAAAGTTCCTGAGCTCGAAATCACCCGATGCGCTGGAACATCTTTCGGGCAACCACCCATTGCTTTACCCACATGACGGGAGTGATTCGGGAAACCTACTGCCTTTGCAATGGCGCCATAACTTGTCACTCTACCTTTGGGAACCAATTTGGTAATTTCCCAAACCTGCTGTTTGAAGATTTCGTTCATGAGATATTTTAAAAATTAAATTTACGAAAAATGTTTGTTCTTATATTTCTACACATAGATGAGTTCTAAACATAAATATTTTTTGAAATAATGACACTTTAGGATTTAACATTTACTCTTTTAAGGATCAACATGCAGATTCTGCTCACCCGAACATAGATTTAAAAATCGTTTTCTCCTTAAGAGCAATATTTTGCAGAGTAATTCAGTCATCTCTGTGGAGCTCTGTCGACGCGTAACCTGCTGGAGGAAGATTTTTTACATTCTGGTTTCATACTGTAGTTTAAACAAATTTCATAACCTAAAAATTTAACAAAATATTACCATAGGTTAATATCACACAGGCATCATTGTTGTAAATTGAAGCATAGAATATAACAACAAAATATATGTCAAATTTTAAAGGAAAAGCAGTGATCGTGACCGGTGCTGCAATGGGATTAGGATTGGCTGCTGCAGATGCCTTGGCAGCAAAAGGAGCTGATCTTACATTAGTGGATTTCAACGGCGAAGCTTTAGAAAAAGCAAAAGCTGATTTACTAGAGAAATATCCGGAAAGTAAGTTTTTGACTGTTACAGCCGATGTTTCTGTGGAAGAAAATGTGAAAAATTATGTTGATCAAACCGTTAAAGAATTCGGAAAGGTTGACGGACTGTACAACAACGCAGGGATTGAAGGAAAGCAGGCTCCGTTGATTGATTACGACATCGAAGTATTTAAAAAGGTAATCGACATCAATTTGTTGGGAGTGTACTACGGAATGAAGTATGTAATTCCTGAAATGCAGAAAAACGGAAGCGGAAGAATTGTTAATGTTGCTTCTGTAGGAGGAATCCGTGGAGTAATTAATCAAACTGCTTATGTTGCGACTAAGCACGCCGTAGCCGGAATGACCAAAAATGCAGCTTTGGAATACGGAAAGGATAACATTTTGACCAACGCCATTGCTCCGGGAGCAATTTTAACTCCGATGGTTGCTGAAGCATTCAATCAGGTGAATCCTGCAGATCCGAAAGCGGCAGAAAAAGAATATGCATCAAGAAATCCCACCAGAAGATTAGGTGATCCGAAAGATGTCGGAAATTTGGTCGCTTATCTTTTAAGTGATGAAAACGGTTATGTCTCAGGTCAGGTGATCGCTATTGATGGTGGCGAATCAAATATGTATGGTAATCCGTAGATTGCTGATGGCTAATGGCTAATGGCTCTGAACAGTACAAAAAATTGTCTTCATTCACTGAGGACATTTTTTTTATCTAACCACATCATCTACTTTCAGCATCCAATACCGAACTTCCACCTTTATCCAAAACTGCATAATTTTTGAATGATGTTGTTTCTAAATCTAAAAGTTATGAAAAAGTCCATTTTTAGAATTCTGAATAAAATCAATAAAGCCGTGCTGCCGAAATTGAGTGATAAGGATCCGACAAAGCTGACCAAAGTGCAGAAAGGAATTTTGGCGTACCGTTATTTTGTGCTGACCAATTCTCTGGATTGACCGATCTGCGTGAGGGATATGGAGGGCGCGGGCGAAGACCGCGGTGCAAAGCACCGGAACGAAGTGGAGCCTGTATAAGCCCGGCCCGAGCATTGGGTTTGCTCTGGAGAGGGACACGCCCTAACAAAAAACATAAATATGCAGAGTTTTTTTAACTGACAGAGAACACTTTTCTTGCATTTGCAACACAAAAAAACGTCCCAAAGAGTTGGAACGTTTTCTATAATTTCAAGCTTCAGACTTAGGTCTTCCCGCTTTATTAGTTTTCTAAAATATAAGAGAACATCAATGGTGCACAGATGGTTGCATCACTTTCAACGATAAATTTCGGTGTCGTAATATCCAGTTTTCCCCATGTAATTTTCTCGTTCGGAACTGCTCCGGAATAAGAACCGTAAGAAGTAGTTGAATCTGAAATCTGACAGAAATAAGACCAGAACGGAATATCATGCATTTCCATATCCTGATACAACATCGGAACCACACAAATCGGGAAATCTCCTGCGATACCTCCACCAATCTGGAAGAAACCAACACCCTTTCCTGCTGAGTTTTTCGTGTACCAATCTGCCAAATACGTCATGTATTCGATACCGGATTTCATCGTCGTAGCCGTCAGTTCACCTTTGATACAGTAAGATGCGAAAATATTACCCATGGTAGAATCTTCCCATCCCGGTACAACAATCGGCAGGTTTTTCTCAGCCGCAGCGATCATCCATGAATTTTCTCTAGGAATTTCGTAATACTGCTCCAAAACTCCTGACAGAATCATCTTATACATAAATTCATGCGGAAAATATCTCTCCCCTTTTGCTTCAGCGTCTTTCCAGATTTCTACGATGTGCTTCTGCAATCTTCTGAAAGCTTCTTCTTCAGGAATACAGGTGTCTGTCACTCTGTTTAAGCCTCTTTCCAAAAGATCCCACTCATCCTGAGCCGTCAAATCTCTGTAATGAGGAACTCTTTCGTAGTGAGAATGCGCCACCAAATTCATCAAATCTTCTTCAAGGTTTGCTCCTGTACAAGAGATAAAATCTACTTTATCCTGACGGATCATTTCAGCTAAAATCTTTCCCAATTCAGCCGTAGACATTGCTCCAGCCAAAGTGATCATCATTTTTCCGCCTTCTTTTAGGTGGGCAACATATCCTTTCGATGCGTCTACCAAAGCTGCTGCATTGAAGTGCAGGTAATATTTTTCTATGAACTCAGTAATTGGTTTGCTCATTATTTAATTTTTTTACAAAGATAAAATTTAAAACTGGAAAGTTGCAGATGCACTCAAAGAAAGTCTGGTTAATCCCTCTCTTTCTTCTTCACCGAAGTTCACCGTTGTCCCATTATATTTCATTTCACTTAAAGTTCCGCCAGTCAATCCAATCTTTGGTCCGATGAAGATATTGTTTGAAAATGCATACTGATAAGCAAAATTAATATCTGCTCCAAGATTAGATCCTTTCCCTGTTACATTTCCTGTTTTAGTCGTATAAGTAATAACACCTAAAGAAATATCATAGTAGAATTTGTGTAATGTATCTACCTTAAAGTTAGAAAACATATAAGACGCTCCCAGGAAGCTGATATTATCTTTCGTAGTTACTAAGCCTGAAACGATCTGACCATTCTGATTCTGCACAGCAATTCTTCCGTCGCTTGACGCAAAATAGCCTGAGTATTTCAAACCAATTGCACCGTTGCCTTTTAAAAGATAGTAAGTCCCTATGCTTACATCCATGCCATTTTTCAGACCTTTGATATAATTTTTTGTATCGTTATTGATTCCTGAGGGGATTTTTGCTAAACGCCACGCGTAACCTAATGAAGGAATGATTGCAACTCTGGACTGTGATGCTGGAATAGTTTCCTGCGCATTGAATAAAAAAGGGATTACAAATACTCCCGCGAATATAAGTTTCTTAAACATGATAACTAATTTTTCGCAAAAATACTGTTTTTCTAAATGTAGAGAATTAAAATTTAAAACGTCTGTTTTCCTTCTTATTTGAATGTTGTTTTTTCTGCTCAATTCTCTTCTCTACGGAAGATCTCGTTGGTTTTGTTTTTGCCCTGAATTTTGGTATAATTAAAGCCTTATCTACCAACTCCAGTATTTTATCAATCGCAATTTTCTTGTTTTGAAGCTGCGTTCTGCTTTCGGAAACTGTCAGAAATAAAAAACCTTCCAGATTAATTCTGTTTTTCAGCTTTTCTGAGATCAAATCTTTCTGTCTGTCATTGAAAAATTCAGAATCTGAAACTTTCCAGGTCACAGTGACAGCAGTTTCCACTTTGTTTACGTTCTGTCCGCCTGCTCCGCTGCTTCGGGAAGTTTTAAAATTCAGTTCTTTGCTAAAATCTTTCATAATGTGTATTTAATTCCTCTCCTCTGGAGGGCTGGATCAATTTTCGTCAGAAAATTGAGACGGGTTGCTAAATAATTTTCACCAATCAATCCTTTAACCGATTTATCTCAATCATTCTCTGCAACTCTATTCTATTTACCTTCCCATTCGGCGTCCTTGGGATTTCCTCAACAAAAATAATCTCTTTCGGTTTATGGAATTTTAGTTGATAGTTGATGGCCGAAAGTTTCTGGTTGACAGATTCAGATTCGATTCCTTCAATCACGACTATCAATTTCTGTCCCAAACTTTCATCTTTTAGTCCTAAAAAAACAACTTCGTTTGGAATTTCTTTCTTTACCAAAGCTTCCAGTTCTTCAGGGAAGATTTTTACGCCTCCTGAATTGATCACGTTATCTATTCTTCCAAGAAATCTAAACTGATGATTATTTTTAATCTCAACTAAATCATTAGTTTGCAGTATTTCACTATTTAATTTTGGTGCAGAAATTTTCATGCAGCCTCTTTCATCTGTAGAAATGGAAACATTTTCAAAAACAGTAAAATAATTAGCCTGATGAGGATAAATTTCTTTCAATGCAATATGAGAAAGGGTTTCCGACATCCCATAGGTCTCGTAAATTTTCGTAGAAGCATTTTTGTCTTGAAGCGTTTGATATATTTTGTCCTTTAAAGATTCCGAGACAGCTGCGCCACCAATAATTAAATTTCTGATGAATTGAAGTTTATCCAGAGAATTTTCAACCTGCAAAGGTGTCATCGCACAAAAGTCGATTTCGGTATCTAAATTTTTTAAAGGTTGTAATGACGGTTCAGAAATAATAAGGTTTAATTTTCTTTCGAAAGCCCGGACTACCATCATTTTTCCGGATATGTATTCTATGGGAAGACAAACTAAAGCGGTATCATTTTCTTTTAACTGTAAAAAATCACACGTCATTTTTGCAGAATTACGCATCTTCTCTTTCGCGATTTCAAATACTTTTGGAATTCCGGTCGAGCCTGAGGTCTGTACTTCCACCATTTCAGAAGAGGAAAGCCATTCTTTCAGAAAAAAAATCACTTTTTTTTCAAAATCAGTTTGGGGATGTAAATTATTAATTTCGAGATTATTGAAGTTGAGCAACATATTTCCGGCTTATAAAATGTTGTGTAAATTTAAAGAAAAATTAAAAAATGATTTGCGAATAAAGAAAAAAGCCTTAAATTTGCATCACTAAAACAAACAGACCCATGGTGTAACGGTAGCACTCTGGTTTTTGGTACCATCAGTTGGGGTTCGAATCCCTGTGGGTCTACAAACCATCCTTTTCTAAGGATGGTTTTTTTATTTCTAATTTTCAATTTATTACTCCTTAAATTTTATCTCTGCTAAATTTTTTACATTTTCACAGGAGCTTGTGGCAGATATCACACTAAATATCTCTGCCCAAAGCAAATCTCAGATACCACATTGATAATTATTTAACATAATTCACCCTGGTTGGCAAACATATTGCTCATAAAAATCAAACAAAGCTATTGTTAATAAGCCATAACAAACGAATTTACCATGGTAACACTTATTAAGCTTCAGGTTTTCAAGATATAAGACGTTATACAGAAAAATTAAACAGCGGTAAAAGCACAATTTTGCCAACCTTAAATATTGTATATTGGTCTAAATCAGAAAATTTTGAAACTGAAATTCAACAAAAGAAAAATCTTAAGAGGTATTGTTATTACAATTATGTCTATAATCGTATTGCTTATCCTTCTAATCCTAAGCTTACGGCTTCCTGCAGTACAGAATTACGTCAAAGATAAACTGATTGTTTATTTAGAGAAAAAAATCAAAACCAAAGTAAGCCTGGACAAAGTTTATATCGGCTTCCCAAACAGTTTGGTCATGGAAAATCTCTACCTGAAAGGGCAGAACATCGACACCCTTTTAGCTGTTAGAAAATTCGATGTAGGCCTAGATATGTGGCAACTGATCAAATCTAAAGCAGATATCACATCGGTTGATCTCGAGGGTGTCCGCGCGAATGTTGTGAGAGATCCCAAAGGAAAATTCAATTTTGATTATATTATTGATGCGTTTGCAACTTCTGATAAAGAACAGGAACAGAAGCCCTCGAAACCATTCATTATCTCATTAGATAAAATTAAATTAAAAGATATTGGGATCACGTTTAATGATCAGCAGTCCCGAAATGATATCAAGGTTTATTTTAATTCATTCGACACAAGAGTAAAAACATTTGATCTTCAGAATAACAATTATGCCGTTAACTACATCAATCTTGATGGTTTAAAATTAAAACTGAAACAGGATCTGGTAGAAGAAGTAGCCAAAAATGTTGAAGAAAAAGTAGATTCTCTGAACCAGAAAAAACCGATGAAACTGGGCTTGAACGGAATCAAACTGACCAATTTCGATATCGATTACGGCGATGATAATTCAAAGACTTTTGCTAAAGTTTTGTTTAAAGAATTAAGCACAAAAGTAAACAGCATCGACCTTGAGAATAATGATTACAATGTTGGAAATGTCTATCTGAGACAGGCAAACATCAACGCTAATTTATTCCTGCCAACAGAAAATGCCAATTCAAAGCAGGATACTCAACCTGAAACTTCTAAAGTTTCCGCGAAGGAAAAAGCGATGAAAGTAATTTTAGGAAAATTGCTTTTGGATGATGTGAAAGTGGCATACAACAACACCGCAGTCGCTCCTACCCGATCAGGAATGGACTTCAACCACTTAAATTTTGCTAAATTAAATCTTGACGTCCGCAATTTCAAAATGGAAAACAACGGTTTTGCAGGCTCTGTGAAATCAGCGGAAATTCAGGAAGCGCGAGGCCTAAATATTCAGAAATTCAATACCGATTTTGTCTATGATGAAAAACAGGCTTACCTGAAAAACCTTTATTTACAGACTCCGAAAACGATTTTAAGGGATGAAGTTGTTTTAAATTATAATTCAATTGAGCAGTTATCTTCCAATTTGGGAGCAGTACAGATTTCAGCAGATATCCGTGATTCTAAAATTGGTTTTTCTGATATCTTAAATTTGGTTCCGACGTTGAGAAATACAGCGCCATTCAATAAATATCCGAATGCAACTTTAAATGTCAACGCATTTATCAGAGGGACAGTGAACGATCTTGCGATTCAGAATCTGAAAGTTTCAGGTTTGGATCAGCTGAAAGTTTTGGCTTCCGGGAAAATCAAAAATGCGATGAATCCGGATCAGCTGTATTATGATCTGAATGTTGCAGAACTGTCTTCTTCATCAAAAACAATCTATAATTTAGTTCCAAAGAATACGATTCCAAATAATATCACTTTGCCATCTTTCTTCACGGTTCGTGGGACGGCGAAAGGAACGACTCAATTGGTGGATACTAATTTACGCCTGACTTCCACTTTAGGAAATGCAGCAATTATCGCGAAAGCAGATTTACGCAGAAAAAACCGAGAAACTTTTGATGTAAAGGCCAATCTACAAAGTTTGCAGATTGGGAAGCTGATTCAGAATAAAGATTTGGGAAGCATCACTGCGCAAATTAATGCCAAAGGACAAGGTTTTGATCCTAAAACGATGTCTGCGGTTCTGTCAGGCGATGTGAGATTGGCGACCTACAACGGCTACACCTATCAGAATATGAATCTGAAAGGAAAAATCAACCGTGGCGTTTATGATATTGATCTAAACTCAAAAGATCCTAATGCCAATTTACATCTTGCGGCTTCAGGAGTTTTCAATGACAATCCGTCGGTGAAAGTAAATGGAAATATCAACAAATTAGATTTAAACAAACTCGGATTCTATAGCTCACCGATGATTATTGCAGGAGCGATTGACGGTGATTTTAAAACTTTAGATCCTGATAATCTGAATGGATATTTAAATTTAAAAGATTTTGCGATTTCAGATACGAAGGAAGTTTATCCAATCCAGGAAGTGAATTTACTGGCTGTTTCTACCGCAGATTCTACGCAAATTAAATTTAGTTCTCAGATTGCTGATGTTGAACTGAACGGAAAATACAAACTGACGCAGATTTTTGGAGCATTAACGCAGACCATTAATCAGTATTATCAGTTTCAAAAACCGTCGGCTGCACAGAAAGTCGATGCCGGACAGTTTTTCACTTTTAATGCTAAAATTAAAAATGATGATCTGATCAGAAAGTTCGTTCCTGAATTGAAAAGTTTTGAAACCATCAACATCAACGGTAACTACAATGCCGATTCTCAGCAAATCCTTTTGGATGCGCAGATTCCGCAGGTTTTATATGGAACCAATACTTTAGAAAATACAAGCTTAAAAATCACCAACGAAAATCAGGCATTACAATATGATTTGAGTGTGGCATCATTGGCCAGCGAAAGTTTTGCTCTGAAAAAAATCAATATCAACGGTGATGTTGCTGAAAATGTGATCAATTATAACATTACAACGAAAGATGATAAAGATGAAACGCAGTTCCTGATTGCCGGAAATGCGAAATCGATGAATGACATCACTGAAATTTCCCTAAATCCAAACGGTTTAAAACTGAATTATATGGATTGGACGGTTGCTGAAAACAATAAAATTTCTATTTTCAGTCAGGGAATTGTGGCGGATAATTTTACCCTATCCAATTCGGGAGCAGAAATTTCTTTACAGTCTGAAAGCAGTTCTCCAAGCAGTCCGCTGAATGTTTCATTAAAAGATTTTAAGATCGAAACCATCACGGAAATCATTAAAAAAGATTCACTTTTAGCCAAAGGAACCATTAACGGAACCGCTCAGCTGAGAGATTTAACGAAAAATATGACCTTCACTTCTGATATTGATGTGACAGATCTGTTCGTCTTCGGAAGTCCGGTTGGAAATTTAGATATTAAAGTCAATAACCAGTCTGCAAACCTTTTGAATGCTGATATTGCGCTGTCCGGGAACAATAATGATGTGAAAATCTTAGGAAATTACAACACTTCTTCCAGCAGTTTTGATTTGAATTTAAATATGAATCAGCTTCAGATGAAAACACTGCAGGGCTTCACGGCAAACGCTATTACAAATACTGAAGGTTATCTTTCGGGAGATCTGAAAATTACCGGAACGACCACTGCACCGAAGATTTTGGGCGATGTAAAAATGAATAATGTTGGATTGATGATTGCCCAGACAGGAAGTGATTTCAGAGGAATCAACGATAAAATTGGATTTACCAACCGAGGCATTGAGTTTGACGACTTTAAGATCAAAGACAAAGACGGAAATTCATTAAATATCGATGGACAGGTTCTTACACAGACCTACAGAGATTTTGCTTTCAATCTTGATTTGGATGCGAAAGATTTCAAAGTGGTAAATTCAGAGAAATCCAATGATGCGATGATGTACGGAATTTTAGCGATTGATGCGGCTCTGAAAGTGAGAGGAAATTTAGACTTACCAAAAGTAGACGGAAGACTGGCGGTTTCAGAAACAACAGATTTTACATTTGTACTCCCTCAATCAAGCCCATCTTTACAGGAAAGAGACGGAATTGTAGAGTTTATAGATCAGGATCAGATCGCTTTAAACAAAACCATTACTGCAGATTCTGTAAAAGCTGAAAGTCCGATCAAAGGTTTGGATGTTAACGTTAATATTGAGCTGAGCAAAGAAGCAAAAATGTCGATCGTAATTGACAAAGCAGCAGGAGATTTTGTGAAACTTCAAGGTGAAGCTGATCTGACGGGTGGTATTGATCCATCAGGAAAGGTTACTTTGGTCGGCGTTTATCAGGTTGAGCAGGGAAGTTATGAAATGTCTGTAAGCGTTCTAAAGAGAAAATTTGATATCCAAAAAGGAAGCACTATTACCTGGACCGGCGAACCGACCACAGCCGATCTTGATATTACGGCAATTTATAAAACGCAGACCGCACCGATTGATTTGGTGGAACAACAGGTCGATCAGGCTAATCTGAACCAGTATAAACAGAGAATTCCATTCAATACCTTGCTGATTTTGAAAGGTGAATTGTTGAAGCCTGAAATTTCATTCGATATTACGACAGACGAGAAAAATAATGCTGTTTCTTCTGAAGTAACCCAAACCATCGATGGAAAACTGGCGCAATTAAGACAGGATCCGAATGAGATGAACAAGCAGGTTTTTGCCTTGCTTCTACTGAACAGATTTATCGGCGAAAATCCTTTCGAGAGCAACTCAGGTGTTTCTGCAGAGACGATGGCGAGACAGAGTGTGAGTAAAATTCTTTCTCAACAGCTGAATAATTTAGCCGGAGATCTAATCAAAGGAGTTGACCTGAATTTTGATCTGGAATCTACCGAAGACTACTCCACCGGAACACAGAATACCAGAACCGATCTGAATGTTGGTTTAAGCAAAAGATTATTGAACGACCGACTGAAAGTTTCTGTGGGAAGTAATTTTGGTGTGGAAGGTGAAGCAAGACCGGATGAAAACACAACGAATATCGCCGGAGATGTACAGATAGATTACGCCCTTTCAAGAGACGGAAGATATACTCTGCGAGCTTACCGTAAAAACGAATATCAGGTTGCGCTTCAAGGACAGATTGTGGAAACCGGACTTGGGTTTGTGATTACATTAGACTATGATAAATTCAGAGACATTTTCAGAAAATCGAGAAATAACCGTAACCGGGAAGGCGTGCAGAATAAAAGAAATAAAGACAAGGAGGTCGTAGAATTCAAATAATTTTTCACTGTTAAACTTGGAAAAACGTTTAAAAAACATTTTATCCAAAACAGAATTTTTTAAAAATTGACCTTTGAAAAGACAAGTATTAAAACATGAAAAACAAACTCAATATATACTGTAAATATTTTTTGGTTTCAGGAATGACTGCGACAATAGTTTCCTGCAGTAACACCAAATTTCTAAAAGACGGCCAGCTTTTATACACAGGAGCAGAAGTAAAGATAGAAAGTGATTCGCTGACCAAAAAAGAAAAATCTTCGCTAGAATCTGCTTTAGAAGAGAATCTTACTCCAAAACCGAACTCCTCTTTTTTAGGTTTAAGGCCAAAACTTTACGCTTACAATGCTACAAAAGAACCCAAAAAGGAAAAAGGTTTAAGATATTGGCTGAAGTATAAATTCGGAGAGGAACCGGTGTTATTGGGTGATGTTGACCGTGAATTTAATAAAGACATTATCGTTAATTATTCCGAGAACAAGGGCTATTTTAATGCTAAAGCGAAGTACGATACTGTTTCAAAAAATAAGAAAGCGCAGGTTATTTATACGTTGAATCCCGGCGGAAGATATTTAATCAGCAATGTAAAATTCCCGGCCGATTCAAGTCTGATCAATAGCGAAATTCAGATTTTAAAGGAGAAAACATTACTGAAAGCCGGAAATCCTTTTGACCTTGATGTTATAAAAGCGGAAAGACAGAGAATTGATGATGGTTTGAAGGACAAAGGTTTCTATTACTTTAATCCTGACAACATTATCGTTCAGGCCGACAGTACCGTCAGCAAAAATCATAAGGTAGAGATGATTGTCAAGTTAAAAGACAACACGCCAAAACTCGCGACCGAGCAGTTTACTATTGACAAAGTGGTGGTTTTCCCGAATTATAATCTCCGTGACGCGAAAAGAGGATTGTACAATATTCCGATGAGCGAAGATTCTTTAAAAGGATACGAATACAATGATATTTATGTCGTAGATCCTAAAAAGAAATTCAAACCGAGAATGTTTGACCGTGCACTTTATTTTGACAAGGGAGATATTTACAACCGAAAAGATCACAATTTATCGCTTAACCGACTGATCAGTTTGGGTGTTTTTAAATTTGTGAAAAATGAATTTGTGGTTTCAGATTCTTTAAATCATAAGTTTGATGCATATTATGTTTTAACACCGAGAGAACTTCAGTCATTACGTCTTGAAGCTTTGGGAAGAACCAATTCTGCCAATTACGCAGGTAGCGAACTGAATTTAAACTGGACTCAGAGAAATTTCTTCCGTGGAGCAGAACAGTTTAAGGCTTCCGTTTACGGTGCTTTTGATGTACAGATTGGTGGACCTGCAGAAGCTGAAAACATTTTCAGAGCCGGAGCCAACGCACAGCTTTCTATTCCGAGAATTGTGGCGCCATTTAGATTTAATTCTTCGAGTGCCTTTGTTCCGAGAACCAATATTAAACTGGGATATGAGTTTCAAAACCGAACGACTTTGTATTCTTTAAATACATTTAATGCAACTTTCGGTTATCAGTGGAAAGAAAATGTGAGAAAGGAGCATGAACTTAATGTGATTGATGTTTCACTGATTCGGCCAGCTGATGTTACTCCAAAATTCCTACTACAGTCTGCAGATAATCCGTATTTAAGGAGAATTACAGAACAGCAGTTAATTTTTGGCCCTACTTATTCTTATACCTATTCTACCACGATGCTTCCTCAGAAAAACACATTCTACTACAAAGGAATGCTTGATTTGGCCGGAAATATTACAGGTCTCGTAACGGGTGCCAACGTGAAAGAAGGAAAAGAAAAAAATATTTTTGGAGTTCCTTTCAGTCAGTATGCTAAGATAGAAAACGATGTTCGTTTCTATCATAAGTTTACGGAAAAGACCTCATTAGCTACACGATTCATTGCGGGAGTCGCTCTTCCGTATGGAAATTCAGAACATATTCCTTTTTCAAGACAATTCTTTGTGGGAGGAAGTAACAGTATAAGGGCTTTCAGAGCGAGAACATTAGGGCCCGGAAGTTATGATCCAAGGATCGGAGAATCTACCAGAGCCAACTTTGATCAGGCAGGTGACGTGAAATTAGAACTTAATGCAGAATACAGAGCTAATTTATATAAATTTTTAAATGTTGCGGCATTCGTGGACGCCGGAAATATCTGGTTAATCAATGATGAATTTAATGATGCGGGAGAGAACACAAGACCAGGTGGGAAATTCTCAAAGGATTTTCTCAGCGAAGTTGCAGTTGGAGCAGGAGTTGGTTTAAGATTAGACTTTTCAATTTTAATTTTAAGACTTGACTTGGCAATGCCATTGAGAGTTCCGTATTATGAAAAAGATGACCGATGGGTTTTGGACAGAGTGAAATTTGGCGATGGAAGCTGGAGAAGAGACAATTTAATTTTAAATATTGCAATTGGATATCCATTCTAAGATGCATTTGGCTGATGGCAATTGGCTTTTGGCTTTTAGCTATCAATTACACATATTTCAATCAATAATTTTTTTTCTCAATAGGAACGGGCTTTAGCCCGTTTTAGTTTTATACTAAGCATGGCTTTAGCCAAAACTTATATATGATAATATTTTAATTAAAAAATCAGGTAAATTATATGACTTTATATCCTGAAAATTACTTTAAGGAATAATCTTTGTGTTAAATCCTGCAACAGCAATATTCCTTTCATATTGAAGATGATATTGCTTAATCATTCAATCAAATCACTCAAATTAATATTCTTACCATGCTAAAAGAACTAAAATTTTTCTGGGAAACCGTCAAAGAAACATTTACAGAATGGAATAATTCTTCTGCCTCTAACGACTCTGCAAGTTTAGCATACTATGCTATTTTTTCAATTCCCGGCTTATTGATTATAATCATTTGGCTTGCAGGTTATTTCTTTGGTGAAGATGCAATTCGTGGGCAGATAAGTACTCAAATCAGTGGAATGATGGGTGCAGACGCAGCAAAAAGCGTGGAAGAAATGATTGCCGGAGCGCTCATTGATAAAGAAAATATCTTCATGAAAATTGTCGGTATCGGATCGTTGGTTTTTGGTGCAACAACATTATTTTTTCAGTTACAGAAATCATTAAATAACCTTTGGGATGTGGAAGCTGCGCCCAAGAAGGCCTTGGTAAAATTTTTATTGGACAGAGCCAACTCCTTAGGAATGATTCTTATTTTAGGTTTTTTGCTTGTGATAACTATGGTTCTTACTTTAGTAATCAGTATCTTAAATGACTTTATTGCCAGAACAATTGGTTTGGAAACGTATTATATTATTGAAATTATCAACTTCACAGTAGGCTTTGGAGTTACGACATTGTTGTTTGCACTGATGTATAAAGTTCTACCTGACGTAGAAATCAGCTGGAAATCAGTTTGGAAAGGAGCTATGTTGACTTCTGTTTTGTTTACTTTAGGGAAATTCTTACTGAGTCTATATTTCAGCGAATTTAAACCAACTTCAGCATTTGGTACCGCTGGAACCGTTATTTTGGTAATGCTTTGGATCAATTATTCCTGTCTTATGATTTTCTTCGGAGCTGAATTTACAAAAGTGTATACCTACAAAAAAGGTTACAGAATAGCTCCATCAAAACACGCCAAATGGAGCAGTGCAAAATTATATAAAGACAGCCAAGTCAAAAATGAAACTCCAGCTGTATAATCATAAAAAAGCCTCTCAGAAATTCTGAGAGGCTTTTATTTTACATTCTGTTAACGGTTTCTATGCCAAGAAGTGACAGAGATTTTTTTATGGTCAATGCTGTGAGATTGGATAAATTCAAACGGAACTGTTTTAAATTTTCATCCTCAAGCTTCACAATAATATTGCTCTGATAAAATGAATTATACATTTTCACCAAGTCGTAAAGATAATTTGCAACCAACGCCGGACTCAATAATTCAGCTGCCTTTTCAACAACAGATTTATAATTTGCCAATTGCATAATTAATTCTTTCTCATACTGATTTAAATCTACCTCAGTAACCGCTTTGTTCAGATAATTTGCTTTCATCAATAAAGAATGAATACGTGCATAAGTGTAAAGAATAAACGGTCCTGTATTTCCGTTAAAATCTATACTTTCTTCAGGATTGAAAAGCATTTTCTTTTTAGGGTCAACTTTCAGCATGAAATACTTCAGCGCTCCCATCCCGATATTTTCGTAATTGCTGCTCTTTTCTTCCTCTGTAAAATTCTCAAGTTTTCCGAGCTCTTCAGATTTCAATTTGGCAATATCAAACATGTCCTGCATCAGTTCATCCGCATCAACTACAGTTCCTTCACGCGATTTCATTTTACCGTTTGGAAGTTCTACCATTCCGTACGATAAATGGAATAACTGATCTGCCCATTCGTAACCGAGTTTCTTTAAAACTTTAAACAAAACCTGGAAATGATAATCCTGCTCGTTTCCTACCGTATAAATTAATTTCTGAAGATTATTTTCTTTAAAACGCTCAACCGCCGTACCCAAATCCTGAGTCATGTACACAGAAGTTCCGTCTGAACGAAGCAACAATTTCTGATCTAAACCTTCATCCGTCAGATCACACCAAACTGAACCATCTTCTTTCTGATACAGAACACCTCTATCCAAACCTTCCTGAATAAGATCTTTTCCTAAAATATAAGTATTGCTTTCGTACTGAACCTGATCGAAATCTACCCCCAGTCTTTTATAGGTTTCACCGAAACCTTTATAAACCCACGAGTTCATTTCGTTCCACAGATTTCTTACTTTTTCATCACCATTTTCCCAGTCGAGAAGCATTTGCTGAGCTTCTTTCATCAAAGGAGCATCTTTTTTAGCCTGTTCTTCGGAAACTCCCTGCTCAACTAAAGCTACAATCTCTTTTTTATATTCCTGATCAAATTTCACATAATAATTTCCTACGAACTTATCTCCTTTCACATGATCAGTTTCCGGAGTTTCGCCTTTACCAAATTTCTCCCAAGCCAACATCGATTTACAGATATGAATACCTCTGTCATTTATAATCTGACTTTTGATCACATCATAACCTGCTTCCTCTAGAATCTGAGCTACAGAAAATCCTAATAAATTATTTCTGATATGCCCTAAGTGAAGCGGCTTGTTGGTATTCGGTGAAGAATATTCAACCATTACAGTTTCATTTTTCTTTTCAATCTTTGAAAACTGTTCTGAAACTGTTTTAAACTGTTCAACAAAAAACTGATTTTTAACTTTTACATTTAAAAATCCTTTCACCACATTGAAGCTTTCCAGCAATTCAGTCTGCTCCGTTAATGCCTGACCCAACTCAACGCCAATACCTTCCGGACTTTTCTTCAGTTGCTTCACTAAAGGAAATGTAACGATGGTAAAATCACCTTCAAACTCAGTTTTATTCTCCTGAATTTCAAGTTTTATATCTTTTAACTGATAGACATTAAGAATTACCTCTGCCAGCTTTTGTTCTATGATATTTTTAATATTCATTATTTATCGTTTGAAGTACAAATATACGGAAATAAAAAAACCGCCCGAAGGCGGTTTTAGATATAATTAATCTAAGTTTTTAGATTAGTTTTGGTTCCAGAATGGAGTGTATTGGTTTTTAACAAAAGATTGAGCTTGTGTTACATTCGGAACATTATTAGCATTACCAGTGTATTCAGAAGACGGATAAATTAATCTATACGGTTTATTTGGATAGATTGCATTATCTGCTACAGGAATTGCAGGATAACCAGTTTTTAAGAAATTAATATACGTTTCAACTTGTCTCAAATTTGGAAGAGATGCAAATCTTTGGTACTGAATCGCTGCAATTTTATTTGGTGCACCTGCCCACCCAGCTGTTGTTGCATTTAATCCGTTAAGATAATTGGTAGCCTGATTTGTTGTTAACCCATAGAATAAAAATGAGTCATTTACTGCAGCTAAATAAAGTGTTTGGTTATTAAAAGTAAAGATTGAAGGATATAAAGTAGCTGCTTCTGCCAATAAAAGTTTATTTTCAGAACCTAAAGCTAAATAACCATCCATTCCTGCAGCAGCATCAGCTATAGCAGCTCCAGAACTAGTATCACCAAGCTGCGTCATACGATAAATATTATTGGTATTGTATGCAGTTGGAGATGTCGCATTGCTTCCAATAAACTTCCATCCAATGAAAGATGCAAGATTCCACTCATTACCTGACAACTTAGGTGCTCCTTGTTTAAGACCTAAAACACTACTAGCTGGCTGAACAGCATTACTTGAAGACATACGTCTAAACATCACTGCTCCTCTTGCATCAGCTGCAGCTGAACCATACGTTGTTCCATTTACTGAATTTGCATAATATTGAGCCGTTTTGTAAAGTCTCCATCCATTGATATTAACTGCACTTCCCTGGAAATTAACTGCTCCATAGTTACTAAACAAAGGATTTGGTGTAGATGAATTCTGATTACTATATCCAGGATTAATAATAACATCTCCCGTAAAGAAGTCTGCAGAATTCGCAGTAGCAAGTGTCTGAAGCTGAGCATCGACAAAACTTTTTACAGATGGATCCGTAACCTTAGATTGTCTCAACAGGATTTTAAGCTTAATGTTCTTTGCGAATAGCTTCCACTTATTCATATCTCCTTGGAAAATTGCATCTTCAGCAGGAGTAACAATATTATCACCGGTAATACCAGCAGCCTGTACAGCAGTAATATCTGCGATTGCTTTATTAATTTGTAATACTAGGTCTCTATAAATACTTGCATCATCATCGTATTTTGGAGACAAATTCTCCTGACCTTTGAATGCTTCAGAATATGGTACATCACCATAAAAATCTACAACATACTGCATTGTATAAGATTTCAAGATTCTTGCTATCGATGAATGCAATGGAAGAGATGTTCCATTATCAATTATTACCTGAAGATTATTCGCAGCATAATAACTATTTGTCCAAATACCTGTGTTAAATGTATTTGAAATATCCAGTGAGTACTCTCTTGTTAGAGGATTACCAAAATAAAAATTATTACCTGCCCACGTATTAGTCCAAATATTAGATAAGGAATTTATTTGACCTGCTTGGGCAGAAAAAACTAAATTTTCTGCAGCTGTTAAAGTCTGTCTAGGTGAAATAAGAGCAGGATCTACGTTATTCGGAGATATATTATCATCCATCTCTCGACATGACGACACGAATGCTGTAAGCGCAATCGATGAATATAAAAATATTTTTTTCATTTTTTTCTTATTAAAAATTAACATTTACACTAAAACCATAAGATTTTATTGACGGATATTGCCCTACTGTTGCATAACCTTGTGCATTTCCTGTAGTATATGCTGATTCCGGATCAACATAATTTTTGTTTGAATCAGAGTACTTAACAAAAGGATTTCTTGCATGTACACCTAAAGTTAAACTATTAATTCCTGAGTTACCCAAAACATCAGAAGAGAACGTATATGAAAGAGCTACTTCTCTTAATTTGAAATATGATGCTGAAACAACTTGATTAGCACCTACAGTTCCGAATTGTTGTTGATAGTAATACTCTACACCATCATATAAAGAATTTCCTGTACCTCCCGCAATCTGATAGAACACATTTGTATTATTAACATATTGTCCTCCAGAAAGGTATGAAGAGTTCGGCATAATAAATCCAGCCTCTCTATCAAAATTACCACTGTCAGGTAAAGTTCCGTTGAAAGCCATATTCTGAAGAATCTCTGTTGTAATCTTTCCACCGATTCTCCAATCTGCCGTTGCTGTCAGTTTAAATCCTTTATAATTAATACTTGTATTGAAACCCCACTGATATTTAGAATTTACTGTACCTAAATTTTGTAATGTAGAAGTAACTGATGGTCTACCAGTAGTAGCGTCAACAATAACTCTTCCTTGATCGTCACGAACGAAATCTGTTCCCATCAATTGAAGACCTTTCATACCTTTAATTGCATAGATCCCAACTAAAGTCGTACCTCCAATAGCAACTCTATCAGTATCTGGCGCTACGTCAAGTACCTCCATTTCATAAGTTGTAAAGTTGGCTCCAATATCCCATCTGAAATCCTGTGATTTCAAAGGAGTTACTGTAATATCCGCATCTATACCTCTATTTCTTAATTTACCTACATTTGTTAACAAACTACCGATACCTGACGCTGCTGAAGTTGTTCTGTTGGTAATCATATCTGTAGTATCATCTTGGTAAACAGCACCATTTAATAAAATTCTATTATTAAATAGTCCAAATGACAATCCTACTTCTTTTTTAGATACTTTCTCAGGTCTGATATTCTGATCTGTCTGTGATGTAGGAACTAAGAAGCTTAACCCTCCTGATGGAGTGAAAGGAAACCCTGCACCTAACCCAAAATAATTTCTAATACTGTAATTACCAACAGAAGAAGCATTTGCTGTACCACTGATATTTCCATATAGTTTTAAATAACTCAAAGTCTCTCCACCGAAATCAAATGCTTTTGTAGGAATAAAACTTACACCAACTGACGGGAAGAAATAACTTCTCTCACCTTCTGGCAAAACAGAATTCCATTCATTTCTAGCAGTAGCAGTCAAGAAAAGATAGTCTTTAAATCCTAAATCTAAATTAGCGAAAACAGCTTGAGAATTATAAGATCCTCTTGTATTATCCAAATTATAAGGATTAGTAGGGTTTGATAAATTCCAGATTTGATACAAATTAGGAATAATTAGACCAGTTCCTCCAGCTGAAGTTGTGTTGTAACTGAAATTTTGGAAGTTATGCCCCAAATTTAATTTCATATTTAAATCGTCTGTAAGATCATAGTTGAAATTAACTAATAAATCCCCATAATATTTAGATTGACTGGCACTAGACTGAGAATATGATGAATTGATAGCGGCAGCATCAGTAACTAAAGTACTTGTCCATCCATCATTCCACTGATTACTAAAACTTCCAACATATTGAAGATTTGATCTATATAATACATCAATATTTTTATTAATTTTATAACCAACTGTACCAATTAAATTTAATCTATCAGTAGTTGTGTTATATCTTTGATGCTTTATAGCCCAGTAAGGATTTTGGTAGAAAATATTCCATGCATAAGCATTATCGGTATAGTCTTTGTACTTAGTAATTGGAATATCAACTGAAGATTGTAATAAGTCTTCATACAAGTTACTATCAGTTGTATTTGTAGTTTGACGTGTATAGTTTACAATTGCATCAAAATTCCACTTACCAAATTTCGTACCTGCCTTTAGAAAAGCTGACAATCTTTTCACTTTATCATCTGGTACAACAAATTCTCTTTGCAAATGATCCAATGACATTAACAAATAACTATTTTCATCTCCAACATTAGCCGTTACACCATTTTGCATAACAGTTCCAATCTTAAAGAAATCCTTAACGTTATTTTTACCAAAAGGAGCATAAGTAGACTGAATCATTGCAGGATCATCTGGTGTTGCAGCATCATCATTTGCATTTACATCAATATGTCCATCACCATTGAAATCATAAAGTGGAATACCATAACCAACCGTTTGCCCCCCAAGAGGACCATTGAAGGCTGCTCCCCAAGAACCATTTTCAACATTGATTTTTCCACCATACCAACCTTGTCCATAATTTCTTTGTCTATCTGGTGTATTTAAAACAGATTCAAAATCCATAGACCCATTATAGGTCACTCTCATTCTTCCCTTTGAACCTTTTTTTGTATTAACCAAAACAACACCATTCACCCCGTCAGAACCGTAAAGAGCTGCTGCCTGAGATCCTTTTAGAATGTTCATTGATTCAATCAATTCAGGAGACAACTGCTGAAGAGCTGCCGCTGATGAAATTACATTGTCAATAACAACCAAAGCATTGTTATTACCAGTTAGAGATCTCATACCTCTAATCTGGATCTTTGGAGTACCGGTTACACTACTATTAGTATTGGTAATACTAACACCTGACACTTTACCCTGTAATGAAAATATTGCACTTGGATTGGATGCTGCAGTAATCTGATCACTACTTATCACTTGTACAGCAGCAGTCTGGGCATCTGCCTTTTTGGTGATACCTAAGGCACCAGTAATTACCACCTCGCCTATGTTTCCTTCTCTAATTGTATCATTTGGCACCTGTTGAGCATTTACAACTGCTACAGATGATGATAAAACTATCAGTAGAACACTCGCTGTTAATTTCTTCATATTTAAATTGATTATTTTTTTATTATTGCAAATATGTACAACTTTCTTAAAATAACCAAATGTTTTGTTAAAAATATTTAATATTGTAACGTTTTTAATATTGAAAGTACGCAATTTTATGGATTTAGTAAAAAAATGGTCTTTATTTTACACTGAAGCAGGGTGTGATGAGGTAGGTAGGGGCTGTTTAAGTGGGCCTGTGGTGGCAGCGGCAGTTATAATTGATGATAATTTTAACCAAAATTTAATAAATGATTCTAAAAAGTTAAATTTTAATACACGATTAGCTTTAGATAGTTATATAAAGGATAATGCGGTAGATTTTGCCATAGCAGAATTACCCCCATCATTTATTGATAAGCATAACATTCTTAATGCAAGTATTCATGCCATGCACTTAGCTTTAGATCAATTAAAAATTCGACCTGAATTTATCTTAGTTGATGGTAATCGCTTTCATCCTTACAATTATATACCACATGAATGCATCATCAAAGGAGATTCTAAAGTTTTATCAATTGCTGCTGCTTCAATATTAGCAAAGAACTACAGAGATCAGCTGATGATAGATTTCCATAAAGAATTTCCACAATATGGCTGGAACAGTAATTTTGGCTATGCTACAAAATTCCATCGTGAAGCACTCATCAAACATGGACCAACTAAATATCACAGACAATCTTTCAGACTTAAGTATGATTAAATCAATAATTTAGCAATTGATGAATAACTCTTAATACTAATGCTAATTTATATTCAATACAAATAGGAGAAATTTTGTTAAATTTTTAATTTTTCATTTACTTAAGAGTTTGTAAAACACCAAAATATTTGATTAGAACTAAAAAGACTGTTACACCGATAGTGGAACAGTCTTTTAGT